>DASTOM010000034.1:0-65408 GCA_035762545.1 Acidimicrobiia bacterium
CCGAATGTGGGCTGTGCAACCCCGGGTTCGTGGTTTGGGGGCTATAACGTCTCCAGCATGCAGAACGTCGTTGAGCGGGTGCTCAACCTGTTGATATATCTCCTCGAGTCGCCAGTGCCGGTGACCTCCAATGACGTGAGAAACACGGTTCACGGCTACGCCGACCAGACCGACGAGGCGTTTCATCGCATGTTCGAGAGGGACAAACAGGTCTTGCGACGTCTCGGCGTCCCCCTCGAGCTCGAAGCGGTCGATGCCTGGGAGATAGACGAGGGCTACACGGTCGACCCGGAGAAGTACGCCATCCCTGATCCGGGGTTGAGCCAAGAGGAGCGAGCCGCCCTGTCGGTTGCGGCTCGCATGGTCCGTCTCGGAGGCACCGAGGCGGGGGTCGGGGCGATCATCAAGCTGGGAGGGATCGAGCGTGATGCGGGCATCGAGCCGCTGGCGGCCGATCTCGGGGCGGGGGTGGAGACACTCGGCGATCTCTTCGGTGCCGTCAGCGAGCGCCGAGAGATCGAGTTCACTTATCGAGGTCACCTCCGCCCGGTCAAGCCCTACGGGATCGCCCACCGCCGGGGTCACTGGTATCTCGTCGGTGAGGTACCGGAGGGGGAACGGATGTATCGGGTCGATCGGATCACAGATCTCGTGGTCGGGGACCGGGCTGGCGCCTTCGAGAAGCCGAGGAACTTCGACATCAGGGCGGCGGCAAACGCTCAACCCTGGGAGGCCGGGTACGACCCGCCCGTCACCGCAGTTGTGCGGTTCGACGCCGACGTGGCGTGGTGGGCGGCGCGGAGCCTCGGAGTTCCAGAACCCGGTGGCGAGCTGACGACGCAGGTGACCGTCTCCAACCAGGATGCTTTCATAGGGTGGCTGCTCAGTTTTGGCTCATCGGCGGAAGTCCTCGAGCCGACCGAGTTGCGTACTGCAGTCATGGACCGGGTCAACGCCGCGGTGGGGCAGCTCAAGTGACCAGTCCACGCACTGTCACCCGAATCTCCAGGATCCTGGCTCTGATTCCGTACGTCCTCGATCGGTCGACGGTCGATGTGGACGAGGTCATGGAGCGTTTCGACTACGCCAGCCGTGACCAGCTCACCAAGGACCTCAACACGATCTTCGTGTGCGGTTTGCCCGGATATGGCCCGGGAGACCTCATGGAGGCGTACCTCGACGAAGACGAGGTGGTCATCGACGCGGCCGAGTTCTTCGCAAAAGCCCCGCGCTTGACCCCGGCCGAGGCTTTGGGGCTCCTCGCCGCCGGGATGACAGTGCTCGGATCCGGAGAAGGCAGTCCGGCCCTCGACTCTGCGGTGCGCAAGCTGACCAAAGCGGTGATGCCCGACGCCGACACCAGCCTTGCAGTCGACGTCATCGATGAATCCAAGAGTCTTGGCGCGCTCCGGGACGCGGCGACCGAAGGTCGTGTTGTTCGAATCGTCTATCGCTCGGTGGCGAAGGAGGAGACCACCGAGAGGGAGATCGAGCCGTGGTCGGTGTTCGCCTCGTTGGGGCGGTGGTACGTGATCGGCCACTGCAGGATGGTGGACGGGCAGCGCACATTTCGGATCGACAGGATCAAGGAGCTCGAAGTGCTCGACGACACCTTCGAGAGACCCAAGAAGGTCCCGGAACCGGGCGTCGGATACACACCCGCCGAAGATGATGTCGTCTGTCTCATCGATCTCGAGCCTGCCGCACTCTGGGTTCTCGAGTACTACCCCGTGGACGTGGTGAAAGAGACCAAGACGTCCACCCGGATCCGCTTTCACTCGCCAGACACCGAGGTACCAGCACGTTTGTTGCTCCGTCTCGGAACCGACGCCAGTTTGGTGGAGGGAAACGCGGTCCGGGATCGGATGAGAGAAATCGCCTCCGATCTCGCCGCGATCTACTCATAGGGTCGAACGACCTACGGCCGGGCCCTTCAGTTTGGGCGGGCACCTGCCGATTCGGTGTCTACCCAATGCGGAGACCGGAGACCAAGAGATGACCACCATCAAGACAACGTGCAACCGTTGTGGCGATATTCACCTGACACCTGGAGACGTGGCGCTGGAGCTGCGACCGGGTGGTAGGGAGGGTGACTACTGCTTCACATGCCCGAGCTGCACGTCTGAGCAACGACGACCTGCCAACTCCCGTGTCGTCAGTGTGTTGCTTGCAACTGGTGTTCAGTTCGAGGTCGTGAACCCGGACCCGATCACGGAGACCGAGATCGAGGCATTCATGGCCGCCCTGGAGACGGAGCCGGATCCGCTCCGTCTGTTGGCCGGCTAGGACCAAACGCACGGGTTGAGCGCCGGGGGGACGGTGCTCTCACGAGAAGGTGACGATCGGGCGGTCGTCACCTTCTCCTTGTTTTGGGCGGCAGTTGGCGCACCCAACTGCAATGTGAACGGAGTCAGGCTTTAGCATCCGCACATGCTCCAGACGGGCGAGATCATCATCATTGCCTTGCTCGCACTCGTCGTGCTCGGCCCGACCCGTCTCCCCGAGATGGCCCGAAAGATCGGCAAGTGGACCGCAGAGCTGCGACAGGCTGCCCGCGACATCACCGCGGGCCTCGAAGCTGAGGTCGCAGACCTCAAAGACGCCGGACAGCAGCTGAAGGCACCCCTCGATGAGGTGAAGAAGCCCTTCCGGGAAATCGGCGAGGAGATGGGCAGTCTCGGTAAGGGGATGGAGTGGAAGGGCCCGAAGCCGCTCTCCGGTCCGACGCCGGAGGACGCCATGCGTGACCTCGAGGAGATGAACCGGCTCTCGGCGGAGTCGACCGAGCCTCCGGACTCATCGCAGGAGGATCCACCCAGTGGCGAGCCAACTGGTGACTGACAGCCCGCAATCCATCCTCGCCCACATCGAGGAGCTTCGCTGGAGGATCGTCAAACTTGGGGCGGCTGTGATCGTTGGTGCGATCGTGGCCTTCGTGTTCGCCGATCAGCTGAGAACCATCCTGGAGGCTCCCTTCTACGACGCGGCACCAGACAACACTTTCCAGGCTCTCAAACCGGGTGAGGAGTGGGGAGTCCTGATGAGGATCTCCCTTTTCGGAGGCGTGCTGCTTGCCGCACCTGTGATCCTCTATCAGATCTGGGCGTTCATCAATCCGGCGCTCACCGGAACGGAGCGCAAATGGGCGCTCCCCGTTGTTGCGGCGCTGGTGCTGCTCTTCCTGGGAGGCGTGACGTTTGGCTATTTCGTCCTGCCACGGGGTCTTGCCTTCCTTCTTGGCATCTTCCCCGATGTTCAGAACGACCTTCTCATCGGTGACTACTACGCCTTCGTGCTCCGGTTCCTGCTCGCCTTCGGGCTGGCGTTTCTCTACCCGGTGTTTCTCTTCGCAGCGGCCGCCGCAGGGATCATCACTTCGGAGCAGATGGCGAAAGGGCGGCGTTGGGCTGTGCTGCTCGTCGTCGTGGGGGCCGCCCTGATAACCCCGACCGGCGACGTCCTCAACCTGCTGATCCTGGCAGTCCCTCTGTACCTGATGTACGAGATCACCTACTGGCTCGTCCGACTGGTCCTGAAGAAGTGAGCCTCTCTGCGTTTTGGGCGCAGTACGAGTTCCCACCTGACGACTTCCAGCTGGAGGCTGCCGAAGCGATCGCTGAGGGGATGTCGGTTGTGGTCACCGCACCGACTGGCGCCGGTAAGACCCTGGTCGCCGAGGCTGCCACCTATCTGGGGCGCACCGGTGGAGCGAGAGTGTTCTACACGACTCCGATCAAGGCCCTGTCCAACCAGAAGTTCAACGATCTGTCAGCCGCATATCCCGATGGCGAGGTAGGTCTGCTGACCGGGGACAACGTCGTCAACCCTGAGGCACCGGTGATCGTGGCGACTCTCGAAGTCCTCAGGAACATGATCTACGCCGACCCGGAACGGCTGGAGGACGTCTCCACCGTGATTCTCGACGAGGCCCACTACCTCCAGGACCGCTCTCGGGGCGCCGCGTGGGAGGAGGTCATCATCCACTGTCCTCCCCATGTCCGCTTTGTGTGTCTGTCCGCGACCATCTCCAACAACGAGCAGTTCGCCGAGTGGATTGCGGAGCGTAGGGGCCCGACCCGGCTCGTGACCAGCGACATTCGACCGGTGCCTCTGGAGTCGATGTACATGATCAAAGAGCGCTCCGGGGCACGAACGTTGCACTTTCTGCCGATGTTCGTCGAGAGGGAAGGTAGGCGTCGCCCCAACCCGAGGCTGGAGCACATGCTTGGACTGGAGAGGGGACGTCGTCATCGGTTCAAGACTCCGAGCCGTCAGGAGGTCATCGAAGAGCTGGCCAATTCCCGCATGTTGCCGGCGATCTACTTCATCTTCTCCCGGTCGGGGTGTGACGCGGCGGCGATGCGTCTCGCCGATGCCGGCATCCGCCTCACCGATGCCGAAGAACGACGGGTGATTCGGGCGGTTGCGGAGGAGAGCACAGCCCACCTCGGTGACGACGACCTGGCGGTCCTCGGCTACGACCGGTGGATGTACGCACTGGAGTGTGGTGTGGCAGCCCACCATGCCGGTCTGGTACCCGCCTTCAAAGAGACTGTCGAGGAGTTGTTCAAGCGGGGCCTGGTCAAGGCCGTCTTCGCCACCGAAACCCTCGCCCTCGGGATCAACATGCCGGCCCGGTCGGTGGTCATCGAGAACCTGAGCAAGTTCAACGGCGAGTCTCATGAGCTGCTGGCGCCGGGTGACTACACCCAACTGACCGGTCGCGCCGGGAGGCGGGGGATCGACGTGGAGGGATTCGGGGTCGTTCTGCACTCGCCGTTCGTGAAGTTTCGCCAGGTCACAGAGATCGCCTCGGTCGGGTCGCACGAGCTGAAGTCGAGTTTTCGCCCCACTTACAACATGACGGCCAACCTCGTGGCGAACTACGAGGAGGAGCACGCCCAGGAACTCCTGCAGTCGTCGTTTGCCGCGTTCCAGAGGGAGGAGAGGAGTGCGGCCAACACCACCCAGATCGAAGCACTCGAGCATCAACTCGCCAAGGAGGTCGCCCAGTCGCACTGCGATCGGGGGGATGTCGAGCAGTATCTCGCGATGGTCGAGGCCGCTCCGCCGACGCATCGACGTGACGGGATCGCAGCGCTCCTCCGTCCCGGGGTCGTCGTCGACGTCGACGGTGGCTCCAGGGATGGCAGGTATGTCGTCCTCAAGCGGCTGTCGTCGAAGAACGGCGGATCGCGATACCTGGTTCTGTCCACCTCGGGGCGGGTGTCCACATTGGGGCACCGACAGATCCCGGACACCAGCGAAACGGTGGCGAGCATCGACCTGCCTCAGCCGTTTCGACCCCGCGACCGGCGCTTCGTCAGCGACACCCTTCGGTCTCTTCGCAAGGTTCCCCCCAGGGCAGGCGGGCCATCGAACCGCGACATCTCAGGGGTCGACCATCCGGTGGCGGAATGCCCGGACGCTGCTCACCACGTCGCTGCCTTGCGGCGAGCCCGTCGGCTTCAAGCCCGCCTCGAGCAACAACGCAGCATGAGACGCACGTCGGGGTTCGGTCTGTTGGAAGAGTTCCGCTCGATCCAGGAGCTGCTCACCAATCTGGCTTACCTCGAGGGCTGGCGTCTCACGCCGCGTGGCGAGCGCCTTCGCAAGCTGTACAACGAGTCCGATCTCCTGGTCGCCGAGGCGCTGGAACGAGGTGCCCTCTACGACCTCGATCCGTCGGAACTGGCGGCTCTGGTCTCGATCTTCGTCTACGAACCACGGACCGACCAGATGTCCACCGCCGACTGGCCCAGTGATCGGCTCGAGGAGCGATGGGCCCAGGTGGACGACATCTGGAAGGAGCTGAACCGACTCGAGGGCGAGTACCGCCTGTCGCCGATGCGAAGACCCGACCCCGGGTTCGGACGCGTGGCGTTCCAGTGGGCCAACGGCGCCGGCTTCGATGAGCTCACTGCCAGGTCCATGGCCCCTGGTGACTTCGTCAGAGTGTCGAGACAGCTCGCCGACCTGCTCAGACAGCTGCGAGACGCCGCTCCAGAGATGTCCGACGAGGCCGACGCCGCCCTTCGGGCAGTGGATCGCGGGGTGGTGGCGGCGCAGGGAGTCGGCTGATGCCGAAATGGACCGTCATCGTCAATCCCGGGGCCGGACGGACGCCGACCACTGTGGACTCGGTGCGGGCCGCCCTCGAGGCGGCCGGCGTCGACTCGACGATCGAGCGACCGATGTCACCAGCGGAGACGAAGTCGCTCATCCAGACCGCCGCAATGGGAGGAGCAACCCATTTCGCCGTCGCAGGGGGCGACGGCACGGTCAATCTCGCCGCCAACGTGCTGCTCAACCTGGAGGGGATACCCACCCCGACGATCGGGGTCCTGCCAGTGGGTACCGGTTGCGACCTTCTCCGCACCTTCGGCCTGCCACAGGACCTGTTCGGGGCGGCACGGCACCTGGCCACGGATGATGACTACGGCATCGACGTGGCCACGCTCGAAGGTTCCTGGGGTTCGCGCTACTTCGTCAACGTCGCCCAGGTCGGCGTAGGCGCCGCCGCGGCCCAGACCGCACCCCGGATCACACGGAAGGTCGGGTCGGCCCGCTATCCCATGGCCTTCGCCGCCCGGCTTCCGAGATTCCCGGCGGCGCATGTCACCGTCGAGACCGAGCGCCGGACTTACGAGTCGGAGGCCCTGGCAGTCATCCTGGCCAACGCCCAGTTCTTCGCCGGCGGCTGGAACGTGGCCCCCAAGGCGACGCTTGTCGACGGCGTGCTCGACGTCCAGATCATCAACTGTGCCAAGACCAGGGCACCGTCACTGGTGCCCAGGATCATCCGGGGCACACACTTGACAGACCGGGCGGTCCGCAGGTTCTCCGCCGCCACGTTCAAGGTGGAAACCAGTGTGGAATGGCCATTGGAGGCCGATGGGGACTACATCGGGAATACCCCGGTGACGGGTCGGGTTGTGCCGGCCGCGCTACGCCTCAAAATCTGAGGAATGTGGCATACTCCCGCCGCCCCAAGAGGGCAGAGACTCAGGAATGGCCAAGAACGACGAACCAATAGAACTCGAAGAATCCGACGATCTGGACGAGATCGAAGACATCGATGAAGTCGAGCTCGACGAGGAGCTGGACGAGGAGCTCGACGAGGAGATCCCCGTCGTAGAGGACGAGGACTTCGAAGACGAGGGTGACGACGGCCTCGATGACGGAGAGTACGACGAGGACGACGAGGACGACGAGCACGACGAGGAGACTGCCGAGGCTCTGGAAGAGCTCGAGAATCAGGAGCTCCAGCTTCTCGACGACGAAGCCAACGAGGCGATGCTCGTCGACGAGGTGGCCGAACTCAGGGCGATGCGACGTGAAGAGCTCACTCTCAACGTCGACGCCCAGAGCCAGAAAGACGACGAGTTCGTCTGTCAGTCTTGCTTCATGGTGAAGCGCACCAGCCAGCTCGCCAACAAACGCAAGATGATCTGCTTCGACTGCACGGACTAATGGCTCGGATCAGGATCCGAGTCAGCTTGAATCGAGCGGCCTTCGGCCGCGCCCTCCTCTGCTGGCCGGCCGGGCAGAGCCCGTCCCGCCAGGGCGAGGGGGGAATGACGGAGCCTCCCCCCGCCCGCACACCCCAACCCACGTGACCGCGTCCGGGGGAGTAGCGCCCGATCGCGTAGTGGTTGCTCTTCCTACCTTCAACGAGATCGAGAACCTCCCTTCGATCGTTCCGGAGATAGTTGCGCATGGGTATCGCCTGCTGATCGTGGATGACCATTCTCCCGACGGGACAGGGCGAATAGCTGACAGCTTCGCTCGTGACCTGGACCTGGTTTCGGTTCTGCACCGTGAGTCCAAACAAGGTCTCGGCCCCGCCTACGCAGCCGCCTTCGACAGGGCGTTGGCCGAGGACGCCGAGATCGTGATCGAGATGGATGCGGACTTCTCCCACGATCCGGCCGATTTGCCACGCCTGGTCGCCGCGATCGATGCAGGAGCCGACCTGGTGATCGGTTCCCGATATGTGCCCGGAGGGGGCACACCCGACTGGCCCTTCCGGCGCCGGTTCATCTCGAAGGGGGGCAACCTCTACGCTCGGACGCTGCTCGGGTTGCAGGTCCAGGACGCCACCGCAGGATTCCGTGCCTACACCTCAGGCGCCCTCGAGAGTCTCCCGTACCGATCCGCCGAAGCATCAGGCTATGGGTTTCAGGTCGAAATGGCCTGGCGGGCACATCAGCTCGGATTGTCGATCACGGAGATACCGATCACCTTCCGTGACCGGATCAGGGGTACTTCGAAGATGGGTCCTCGTATCGTGGCCGAGGCCATGGGATTGGTCACCCTTTGGGGTCTGAAGCGTCTGTTGGGGCGAGTCACGTGAAGGTCACCGCACGAATCGCCGGCATCGACGACCTGGAGACCCTGGTTCGTCTCTACCGGTCCCTCGAGGAGGAAATGGTGGGCCTCCATGCCATGTGGCCGGTGGCCGACGGTCTCGACGAACCGATCGGCGATTCGTTCCGCCAAGCCCTGTCGGAGCCGAACACGGTGCTGATCATCGGGGAGATCGATGGATATCCGTTCGGCTTCCTCATGGCACGCGTCGAACGTCTCCTGGCCCAGGCCGACGGCGAGGAGGTCGGCGCCATAAGGCTCATATATGTCGATCATGACGCCCGAGAGGTGGCGGTCGGCGAGGAGATGAGGGAGACGGTCCTATCGATGCTGCGGGATCGCGGACTGACCAAATTCGACGCCCACGTCCTTCCCGGTCACCGACTGGCGAAGAACTTCTTCGAGTCGGGCGGGTTCTCGGCCCGATCCATCATCATGCACCACGATGACAACCGAGAGTGATCGCCCGCTCGTAGGCGTCGGTGTCGTGGTGGTGAGGGACGGCGAACTACTCCTCGTGCAGAGGGGCAAGGACCCGGGAAAAGGCCTGTGGGCAGTCCCCGGGGGAAAGGTGAGACCGGGTGAGGCGATGCGCAACGCAGCACGACGAGAGGTCTTCGAGGAGACCGGACTCGATGTCGAGATCGGCGACGTCGCCTGGGTCGGAGAGGTCATCGAAGCCGGCTATCACATCGTATTGATCGACTTCGAGGGCAAGGTCATCGGCGGTGACCTCCAAGCGAGCGATGATGCCGCCGACGCCCGTTGGGTCGACCTGGCCCTCGCGACCGATCTCCCCCTGACATCGACGATGTACGACCTCATCGGTACGCTGCGCCGATGACCACCGAGGCCATTCCCCTCCTCCAGGAGCTGATTCGCAACCGGTGTGTGAACGACGGGACGCCTGAGAGTGGCCACGAGCACCGTTCCGTTGCCACGCTCCGCGAGTACTTCGGCGTCGAAGGCGAAGTGTTCGAGAAGGTTCCCGGCCGTCAGACCCTCATCTATCGAGTTCGAGGATCGGATCCCGCTGCCCCGTCACTCGGACTGAGCCCGCATCTCGATGTGGTGCCGGTCGAGGAGTCAGGATGGACCCAGAACCCGTTCGGGGCCGAGATCGTCGATGGGTACGTCTTCGGGAGGGGTGCTGTGGACATGCTCAACGTGACCGCGGCGATGTCGGTTGCTGCCCGTCCCTACATACGCGGCGAGATCCAGCCTCGGGGCGACCTGCTGTTCGTCGCTCTGGCTGATGAGGAAGCAGGAGGGGTGCTGGGGGCGATGCCGCTCGTCGAGGAGAGATGGGACGACGTCGCCGTGGACTACATGCTGACCGAGGTCGCCTACCCGCACGTCTCTTACGCCAGCGAGCCGGCAATCCCAGTGGCGACAGGGGAGAAGGGGGCCTTCTGGTCGGTGCTCAAGGCCCGGGGGACACCTGGGCACGGCTCGGCTCCCTTCCGGGCAGACAACGCCCTCGAGAAGATGGTCGCCGCGGTTCATGGGATCTTCTCCGAGCCGATGCCCGTCGTCATCACTCACGAATGGCGTGAGTTCGTGGACTCCCTCGATCTCCCCGATGACTTGAAGGAAGCGCTGGTCGACCCGGACCGGGTCGATGACGCCCTCGAGAGCTTCGCCGTGGATGATCCCCTCTTTGCCAGATATGCCCACGCCGTCACCCACTTGACGATCTCCCCGAACATGCTCAACGCCGGCGTCAAGGCCAACGTCATTGCCAGCCAAGCGCAGGCCAACATCGATATCCGGGCCCTGCCCGGCACCGATCGGGCGTTCGTGGACTCCCTCCTCTACAAGGCGATGGGGTCGGCACGAGACGAGATCGACATCGAACCGATTCAGGACTTCGAAGCCACTTCCAGTCCGGCGGGCAACCCGCTCTGGGAGGCGATCGCAGACACGGTCGAGGACATCGAGGGTCACCGTCGGCTCCTCCCCACGATCATGAACGTCGCAACAGACGCACGTTTCTGGAGGAAGCGGGGGACCATCGCCTATGGCGTCGGCCTGTACGACGGGCGGATGGACTTCTCCGAGATGCTCGCCCTCTTCCACGGACACGACGAACGGGTCTCGGTCGAGTCCGTGTCCAGGACGACCCAGATGTACCAGCAGATCTTCGCCCGGTTCCTCGGATCTTGACGGTCCTCTGTGACCTCGACGGGGTCATCTATCGCGGCCAGATGGTCCTGCCCGGTGTCCCCGAGGCGTTGGCGAGACTCGAGGAAGCGGGCCGCCGCGTCTTCTACATCACCAACAACTCCAGCCGATCACCAGAACAGGGAGCGGCGAAGATCACCGCCCTCACCGGGAGGATGGTGCACGGGGACCAGGTTCTCGGCTCATCCCTTGCCTCGGTGGCGTTGCTCGGACCCGACGACGGGCCGGTGTTCGTCGTCGGCGAGGATGGGGTTTCCGATGCCGTCCGAAGGGCCGGGCTCGAAGAGACCACCGATCCGGCAGCGGCCGGATCCGTCCTGGTCGGGCTGACCAGGTCGCTCAGCTACGACCTCCTTGGTGCGGCGATGAACGCGATCAGATCCGGGGCTCGATTCATCGCCACCAACGACGATGCGACGTTTCCTACCGAGGACGGTCTCATGCCGGGGGCGGGGTCGATCGTGGCGGCGCTGCGGGCCGCCACCGGTCAGGAGCCCGAGATCGCGGGCAAGCCCCACAAGCCGATGCGGGACCTGATCAGGTCGAGAGGTGTCGGGGGGGCCTGGGTGATCGGCGATCGGCTCGACACCGACATCGCGTTGGCGGCTGAAGAACCCGACTGGCGTTCGATACTGGTGCTCACCGGTGTGACCTCGGATGATCGCGGGCTCTCATCCCACGCCGACCATGTCGTCGCCGACTTTCCAGCGGCCGTAGATCTGGTGCTCGCCACCGATCAACGGTCATAATCGGAGTGTCATGGACCTGACTCCCGAACAGATCGACGAGATCGAGGCGAAGCTGGAGAAGCTGGAGTCGCTCGACCCGTCCGAGCTCCCGGAGCCGGCCGCCGAGCTGGTGGAGCTCTTGAGCAGGATCCTGGAGTCCCCGGAAGGCGACGATTGAAGTTCGCCCTCCACGTCCGCAGCGGACGGGACGAGATAGCCGAGTTCGCCCGTCGTCTGGAGGATCAGATCGTCTCCTCCGGTGGAACCGTCGCCGATCAGTCTGCAGTCCCCGACATGGTCCTAGCCGTCGGAGGTGACGGGACGATGCTGACCGCCGCCAAGGCCGCCATCGCCGACGACGTGCCGGTCCTTGGGTTCAACCTCGGGACGCTGGGATTCCTGACCGAGGCCGAGCCGGACGATCTCGCGAATGTCATCGATCGGCTGGTCGGCGGTGACTACGAGATAATGGAGCGGCTCACCATCTCGGCGATGATCAACAACGCCAGCGAATCCGGGGTCAACGACGTCGTGGTCGAGAAGATCGACAGCACACGTCTCGTCAATCTCGAGGTCGATGTCGACGGTGTCGGCTTCGCCACCTATCGCGCGGACGGGCTGATTGTCGCCACACCGACCGGGTCCACTGCCTATTCGTTCTCCGCCGGCGGACCCGTGGTCGATCCTGGGGTCGATGCCCTTGTCCTCACTCCGGTGGCGGCCCACTCCTTGTTCGACCGACCCATCGTCTTGCCCGCCGATTCCGAGATCAACATCACGGTGCGACGGGACCGTCCGGTCCGGGTCAACGTCGACAAGACAGTCCTCGGTCTGATCGGCGAAGGCGATGTCGTGCGGATCCGGCGCGGGCCGCGCCCGGCGCGGTTCGTCACTTTTGGGCGAGGGACCTTCCCGGGTCTGGTACGGGACAAGTTCGGGCTGGAGTGATGCTCGAGCATCTGAGAGTCGCCAATCTCGGGGTGCTCGTCGACGAGGGAATCGATCCCGAGCCCGGGTTCACGGTGATCACCGGAGAGACCGGTGCCGGCAAGACCCTTCTCCTCGGTGGGATCAGGCTGATTCTCGGTGGGCCCGCCGACGCCAAGACTGTCGGCCCGTATGGAGATGTCGCCGAGGTGGACGGTCTCTTCTCGATCGACGACACAGAACTGGGTGCGGGTAGACGGATTCCGTCTACCGGCCGGAGCAGGGCATATCTCGACGGCGTCATCGTGTCGGCTGCTGCGCTTGCGGAACGGCTCGGTTCCGTCGTCGAGATCGTCGGTCAGCACGATCAGCTCGCCATCACCCGGCCCGCCGCCATCCTCGAGATGATCGATGGAGCCCTCGATGACGACGGGCTCCGGGCACTCGAGTCGTATCGCTCTGCCTGGGCCGCCCTGGGGGAGGCACTGGCGCGACAGGCCCAACTCGGCGGTGATCAGATGGAACTGACCCGTGAGATGGACCTGGCCCGCTACCAGGCCAGAGAGATCGATGCGGCGGGTCTGAAAGAAGGCATCGATCGAGATCTCGAGGCGACGTTGTCGCGACTGCGAAACATCGAAGAGATCACCGAGCATCTGGGCGAGACGATGGGGCTCAGCGAATCGATGTCGGAGAGCGTCGGCGAGCTCGTCAGTCGACTGCGCAAAGCGGCGTCCCTCGACCCGTCCCTTGCCGATCTCGCCGGCCAGGCAGATGGGCTGGCCGAGATGGTCACTGACCTGGTCAGGGAGGCCCGTGATGCCCTGGACGGCGTCGACGCCGATCCTTCCGCCCTCGACGAAACAGAGCAAAGGCTCACTGCCATCGGTGACCTCAAGCGGAAATACGGTCGGACCGTCGAAGAGGTTCTCGCCTATGGCGCCCGACAATCGGAGCGGGCCTCCGAACTGGAGACCCTTCTTCGGGATGCCGACGAGATCGACTCCTTGGTGAGTGCGGGACAGGAGGAAGTCGCCCGTCGGGCCCGAGCGTTGACCGTGGCGAGGGAGGCGGCCGGGCAGAGGATCTCGACGGACGCGCGCGGTCATCTGGCCGACCTCGGCCTCGGAGCGGCAAGTGTCGCCATCAACCTGGAAACCGTCGACCCCGGTCCCAGTGGGGCCGACAGGGCGGCGCTCATGTTCGCCTCCGACGACCGCCTGGAGCCGGGGCCGGTGAGCGCGGTGGCCTCCGGCGGTGAACTGTCCCGGTTGGTGCTGGCCCTTCGTCTCGCCACCCGACGGGCCACGACGGCGACCCTGGTATTCGACGAGGTGGACACGGGGATCGGGGGGAGGACGGCACTCGCAATGGGAGCCAAGATCGCCCAACTGGCAGACGACACCCAGGTGTTGTGTGTTACACACCTGCCTCAAGTCGCAGCCCACGCCGACAAGCACTACGTGGTGGAGCGGAACACCGATGGGGTCGCCCGGGTCCGTGCCGTCGCCGGCGACGATCGGCTCACCGAGCTCTCCCGCATGCTCGCCGGCCAACCCGACAGCGAAGCCGGCAAGAGCGCCGCGGCCGAACTGCTCGCCATCGCCAAGAACTAGACGAGGTTTGGGCTCTAGACCTCGCTCAGCGCGGTCCACAGCCCTGGGTCGCGACAAACATGGCTGGGGGAGGAGGTCGTGCTACTCTGGCATCCCGTCATGGACGGGCCACTTTTCTCCCAAGAGACACCCAGCGAGGTGAGTGTCTCGACCCGGGACACCAAGTACGTTTTCGTCACAGGCGGTGTCGTTTCCAGTCTCGGTAAAGGGATCGCCGCCGCCTCTCTTGGTCGATTGCTGAAGTCCCGCGGGCTCCGCGTCGTCAACCAGAAGCTCGACCCATACATCAACGTCGATCCCGGCACGATGAACCCCTTCCAACACGGTGAGGTCTTCGTCACCGACGACGGTGGGGAGACCGACCTAGACCTCGGGCACTACGAGCGGTTCACCGGCGAGAACCTGAGGCGGACATCCAACGTGACCTCGGGCTCGGTCTACCTGTCGGTGATCCAAAAGGAGCGCCGTGGCGACTATCTCGGGGACACCGTCCAGGTGATTCCCCATGTCACCAATGAGATCAAGGAGCGGATTCGTCGGGTCGGCGATCAGGATGTCGACGTGGTCATCACCGAAGTCGGTGGCACCGTCGGGGACATCGAGAGCCTTCCCTTCCTCGAGGCTATTCGCCAGTTCGGCAACGACGTCGGACGCTCCAACGTGATGTTCGTCCATGTCACGTTGGTCCCATACATCGCGACGTCCGAAGAGTTGAAGACCAAGCCGACCCAGCACTCGGTCGCCGAGCTGCGCTCGAAGGGCATTCACCCCGACGTGATCATCGTCCGCTCGGACCGAGAGATCGACGACTCGGTGCGGAAGAAGATCAGTTTGTTCTGTGACGTGGAGCATCGTGCGGTCATCGCCGCGCCCGACGCCGAAGACATCTACGCCGTCCCGCTGGATCTCCACGAAGGCGGCCTCGACGACGTCGTATGCGACCGACTCGGGCTCGTCACCGGACCGCCTCGTCTCGACACCTGGAAGGACATGGTTGAGCGTGCCGCGTCGGCCACGCAGGAAGTCAGCGTCGGAATCGTCGGCAAATACGTCGATCTCCCCGATGCTTACCTCTCAGTGGTCGAATCCCTACGGCACGCTGCCGCGTCGCTGGGTCTGAAACTCGATCTGCGGTGGGTGCCCTCCGACGAGCTGACCGGGCTCCTCTCCGACACGTATCTGGAAGAGCTCGACGGCATCGTCATTCCAGGTGGCTTCGGTTATCGCGGGGTGGAGGGAAAGATCCAGGCCATCCGTTTTGCGAGGGAGAACGGGATCCCGCTGCTCGGCCTCTGCCTTGGTCTCCAATGTGCGGTGATCGAGTTCGCCCGATCGGTGCTCGGCCTCACAGACGCCAACAGCACCGAGTTCGATCCGTCCACCCCCGATCCGGTGATCGATCTCATGGCCAGCCAGGAAGACGTCGAGGACATGGGCGGGACCATGCGTCTTGGTCTCTACGCGGCAAAGCTCGCGGAGGGCTCCAAGGTGCGGGCCATGTACGGCAAGGAGCTCGTCTACGAGCGTCATCGCCATCGCTGGGAGGTCAACAACCGCTATCGGAAAGACCTCGAGCACCACGGGATGAGACTGTCCGGCGTGTCGCCTGACGACAATCTGGTCGAGTACATTGAGCTGATCGATCACCCGTTCTTCGTGGGAACCCAAGCCCACCCGGAATTCAGGTCTCGCCCCGACGATCCACACCCGCTCTTCGTCGGCTTGGTCGAGGCGGCCGCGGCCATCAGGGCCGAGATCCCCGTGATCGAGTCGACGGAAAGCAGCGTGAACACTTGATCATTGGCGTCCCCCGAGAGATCAAGACAGAGGAACACCGGGTCGCCATAACACCGATCGGCGTCAGAGAGCTCACCGATCGCGGGCATCAGGTACTCATCCAGAAGGGGGCCGGGGAAGGCTCGACCATCCACGACGACGAGTACGAGGCTCAGGGCGGTTCCATAGTGGGCTCCGCCGGTGACGTGTTCTCGGGGGCCGAGTTGATCCTCAAGGTCAAAGAGCCCCAACCGTCAGAGGTCGAGATGTTCCGGGAGGGCCAGACTCTCTTTACCTATCTGCATCTCGCCGCGTATCCGAGTCTCGCCGCCGGTCTCGCCCAGCGTGGGATCGTGGCGATCGCCTACGAGACGGTTCAGATGCCGGACGGATCCCTGCCTCTGCTTGCGCCGATGTCTGAGATCGCAGGTCGTATGGCGACCCAGGCGGGTGCCTACTTCCTCGAGAAGTCCCAGGGTGGCCGGGGGATCCTGCTCGGTGGTGTCACCGGGGTGAGCCCGGCGAAGGTGGTGGTGATAGGCGGGGGAATGGCGGGATCCAACGCTGCGTCGATAGCCATGGGCATGCAGGCCGATGTCGTCGTCCTCGACACCGATCTCAACAAACTCCGCTGGATCGACTCGGTCTACGAGGGTCGGATCGTCACCTTGCACTCCAACAAACTGACCCTGGAAGAGCAAGTGATCGACGCCGACCTCGTCATCGGCACGGTTCTCGTCCCCGGTGCGTCGGCTCCCAAGTTGGTCACAGAGGAGATGGTCAAGTCGATGAAACGGGGAGCGGTTCTTGTCGATGTCGCCATCGATCAGGGCGGGTGTTTCGCCACTTCACGGGAGACGACCCACTCCGATCCGGTATACGAGATGCACGATGTACTCCATTACGCGGTGGGGAACATCCCCGGTGCCGTGCCGCACACGTCCACCTACGCCCTCACCAACGCCACTCTGCGCTACGTGGTGATGATGGCGCAACAGGGTGTCGAGCAAGCAGTCGCCGCCCGACCCGAGTTGCTGCCGGGGGTCAACATCGTTGGCGACCAGGTGTGCCACCCCGCGGTAGCCGAGAGTCTCGGGGTTGGTCACTCGCCTCCGATGGAGGCTCTCGCCGCCAGGTGAGCCAAGGAAACCTCCCTGGTGCTGCCACAGCACTGGAAACGGGAGTGGACGAGTACCTGATCTCGCTGCGGGTGGAACGCGGTCTGGCCGCCAACACCATCACGGCCTACAAGCGTGACCTCGACCAATACGTCGCCTTCCTCGACGGTCGATCCCCGTCCGAGGCCGTCATCGGCGGGTACATCGGCGACATGCGGAACCGGGACCTGGCCGATTCAACGATCGCCCGGAAGCTGGCCTCGATCCGGGGACTCCACAGGTTCCTCGTCCAGGAGGGGATGTGGGCCACAGATCCGACCGCACTCGTCGACAGCCCGAGACGCCCCGATCCATTCCCCAAGGCGCTGACGATCGACGAGGCCATCGCCCTCGTCGAGGCACCAACGGGGAGTGACCCGGGGTCGCTCCGCGACCGGGCTCTGTTGGAGTTCTTATACGGGACCGGTGCTCGAGTCTCGGAGACCGTCGGTGTGGACATGGGGCATCTCGACCTCGAGGACCGGGTGGTACGGGTCACCGGGAAGGGCTCCAAGCAGCGTCAGGTGCCGATGGGGCGCAAGACCGTCGAAGCCATCGTCGCTTGGTTGCCTGATCGGTTGTCCCTGATCAGGCGGAACGTCGCCGGCGACCCCCTGTTCATCAGTCTCCGAGGAGGGAGATTGAGCCGTCAGGCGGTGTTCGACATCGTCAAGAAGCATGCTGTCACGGTCGACATAGACCCCGAGAGGGTGTCGCCTCACGTGCTCCGACACTCGGCCGCTACCCATATGGTCGAGGCCGGGGCCGACCTGAGATCCGTCCAAGAAATGCTCGGTCACGCTACGATCAGCACAACCCAGGTCTACACACGGGTCAGCCCCGCTCACGTAATGGAGATCTACGTCGAGGCGCATCCGAGGAGTAGGTAATGGCGCTCGACATCGAAAAAGCAGAACAAGCCCTACGCAAAGAACGAGAACAGCTCGTCCACCAGCTGGACGAGCTCGGAGCCGCCGAGACCGGCGACCTCCGAGCTGACCTCGACTTCGGAGGGAGCTTCGCCGACGCCGCCTCGGTCACCGCCGAACGGACGGAGGTGCTCGGTCTCGTCGACTCGCTGAAGAGTCAGCTCGACGACGTTGACGCCGCCCTGGCCCACATCGAGGCGGGCACCTACGGGATCTGCGATCGGTGTGGGAACGCAATCGGCGACGATCGCCTCGAGTTCCGACCGGAATCGATTCTCTGCGTCGACTGCAAGAATCGGACCGCCTCCTGACTTGCCCGGTTCACCGGCTCATCTCGTAACCAGGTTCTTGGACGTCGTGACGGCGCGCGCCCTCACCTCGAGCGAACGCGAAGCCGTTTCGAACTGGCTCAAACCGGGCCTGGCAGAGGCGTTCTTCGCCCAGTCGGAGGCCGACCAGCGACATGGCTATCACGCCGCTCTGTCGGTCGTCGCATCAGGTGTCAGCACCGACGAAGTGATCGTTGCCGCTCTGGTTCACGACATCGCCAAACGACACGCCCGACTCGGCGCAGTGGGCCGCTCGGTAGCTTCCGTCTGCATTCTGCTCGGGCTTCCCCTCACTGAACGCATGAGGATGTACCGGGACCACGGGATCATCGGCGCCAGAGAACTGGGCGCACTCGGTGCTCCGTCCCTGGCGATCGATTTCGCCCTCCATCACCACAGGACACGACCACCAACGATCGAACCCTCCACATGGGAGACCCTGGTCGAGGCCGATCAACCGCCAAAGCCATCGGCGATGCTGGGACGACGGATAACCTCAACCGCCGAATGACATTCCACGTTCGAACGACGGTGTTCGAGGGGCCCCTCGATCTGCTCCTCCAGCTGATAACAAAGCATCAGGTCGAGATCACCGCCGTCGGTCTCACCGAGGTGGTGGGGGAGTATCTGTCATTCCTCGATGAGATGAAGGAGATGGATCTCGACGTGACGTCGGAGTTTCTCCTGATTGCCGCCACTCTCGTCCAGCTGAAGGCCCAGTCGCTCCTCCCCAGCCCGTCAGATTTCGCCCTCGACGACGAGCTCGCCCTGGCCGAGGAACGTGACCGGCTCCTGGCACGGCTGCTGGCATCGGTGACGTTCAAGGACGTGGCTGCGGTCTTGCTCAGAAGGCTTCAGGACGGAAATCGCTATGTCCCCAGGATCTCCGGTCTCGACCAAGAGATCGAAATGCCCGCGCCGGAAGTCGAGATTCCGGCCACCCCGGAAGATCTGACTCAGCTGGCGGCGAAGGTGTTCTCCCGGGCCGCCGCCGAGCCCGACCTCGACCATCTAGACCTCGATCTGCCCAGCGTGGAAGCTGCCATCTCAGACCTCCGAGCACGGCTCCGACTCGAGACCGTGGCTTCCTTCGAGGACCTCACCGAGCATTGCAGTCGCCCCGTGGAAGTCGCCGCCTACTTCCTGGCGCTCTTGGAGATGGCCCGCTGGGGTCTCATCGAGGTTTCGCAAGCCGACTGGACGGCCGAGATCGAAGTGAGGCATCTCGACGATGGCTCGATCGACCTCACCTCGGAGTGGGCCTCGTGAACGACCTCGCCGCTTTGGAGGCAGTTCTCTTCGTCACCGAGCACCCGGTGCCGGTGCGGGAACTGGCCGAGGTGATGGAACTCCCCGCCAAACGGGTCGAGGAGTTGCTCGACGAGTTGGGTCAAGCGCTCACCGAGCGCGAATCCGGAATCGTCCTCAGGTCTGTGGCCGGTGGCTGGCGGCTCTACAGCAATCCCGATGCCTATCCCTATCTGGAGCGGTTCTCGTCGTCGGCGACCGCGAGAAGACTCTCTGCCGCGGCCATGGAGACTCTGGCGGTGGTGGCCTACCGACAGCCCGTCTCCAGGTCCCAGATCTCCGAGATCCGGGGTGTCGACTCCGACTCGGCTATCCGGACACTCGAACGCCTCGGCTTCATCGAAGAGAAGGAGCGTCTCAACATCCCGGGCAATCCGGCGGTCTACCGGACCAGCGAGTTGTTCCTCGAGAAGATGGGTCTGAACGACCTCGCTGAACTGCCTCCGCTGGCCGATCACGTGCCGCCGGCCGGCTTCGTCGACACGCTCGAGGAATCGCTCAGGCCCGGTCTGGACTGAGCCATGGCGGAGCGAATCCGCATCCAGAAAGCCATCGCCCATGCCGGTCTCATGTCGCGCCGGGCGGCCGAGGAGGCCATCGTGGCGGGACGGGTGCGACGCAACGGGGAAGTCGCCATCCTCGGCGACAGGGTGGACCCTGAACGTGATCTCTTGACACTCGACGGTGCCCCGGTGCCCGTTGCCGAGTATCTCGAGACACATCTCCTGTACAAACCGGTCGGTGTGATCAGTACCGCCGACGACCCCCAGGGCCGGGAGACTGTCGTCGACCTCATCCCCAGCGAGCAGCGGCTCTACCCCGTGGGACGTCTCGATGCGGATTCCGAGGGTCTGATCCTGGTATCCAACGACGGGGAACTGACCAATCGGGTCACACACCCCCGCTACGGAATCACAAAGAAGTACCTTGCCCAGGTGGCCGGCAGACCCTCTCGGGGCGACCTGAAGCGCCTCACGAACGGGGTCGAGCTCGAGGATGGGCTCGCCCGTGCGGTGTCGGTCCGTCTGATCGATTCGCAACACGATCTCTCGCTGGTTGAACTCGTGATGATGGAAGGTCGCAATCGTGAGGTGCGCCGAATGTTCGAGGCGTTGGGCTACGAAGTGACCCGTCTGGTGCGTACCGCCATCGGCACCGTCTCAGACTCCGGTCTCAAGCCGGGGGACTCTCGTCGTCTCACACCAGCCGAGATCCAGCGCCTCCTGGAGACCGAATGACCGAGCAGGCGCACGCCATCGAGACGATGAGCAAGCCCCTCGACGGGGTGGTCGAAGTTCCGGGATCGAAGTCGGAGACCATTCGGGCGCTGGCGGCGGCAGCGATGGCGCCCGGTAGATCCCACCTCTACGGGCCACTCCGCGCCGAGGACCCGGAGGCGATGTGCGGTGCCCTGCGGAACATGGGTATCGCCATCGACACCGACACCGAACCGTGGTCCATCGACGGTCGGGGAGGACATCTGGAAGGTGGGGGCAACGTCGACGCTCACGAGTCCGGACTGTCCGCCCGCATCCTCATTGCGATGGCCGCCTCGGCGAGCGGGGCCACCCACATCGGTGGAACCGGGCGTCTGCCGGAGCGGCCGATGGGAGGCATCCTCGAACTGGTCAGGTCACAGGGTGTGGAAGTGGAAGGCGAACGGATACCGCTGTCGGTGGTGGGCAGGGGGCACCTGTGGGGCGGACATTGGAGCGTGGACTGTTCCGAGAGCTCCCAATTCGCCACGGCAGCCCTGCTGGTGGCTCCGCTGACCCAACAGCCCACCACCATCGAGCCTCGTGGTCTCTCATCGTCTGCGGGCTATCTCGAGGGGACGGTTTCGATCATGGAGCGGTTCGGCGCTCGGCCGTATCGCACGGTCACCGGCTTCGAGATCGCCAATGACGGCTATCGATCGGCCGACGTGGTCATCGAGCCGGATGCATCTGCAGCCGTGTACCCGATGGCCATCGCAGCGGTCAGCGGGGGAAGGGTCGAGATAGAGGGACTGGGGGCAAGTTCGTGGCAGCCCGACCGCGAGATAGCCTCGGCGCTCGGTGAGATGGGCTGTCGGGTCGAATGGCACGAGACCAGGGTCTCCGTCGACGCAAGGGGAATCGAACTGGCCGGGATAGACACTGACATGTCGCACGCCCCGGACGGGGCGCTGGCGCTGGCCGTCACCTGTCTCTTCGCGTCCGGTCCGAGCGTGATCAGAGGGTTGGGCTCGCTGCGTCACAAGGAGTCCGACCGTCTCCAGTCGATCAGTCAGGAGATGCGAAGGCTGGGGGGAGCGGTCGACGTCGTCGACGACACACTCAGGATCGAGCCTTCGCCATTGCATGGAGGAGTAGTCGACCCCCATGGTGACCATCGAATCGCCATGTCGATGGCCATCATCGGCACCCGGGTCAAGGGTGTTGCGATTTCGTCACCCAGAGTGGTGGCGAAGACGTGGCCGGGGTTTTGGCGTTTTCTAGACGATGTTTCCGCATAAGTCGTCAAATCGTGGCGCTCCTAGCTAACTTTGACCGGGCGGGAGGGCCCCGGTTTCCGACTTCGCCCCCATTGTCCGAATTCCCCCCAAGTCGGACAACCCCTCCGGAGCCGGGGGCTCTCCTGCTGCCCGCGGAACCCCTACCCGAGGTCTCTTCGCCTTGTCCGACCTGATAGTCACCGTCGACGGCCCCGGTGGAACCGGGAAGAGCTCGGTGAGCAGGGAGCTCGCCCGCCGCGCCGGGCTACCTCACCTCGACACAGGGGCCTACTACCGCGCCGCCACTCTTGCCGCCCTGGAGGAAGGTGCTGACCTGGACGACGAGACGGCAGTGTCGTCGATCGTTGCCTCCGTGGATTTCACACAAGACGACGGTCTGATGTACCTCGATGGCCGTGATGTGAGTGCCGAGATCAGGCGGGACGACGTCACCAAGGGGGTCTCGGCGGTCTCGGCTCATCCCCGAGTGCGAGCACTCCTGGTCGAGCTACAGAGGGCGTGGATCCGCACCCACGATGGACGGGGTGTCGTCGAGGGCCGGGACATCGGTTCCGTGGTCTTTCCCGACGCCACCGTCAAGGTGTATCTGGACGCCTCGCCAGAAGTGAGGGCGAGGCGCCGGGCAGGTCAATCCGGCGAGGACATCGACGAAGTGCTCGAGGACCTCAACCGTCGGGATCGTCTCGATTCCACGCGGGCGGCTTCACCGATGACGGTTCCGGACGGAGCGATCATCGTCGACACATCTCTGCTCGACTTCGAAACGGTCGTGGAACGGCTCCTCGGGCTCCTGCCGCCGGAGTCCTGATTCTCCGGACGGCACCTACCATGGTCTGTGATGACCGTTGAACGTGTGCTTCTCGCCGAGCCCAGGGGCTTCTGCGCCGGGGTCGAGATGGCGATCAAGGCCCTGACCTGGATGACCAGAATCTTCGACGGCCCCGTGTACTGCTACCACGAGATCGTCCACAACGAATGGGTGGTCAGGGCCTTCGAGCGGGTGGGTGTCGTGTTCGTCGACGACATCTCCGAGGTGCCTGAAGGCGCACCGATCATGCTCTCGGCCCATGGCTCGTCACCTGAGGTAGTGGCTGCGGCCGCGGATCGCGCTGCCGTGGTGATCGATGCTGTCTGTCCTCTCGTGACCAAAGTCCATCACGAGGTGAAGATGATGTCGCGCAAGGGATTCGACATCATCTACATCGGCCACGAGGGCCATGACGAAGCGGTCGGGACCGTCGCCGAAGCACCCGAATCGATCACCCTCGTCGAGCCAGAGAGGGGTCTGGGCGATTTCAATCCAGCTGACCCGGACAAGGTCGCCCTCGTGGCACAGACCACCCTCGGGATGTATGAATGGCAGGACTTGATGAACGACGCCTCGGAGCGATTCCCCAATCTGAAGACGGCGCGCAAATCCGACCTGTGTTACGCCACGACCAACCGCCAGGACGCCGTGATCGAACTGACCGAAGAGTGCGACCTCATCCTCGTCGTCGGATCACACAACTCCTCGAACACCCAGGCCCTGGTGCGGGTCTCACACGAGAACGATGTGGCGGCCTACCGAATCGACTCGGCCGCGGACATCAGGGATGAATGGCTCGAGAATGCGAAGATCGTCGGGGTGACCGCCGGCGCATCGGCACCGGACCATCTCGTGCAGGAGGTCATCGACAGGCTCGCTCCGGTCGCCGGCTTCGAGCTCTGGTCCTCCACCGAGGAGGAGGAGTACTTCCCGCTGCCGCCTCAGCTCCGATCGTTCGTGACCACCCTGCAGACCCTCGTTGAGGCAGGTGTCACTGCCGCACAGCCTGGTCAGGCTTCCCTCCTCGAACGGGACCGCGAGTGGACTGCTACCGAGGCCCTCGGCCTGATCAGCGCCTGAGATCCAGGTGAGCACCCTCCCGATAGTGGCCGTCGTCGGTCGTCCCAACGTTGGCAAGTCGACATTGGTCAACAGGATCATCGGGTCGCGATCGGCTGTGGTCGAGGAGATGTCGGGCGTCACCCGAGACCGGCGACAATTCGACGCCGACTGGTCGGGTCGTGAGTTCATCCTGGTCGACACAGGGGGGTGGGAGGTCAAACCCGATGGCGACCTCAACATGTCGATCCGACAGCAGGCTGAGGGGGCCGTCTCGGGGGCTGACGCAGTGGTCCTCGTGGTCGACGGGACCACAGAGCTGACTGACGACGACACCGGCGTCATCGGCATCCTGCGTGCGGCCGAGGTGCCTGTGGTAGTCGCTGTCAACAAGATCGACGACGGGGCGATGGAGCGGGAGATCGATCGGTTCTGGAGGCTGGGTCTGGGAGAGCCGATGCCGGTGAGTGCGTATCACGGCAAGGGGGTGGGGGATCTCCTCGATCGACTCGTCGACGAACTGCCCGAGGAAGTGGGGGAACGTCCCGACACTGACCTCACCAGGGTCGCCATCGTCGGCCGGCCCAACTCGGGCAAATCGACGCTCCTGAATCGGCTGGCCGGGGAGACCAGGGTGATCGTATCCGACACTCCGGGGACCACCCGCGACCCGATCGACGTCGAAGTGGAGATCGACGGCGTCCCGTACATGCTGGTCGACACCGCCGGTATCCGACGTAAGCCGCAAATCTCGGAGGACGCCGACTTCTATGCGGTGATCAGGGCGAGAGAGGCCTTGAAACGGGCCGACATCGCCGTGCTCATCGTGGACGCCACCGAGGGTGTGACCCATCAGGATCAGCGGATCGCCAGCGAGATCGTCGAAGCCGGGGCAGGTCTGATAGTCGTGCTCA
This sequence comes from Acidimicrobiia bacterium, assembly GCA_035762545.1. GTDB lineage: Bacteria > Actinomycetota > Acidimicrobiia > Spongiisociales > ZC4RG35 > JANQRA01. Next base: position 24,603 of record DASTOM010000034.1, read on the forward strand.
ACAAGTGGGACGCCCTCGACGAAGAGCAACGGGAGCTCACCGAGAGATCGCTCCCCGACCGCTTCTCTTTCATTGGCTGGGCCCCGGTGCTGCGCATGTCCGCGCTGACGGGCGCCCGTGTCGGCCGGCTCGGCACAGCCCTGGAAGCCGTCTCAGAGACCAGGCGAACCCGGATCTCCACTGGGGTCCTCAACCGGGACATAAGGGCGTGGACTGCCGCCCACCCGCCGCCAGTGCGCAAGGGCCGGCGCCCGAAACTGCACTACGCGGTCCAGGCCGGCACCGCTCCGCCGACCTTCGTCGTGTTCGTCTCCGGAGGAGAGCTCGGGGACGACTACCTCCGCTTTCTGGAGAATCGTCTGCGGGCCGAGCACGACTTCACCGGTAATCCCATCCATTTCGTGACGAGGAAGAGATCCGATCGGTGACCGAGCACGAAAAGCAGCAGGAGGACCTGAAGACACCCTTCACGTTCAAGCTGATGATCGTGCTGGTCGTCCTGTATCTGGGATGGCGTCTGGTGGAGGTGCTGGTTTGGGTCTGGCAGCGGATCTTCTGAGCAAGAAACAAACGACCGTGCCAGAAGGTGCCGCCATGGCACATCCCTGCACGGTCGTTGGTTGGTCGGGCCGGCGGGATTTGAACCCACGACCCCCTGGCCCCCAGCCAGGTGCTCTACCAAACTGAGCCACGGCCCGTGTGGAGGGATGGTAGACGTCGCAGGCGGGCAAGCCGTATTGTGACCCGCCGATGACCGTGTCCCGCCGTCTCGCTCCGTTCGGAGTGACCATCTTCACCGAGATGACCCAATTGGCCGTCGAGCATGGTGCGATCAACCTGGGTCAGGGGTTTCCCAATTGGGATGGCGCCGACTTCGTCAAGGAGGCCGCAACTCGCTCCATGGCTGACGGTGGTAACGACCAGTACCCCCCGAGTCCCGGCATCTTGTCTCTGCGAGAGAAGCTCGCCGAACACTACGGTGCCCACCTGGGCCGAGAACTCGACCCGGCGACGGAGGTGACGGTGACCGGTGGTTGCACCGAGGCCCTGGCCGCCTCCTGCCTCGGGTTGCTCGACCCGGGAGACGAGGTGGTGATCATCGAGCCGTTCTACGACGCCTACCCCGTCGATGTCGCCCTGGCCGGCGCCACCTCCAGGTTCGTCACTCTCGAACCGCCGGAGTTCGCCCTGGTAGCCGAGGAGCTCCGTCAGGTGTTCAATGAACGGACCCGAGCGATCATCGTCAACAATCCACACAACCCCACCGGTCGGGTCTACACCGCCGAAGAGCTCGGGGCCATCGCCGAGCTCTGTCGCGAGTTCGACGTGATCGCCATCTGCGACGAGGTCTACGAGGAGATGGTCTACGACGCCGAACATCTCCGACTGGCGACATTCGATGGGATGTGGGACCGCACCCTCACCCTGTCTTCGCTGGGCAAGACCTTCTCGCTGACTGGATGGAAGGTGGGGTGGGCGATCGGTCCGGCCAGCCTCACCGCAGGACTGCGATCGGCGCACCAGTTCCTCACCTTCACGACTCCGACCCCGGTCCAGCATGGAGCGGTGGCTGCACTCGAGGCGCCTCCAGTCTTCTTCGAAGAGATGCGGACGGACTACCGCTCCAAGCGAGATCTCCTATCCGCCGGTCTCGAGACTGCGGGGTTCGACGTCTACCCGTCGCAAGGCACCTACTTCCTGATGGCCGGTCACGCCGAGGCCGGTGATGACAAGGAGTTCTGCCGTCGGATGGCGGTCGATGGCGGGGTGGTGGCCATCCCACCGAGCGTGTTCTACAGCGATCCGTCGTCCGGTGCAGGGCTGGTGCGATTCGCCTTCTGCAAGGACGAAGACACTCTGAAGGAGGCGATCGGGCGCATTTCGACATTTATGAGTTGACCTTCAAGGCGGAGGTTCCGCATGCCGATTCTTCGTGTGGGAGGTTGGCTTGCGAGAACGCACCCTTCGAACAATTGGAGCATCGGTCGTCCTGGTCGGCGTGGCGATCGCTGCTTGGGCGCAATCGGTCGATGACTCCGGTGCAATGCCCGCGGAACTGGTCGCCGCCGAACCGTCCACCAGCGAGGCCGGGGCCGGGTCGAGGCTCGCCGCGGCCCCGTCGGCATCTGCGCCCGAGCCCTTTGTCTACCGGGTCGGAGTGCTCTCATCGGTCACGACCGACAACTTCTGGTCGTACTACGGAGCCGAACCGTCGGTGTGGAACTCGTACATCCTCGGCCCCACCAAGCCGGCGCTCTACTCACTGGATCCTGCCACGGGTGGTCTGCAGCCGGAACTGATCCGCTCCGACAACGACCCAACCTGGAATGAGGATGGCTGGCGGGTGCGAATCGATCTCGCAGAAGGTTTCAAATGGAGCGATGGACGGCCCATCACCGCACACGACTTCGTCTACACGTTCGAAACCGTCCGCGCCCTCGGGCTGGGTGGAAGCTGGGCCGACGCCTATCCGGCAGCCATCGAGTCTGTCCATGCCGAAGGTGACTATCAACTGCGCATAGAGTTCACCGAGCGCCCAAACCTTCGTGTCTGGCCGCACGGTGTGGGATTGGCGCCCGTCATGGCCAGACACGTCTGGTCGGAGGTAACCGTTGACATCACCAGCTCCGAGCTCTACGGGATGAGTGGCTCGGACGACGTCAGCGGAGGGCCGCTGCACCTCGTCGCAGCCTCGGCCAGCCTGGCGGTGAGCAACGCCAACCCCGGGTACCCCGGACCCGGTGGGCCCGACATCGTCGAATACCACGTCTATCCCGACGACCAGGCCTTGGTGACGGCGGTCTCGGCCGGTGAGATCGATTCAGTGCTGACGCCTCAGGGAATCGCGCCGGACACCATCGCCCGTCTCGAGGGCAACGACCCGGTCACGGTTGTCGCCAATCAGGCCCATGGCATCAGATACCTCGGCTTCAACCTGCAGAGAGCACCCATGTCGGATCATGCCTTCCGGTCCGCAGTGGCTCTGTTGATCGACCGCCAGGCCCTTGCCGGCGATGCCGGTGGTGCTGCATCGCCAGCTTGGACGTTCGTCTCCAACGCCAACACCAGATGGTTCGATCCGGTGCAGGCGGAGGCCACCGAAGCCCTCTACGACGGGGAGATTTCGACCAGGTTGGCGTCTGCCCTCGACGGGCTGCGCGCAGCCGGGTACGAGTGGGCGGTCGAGCCGAGCGTCGATGCAGCCGGGAGTCTGGTGGCCGGAGCCGGGCTGACCATCGACGGCCAGACGCCCCAGCCGCTGACGATCCTCACCCCGGGCGATGAGTACGACCCGGCGCGCCCCCGGTATGTCGAGAACATCGCCGAGGTTCTCCGAGTCCTCGGCTTCGACACTCGCCCGGTTGCCACCGATTTCGACAGCGTCGTCGACCTGGCCTTCGAGGCCGACGACGCTGGCAACCGTCATTACGACATGTACTTGTTGGGATGGACGTTGGGCAGCCCGGATCTCCCCGAGTTCTACCGGCCGTTCTTCGCCAGTGGGGGAGCGATGAACAACACCGGGTACTCGAGCTCGGCGTTCGATCGAGCACTGGCCCGATTCGAGTCCGCGTACACCCTCGACGAGGCGCGGGATGCCGTTTGGGCGATGGAGCAGACCCTCGCCACGGACCTTCCCTATCTCCTCCTGTACAACTCGCAGCTGACCGAGGTCTACCGGTCCGACCGAGTGTCGTTTGGAGTCAATGAGAGCCTGGGCGGGATCCAGGGCCGTCTGGGTGGAATCGGGGACGTCCAACCGGCCGACTGACCGTTTACGCTCCCGGCGTGACCACAGAACAGGTCTCCGACCGCATCCTCACCATCCCCAACGTGGTCTCATTCATCCGGTTGGCGGCGATCCCCGTCTTCTGGTGGCTCCTGTTCGGAGCCGACGAGGTTGCGGCGGCGACGATCCTCTTCGCCCTCATCGCCACCACCGACTGGATCGACGGCTATCTGGCCAGACGTCTCGGCCAGGTCAGCAAGCTCGGCAAGAACCTCGACCCGATTGCCGACCGTCTGATGATCGCCTCGGCCGTCGTGGCCGGTCTCATCGCCGGGATCATCCCGCCGGCTATCGGATGGACCCTCATCGTCAGAGAGCTGTACATGGCGGCGGTCACCCTCGTCCTGTTCGTCCGCAAGGCCGGCATGCTCGAAGTCCGTTGGCTGGGCAAGGTGGCGACGTTCATGGTCTACACGTCGATCGGTTGGTTCTACTTCGCCGCCATCCCGATCCTCGAGGTGATTCTCATCCCCGCCGCCTGGATAGTCGGAGTGGCCGGGCTCGGGCTCTACTGGGTGACGGCGTTCCAATACACGCGTGACGCCCGACGCGCGCTGGCGGCGGTAGGATCGCCGTCTGTCCCCGAGGAGAGTGGATGAACACACCCGAAGAGCTGATGTACACCGACGAACACGAGTGGATCAAGAGAGTCGGGGACACCAGGGTGCGGATCGGGATCACTGACTACGCCCAGGATCAGTTGGGAGACGTTGTCTTCGTCGAGCTACCGGAGACCGGGAAGGCCGTCGCCAAGAACGACCTGGTGGTGGAGATCGAGAGCACCAAGTCGGTTGGGGAGGTCTACGCCCCATTCTCCGGGACGGTGGGAGCCGTCAACTCCGACGTCGCCGAATCACCCGAACTGGTCAACACCAGCCCCTATGAGGGCGGGTGGCTCATCGAGATCGATTTGGGTGCGGAATTCTCTTCGGAAGGGCTCCTGGACGCGGCCGCCTACAGGGATTTGACCGAGTAAGCCCTCGGCCATTCGAAACGCTGTAGGGCCGATGCCTCTCGCCGTGCTCGAGAGGTAGGGAGTCTTCTGCGAAAACCCCTATCCGTCCAAGTACGGACCCGCCCGCACGGCATTAGGAAAGGTTCTTTCGATCTGGGGCCCTAAGATTCGGTCACGATGTCGCAGACTGAGGGAACCGACCCTATCGAACCCAAACCTGAAGTAGAGGTCGAGACCGACCCGACGGTGGTCTATGTGCCCATCGCTGATCGGGCCGAGCACCCGCTCAGCCCTGATGAAGCGGCCAATGTCGAGGGTTTGTCCGGGTTCGCCATCGTCGTCGAGAAGGGCCCCCGCACGGGGATGACGTTCATGTTGCGAGAGGGGAACACGACGGTCGGTCGCCACCCGGAGAGCGATATCTTCCTGAACGATGTGACGGTTTCCCGTCACCATTGTCGCTTCGTCACCAAAGGTGACGTCCTCACGGTCGAGGACAGCGGCTCGACCAACGGCACATACCTCAACGACGAACGGGTCGACAGCGCCGTTCTGAAGGCCGGCGACGAGGTTCTCGTCGGGCGGTTCCATTTCGTGGTCGCCCACGGTGATGCCTGACGGGAGCCGTTTGAGCATCGGGGAGGTGATCAACCTCCTCCGGGATGACTTCCCCGACGTATCCGTTTCCAAGATCAGGTTCCTGGAGAGCCAGGGGCTGATCGAGCCGGATCGATCCGGTAGTGGGTACCGGCAGTTCGACACCACCGACGTCGCTCGTCTTCGTTTCATCCTCCAACAACAGCGTGACCATTTTCTGCCACTGAAGGTCATCAAGTCGAAGCTGACGCTCTGGGAGCGGGGCGAGGAGCCTGGTGGCGATCCGGACGCCCCGTCCATGGACCTCGGGGGCGACGGTGAGCCGCTCGACAGGGCGGAACTGCTCAAGAGATCGAAGCTCACAGAAGGTGAACTAAGCGCTCTGATCGACGTAGGCTTGATCCGTCCTATCCAGGACTCGGTGGTGTTCTCCCCGGAAGCGGGGGTCGTCGCCATGGAAGCCAAGCGGCTCATGGACCACGGTCTGGAGGCGCGACATCTGAGAACCGTGAAGCTCTCGTCCGAGCGGGAGGCCGATCTGCTCAAGCAGTTGGTCGGTCCCCTCCTCAAGGCATCGAATCCCGAGGCCAGGGCGAGGGCGAAAGACGTACTCGAGTCGAGCTCGGACTCTGTCCAGGCCATGCACAGGGCCCTGTTGTCATCTGAACTGAGCCAATACCTGAAGACATGAAGAGACTCGCATCGTCGGCCGCTCTGGCCACCGTGTTGATCTTCGCCATGGCGATTCCCGCACTGGCGGCTCCTCTCGTGTTCCCGCTGCGCGACCAGGACGGGTTTCCGCTGGACAGCAGTCCGCCAAGCGTCACTGCTTCGTCATGGATCCTCTACGACGAGTCCAGTGATCAGATCCTGGCCGAGTGGGACGCGGACACCCCCAAACCCATGGCTTCGATCACCAAGATCATGACAGTCCTCCTGGCACTCGAGAATGGCAGCCCGTCCGATGAGGTCGTGGTCTCCGCGACGGCGGCGGGCCAGGGAGGACAGGAGATCGGCCTGGTCGCCGGGGAAACGGTCACCCTCGGAGCTCTCGTCAGGGCGGCGATGGTCCGATCGGGCAACGACTCCGCGGCCGCGATCGCAGAGCACATCGGCGGGTCGGTCGAGGGTTTCGTGGACATGATGAACGAGCGGGCAGCCGAACTCGGAATGACCAATACCCATTTCGTCAATCCGCACGGCCTCGATGCCAGCGGCCACTACTCGAGCGCACGGGACATGCTCATCGTGTCCCGTCAGGCGATGGCCATCCCGGAGTTCGAAGAGCTGGCCAAGGCGCGGATGTTGGTCTTCCCCGACAGTCCGGATGGGTCCATCCGAAGCGCCTCGAATACCAACCGAATACTCAACTCCTATGAGGGCGTCATCGGGGTGAAGACCGGCGAGACGCCCAATGCCGGGCTCACCTATGTCGGCGCCGTCGAGCGAGAAGGCCGGAGACTGTTCGCCGTGATCTTTCAGTCTGTCGGGCGTCGTGCTCATTTCAGCGATGCGATCCAGCTGTACGACTGGGCCTTCGACGAGTTGAGGATCCAGGGACTGCTCACCGCTGGTGTCCCCTACGAGTCAGTCATGGCAGGTGCCGGCCCCTCGCCGCTGGTCATGGAGGCCGACGTCGAGACCACTCTCCACACCGCTTCACAGGGACTCACCAGCGATCCGCCAAGACCGCCCGGGGCCGACGAAGCGCCGGAGCCGATATCGCCAGTCGACATCACCCGCCAGCCTGACCCGGCGCCCGATTCGGTCCTGACCACGATCACCTACTGGTTTGGGCTCGTCACGGGTGCCCTCGGTGGCTGAGGTCGGAAAGCTCGCCCTCCCCGAAGACGAGATCCGGTCCAGGGTCGCCGAGCTCGGCCAGGCGATCTCATACGACTATGAGGGTCGTGACCCGCTGTTCCTAGTGATGCTCAACGGGTCGGTTCCGTTCGGAGCCGACCTGGTGCGCTCGGTCGAGATCAACGCAGAGATCGACTTCCTCGGTCTCAACCGGTTTGGTGAGGGTGGTCGGATCGGGATCACTCTCGACACCTCCACGCCCCTGTTCGACCGACATGTGGTGATCGTCGAGGACATCATCGACACCGGTCTCACCTTGACGACACTGCGCAAGATGATTCTCGACCGCGGGGCCGCATCGGTCTCGACTGCCGCACTCCTCGACAAGAGCAGGAGAAGGTTGGCAGAAGTCCCGTTGGAGTACCGCGGTTTCGAGGTCGGTGACGAGTTCCTCCTCGGCTACGGCCTCGACTGGCAGGGCCTGTACCGCAACCTTCGCTCCATCTGGGTGGTTCTCGACATGGAGGCCCTGGTCGCGTATCCGAAAGCGCTTCACACCCAACTCGGGAACTCCTGACGCCCCATCCAGGCTTCGCCGATTCCATCCGGTGATAACCTCGAAACATGACCGGCGAAGGATCTCCGATCCCAATGGAGGTGGTTGGTGTGAGGGTCGAGTTGCCCTCGAATCAACCGATCGTGCTGCTTCGGGAGGAGGGTGGCAGCCGATATCTCCCAATCTGGATCGGAGCCAATGAGGCAACAGCTATCGCCACCGCGATGGAGGGCGTGCAGCCGCCTCGCCCCCTCACTCACGATTTGATGAGGTCTGTACTCGACGCCGTCGGCGCTCTCGCCGTCCGGGTCGTCATCACCGAGATGCGGGACTCGGTCTTCTTCGCCGACCTCACCATCGATGCATCGGGCGAAGAGGTCAAGGTGTCGTCACGTCCCTCCGACGCCATCGCTCTGGCTGTCCGCACCGGCACACCCGTGTTCGCGGCGCCAGCGGTTCTCGACGAGGCGGCAGTCCACTTCGAGGAAGACGACGAGGAGGAAGAGGTAGCCCGCTTCCGTGAATTCCTCGAAGAGGCAACCGTCGAGGACTTCCTCGGGGGCGAACAGAACCAGTGACGGCTCTCACTTGAACCCAGGACGACAGGTCGTCTACGGGATAGGCCTGCTCTCCATGGTGATAGTGGTGGGGACTATCGGGTATGTGCTCATCGCGGGCGTCCCGGTCTTCGACGCCCTGTACATGGTGGTCATCACCGTCAGCACGGTGGGTTTCCAACAGGAGTTTCCGCTCTCGATGACGGGGCGGATTTGGACGATGGCCATCATCGCGATGGGGATCGGGGCCGCTCTCTACACTGCCGTCTCGTCTTTCGAGTACGTGATCGAGCTCGGCGGGACCCGCCGGAGGAGGAAGATGCACCGCGAAATCTCACGAATGTCCGGGCATGTCATCGTGTGCGGATTCGGTCGGGTCGGGCGCGGGACCTGGTCGACACTGCACGACCGAGATGTCGAGGTCGTCGTGATCGAGGCGGACGGCGGGAGGGTCGAAGCCGCACGAGCGACAGGCGCCATGGTCATCCAGGGCGATGCCACCCACAACGACGTTCTCGATCTCGCCGGAATCCATTCGGCGACGGCTCTGATTGCGTGCGTCGCAGACGACTCCGACAACCTCGTCATTGCCCTCTCTGCGAAGTCGATGCGACCCGAGCTTCGGGTCATCTGTCGCGCCACTGAGGCGGAGTCGGAACGCAAGCTGAGGCTGGCCGGTGCAGATGCCGTCGTCGCACCTCAGGCCGTTGGAGCCGAGAGGTTGGCGATGATGGCCCTCCAGCCCGAACTTGCCCAGATCTTCGACATCATGGTTGACGGCGATGCGGTGGAGTTCCGCGTGGAGGAGCTCGACATCACGGAAGGGTGCCCGGTGGCGGGCAAGACGATTCGAGACTCGGGCATCCGCCAGGAGACGGGCGCGTTGATTCTCGCGGTCGAGGGGAGCGATGCCCCGGTTGTGAACCCGGGGCCCGACGTGGTGCTTCGGGCAGGAGAGCGTCTCGTGGTCGTCGGAACCAAAGACCAGGTCGATCGCGCCTCCCAACTCCTACGCGCCAGTCGCTGAAAGCGAAGAGTCCCGACTTCGGTCGGGGCGTTTCTGGTTTGCGCTGCACAGGTCATCTGAAACGTCGTCTTGTGCAGTCCAGACGAAACGCCGGTCGGTACTTCCTTCGTCTGCGATGCGGTCGTCGCCCGAAACGTCGCCGTGTGCAGCGCAGCCGAGGAGAGTCTGTCGTCAGCGGGCCCGAATCACCTCGTCTTCGGTCGGTGCGAGATCACGAGCGCGCCGGCGCCACCGACGACCAGCGCCATCGCGGTGAGTGCCAGCCACGGTTCGGTCGATCCGGTGAATGGCAGCTCCGCCGGCTCACCTTCCCCGTTGCCTCCGTCTCCACCGTTTCCGTTGCCAGTTTCGCCCTCGGTGGCGAACTGGGCGTCGACCCCGCTGGTCGTCTGCCTCAACACCACGCTCACCAGGTCACCGGTCGGGAGAACGCCGGTTGAGGCCGGGAAGGAGAACGGGAGATCGTCCCAGCACTCCCACCCGTAGATGGTTTCGAAGCAGGCGACGTAGTCACCGGCGCGAAGGCCATAGGAGCGGTAGGTACCGTCGTCGGCGAACTCGACGCCATCCCAGTTCCCGAAGATTTGCGGTGCCGTCGAGCCATCGGTCCGGGTTAGCCAGAACGTGACGTTGTAGTCGGTGATCGGCTCGCCGGTGTCCGATGATGTCACCCTGCCGGTGATCACGCCTCCCCGGGTCAACTCCCACTCGATCTCGGTGATCTCTCCAGGGAGGACCGTGACCGGTATCGCCGTGAAGTATCCACCCGACAGACCGACCGGTTCCTCGTCGTACCACTCGTAGGCGTAGTCGCTCCTGTAGTCGACGGGGACCCCCGAGGTTCCGTGAGCCGCGTTCCCCGAGTACAACCTGTACGCGCCGGGCTCGAGACCGTCGAAGAAGAAAACCCCCGAAGAATCGGTGAAGCCCTCCATGTCGCCCCAGACATAAGTGTCCGGGATCGGAAGACCGGTGTCCGAATCGATCAGAGTCCCTCTGATCGCGCCAAGGTCGTCGCTGATGGTCACGGCGAAGCTGTCGGTGAGCGTCACGTCGGAGCCATCCGCCAGTTGGACGTCGACCGTGACTGTGTTGGTCACCTCACCGGGGTCACCGTCCACCAGAGCTTGGTACGAGCAGTACATTCCGGTATTGCCCGGCGTGACGGAATACGGCACGCCAGCCTCACAGTTGGTGTTGATCACAACCGGGTTGGCTGCATCGGTGAGGTCACCGTGCAGATCGCTGGTCATCGCAGTGATGGTCGCCGGTAGGTCAGCGTCGGGGATCTGGATGACGAGTTCGTAGAGAACCACCTCACCCCACACCGACACTGTGGGCGGGGCGGCTTCCAAATCCAGGGTGGATGACTCCTGGGCCATGCCGATCGGAGCGGTCGTCAGAACGAACAGCGCCCCGATCGCCAGCAGAGACAGGAGCCGCGTCGTCATCGCGCTCATCCGAAACCTCCCAATTCCTCCTCGGCCAGGGGCGAAGGTGTCGCATCGTCGGGATCGGTGGAGATCACCGGCAATGGCAGCGAAGCGTACGCTCCTGGCTTCTTCGATGCGCTGCAGTCGTCGCCGAAGCATCGCCGCGTGCGGCCCGGTCGAGGAGGCCCCGGGTGCCATCGCCGAGTTTTCCACAGGAAAGCATTGACCGGCTCCTGGGATCGAATTAGCTTTCCCGTGGCGGAGTTACACTGATGTAACCTGAGGAGTCCGGAGATTCTGATGACAGACGAGCGGGAAATGGGCGGCTACCGCGCCCCACAAGTTTGCAAGCTGGTGGGAATCACCTATCGGCAGCTCGATTACTGGGCTCGCACCGGGCTCATCGTCCCGTCCCTGGCCAAGGCTCACGGCTCTGGAACACAGCGGCTCTACTCCTTCACAGACGTCGTCCAACTGAAGGTCATCAAGAACCTCTTGGATGCCGGGATGAGCTTGAAGAAGATCCGGTCCGCCGTCGACATCCTCCGCATCGAGATGGACTCCGATCAGCCACTCGCCGATGTCACACTGCTCAGCGATGGCCAAACGATCTACGCGGCGCACTCCGACCAAGAGGTGGTCGATGTCCTGCGCAAGGGCCAAGGCGTGTTCAGCATCGCCATCGGCCCGGTCCAGGATCAAGTGGAGGGTGCCATCCACCAGTTGTTTCCAGATGAAGAACAGCTACCCGGGGTCGTCGAGGTAGGAGCCCCCTGAGCATCGAACTCCCAACCGCACACGAGGTCGACTTCGCTCACAACAGTGAGCGTCAATTCGCCCTCCTCCTCGACTTCTACGGTGTTCCCTGGGAATACGAGCCCAAGAGCTTCCCTATCGGTTTCGAAGACGGCGAGCCGGTCAAGTTCTTCACCCCCGACTTCTATCTGCCCGACGACGACATGTTCATCGAGATCACCACGATGAATCAGAAGCTGGTGACGAAGAAGAACAAGAAAGTCCGAGAGCTCAAGAAGTACCACCCGGACGTCCGGTGCAAGATCTTCTACCAGCGCGATTACCTGCACTTGGTCGTGAAATACGGTCTCGAGGAGCCCGACCACCTCGAAGACGTCGTAGCCCCCACCCGGATGCCGGGTGAGCCGGACATCGTCCGTCTCGAGGATCGAGGCGAGCGCCTGACCGGATGAAGCGGTCTCCGCTTCACCAACTCAACCAGAGCCTCGGCGCCCGGTTCGTCGACTTCGGCGGATGGGAGATGCCCGTGCAATACGAGTCGGTCCTCGCCGAGCATCGGGCGGTTCGGGAGAGGGTCGGTGTCTTCGACGTCACTCACCTTGGTCGGTTCCAGTTGAGCGGAGAGAATGCCCACCAGACGGTGCAGGCTCTTCTCTGTAACGACATCGATCGCATCCAACCCGGCCGCTGCCAGTACACGATGATCCTCAACGCCGAAGGTGGGATCATCGACGATCTGATCGTGTGGTGGTGGGAGCCCGACCACTTCTGGGTGATGCCCAACGCGGCGAACCAGGACCGGGTGATGGCCCGGTTCGACGCCCATGGGGGTTGCGCGACGACCGACCTGCAACCCAGCACCGTCTTCCTGGCAGTTCAAGGCCCCCGAGCACCCGGGCTACTGGAGTCGGTGGTCGGCATCACACCGAGACGATTCCGAACCCAGACCGCCGTTTGGGACGGAGCCGAGATTTCGATGGCGGGGACCGGTTACACCGGTGAGCCCGGGGCGGAGGTATGTGTGCCAACGGAGGTCGCAGAGAGTCTTTTCTCGGCGTTGGTCGACGCGGGGGCCACACCATGCGGATTGGGCGCTCGTGACACCCTTCGGCTCGAGGCGGGCCTCGCGCTCTGGGGCGAGGACATCGACGAGACCACGACGCCTCTCGAGGCCGGGCTGGACTTCGCCGTCTCGTTCGACCACGAGTTCACAGGCAGGGAGGTACTGGAGCGTCAGCACGCCAACGGCGTGAGCCGCAGACTCACGGGTTTCGTGCTGGAGGAACGTGGGATACCGCGCCACGGGTACCCGGTCACCACCGGGACCGGGAGTACCGGTACCGTGACCTCGGGAAACATGTCCCCCATGCTCGGAACAGGAGTCGGAATGGCCTATCTCTCACCGCCGCCACCGGACGATGACACTGTCGAAGTGGAGATCCGGGGCCGGGCGACAAAGGGCAGGGTCGTCAAGCCACCGTTTCATCGGACATGACTGAGCCACGTGTGGATCGGCCGGTCATGCCGGAAGGGTATGGGGTGGAGAGTGCCACCAATGAGGTGTCTTGGGAGGCAGTCGTCTCCAAGCTCACCGAGAGCAGGAACTACTGGCTGGCCACCACGCGCGCCGACGGCCGGCCCCATGTCGTGCCACGCTGGGGAGTGTGGCTCGATGACAGGTTCTGGTACGACGGATCGCCGGAGACACTCCATGTCAAGAACCTCAATGTCAATCCTGCATGTGCCCTGCATCTCGAGTCCGGGAGCGAGGTCGTGATCGTGGAAGGTTCGTCACTCCAGCCCGATCCGATCACGGGTGAACTGGGGGAGAGGTTGGCCGCGGAGTACGCCCGTAAGTACGCCCCGGAGTACACCCCTGATCCGGGTCAGTGGTCGGGTGACTTCGCGGGGGGCATGCGGTACCTCGAGCCGCAGAAGGCGATCGCCTGGACCGAGTTTCCCAACGACGTGACACGGTTTACCTTTCCATCATGATGAGCAAGGCCAAGGCGGTCCCCAACCCCGAGATCGGCACGGAACTGGTCCGCGACTGGGCTTCCGTTGGAAAGCCAGTGGCTCACATCGTCCTCGTCCACGGCCTCGCCGAGCACTCCGGTCGCTACGAGCGCACTGGAAACCTCCTGGCGCAGGCTGGCTTCTGGGTGCGAGGGTTCGACCTGATCGGTGCGGGCGGCTCCGGCGGCAGACGTTGGGACATCGACGACTGGACTCGCTACCACGCCCAGGTTCAGCGTCATGTGGAATGGGCTAGAGATCAGGGTGGCCCGGTGATTCTCATGGGCCACTCACTCGGTGGCGCCATCGCCCTCGGCTATCTGCTCGACGAGTCAAGCCCACAGCCCGACCTCGCAGTGCTCTCCGCACCAGCTCTCGCTGGAGGTGACGGGTGGCAGAAGTCCGTCATTCCGGTGTTGGGCCGTCTATTGCCGCGGGTGGCCTTACCCAATCCGGTCAAGGGTGAGCATCTGTCACGCGACCCCCAAGTGGCACAGGACTACTTTGCCGACCCTCTCGTCGTGTCGAAGGCGACGCTCGGATTCGGAGCTGAGGCGTTGGCGGAGTTGGAACGGCTGAACGACGAGCTGGAAGGTCTCTCGGTTCCGACCCTGGTGATACACGGTGGCGAGGATCGCTTGGTGCCCACCTGGTGCACCGAGGAGCTAGGGAAGGTCTCCTGCGTCGACCGCAAAGTCTACGAAGGGCTCCGCCACGAGACACTCAACGAGCCCGAAGGCCCTGAAGTCGTAGCCGACATCGTCGCGTGGCTCAACTCGAAGCTCGATTAGCCAGTCCACTCCAGGATCACCTTGCCCGAGTCGGCCGCGCGCACCGCCTCGAAGGCCGTATCGAACTCAGCAGCAGGGAAACGGTGGGTGATGACCGGGGAGATGTCCAGACCCGACTGGATCAGGACGTTCATCTTGTACCAGGTGTCGTACATCTCCCGCCCATAGATGCCCTTGATGTTGAGCATGTTGAAGATGACGATGGACCAGTCGATTGGGTAGGGCTCGGATGGAATTCCCAACAGCGCGATATTCGCTCCATGAATCGTGTTCGCGAGGATGTCATCCATCGCTGAAGGGTTGCCCGACATCTCGAGGGCGACATCGAAGCCTTCGAGGATCCCGAGATCTTCCTTGACCTGTGCCAGATCGCCTTGACGGGCATCGACAGTCCTGGTTGCACCCATTCTCTGGGCCAGGTCGAGGCGGTACTCGTTGACGTCGGTGACCACGATATTCCTGGCCCCGGCGTGGTTGACGACGGCGGTCGCCATCAGACCAATCGGGCCGGCACCGGTGATCAGCACGTCTTCCCCGAGCACCGCAAACTTGAGGGCTGTGTGCACGGCATTTCCGAAAGGGTCGAATAGCGCGGCGATGTCGGGAGCGATTCCATCGACGTGCCGCCACACATTCGACTTGGGCACGACGAGGTACTCGGCAAACGCTCCCGGGATGTTCACCCCGAGGCCACGTGGCTGGTGACACAGATGCCGTCTCCCGGCGAGACAGTTGCGGCATTGCCCGCAGATGACGTGACCTTCGGCTCCGACGAGCTCGCCCTCGACGAAACCCGATACGTTCGAGCCGAGGCCCGCTATGTAGCCAGAGAACTCGTGTCCGATCGTCATCGGGGCCGGGACTGTCGATGCGGCCCAATCGTCCCATTCGTAGATGTGCAGGTCGGTCCCGCAGATCCCGGCGGTGTGCACCCGGATCAGAACCTCGTCAGGTCCGGGCTGGGGTGTCGGAACCTCCTCGGCTCGGAGTCCGACCTCATCGGGATGTTTCACCAGGGCCTTGATGACGGTCACGCTAACCGACCCTGCCACCTGGAGAGCCTCCCTGTGCCACGATTGAGGGATGCAGTCGTTCGCGGGATCCCTGCTGGTGGCGACACCGATTCTCTTCGACCCGAACTTCTATCGAACCGTGGTCCTCTTGCTCCAGCATGACGAGGATGGCTGCGTCGGAGTGGTGCTCAACCGACCCACCGATGAGGCGGTCGTCGACCATATCCCCGACTGGGCGGATCGGGTTCCGGAACCTGCGACCGTGTATTACGGAGGGCCGGTCGACCCGGCTGTCGCCATCGGGTTGTCCCTGGGAGCCGACGGGCTACCCACCGGCGTACCCGGTCTGACGATGGTCGATCTCGGTGAGCCTCCTACCGAAGATCCACACCCGGTTCGGGTCTATTCGGGATATGCGGGATGGGGGAGCGAGCAGCTCGAAGCAGAGATCGCCGGCGGGTCGTGGTACGTGGTGCAGGCGTCACCCGAGGATCCGTTCGACAATGACGAAGAACAATGGCGTCGAGTGCTCCGACGCCAACCCGGCTTCCTGTCGGTCGTGTCCACGTACACCGAGGACACCGACCTCAACTGACCCCGCTTTTCACGAACCCGGGGTTCTGGAGCCCATATACGGCCCACATCCGCTCATCTTCATTTCGGTGTCACCCAAAACCGGTGTTCGCTCCGTCTCACCGGCATGATCACGGCTACAGGCGTGATGGACAACGAAGAGATCTACCGGGCTTACAGCACCGAGCTCACCAGATATGCCACTGGTTTGGTCGGACCGTTCGATGCTCAGGATGTGGTCACCGACGCGTGTCTACGGGCCTTCGAGTCAAAGACATGGTCCGAGGTCGTTGACCGTAGGGCATATCTCTATCGCACGGTGTTCTCGGTCGCCAACGACCATCACCGTCGAACACTCTCGCGACGACTTCGTGAGATCAAAGTGGCCGAGCCCGAAGGCTTCGAGGTGAGCTCTCCGGACCTGGACGTTCTGCGTGCCGTCAGTCGACTCTCGGTCCAACAGCGTTCCGCCGTGTACCTGACCTATTGGGAGGATCTGACGCCTGATGCGGCTGGGGATCGAATGGGCATCTCTGAAGGATCGGTCAAGAGACATCTGGCCCGTGCCCGAAAGCGACTTGGGGAGCTTCTGTCATGAATGACGAAAAGCGATTCAGAGACATGATGCGACGTCTGGTGGCGATGTCCCCGGAGGCGCCCGACTTCCCGGAGGAGACAATCATGGCAAAGCACACTCCGTCGAAGCCGCGACCCAACCCTGTCCTGATGTTCGCCGCGGGGGCTGCATTGGTCGCCGCAGTGATGATCCCGGTATTCCTCATCTCGAGAGGCGATGCACCAGTCGGGGTCGGGACCACCACGACCACGACCGCCCCGAGCACGACTACCGCTCCCGACACGGCTACGACGACGACGCAAGCGACCACGACCACGGTTCCCGACAACACCTCCAGCACGCAGCCCGTCGAATCAGTCTGGAGTCGCCCGGTGTTTCTCTATCAGACACCCGCGAACAGCTTCCTGGGGAACCCGGCGCTGGTCCCGGTTTGGCTCGAGCTCACCGACACGGGTGGCACATTGAGCCCTGACGACGAGTTCACTGCGGCCCTGGCTGTGCTTGGAACGGAACTGCCCGAGCTCCCTGCATCGTCGGGCCTGGCGAATGCGGTGCCTGCGGAGGTTCAGATCATCTCCCTGACGACTGCGACGCAGGGTGCGGACCAAAGCTGGGTGGCGGATATGAACGAGGCGTTTCTGGCTGGTGCAGGAGGTCTGCTCGCCGACGTGACCATGCTCAACCAACTGATCTACACGATCACTGACAACACACTCGGATCAGTCCTTTTCACCGTGAACGGTCAGCCGGTGGAGGCTTTCGGCTCAGAAGGCATCGTGCTCACGGACCCAGTTGACCGGGAGACTTTCATCGAACACCTGGCGCCGATATTCCTGACCACACCGGTCATAGACGGCGAAGACGGGTACACGGTCGCCGGGAAGGCGAACGTCTTCGAGGCTTCTCTCAGCGTCCAGGTGCTGGATGGTTCTGGCGGCGTCGTTCATGAGGAGCACCTGATGGCCAGCTGTGGCTCGGGATGTTGGGGAGAGTTCTCCGTCGACCTCGATCCCGGTTTGATCACGCCCGGGGAGTCGAGCGTGAGACTGTTCACGTACTCGGCGGAGGACGGGTCGATGACGAACGTCCTCACCGTGCCCATCCCGGCCGACTCAGGTGTTTGGGAGATCACCGTCGGCTGACCCACTGAAACGAGGCGGCAGGTGCCTACCCTGTCGCCATGACGGTCACTGCGGTCCCACGTCTCCGTCCCAGTCTGAAGCGGCAGTCACCGGGTCTCACGGTCGAGCGAGAGCTATGGGCGGGAGACGTGTCCATCGTGGTCGGGGTCGACGAAGTCGGCCGAGGCGCATGGGCGGGACCGATCTCGGTCGGAGCGGCGGTGGTGCCCCGGGAGCGGAGGGTCTACAAGATCCGTGACTCCAAGATGCTGACCGAACCCGAACGCGAGGCCATGTTCGACCGGATCGCCGGTTGGTGTGAGGCTTGGGCCGTCGGTCACGCTTCCGCTGAGGAGTGTGACGAGATGGGGATGTCTGATGCACAGAAGTTGGCGGCGCGGCGCGCACTGGATTCTCTCGGTGTGACCCCGGACCAGGTGCTGGTCGACGGCAACTGGGATTTCGTCGGCGGGGCCCGGAGGATCGTGAGGGGTGACCGCACTTCGCTTTCCATTGCTGCCGCATCGATCCTGGCAAAGGTGACCAGAGACCGCATCATGAGGGCCCTCGCTCCGCAGTATCCGGGATACAACTTCGAAGCGAACAAGGGCTATCCGTGCCCGACCCACAAAGCCAACCTCCAGGCTCTCGGTCCGAGCGCCATCCACCGACGTTCGTGGGTCTTCATGGACCATCTGATGTGGAATGGCCTGGAGAGACTGGTCCGCGAGGGCGATCAGCCCGAGCTGCCATTCGAAGACTGACCGCCCAGAATCATCCGTGCCGCCCTTTCGGCAATCATCAGGGTGGGTGCGTTCGTGTTCCCGCTCGTGACCTTGGGCATGACGGACGCGTCGACGACTCGCAACCCTTCGACCCCTCTCACTCTCAGCTCGGGATCCACCACCGATCGTTCGTCGGAGCCCATGCGGCAGGTTCCAACCGGGTGATAGATCAACTCGACCCGCTTGCGAACGTAATCCACCAGGGCATCCGTACCGACCACAGAGCGGCCCGGAAGCTTCTCCACCCCACGAAACGAGTCGAGCGGCGGTCGAGATGCGATCTCCCGGGCGATCTCGACTCCCGCGACGAGAGCGGCGATGTCCTCCGGTTCTCTCAGACAGTTCACTTCGATGCGGGGAGGAATCGATGGGTCGGGCGACGTGGCGAGCACCCGCCCGCGTGACCTGGGGTTGATCAGAACCGGGCCAATGGTGAATGCGTGGCCCGGGTAGGGCTTCAGCCCGTGAGACTCGAAGGCACACGGGCCGAAATGGAACTCGAGGTCGGGCTCCGTGAGCTCTGTGTCGGACCTGACGAAGATGCCTGCTTCGGCGACAGGCGAGGTCAGCCGACCACTTCGAAAGAGGAGCCAGCGGAGCTTCTCGACCGTGTTCTCCGAGTCATCCAGAGTTCCTGGCCGCAATGAGTCGTACATCACCGGGACCACCGGATGATCCTGGAGATTGGCGCCAACCCCGGGCAGATCGACTTCGACTTCGATGCCGAGATCGGCCAGGTGCTCTCTCGATCCCACTCCTGAGAGTTGGAGAAGATGCGGAGAGCCGAAGGCACCTGCTGACAGGATCACCTCACGGTCGGCCATCACCCGCCCGATACCGGCCTCACCGCGATACTCGACACCGACGGCGCGCCCGGCGTCGAACACGATGCGGCTCACTAGAGCTCTAGTGATCACCTGGAGAGTTGGGCGCCTCATCGCGGCGGACAGAAAGGCGTCGGCGGCCGACCACCGTCGACCGCGCTTCTGCGTCACCTGGAAGAGTCCCACGCCATCCTGGGTGTCTCCGTTGAAGTCGTGATTCGCCGGAACCCCCCAATCCACCGCGGCATCTATGAAAGCACGGGTAACCGGATTGGGAGCGCGCTGGTCCTCGACACGGACCGGCCCGGAGTCGCCATGGTGCTGGTCACGGCCTCGGGAATTGGACTCCATGTCGATGAACACCTGTCGGACGATGTCCCAGTTCCAGCCATGGGCGCCGGCCTCGGCCCATCCGTCGTAGTCCGAGGGTCGGCCCCGCACGTAGAGCATCGCATTGATCGATGAGGAGCCTCCGAGCATCCTCCCGCGGGGGAGATACAGTGATCGATCTTCCGCATCGGGCTCCGCGGCTGAGCTGTAGTTCCAATCCCGACCGGTCTTGAACAGCTTCGAAAAGGCGGCGGGGACCTTGACTTCGAGGGCATTGGCATTATCGCCGGCCTCGATCAACACCACGGAATGTCTCGCAGAAAGACGTTCAGCGAGGACACAGCCGGCCGATCCGGCCCCAACGATCACATAGTCGGCCACCTGGCGGACAAGATAACCCCGCTGGACGGTATCTTCCCCGGTGAGGCAGGCGGGTGAGTACCACAGGATGATGGAGAATTCGGCCGAAAGTGCCGATATAGATGATGTGACGATGCTCATCGGGGGCATCGAGGAGCTCTTCAAACGGCTTCCGGTGGCCCTCTATAGGTCCGCCCCCAACGGGGAGCTGCTGGCTGCAAACCCGGCTCTTGCGGCTCTCCTCGGCTATGAGTCCAGCGACGACCTCTTCGCTCGCTTCGAGAGTGTGGAATCCGTCTATGTCGATCCTGGTAAGCGGGAGCTGTGGCTCAATCAGATCTCCGAGGCCGGGGAGGTCCACGATTTCGATGTAGAGCTCAGACGCCGTGACGGATCGACAGTCTGGGTACAGGACACGGCCCGAGCCGTTTACGACGAGGAGGGGCGGCTGATCTACTGCGAGGGTGCCCTGCTCGACGTGACCGAAAAGGTCAAGGCGAAGAAGGCTCGAGACGAGTTCGTCGCCACCGTCTCGCACGAGCTGCGCAATCCAATATCAGTGCTTCTCGGCCTGGCCCAGGAGTTGGCCAGTGACTACGACGGGTTCTCCGACGCCGAGCGGAGAGAGATCTGCGATGTGATGGCACGTCAGGCGGATGACGCATCATGGATCATCGAGGACCTGTTGGTCGCTTACCGGGAGGACATGAGTCGTGTGACGGTGTTCTCGGAGTCTTTCGAGGTCGTCGACGAGGTTCAGCGAGTCCTGGAGAGCTTCGACGCCGACATAGCGCTTCGGGTGGAGAGCGATTCGACCGCGGTCATCGCCGATCCGCGCCGCACCCGGCAGATCCTCCGCAACCTCGTCAGCAACGCCATCCGGTATGGCGGAAGCGAGATCCTGGTGCGGGTGCGAAGGGAAGGGGGCTCGGTTGCCGTCGACGTGTGTGACAGCGGGCCAGCTCTCGACGCCGATGAGGCGCAGAGGATCTTCGAATCGTATGAGCGGGGGAGTGGTCTCCTCGACGCCAAGTCGGTCGGCTTGGGTCTCTCGGTCGCCCGAAAGCTCGCCGGCCTGATGAACGGGTATCTGGACTACCGGCATGATGGCCAGTACTCGTCGTTCATAGTCACGCTTCCGGCGGCGCCCTAACCTCGTCATCGATGCGCGTTCTCGTAACCGGTGGTACCGGGTTCATCGGCAGTCACACGGTGGTTGCCCTCATGGAGGCCGGTCACGACCCGGTGATCGTCGACAACCTCACCAACTCGCAGGCGTCTGTGGTACGCCGCGTCGGCGAGATCGTCGGCACGGCCCCCGAGTTTCACCAGACCGACATCCGAAACAGGGACGATCTAGCCGAGATCGTGTCAGAGGGAATCGATGCCTGCATCCACTTTGCCGCCCTGAAGGCAGTCGGCGAGTCGGTCGACAACCCGATCAGGTACTACGAGAACAATGTCGGGGGCACCGTCGCTCTGCTCGACGTACTCGTCGACGCCGGTGTTCAGAACTTCGTCTTCAGCTCCTCTGCCACGGTCTACGGGGATCCGACCGAGCTTCCATTGCGTGAGGACATGGCGGTGGGGACTGCCACCAACCCCTACGGCTGGTCGAAGATCATGATGGAGCAGGTCTTGAGGGACGTGCAGTTGGCGCACCCTGAGTGGAGCGTCTCGCTCCTTCGCTACTTCAACCCTGTTGGGGCACATGCATCCGGGCTGATCGGTGAGGATCCAGTGGGAATCCCCAACAATCTCATGCCTTACGTGGCCAAGGTGGCGGCCGGCCAGCTTCCACGATTGAAGGTGTTCGGGGGGGACTATCCCACCCCGGACGGCACCGGAATTCGCGACTACGTCCACGTCGTGGACTTGGCGGCGGGACATGTGGCCGCTCTCAAGAGATGTGCCGGACGGCCGGGTGTTCACGTGTACAACCTGGGTACGGGCACGGGACACAGTGTTCTCGAGGTGGTGAAGACCTACGAGGAGGAATCGGGCCGACCGGTGCCGTACGACATCGTGGATCGGCGCGCTGGCGACGTGGCCGCCAACTGGGCTGACGTGACCAAGGCGGCCTCAGAGCTCGACTGGAGGGCCTCCCTGGACTTGAGGGACATGTGCCGGGACTCGTGGAGCTGGCAGCAGAACGCGCGCTGATCCATCTGTAGCCTCCGAACTCGATGACAGACCTCGTCGAACGTGCTCGATCCTGGATGGAAGCGGATCCGGACCCGGAGACAGGCGCCGACCTCCAGCGGGTGATCGACAGCGGCGACGAGGCCGCACTCGAGTCGCGGATGAACACGGTGCTCTCGTTCGGGACAGCCGGAATCAGGGGAGAGGTCGGCTCAGGGCCGGGACGAATGAACCGGGCTGTCGTGATCAGGACGACCTTTGGCCTCGCTTCGTATCTGGGCGACGTCGATCGTCCCGTGGTCGTTGGGTTCGACGCCCGGCCGACCAGTCGTCAGTTTGCCGAAGACACGGCGGGAGTCCTGGCGGCGGCGGGAATCTCGGTTGTCTACTTCCCGGAAGTGACACCGACACCCCTGGTCGCTTTCACCGCCAAGCACGTCGGTGCTGCCGCGGCGGTGGTCGTGACCGCCTCCCACAACCCTCCGGCGGACAATGGTTACAAGGTCTACGGGTCGGACGCGAGCCAGATCGTCTCACCGGTGGACGAGGAGATCCAGGCGGCAATCGATCGCGCGCCTGCGGCCCGGGACATCCCCAGAGTCGAGAGGGCCTTCAGTGAGAAGTCAGGTCTCGTCTCGGCGGTCGACCCCGACATAGTCGACCGTTACTGGGACGAGGTCTCCTCGACGAGGTCGAGATCGAAGGGATCGGCTGCCCGAATCGTTTACACCCCGATCCACGGTGTCGGACGGGACGTGTTCCTGGACTTGATGAGTCGTGCCGGGCACCAGGGATGCGTTCCCGTCCCGGAACAGGCCGACCCGGACGGCACCTTCCCCACCGTGGAATTTCCGAATCCGGAGGAACCGGGTGCTCTCGACTTGGCGCTTGGGCTCGCAGGAGAGATCGACGCCGACCTCGTGCTGGCCAATGACCCCGACGCCGACAGGCTGGCCGTGGTGCTCCCGACCGACTCCGGCTTCAGACCCCTGAGCGGAAATGAGATCGGGGTGCTCCTCGGCGATTACGTGCTGCGACACGATACCGATCCCGCCACGGCGATCGTCGCCAACTCGATCGTCTCCAGTCCACTGCTGCAACGCATTGCCCGATCCTATGGAGCGACGCACACTGCGACCCTCACCGGTTTCAAGTGGATCGTGAGGGCTGGTCTCAGTCTCGAGGGCGACGGGCTGGGAAGATTCGTCTTCGGCTACGAAGAGGCCCTCGGCTACACCATCGGCTCCACGGTTCGTGATAAAGACGGCATGTCGGCGGGCCTGATCTTCACCGACCTGTTTGCCGACCTGGCCGACGAGGGCAGGACGGTCTTGGATCGGCTTCATGAACTGTGGAGTGAGCATGGACTTTGGGTCAGTGCTCAGAACTCGATCGTTCGAGCAGGTCCGGACGGGGTCGAGAGTCTCACCCGGTCGGTTGAGACCCTGGCTGACAACCCTCCAAGCCGAATAGGGAATCATCCGGTCACAGCGGTGACCGACTATCGGAGAGGTGCCGAGAGTCGCCCGGCCTGGCTCGGCGAGCAGCCGCTCGTCGAACTGGAGCTGGGCGAACGCGGGAGAATCCTGGTGAGGCCGAGCGGCACCGAGCCCAAGCTGAAGATCTACGTCGACCTGAGTGGCCCGGTCGGTGCCGATCCCGACGCGACGCAGCTGGCGCTGCTCGACGAAGCCAGGATCCTCGGCGACGCCCTGGAAGGGTCGATCAGCGGCTGAGACGCTGGAGGGAATCGCCCCCGACTTCCACAATCTCGATGGTGTTGGCACCATCCAAATACAACGACGGTGGCACCATCGCGAGGAACGAAGTCGATCCGTCGTCCACGTAGGTACGTGTCATGGCACCGACCACGCCGTTGACGACCACCGCCAGCACCATGTCATCGTCAGCCGATCCACCCCAGACCGAACCTGCAACACGCGCCGGAACGACGTCGTCGTCCAGATCGACGTCCTGGTACAGGTTCGACTCCCTGAGGCTCACGGCAAGCGTCGAGGCGTCGAGGTTCGATGCTTCGACCTCTGTGCCCAGAAGGTCAGGGCTACCCGGAGGCAACAACGCCCAGGGGTCACCGTCAGGGAACCACTCCTCCATCCGACGCGCCACCTCCAGCTTCTCGGATCCGTCCAGTCCGTAGGTCACCGCCCCGTCGGGACCGGTAGTAGTGGTCGAGCGTCGGGTGGGGGTGGGGCCAAGCAAGGAGACGCCTTCGACGTCGCCGGGTAGGTCGGCGCCGATCACGTCTGCGATCGTGGGAAGGATGTCGATCGTGAGGGCGCGTCGGTCGTCGATGACTCCTCCATCGCCTCTCGGGTACTTGATGAACAGCGGCACGGCAGCAATGTCGCCAATCGTCTCCGGGGTGATCCTGCGCTGATGCTCGACACCGGGAATGAACGAGATGCCATGGTCGGCGGTGACCACCACCATCGCCTCCTCGTAGATACCGCGGTCCTCGAGGGTTTCTATGACCTCACCAACGACGTGGTCGGCGTATCCCACCTGCAGGAGGTGACGCTGCATCGCCTGTGCAACGAGGAACTCGTCGTCGATCCAACCCCCCTCGAAGCTCGCCGGGTTCGAGCCAACGATGAATGGATAGCTTCGACCGTCGGGCAGGAACTGCCACGGATGATGGGGGACGATGGCGTGTAGATAGAAGAGTGTGGGATCCGAGAGATCGGCTGTGGTCATCTGATGGAGCCCTCGATCGATACTGGCATGCTGACCGCTGCGAAGCAGCGCACGAAACTCGTCTCGGGCGTCGAACTCGCCGGCCGCCGTTGCGAAATCGCCCCAAGCCCCATCGATTGGCGGGAGCTCCAGAGAGACCGGGTCCGGGAGGAGCACGTGACCGGCGACAACCGCCACGTCGCGCACGAGCGAGCCGGCGGAGGCGGTGAGACCGGCGCAAAGCTGCTGCGGGCACAGTCGGGTTATGGACTCGTTCACATAGAGGTCGTACGTCGACCGGAGCGCCGTGAACATGTTGAACGGATAGTGACCTGCGACCGGGATCAGAGACTGATCGGGATCGGATCCGGTCAGGATCGCAGGTACCGAGTGCTCGGTTTGTTGCTGAACTGTCATCGCGTTCCGGTACCAGGTGCCGTCGTCGGCGAGTCTGGCGAAGTTGGGATATCTGGTTCGTCTGAGTCCGCCGTCCGGGTCGATGATCGATGCGAGCGGGAACTCGTCGAGCACTATGACCACCAACGGCACTGGGTCACTCACCGCGACCGGGTTGCCCACGACCGTATCGGGCTCACGGAGGACGGCACCGACCGGCATCGTGAAGAGGAACACCAAGAGCAGCACGACTGGTGCTGCCGTCAGGTACCGGCCCAATTGACCGACTGGGGCGAAACGCGCCAAGGCCCAGGCGAATCCGAGGCCGAGGATCGCGCCGCACGTCGCCGCAACCCACCAGGGCATGTCGAGATGGCTGACATACAGATCGGCCAGCGATGTCGCGGTGAGTGCTATCAACCCGAGGCCGATCCAGCGTCCTCCACGACCGGGAAGCGACCCGATGAGGCCAACGATGGCGGGGACCACCACCAACGCGACCACGGCCAGAGCGATGATCTCGACTCTTGGCGACCTGCGGGCCAGGAAGAACTCCGCATTCCGGCCCAGGAGGTCGAGAACTGGCCAGGTCAGCCCGAAGACGGTGAGGACGAAGATCGCCGCGAACCTGTCCACACGGTTGTCGGCATGTCGCCGCGCACTTGCGGATCCCTCGTCGGCATCTTCCATCGTGGCGAGATTATGAGTTCCCCACCGGTAACGAGCTTTTCCCTGCGGTGCGGGCCCGGGACTGACCACCTCCTGATGACCCGGCTATGCCTGATCCCGGTGGGTGTAGAGGTAGAACCAGCCGAGACCGTGGATTGCGATCGCCACGAGCAGGACCAGGGCGGCGCCGGGGTAGCCGACGACCAGGCAGACAAGGGCGGCGATTCCGGCGGCTATCACCAGCGCGGTGCGTACTCCGTTCAGGGGTCCGAACACACCATGAGATTACGCCGTCTAGACCGAATGCCATGCCAGAGTGGAGCGGGATGCGTCGTTGGGCACTAGTTCTCCTCTCCGCGCTCGTAGCCGTATCGTGTGTCGGCGAAGTGCACCCCGGGCCTGGGGCAGCTGACGCCTCCACAACCACGTCCTTCGTCACGAGCACGACAACGATTACATCGACCACCATCCCTCCCACGACCACCTTGCCACCGTGGCCTCCCGTGGCGTGGGAGGCTCCCAACGGGGTCCCAATGGCAGTGACTGCGGCGAACGGCGACTTGGTCGAGGTGATCACACCCTGTGGTGACCCCCTGGAGATGCGTGACGGGTCACCGATCTATGAAATCAGTGTCGTGATCGATCCTGGACACGGCGGACCCATCGACACCGGTGCGGTGGCGTCGACCGGGCTGCCGGAGAAGGAGATCAACCTTCGGGTCAGTCTCGAGGTCGGGCGAATCCTCAACGAACGCGGGATCCCCACGATGCTGACCCGGATCGGGGACTACCCGGTCCCGATCCGAACCAGGTCGACCTACGCCGACCTGGTAGGGGCCGAAGCCCTCGTGTCGATCCACCACAACGCCCCGGCCGCACCAGCTTCGGACATTCCCGGGGTGGAGATCTTCGTCCAGCAGGACTCGACGGACTCGCAGCGTCTCGGTGGGCTGCTCTATGACCGGACCATGGCCGCATTGGGTACCTTCGACATCGATTGGGACCGGTCTCCGGACGCCGGTGTGATGACTGTCCTCAACCCCGAGGGCCGCGACGCCTACGGAATGGTCAGAATCCCCGAAACGCCGAGTGCCCTCGTCGAGCTCGGGTACATCGCGAACACGGCCGAGGCTGAGCTGTATGCGCGTCCCGAATACGCAGAGGTTGCCGCGGGCGCCGTCGCTGAGGCGATCGAGCGGTACCTGACGACCGAGGATCCCGGTGCCGCCCTGGTCGAGGGTCGTGTCTTCCGGCCGGGGCGGGGCGTCGGGCGGGATCAGTGTGTGGCGGTGGACCTGGAACAAGACCTCTACCCCAGTGTCGCGTCGGTGGAGGCACGGGAGACTGCTGGTTCCTGGACCTTGAGTGTGACGATGACCTCTCCTTACGACAGCCCGGAACGCTATGCCGACGCCTTCCGGGTCATCGGCGATGACGGTGTCATCTACGGAGTCCGTGAGCTGACCCACGACCACGCCACCGAGCAGCCGTTCACCAGGACGATCGGGGGCTTGCAGATTCCCGAGTCCGTCTCGGAGATCACCGTTCAAGGACGGGACCTGGTCTACGGGTGGGGTGGACGGTCGGTGACGATCGAACTGCCCTAGCCTCGGCGGAGGTTCTGGGTGCCCCGTTGCCAGGATTCGTAGAGCCGCCCGTAGATGCCTCCCTCACGTATCAGATCGTCGTGTGAGCCGTCCTGCACCAGGTGACCCTGGTCGAATACGAGGACCCTGTCGGCGTTCTCCGCCGTGGAGAGTCGGTGGGCGATGGTGACGACCGTTCGTCCCGACGTCAGTTGGTTCAGAGCGCGGTTGATGCGGACCTCGGTTGCCGGATCGACCGCAGATGTCGCTTCGTCGAGAACCAGGAGGTCCGGATCGGCGATCGCAGCCCTCACCAGGGTCACCAGCTGCCTTTCGCCCACGGACAGCGAGCCGCCGCGTTCGCCGACTGGCGTGTCGAGCCCCTGGGCCATTTCCGAGAGCCAATCAGCGAGCCCGAGCCGGGAGAAAGCAGCGAGCAGTTCCTCACGTGACGCGCCGGGGGCCCCCATGCTCACGTTGTCGCCGATCGTGCCCCGGAAGAGGATCCCCTCCTGCGGCACCATCACTACACGGTCTCGTAGCGAGTCGAACCGCACCCTCTTGAGGTCGATTCCCCCGATCTCGACCAACCCGCCCGTGGGATCCATCAGGCGGGTGAGGAGCTTGGCGAACGTCGTCTTGCCTGAGCCCGTCTCACCGACGATGGCGACACGTTGGCGAGCAGGGATCTCGATGTCGACACCACTCAGAGCCGGCGAGGCATTTGCCTCGTGGGCGGTTTCGCCGGGCCGGGGGTAGCGAAACTCGACATCGCTGAACTGCACCCCGAGGGGATGGCGGGGGAGGTTCACCCCTTCCGGTCCCGGGTCGGCGACATCAGGGGCAATCTCCAGTATGTCGAGCACCCGGCTCCACCCTGCGACCGCGGTCTGCGCTTCGTTGATGGCCTCACCCATGAACTGGACGGGCTCGACGAACAGTTGGACGAGGAAGAGGAAGGCGACGATGGTGCCGATGGTCGTCGAGCCGTTTACTGCGAGGACGGTGCCGACGACGACCACTGCGGCGATGATCAGAGCCGAAGAGATCTCACCCGCCCCTGAGAAACTCGACGACAGGAGTCCGGCCCTCGTCCCTGCCTCACGATGCTGTTCGATCGCCTCCTCGAGTCGCTCCCGGGTGCGGGTCTCGATGCCGTAGGCCCTGATCACGGGGGCGCCGACGACCGTCTCGGCGATCAGTGCCAGCATCTGACCGACCTTCTCCCGGACGGTCAGGTAGGCCGGCTCCAGTCGGGACTGGAAGAAGCGGATCACCCAGACGACAATCGGGATCATCGCCACGACTACGAGAGCGAGAGGGATCGACATCGTCATCATCACGATCAGGGCCAGGGTTGCTTGTAGTCCGTTGACCAGGAGCTGAAGGCCTGCCCACTGCATGAAACGACTGATCTGGTCGACGTCGGAGGTCACCCTGGTGACCAGGACACCACGTTGCTCAGACGCCTGATGGAGCATGGAGAGGTCGTGGATGTGCCGGAATGCTCGAATGCGCAGACCCGAGAGGGCTGTTTCGGAGACCTTGGCGAGTCGGAGATGCATCCAACCAGTGGCCAGGGCTGTGATGAGTACGGCACCCAAGGCCAGGAGCGTCATCTGGATCACGAACGTCATGTCGACTCCGGCGTCGGTGAACCCACCGTCGAGGATCTGCTGGATCGCGATCGGCACGACCACACGGCCTGCGGTGGCGACGACGGCGATGATGAGAGTCCCGACCAGCCCCTTGCGAAGCTCGGGCGACAGCGAGAGACCGTCTTTGACGGTGTTCCATGCCCCTCGGTGGGTGCGATTCGAAACCGGTGGAGCGGTGGTGGTCACGCAGGCTCCTTGTCGTAAGCATCGATGAGGGAGCGATAGGCCGGGAGCGACGCATAGAGACTCTCATGGGTGCCCCGATCCATTACACGTCCGTCTTCGATGTAGATGACCTCGTCGGCAAGGACGATCGAAGAGCGTCGGTAGGCAACGATCACGACAGTGGTGTCCAGTTCTTTGAGACCCGAGAGAATCTGACTCTCCACAGCCGGATCCACGGCGGAGGTGGCGTCGTCCAGAACGAGGAGTCTCGGCTGGCGCACGAGAGCGCGAGCGATCGCGATCCGTTGTCTCTGGCCTCCGGACAGGGTGGCGCCCCGCTCTCCGACCACGGTCTGATACCCCTTCTCCAGTCCAACGATGAAATCGTGTGCCTGGGCGAGACGGGCTGCCTCGTGCACCGACTCTTCGGTGAAGTCCTCGTCGAGCGAGATGTTGTTGTAGATGGTGTCGTTGAAAAGGAAGGTCTCCTGAAAGACGATTGAGACCGCGCTGGCGAGGGTGTCTCGATCCAGGTCGACGAGGGTGTGCCCATCGAGGGAGATCTCACCGGTGTCGGGGTCGAATAGCCGGACCAGCAGGTGGGCGACGGTCGACTTCCCCGAGCCGGTGGGGCCAACCAGGGCGACGGTTCGACCGGGGGTCACATCGAGAGTCACCGACTCGATGCCACGTCCTTCCTCGGTGGGCTCGACTACCCGTGTGGGGACCGTTGTCCCGAGGTCCTCGAAATCAGATTCAGGGTACTGGTATGCGATTCCCTCGACGGAGGCACCGGCCCCACCCGATGCCTGAGCCCGGGTCTGGCCGTAGGTGACCCGTTCTTCGGTGTCGAGGACGGATTCGACCCGGTTGAGACCTACGACCGACCTGGGCAGTTCGCCCAGCAACCAACCGAACACACGCATCGGCAGCGCAACCAGTCTGAATAGGTAGGCGAATGTCACCAGGGTGCCGGGGGAGAGGAGTCCTCTGTCGACCTGCCAGGCGCCAACCACCAGTACTGCGAGGATGCCGATGTTGGGAAGGGCTTCGATTATCGGGTCGAAGGCGGCCCTGAGCTTCCCCACTTCGACCATGCGGTCTCGCAACTCGTCCGATCGCTCGCCGAAACGACCGACCTCGTCGTTCTCACGTCCCAATGTCTTGACGACCAGCGCCGCATCGAACGATTCGTGGGCGATGTCAGCCACCTCGGCGCGGAGGGCCTGGGCCTGTGCCGCGACGGCGCGCATCCGACGTTGGAAGACGAAGTTGACGATGAAGATGGCCGGCCCGACGAGGAACCCGATCAGGGCGAGGAAGGGATCGGTGATCACGAGGACGACCGCGGTGCCGACCAGCATGAGGATGACCCCGAATGCCATGGGCAGTGGGCCGGCGATGAAGGCTGCCGCCTCGACATCCTCGTTGGCGTTGGCCAGAAGCTGACCCGTCGGATGACGCCGGTGCCATTCGATCGGTAGGTCGAGATATCGATCAGTCACGGCGATTCGATCCAGATATTGGAGCCGGTACTGGGCGTAGTAGGCGCCGAACCGTCGGAGCACGATCCCGATTCCCCTGAGGATCGCGACGCCGATGATCGCGGCGGCTGAGCCCACCAGGGCGGCGGTCGTAACGTCTCCGGCTTCGACCGCCGGGATGATCGTGTCGTCGATTATCCATCCGAGGACGAAGGACGACAGAATCGTCATCGCGGCGTAGAGGGTGGTCCCGAGCCCACCGATGGCGAATTCTCTCGGTGCCCGCTTCAGCTGACGTCCGATCAGGTGTCGACCATTGCCCAGTATGGCAACGTCTTTGGTTGTCATCTGGTCAGTGGCCATCGGATCCCGAGACTATGGAGGCGAACGCGCCTAGGAGGAGTCGTGTCGGTGGGAGTGGTGAAAGCGTAGAACCTCAACCACAGTTGAAGTCAAACCGGAGTCAGTTCGAGCGTCATGCAAACGCTGTACTCGTTCTCCCAGTACTTGCCGAAAGGCGGGCAGTTCTGAAAACCACGGCTCGCATACAGCGCTCTCGCCGCGGCGAATCCATCCATGGTCCCCGTCTCCAGACTGACCCGGTTGTAGCCGCGGAGTCGCGCCGTGTCGAGGAGGTGGTCGAGCATCGCACTACCGATCCCACGGCCTCGGGCTTCTTCGGCCGTGTGCATCGACTTGATCTCCCCATGCCCCGGTTCGATCTCTTTGATGGCTCCGACACCGAGTAACACTCCGTCATCGCGAAGGGCGAAGAACGCCACCGACGGATCGAGGAGCCCTGAGACGTCCAGAGCATGGACGTGCTCGGGCGGACTCTCTCCGTTGGTGAATGTGAGATGGCGTTCGAGCAACGCCGTGACATCTTTCGTGCGGGGGTCTTCTCGAGTGATCTCGAACGGCATCGGGGCAAATTAGCGGTGTGTCCCCTTAGCCTCTGACAATCCAAAGGAGGAGTCTGATGGGCAAGGTCGAGGTGGAGACGATGGGTCGGATCCGAGTGGTGACGATCACCAGACCCGAGGTGCGCAACGCGGTCGACGCGGAGACCGCTGCACTCCTCCACGAGGCGTTCCAGGACTTCAACACCGACGTCGGCGTCGACGTTGCCGTGCTGACCGGCGCCGACGGACACTTCTGCGCCGGCGCCGATCTCCATCAGTTGCCCGAGGAGGCCGGGAATCGACTGACGGAAGAGGGTCCGGGCCCGATGGGGCCGACGCGAATGCAGTTGACCAAGCCCGTCATCGCCGCGATCGAGGGCTATGCCGTCGCCGGAGGTCTCGAGTTGGCCACCTGGTGCGACTTGCGGGTGGCAGGGGAGGGGGCCGTCCTCGGTGTGTTCTGTCGTCGTCTCGGCGTCCCACTCGTCGACGGGGGCACGGTACGCCTTCCTCGACTGATAGGACACAGCCGGGCGATGGACATGATCCTCACGGGTAGGGGATTGGGTGCACAGGAGGCCTTTGAGATCGGTTTGGTCAACCGTCTGACCACACCCGGCAGGGCTCTCGGGGTGGCGGTTGAGTTGGCGACCGAGATCGCCGGCTACCCGCAGAACTGCATGCGCAACGACCGGCGTTCTGCCTACGAGCAGTGGCCCATGAGCGTCCAGAACGCCATGGCAAACGAATTCCGTCATGGAATGGCGACGATCAACTCGGGCGAGACCGTGTCGGGCGCCGGCAGATTCTCAGCCGGAGAGGGCCGACACGGCGAGCCGGTGTGACTCAGCCGTGCTGTCGTTCAAAAGCGGCCAGGACAGCGAGCAGTGAGGCCGTCGTGATGTTGGAGTCGATGCCGATTCCCCAGCGCAGAACACCGTCGTCCCCGGAGCTCTCGACGTAGGCGACCGCCTTGGCATCTGCACCACTGCCGATGGCGTGCTCGCTGTAGTCGACTACATCGAACGCGAGATCCCAGCGCCGACGGAGGGCGTGTACGAAAGCCTCGACCGGGCCGTCTCCTCCGCCATTGACCGTCACGCTCTCACCTTCGACATCCAGCTGCGCGGCGATGGTCGTGTGCCCTTTTCCGGCGCTCGAAGAGGTGTGCAACTCCTGGCTGAGGAGCCGGAATCTGGCCTTCTCAGGGAAATAGACACCCTGGAAGGATTCCCACATCGAGCTCGGTGTGATCTCAGTGCCGCTGTCTTCTGTGATGTGCTGGATCGTCTTTGAGAACTCGATTTGAAGTCGCCTGGGCAGGTCGAAGCCATGCTCCTCCTTCATGACGTAGGCGACACCGCCCTTGCCCGATTGGGAGTTGACCCGGATCACCGCCTCGTAGTTGCGACCCACGTGCTTGGGGTCGATGGGCAGATACGGGACGGCCCAGATCGCGTAGTCGTCGTCCAGGGCCTCGAACCCCTTCTTGATAGCGTCCTGATGGGAGCCGGAAAAGGCGGTGTACACGAGGTCGCCCACATAGGGGTGACGGGGATGGACGGGAAGACGGTTGCAGTACTCAGCGACACGGCGAAGCGAATCGATGTCGGTGATGTCCAATTGCGGGTCCACCCCGTTGGCGAACAGGTTCATCGCCAGGGTGACGATGTCGACGTTGCCGGTCCGCTCGCCATTCCCGAACAGGGTGCCCTCGACGCGGTCTGCACCAGCCATGACACCGAACTCGGCGGCAGCCACGGCACATCCTCGGTCGTTGTGCGGGTGGAGGGAGAGAACGATCGAGTCCCGTCGGCTCACGTTTCTGCCGAACCACTCGATGAGATCGCCGTAGACGTTGGGGGAGTAACACTCGACGGTCGCCGGCAGGTTGATGATGATCGGGTCATCGGGGGAGGGGTCCATTTCGTCGATCACCGCTTCACAGACTTCCATGGCGAAGTCGGGTTCGGTCAGGGTGAAGCTCTCGGGGGAGTACTCGTAGCGGATCTGGGTGTCACCCATCGACTCCTCGAGCTTGCGACAGAGCTTGGCGGCATTCACCGGGATGTCGCGGATCCCATCCCTGTCCATGCCGAACACGACGTCGCGTTGCAGCGGGTTGGTCGAGTTGTAGAAGTGGACGATGGCTCGCGGCGCCCCGGCGATGGCGTCGTAAGTCCGCTCGATCAGTTCGTCCCGACATTGGACGAGCACCTGGACTGTCACATCGTCGGGAATCAGGTCGTCGTCGACCAGTTGTCTCATGAAGTCGAAGTCGGGTTGGCTCGCCGCCGGGAATCCGACCTCGATCTCCTTGAACCCCATCGCCACCAGCGCCTGGAACATCCTGAGCTTGCGGGGCGGATCCATAGGGTCGATCAGTGCCTGATTGCCGTCTCTGAGGTCGACCGAGCACCAGCGAGGGGCCTTTTCGATGACCACGTTCGGCCAGGTCCGGTCCTCGAGCACCAGAGGCACGAATGGGCGGTACTTCTCGAATGGCATCTTCTTGGGTGTCGCGATTGGGGGGGTCATGATTGGTCCTGTGTGTCTGGTGGTTCGGGCATGAAAAAGCCCCCTGGTCGGGGGCGGGGCGAACACGGGTATACGCGCTCGCCCTACATGAGGAGAAGGAGGGCGCGCGGTGAGGTGTTCATACCAGAGACACTGTAAGGGCGCCGGGCGGCAGAATCAACGTGATCAGCCATCCGGTGCCTCATCCATAGGCGTGCTGGCTTCATCCCCCTGCCGGTCTGAAGCCTTTCTCCATCAGTCCTAACCTGCGGCCAGATGGAATTCGGCCTGTTTCTGCAACCACTTCATCATCCTTCCGAAGATCCGACGGAGGCTCTCGAACGTGACCTGGACCTCGTTGTGCTTCTCGAGGAGCTGGGATTCGACGACGCTTGGATCGGTGAGCACCACAGCACAGGGTGGGAGAACATCGCATCGCCAGAGGCCTTCATCGCCGCCGCTGCGCAGCGGACCGAGCGAATCCGTCTCGGGACCGGCGTAATCCAACTCGGCTTGCACCATCCACTGGTGGTTCTCGACCGCATGATCTTCCTCGATCACCTGACTCGGGGACGCGTGAGCTTCGGGATGGGGATCGGAGGTGGGATCCCGTCGGACCTCGCTGTGTTCGGACTTTCTCCCGAGGATGCCGGGAGAAGGATGCAGGAGAGCATCGAAGTGATGATCGAACTACTGGAGTCGAACGGGCCAGTCTCGGCTCGAACTGACTGGTTCACGCTCGATCGGGCTGAACTGCAGATGAGACCTTTCACTGAACCACACATGGCCTTGGCAGTTGCGTCCACCGACCCCCGCAACGTCGAGTTCATGGGGCGTACCGGGGGAGAGGTCCTTGTCGGAGGAATCCCGCATCGGGTGCGGGACATCCTGACTGACCTGGAACGAGGGGCGGCGGAAGCCGGACGAACGGCGTCCCGGTCGCAGATCAAGCTCAGCTACGTCCTTCATCTGGCCGAGACCACCGAAGAAGCCGAGGCCGGGCTGCGCGAGGGTGCCATCCGCGAGTTCTACGAGTTTCAGGTGGGTGTCAACGGACGTCCCAGGCCCGAGGGATCACCGGAAGACTGGTACCGCACCTACCTGGAGAACCAGATCATCGGGTCTCCCGACTACGCGATCGCCAGGATCACTGAGATCGAGGAGATCTCAGGCGGGATCGGCGGCATGATCTTCATGAATCGCGATTGGGCCGGCACCGAGGCCAACCTTCGCAGCTGGCGGCTCTTCGCCGAGGAGGTGGCGCCTCGATTTCCGTCAACTACGGTGCTGGACTGACCCACAACCCGAATGAGGCAAACGATGGCCGTAGACGCCCCCCAGAAGAACCACCGGATCTACACCATGGGCTTCGCGAAGGTGTATCCGCTCTACGTCGAGAAGGCTGAGCGAAAGGGCCGGACCAAGGCGGAAGTCGACGAGATCATCCGTTGGCTCACCGGCTACTCCCAGAAACAACTCGAAAAGGAGCTGGCGGCGGATACCGACGTCGAGACCTTCATCGCCAAGGCGCCCAGGATGAACCCGGACCGATCCCTGATCACCGGTGTCATCTGCGGGATCAGGGTCGAAGAAATGGAACAGTCGACGATGAAGGAAATCCGCTACCTGGACAAGCTCATCGACGAACTGGCCAAGGGGAAGGCCATGGAGAGGATCCTCAGGAGCCCTTAGGAGAGGCGCTCGCCGATGGTGAGTTGGGAGGCGTGCCTCTCATGCCATAACTTGACATAACGTGGATTATGGGCGTTCGAGAAACCCAGGAGACTCCACACGAGGGGCGACCTGGCGACGTATGTCTCCTACCTCTCACCAACCACTCCCGCCGTCCTGGGTCGGTGGAGCGATGCGGTTCTTGCCATCCATGGTGGCGTTGTCAGGCGTTCTGGAGCCCCTGAAGGCTTCAGACTCGGCTGAGAAGCGGCTCGCTTGGTGAAGACCGTCCATGCGGTCGCCGCCCCACGCCGTGATTCCACCGAGCAACTTGATCGAGATGAGGACGCAACCGGCGACCAAGACGACAAGAGCGAGCCACCAGTACCAATCCATGGCCGAATTCTATTGGCACAGGTTCACCCGTGCAGGGTGTGGATGATCCTCAGCGTAAGAACCAACTGGCCCGAATCCAGGATGACTCGATATCGTCCCTCTGACGCCTCAGCGCTGTCGACTCGCACTTGGTGGAGCACCAGTTCACCTTGAAGCCGTGGTTGGCCGCCTGATAGCGATTACCGCACTCCTGGCACACCCGCCAGACTGTCGTCTCGTCCTTCCCGGTCTTTCTGAGGGGACTCATCAGCGTCGGTAGGAACTCTAGGCGATTCCGGCCGTCCAAGCCCGGAGACCAGGAATTACCCAAAGGGTGGTTGCGTTTACATCATCGTCCACCCTTGAATACTTCCCAACGAAAGGCACGCTTACCCATGGCAACAGTTGCACTGACCAAAGAGACATTCGAAGAGACGATCCGTGACAACGACACAGTCATCGTCGACTTCTGGGCCGAATGGTGTGGCCCATGTCGCTCATTCGCACCCACGTTCGAAAGCGCATCCGAGACCCACGACGACATCGTGTTCGCCAAGGTCGACACCGAGGACCAGCAGGAACTGGCGATGACATTCGGTATTCGATCTATCCCGACTCTGATGGTGTTCCGCGATCAGATCATCCTCTACTCCCAGCCCGGAGCCCTCCCCGGGAACATGCTGGAAGACCTCATCGGTCAGGTGAAGGCGATCGACATGGACGACGTGCGGGCCCAGATCGCCGCTCAGCATGATGATGCCGGTGAAGAGTCCGAGCCTGCCGAGGAAGCCGTCTAACCGGGCTTCACGTAGATCGACATATGAGACTTCGACTGTTCGGTGAACGGTCGGAGGTCATACCACCCAAAGCGGTCCTCCAACTCGAGACCGGCCAGCCGCGCCATCAGGTCCAGCTCCGAGGGCCAGGCGAACCGGACCTGCACCGGTAGAACGACGGTCTTTCCATCTTTGTATCTGGTCATGTGACTGGACAGTCTCTGGTTGACCGGGTCGTAGACGGTCATCTCTGTCCAGTGCTCGTCGACCGAGTTGATGCTCGACACCCCGACCCGGGTGTTGTAGCTGTCGAATCGTCTCACGTCGGGCACGAAGCAGTCGATGATGAAACGACCCCCCGGCTCGAGATGGTCGGCGACGTTCTGGAAGCAGCGGACCTGTTCTTCCTGGCTGTTCAGCCCGAAGATGGTGTTGAAGGCCAGATAGATCAGGGGGAACTCGCCGTCGACGGGGACATCGCCGAAATTGCCCATCGTGACCGGAATCGCCGCTCCCCCGGGTTTGGCCCGCATCAACGCCACCATTTCCGCTGAGGCGTCGATGCCGGACACCTCGACTCCCCTCTCACGCAGCGGGACGGCGATCCGACCTGAGCCGATAGCAAGTTCCAGAGCCCGAGGCGGGTCGCCGGCGTGTCTCGCCAGCAGGTCGATCGCCGAGTCGTCCACCGACGAGTAAGCCTTGTCGTAGTACGGAGCCCAGAGCCGGCCGTATGTCGTCTCGTTGTACCCGTCCATGTCCGGAGTCTTCCACGTTTGGTGAGACGAGGTCCGAATCATTACCTTCGTGATTCGTATGTCCGCAGCACCTGAAGTAGTCGGAGACTTGCAACGACTCGATCTCGACTACGAAGAGTTGGCCTGTGATCCCGACCTCGCCGACACAGCTCAGTTCTGCGAGGCGTATGACATCCCTCTGGAGAAGTCCGCCAACGCCATCCTCGTGGCGTCACGCAAACCGGAGGGGCACAACGCGGTTTGCGTAGTCCTGGCGACCACCCGGCTCGACGTGAACGGAAAGGTGCGGCAACGCCTGGGAGTGCGCAAGGTCAGCTTCGCTCCCGCCGAGACGACGAAGGCGCTCACCGGACAGGAGATCGGTGGTGTCACCATCTTCGGGCTGCCTCCCGACCTGCCGGTGTGGCTCGACAGTCGGATTCTCGAGTGTGACTGGGTGATCGTCGGCGCCGGCTCGCGGACCGCCAAGATCCGGTTCGACCCGGCTCAGCTCGTCGGGGTCGACGGCTTCGAGTTCGTCGATGGACTGGCCTTGAGTCAGATCTGAGCCCGTTTGGCGCTGCCCGACTGACGACGCAGCAGGAAGAAGAACCCGACGAGGCCGACGAGGGCGAACCCGAACCATTGGATGGCGTAGGCCAGATGAGGTCCTTCGTCGGTGAAGTCCGGAGGGTCGACCGTGATCGGCAGTTCATCACTCCCCTGCCCCAGCTCGACCAGGTAGACAGGTTCGAGATGGTATGGCACCTGGGTCTCGATTCGATCGATGTCGACCCGGTTGAGCACGTCGAGGTCGCCCTCGGGTTCCTCAGCGCCGAGAGGTGGCCTGGTCTGGGTGAGGTGAACCCAGCCCTCGACACCGATCTCGCCCTCAGGAGGCTCGGCAGGCACCGGTGGGGTGTCCATCGCCAGCGGCACCCACCCTCTGTTGACGAGGACGGCCACCCCGTCACCCGTGACCAACGGTGTGATCACGTGGAACCCGGCCTGGCCGAGTTCGACCTGCGAGCGGATCAATACCTCCTCCGAGGGGTCGAACGCGCCCGAGACCGTGGCGACCCTGTACTCGATCCCACCAACGTCGGCGGGGTGCTCAGCGAGCAACTCATCCAGGGGCACTTGCTCGAATCCCAGGCGTTCTTGCTTGATCGCATTCTCCGCTCGACGCTGTTCGAGCCGGTCCAACTGCCAGAGCCCGAGTCCCACGAGCACCGCCGTCACCAAGAGCACGACGGCGGTGGCGACGGCCCAACGGGGGCTCCGGAGGGTGTGGAGCATTCAGGCGGCTAGCGGGATCTCGCCGTCGTCGAGCAGCTCGCCGACCGCGGCTTCGAGCGACTCGTGCTCGCTCCGATAAGCCACCGGCATCGAGATGAGGAGCTGTGCGGTGGTCTGGTCGATGGTGCCATTCGACACCAGAACGGGTGCGACCTCATCGGTCCAATACCAGGGCATGCGACACCTCCAAGACAGTCGACGGACGGGACCCGACCCACGATACCCCCGGCGTCAACCTGAGAAATACCTTCCTGACCTGGGGTTATTGCACGGTCAAGGGCTCGAGGTCTTCGACGTCCTTGAAGTTGACCTGTTCGGCCACGACCTCGACCCGACTACGTCTCCCGTCGGGGCTCTCCCAATAACGACGTTGTACCGAGCCACAGACCCACACCCGCTCACCTTTGACTCCTGGCGTCTCCACCAGTTCGTCCCCAGGGTCCCAGAGGGTCACTGGGATCACATCCACTCGGCTCCGCGGGTAGTCCACGCGTGCCGTGACCAGGTAACGGATCAGTCGTGTCCCCGATTCGAAGACACGCACCTCTGCATCGACGGCGAGACGTCCACAAAGGACGATCAAGTTGAGATCCATTTCATCTCTCCCCTATCTAATTCGGGGAGGTGCGGATAGCTCTCAGAGTGATCGAGGTCTGGGACAGATTCCGGGTGGTCGGCTAGATCAGTTGCCGGCGCAGCTCGTCGATGCCTTCGAAGTCAGGCTCCTGCTCATCCAGGGCTGCGACGAGACGACGGGCGGCGTCGGTGTCGCCGGCGGCCAGGGCGACCCGCGCCGCGACAAACCATCGGCGCAGCTCACCCTGTGTCGGGGACGAAACCAGACGCCCCGGTTTGATCACCGGCCAGGCATCCCGGGCTCTGCCCTCGTCGAGGAGGAAGGACGCGTAGACGACCCGGGCCTCGTGGTTGATCGTGGCGGAGATGTCGTAATCCTGGAGTCGATCCCAGGCTTTGATCACGTCTTGG
The DNA here is from genome assembly GCA_035762545.1 of Acidimicrobiia bacterium. Lineage (GTDB taxonomy): Bacteria > Actinomycetota > Acidimicrobiia > Spongiisociales > ZC4RG35 > JANQRA01. Next base: position 64,525 of record DASTOM010000034.1, read on the forward strand.
GTCTTGCCCAGACCACGCAGACAGTCCATTTCGACCGGGTAGTGGATCAGGTCACCAGTCAGACGGCGGAAGGTCCGAAGCTCGCGAAGCCCTTCATCCCAGTTGCCTGAGCGGTAGGCCGATAGCCCGAGCAGTTCTCGGATCGTAGCGGAGCGCGGAGAGAGTTCTTTCGCCTTGCGCAGCTCGGAGGCTGCGGCCGGGTAGCGCTCATCGGCGAAGAACTCGATCGCCTTGTTGAGACTGGTGAGCGCCGGCTGACGACGGTCCTTGGGAGTCGACCGGATGATCTCGTCGCGCACCCAAGCTGGGAGTTGACCGCCCTTGACCGAGGTGATGCTCTTGTGCTCGGGACGCTTGCCTTTGTGTTCGCCCCGGCGCTTGTCCGAGCGGTTCGATTGGTGATTCGGTTCGTTTCCGCGTGCCAAGGGACTCCTGAAATGAATGAAGGGTCGCCGACGCTAGTCGGCGACCCTTCGGCGTTTAATGCCCGGCGGTGACCTACTCTCCCAGGGGACTACTCCCCAAGTACCATCGGCGCTGGCGGGTTTCACTTCCGTGTTCGGAATGGGAACGGGTGGTGCCCCACCGCTAGAGCCACCGGACAAATCTCAAATTTTCAATGTCGTTCGGTCCAGCCGAACGGCTCCCGGTCTTCTCGAGAGCTCCATAGCGAGCACAAAGTCATGAATTGGGTTCTATATCCAAGCCCTCGGCCTATTAGTACCGGTCCGCTGAACACATTTCTGTGCTTACACGTCCGGCCTATCAACCTGGTCTTCTACCAGGGGCCTTAACCCTTACGGGTGGGAAATCTCATCTCAAGGTGGGCTTCGCACTTAGATGCCTTCAGCGCTTATCCCGTCCGTACATAGCCAACGAGCCGT
>DASTOM010000035.1:0-6731 GCA_035762545.1 Acidimicrobiia bacterium
CTCCGCGAGTCGACGGACCTCCTTCTCGACGCACTCGACGGCCTGCTCGGCGCAGTCGGAGCCAGGGCCCGGGAGCACCGTGACACATACATGATCGGCCGGACCCACGGGATCTGGGCCGAGCCGACGACGTTCGGGCTGAAGTTGGCCAGCTGGGCATTCGAGATCCTCCGCAACATGGAACGGCTGGAAGCCACCAAGGACATCGTCTCGGTGGGCACCATCTCTGGTGCGGTCGGGACCTACGCCCACGTCCCGGCGGCGGTCGAGGCAGACGTCTGCCGTCAGCTGGGTCTCGCCGTCGAGCCGGCACCCACCCAGGTCACCGCCCGCGATCGCCACGCCCAGTACCTGACGACGCTGGCGCTGGTCGGGGCATCTGTGGAGAGGATGGCCACTGAAGTGCGGCATCTCCAGCGGTCCGAGGTCGGAGAGGCGAGAGAGGGGTTTCGCAAGGGACAGAAGGGGTCGTCGGCCATGCCCCACAAGAGGAACCCGATCCTGTCCGAGCGTATGACCGGGATGGCACGCCTCCTCCGGGGATACGCCCAGGTCGGACTGGAGAACGTCGCCCTCTGGCACGAGCGCGACATCTCACATTCGTCGGCGGAGCGGGTCGCCCTGCCCGACGCCTCGATCGTCCTTCACTACATGCTGGTGAAGTTCACCGGGCTCATCGAGGACTTGGTGGTCGATGGCGACCGGATGAAGGCCAACCTGGAGTGGACCAGTGGGCTCGTCTTCAGCCAGGCAGTGCTGCTGTCGCTGGTGGAGACCGGTCTGTCCCGCGACGAGGCATACCGGATCGTCCAGCGCAATGCCATGGCCGTCTGGGATGGCAAGGGGACGCTCCACGAGCTTCTCCTGGCCGATGACGGGGTTCCGCTCGGTCCGGAAGAACTGGCATCGTGTTTCTCCCTCGAGCGGATCAACGAGACGGCGGCACCGGTTTTCGAGAGACTCGACGCCGCTCTCGCCCTCCACTCCCGGGCGAGGCGCTAGCTGGTTCGGTCAGCCCAGACCGTAGAACTCGGCCAGTTGGTCCTGGAAAGGCCGGGTCGGCAGCAGCACTGCGGCGCCGCTGGGTGTCCGATGGTTGGAGACTTCGATCGAGAACCGCTTCACGTCGGACTTCTCGATGCCGCGGTACTTCCACGCCGCACCGATGGCCTCGGGGAACGACCATGCCGAGTCCAGCCTCACCGACCGTGAAACGGCGGCGAGCCGGTTGGTCAACTCACCGGGTGATGAGAACCGAGCGGCGCGCCCCGCCAGTTGGAACAGAACGTCCTGTTGTCGCTCCTGACGACCGAAGTCGGATCCCCCGACTGCTCTCCACTCGCCGTCGACCAGCTCCTCGGGGTGTCGTGATCTGACCCACGCCAGGGCCACCTCGCCATCCACCCGTTGACAGCCCGTCGTGGAGAGGAGGAGGTGGGCCTTCAGGTCACGTCGCGGTCTGTCGATGCAGACGCTGATCCCACCCAATGCATCGACGATCTGGGAGAACCCGTCGAAGTTGATCCGGGCGAGGTGGTCGACCGGGATGCCGGTGTAGTCCTCGACCATGATGGCGAGCAGCTCGGAGCCCGACGCCGCCTCCGAGCACCCGCCAAGGCCGGTGTTGAGTCGGGTGAATGCCTGCTTGCAGAGATTCCAGACAAAGAGGTCGCGGGGAAGGCTGACCATGATCGGTGCTGCCTCGTCGGCCGGTTGCAGCGCCAGGACGATCGTGTCGGCGAGGAACCCCGAGGCGTCGGTCCCCACCAGCAGGTAGGTCTCGAAGACCCCATCGGAGATGGGAGTTCCGAACGCAACGGCATTGAACGACCCTTCCCTGGTCTGACCCGCCATCTGCTCCTCGAGCAGCGCTAGTTCCTCGTCCAGGCTGTACGTCGGCTCGTCATAGAACACGAAGTCGATTGGGTCGATTGGGAGGTCGGAGTCGATTGGGAGGTCGGACGAAGTGTCCTTCTCCGGCTCCGGTGCGGCTTCGATGGCTACGCGAGCCACCCCCGGGTCGAACTCCTCAGCGGTGACCACAGCGAACGCGGTGGTCACCTGATACGCGTAGAAGCCGCTGAGTCCGAGAAGTGTCCCTACCACCAGGACCGTCAGCGTCCTCCACGGGTGGAAGACGGCGTATTCGACAAGAGCCAAAACTCGCGAAAATCTACCCCAAGGGTCTCCCTAGCCCTGGTTGATATAGACAGTTCCGGTGAACAGGCCGACGACCCGCCCGTCACCCCTGGTGACTTCCGCCCGGTAAGTGCCGAGGGTTCGGCCCCGGGACACCTCTGCGACAGAGGCCTCGAGCCGATCACCGGGGCGGCTCGCCGCGGTGAGCACGAGATGGGTGTCGATGGCGACCGCGTCGGCACCGGCCGAGTTAGAGGCGAGCGAGAAGGCGCAATCGGCGAGGGAGAACACCATCCCGCCGTGGCCGACACCGAGGAAGTTGGCGTGTTGGTCGGTGACTTCGAGACCGACCACGATGTGATCGTCGCTCACAGAGACCAGTTCTATCCCGAGACCGCGTGCGTAGTTGTCTGCTTCGAGGAGGGCGGCGACACGGGTCGGGTCGAAGGTGGTCACCCCCTCAGGCTAGGAGGAGTTCTCCGAACCGGCGCGCCGGGAGCATCCGGTGATGCGGCTACGCTCCCGCGGCGTGCTGGAACTACCCCATATCGCATCAGGGAAGGTGAGGGAGATCTACGAGATCGACCCCGAACACCTCCTCTTCGTAGCCACCGATCGGATTTCCGCCTACGACGTGATCCTCAACCAGACCATCCCCGACAAGGGAAAGGTGCTCACCGGGTTGAGTCTCCACTTCTTCGATCTGCTGGACACGCCGAATCATCTGGTCACCACCGACCTCTCCGGCATCGAGGGCATCACCGACGACCAGCGTGAGGAACTGACCGGGCGGGCGATGGTGGTGAGACGGGCCGAGGTGGTCCCGGTGGAGTGTGTGGTGCGCGGGTACCTCTATGGATCGTCCTGGCGCGAATACCGGGACGGTGGCGGCCCGACCACGGAACACCTGCCCGAGGGTCTCAAACTCGCCGACAAACTGGACGAGCCGATCTTCACCCCGGCCACGAAAGCGACCACTGGGCACGACGAGAACATCACAGAAGCCCAGACCCGGGAGTTGCTCGGTGACGATCTCTACGAGGAACTGAAGACCCGATCCCTCGACATCTATACCCGGGCCAACGAGTACGCCGCAGCCAAAGGCGTCATCCTCGCCGACACCAAGTTCGAGTTCGGGCACGCCAACGGCGAGCTGCTCCTCATCGACGAGGTCCTGACCCCTGACTCTTCCCGCTACTGGCCGGCCGACGAGTACGAGCCAGGTGGCGACGTCCCCTCGTTCGACAAGCAGTACGTGCGTGAGTGGTTGGAGGCCCAGCCCTGGGACAAGAACCCGCCCCCACCCGACCTCCCCGAAGATATCGTCGCCGGATCCCGGAAGCGCTACGTGGAGGCATACGAGAGGATCACCGGCAAGAGCTTCGCCGACTACCTGGCGGGCCGATGAAGGTCACCGTCACCATCGACAGACGACCCGAGATCGCCGACCCGGAAGGGACGACGGTCCTGCGCGCCCTTCACGACCTGGGGTTCACCGAAGCAACGGCGGTGCGTATGGACCGGGTGATCCACATGGATGTCGACGGCGACGACCCCGAGATCGTCAGGGCGCGCGTGACCGAGATGTGCCGGCAACTCCTCGCCAACCCGGTTCTTGAGGACTTCGAGATCGAGGTCAGCCGATGAAGACCGCGGTCGTGGTGTTCCCCGGCGTCAACTGCGAGCACGACGTGGTCCACGCCATCACCGCCCTCGGCGGGGAGGCCGAACTGGTGTGGCATCGGGAGACGGACCTATCGGAGTTCGACGGGGCAATCCTCCCCGGCGGGTTCGCCCATGGCGACGCGCTGCGCACCGGTGCAATTGCTCGATTCTCCCCGGCGATGAAGGAAGTCGAGCGTCTCGCCGGTGAGGGCGCCCCGGTGCTCGGGATCTGCAACGGCTGGCAGGTGCTCTGCGAGTCGGGGCTCATCCCCGGAGCCCACATCGCCAACCGTGACCTTTCGTTCATCTGCCGGTTCGTCGAGGTCGAGGTGGTCGACACCGACTCCGTACTCACCCGCGGGACCGAAGTCGGTCAGCGGATCCGCATCCCCCTCAACTCTTACGAGGGCAACTGGGTCGACCCCTCCAACGAGGGGCGGGTGGTGATGCGTTACGTCGACGACCCCAACGGTTCGCAGGGCCGGGCCGCAGCCGTGACCAGCGCGGCGGGGAACGTAGTCGGGGTGATGCCCCATCCCGAACGGGCCACCGACGCCCTACTCGGCTCCACCGACGGGCTCGTCCTCCTCGAGAGCTTTCTCAACTCCCTCGTCCCAGCATGAGCACTGCGACCAAGCCCGGGAGTTTTCGGAACGAAAACTCCAACCTTCGGCCAACGGCCGAAGGCGTCCACCGCCTACTCGGCATGACCGACGAGGAGTACGAGTCGGTCGTCGGGATCCTTGGCCGGGACCCACGACCCGCCGAGCTCGCCATGTACTCGGTGATGTGGTCGGAGCACTGCTCCTACAAGTCGTCACGCCGTCACCTGGGCCGATTCCCCACCGAGGCCGATTGGGTCGTGGTCGGTCCCGGTGAGAACGCCGGCGTCGTCGATCTCGGTGACGGTTGGCTGGCGGCCATCCGTATCGAGAGCCACAACCACCCCTCCTTCGTCGAGCCCTACCAGGGGGCGGCCACCGGGGTCGGCGGGATCCTCCGTGACGTTTTCACGATGGGGGCGCGGCCGATCGCACTCTGGGACCAGATCCGCTTCGGCCCACTCGACGAGCCCAAGAACCGCTACCTGTTCAAGGGTGTGGTCTCGGGGATCGCCGGCTACGGCAACGCTGTGGGCGTCCCCACTGTCGGCGGAGAGGTCGAGTTCGACCCGTGCTACAGCGGAAACCCCCTGGTCAACGTGATGTGTCTCGGGATCCTGCGACGCGACCAACTCGTTCTGGGCACCGCAGGAGCACCCGGGTCGATCGCCGTGCTCCTCGGCAAGGCCACCGGCCGGGATGGGATCGGCGGGGCCAGCGTCCTCGCCTCCGCTTCTTTCGACGAGGGCTCCGGGGAGAAGCGCCCCGCAGTCCAGGTGGGCGACCCGTTCGAGGAGAAGAAGCTCATCGAAGCCTGTCTGGAGCTTTATGAGAAGGGCCTCGTGGTCGGGGTTCAGGACCTCGGTGCGGCCGGGCTCTCCTGCGCCACATCCGAGCCCGCCGGTAGGGCCGGGGTCGGCATGAACGTCGACCTCGACGCAGTGCACACCCGTGAGACCGGCATGACCGCCCCGGAACTGCTCATGTCGGAGTCGCAGGAGCGAATGATGGCCTTCGTCGCCCCGGAGAACGTCGATGCCGTGCTCGCCATCGCCGACAAGTGGGAGATCGACTCCGCTGTCGTCGGGGAGGTCAAGGCGGGTAAAACCCTCACCATCAAATATCAAGATGAGCTCGTCGCCGAGGTCCCCGCCGCTTCCCTTGCCGACGACGCCCCCCTCTATGACCGTCCGTCGGCGCGACCCGACTGGCTCGATGGGGTACAGGCCCGTGATTTCGACGGAGCCAGCCTCGACATCGCCGAGACGCTGCTCGCCCTGCTCGCGGACCCGGGGATCGGCTCCTCGGCATGGGTGCACGAGCAGTACGACCACATGCTGTTCCTCAACACAGTGGTCGGCCCTGGGTCGGACGGGAACCTGCTTCGCATCAAGGGGACCGATAAGGCGATGGCCGTGTCGACCGACGGGAACGGACGACTCTGCTACCTCGATCCGCGGATCGGGTCACAACGCCTGGTCTACGAGGCGGCCCTGAACGTGGCCGTCACGGGTGCCCGCCCGCTGGCGGTGGTCGACAACCTCAACTTCGGCAACCCCGAGAAGCCTGAGGTGATGTGGCAGTTCATCGAATCGGTCGAAGGGATGTCGGAGGCGTGCGAAGTCCTGGAGATCCCGGTCGTAGGCGGGAACGTTTCGTTCTACAACGAGACGGAGGGAGTCGACATCCACCCGACACCGGTCGTCGGGCTCCTCGGGCTGGCCGACCCCGCCCCAGCCGATCCGCCCCGGCTCAGCCGAGCCGAACCAGGGATGGAGATTTGGGAAGTCGGCCCGGTAGCGTCGTCCAATCTGGCCGGTTCATCGGTGCAGCGTCTTTTCGGCGAGTTGGGAGGCAAGCCAACCGCCCCCGATCCGGCTGCCGCCAAACGCTCCATCGACCTGGCCGCAGTGTTGGCCCATCAGGCTGCGGTTCTCCATGACATCTCGGATGGTGGGTTGGCTGTGGCCCTCGCCGAGATCTGTATCGCTTCGGGAGTCGGCGCGGCCGTGCATGCCGACCATCCCTTCAACGAGGATCCGCACCGCTTCCTGGTCGTCGCTGCGGCCGGCACCCTGGATCTCCCTGAAGACTTCGCTCGAAGGATCGGTTCCATCGGCGGCGACGTCATCACGATCAACGACTCGGTTGTCCAACTCACACCCGCCTCCGATCGCTGGCACAACGCCCTGCCAGACGCGGTCGCCGGCTGATCCTGCGCCTCCAGCTCGAACGGTCCTGATAGCGCATAATGCCGGTTCTCGGGCGGGTCGGTCGAGGACTACGACCTGAATATGGACATCAGCTGCTCTTGCGGTCTTACTG
>DASTOM010000036.1:0-13872 GCA_035762545.1 Acidimicrobiia bacterium
TCCGGGGGTCTCGATCGGCCTGTTCTGCTCGACGCCCCTGGTGCCGGTCAGTCGCGCCGTCGGGCACAAGAGGGCCATGCAGATGCTGCTCACGGGTGATCCGGTGTCGGCCGAGACCGCGGTGGAGTGGGGGCTGATCAACCAGGCCGTCCCTGCCGACCAACTCGACCAGGCGGTCCGCGATCTGGCCGACAGGATCCTCAGGTTCTCGCCCCGGACCATCGCCACCGGGAAGCACGCCTATTACTCCCAGGCCAACCTCCCCGAAGGCGCCGCCTACGAGATCACCGAGCCGATCATGGCGTCGAACGCCGCCAGTGACGACGCCCAGGAGGGGATGAGCGCCTTCCTCGAGAAGCGCCGGCCCACCTGGACGGGCCGATCGTGAGCAAGGTCTATCGGACCGAACTGACCCCGCTCTCCTTCCTCGAGCGGGCGGCCATCGCCTTCCCGGAGAAGACGGCGATCGTCCATGGCGACCGGACCCTCACCTACAAGGAGATGGAAGCCCTAACCATCCGCGTGGCCCGAGCACTTCAGGGGCTCGGAGTGGATGCCGGAGCCCGTGTCGCCTTCCTCTGTCCCAACGTCCCTGAGATGCTCGTGGCCCACTTCGCCGTGCCGCTGCTGGGAGCCGTGCTCGTCGCCGTGAACACCCGGCTGTCCCCGGAGGAGATCCGTTACATCCTCGACCACTCGGGCTCGAAGGTCCTGGTCGGCGACACCGAACTGCTGGCTCGACTCGGTGAGATCCTCGACGGGCTGGGGACCGTCGAGCACATCGTCGCCATCGACGAGACCGGGACCGAGGTCCCGTTCGCCACCACCGAGTGGGAGGCATTCCTCGCCGCCGGATCGGACGAGCCACTCCCGTGGACGGTGGACGACGAGGAGCGCACCATCTCGATCAACTACACCTCGGGCACCACCGGTCGGCCCAAGGGGGTGATGTACACCCACCGCGGTGCCTACCTCAATGCGCTCGGCGAGATAATCCACTCCCGGCACACTCCGGACTCGGTGTATCTGTGGACCCTGCCCATGTTCCATTGCAACGGCTGGTGCACCACCTGGGGCGTGACCGCGATCGGGGGCACCCATGTGTGTCTCCGCGCCGTGGACCCTGCCCGGATATGGGAGCTCATCGATACCCGTGGGGTCACCCACCTCAACGCGGCTCCCACGGTGTTGATCGGGCTGGTCAACGATCGGGCCGCCCACCTCCTCGATCGTCCTCTCACAGTCACCACGGCGGGGGCCCCTCCGTCGCCGTCCCTGATCGAGAGTCTGGGCAACCTCGGCGCCGGGATCGTCCACGTCTACGGGCTCACGGAGACGTACGGGCCGCACACCGTCTGCGAGATCCAGCCGGGTGTCGCCGACATGTCGGCTCAGGAGCAGGCCCGGTTCATGTCGAGACAGGGCGTCTCCTTCATCGTCGCCGACCCGACCCGTGTGGTCGACGAGACGATGGGGGATATCGACCAGGACGGCGAGGCCATGGGTGAGGTGGTGATGCGGGGCAACAACGTCATGAAGGGCTACTTCGACAACGACGAGGCCACCGAGACCGCCTTCCGGGGTGGGTTCTTCCACTCCGGGGACATCGCCGTATGGCATCCGGACAACTACATCGATCTGCGTGACCGCTCCAAGGACATCATCATCTCGGGCGGCGAGAACATCTCGACCATCGAGGTGGAGCGGTCGATCGTCTCGCATCCGGCGGTCCTCGAGTGCGCCGTCGTCGCCGTGCCACACGACGTATGGGGGGAGCGGCCAAAGGCATTCGTCACTCTGAAACCGGGGGAGTCGGTTGAGCCCGCCGAGCTGATCGAGCACGTGAGATCGCAGTTGGCTCACTTCAAGGCGCCCGACGAGGTGGAGCTCGTGGAGCAGCTCCCTAAGACATCGACGGGCAAGATCCAGAAGTACGTCCTCCGGGACAAGGAGTGGGCCGGTCACGACCGCCGGATCAACTAACTCCGGTCATCTTCTCGGCCTGAATTAGCCTGGAGGGGTTTGGCCATGGCAGATCCCACCACCTCGAGTCGCTCCGGCACGTCGCTCCTCGACGGGATCGAGGCCGTGCTCTTCGACCTCGACGGTGTCATCACACCGACTGCCAGAGTCCACGAGCGTGCCTGGCGCGAGGTCTTCGAAGAGGTCTTGCCTCTTGTGGCGGCCTCGTCCCAGGCCGTCTACCGGGACGACGACTACCACCTCCACATCGACGGCCGTTCCCGCTACGAGGGCGTCGCCACCCTTCTCACAGCACATGGCGTCGATCTTCCGCTGGGTCTCCCTTCGGATGCTCCGGGCGTCGATTCGGTGTGTGCAATAGGAAACATGAAGAACGAGGTCTTCGCCCGGATCCTGGCGAGGGACGCCATCGAGCCCTATCCCGATGCGCTCCTCCTCATGGAAGATCTGAGGTCGGCGGGGATCAGGATGGCGCTCGTGTCCTCGTCCGCCAACGCCGGTGCCGTGCTGGCCGCAGCCGGCTTGGACACCGCGTTCCCGGTGATCGTCGATGGCAATGTGATCGCGGCGGAGGGTCTTCAGGGGAAACCACACCCCGACCCGTTCCTCGAGGCGGCTGAGAGGTTGGGTGTGTCGTCGCAAGCGTGTGCCGTTGTAGAGGACGCCATCTCGGGTGTCGAGGCCGGCGCGGCCGGTGAGTTCGGTCTCGTGGTCGGTGTAGCAAGGGACGGAAACCACGAACGGCTTCATGAAGCCGGTGCCGATGTGGTCGTGTCCGACCTCAGGGAGCTCTTGTGAGCTTCAACGGACGTCCCGCCACCCGCGCCACGGTCCTGCCGCATGACGTCTACCCGGTCGACCCGTGGGCGATCGTCGAGTCGGGCTTTCACCCGGACTCGCTCCCCCTCCTGGAGACGGTCCTTGCCCTCGGGAACGGGATGCTCGGTGTCAGGGGTGGCTTCCACACCGGGAGCCCGTCCCATCAGCCCGGCGTATTGATCAACGGCTTCTACGAGTCGTGGCCGATCGTCTATCCAGAGGAGGCTTACGGCTTCCCTCCGACGGGCCAGACCATCGTCTATGTCCCCGACCCCACGGTGATCGGCCTCACCATCGACGGGGAGCCGATCGCGTTCCATCACGCACAGCTCACCGGGTGGTGGCGGAGGCTCAACCTGAGACGCGGCCTCCTCTCGCACCGGTATCAGCTCACCACCAGTTCCGGCGCCGACGTCCGTGTCCGTGTGACCCGGATGGTCACGATCTCGAGGCCCGACGTCGTGGCGACGCGGGTCAGCCTCGTGGCCGCATCTGACATCAGCGTCAAGTTCGACTCCTATCTGATCAACCGGCAGGACACCGACTACCTGCATGTCGAGGACGTGAGCTTCGACCCGAGACGGGCCAAGGACTTCGGTCGCCGAGTCCTGGAGCAGACCAGCCTCGAGATCGACGATCTCCGCCTGGTGACGGGCTATCGCACCGCTGTGTCCGACATGCGTCTTGGGGTCGGGGTCCGACACGCCATCAACTCCGAGTACGAGGTCGAGCCGGTCTTCGACGAGGACCGTCCCCATCTCCGCATCTTCACCGAGGTTGAGTCGGGCCAGCGTCTAGAACTCGACAAGATCACCTCGTACAAGACGGGTGAGCTGGCCGCGGAGCGTGCCGGCGAATCCGTCGACGGAGCAGCCGACGTCGGTCTCGTCCGTCTCCTTCAGGACCACACCCGGGCCTGGAGCCAGTTCTGGAATGTCGCCGACATCGAGATCGACGCCGACCCCGAAACCCAGCAGGCGCTTCGATGGGCCCTGTTCCAACTGCATCAGGCCTCGGCGCAGGTCGCCGAGGCGGGGATCCCGGCGAAGGGAGTGACCGGACAGGCCTATGAGGGCCACATCTTCTGGGACACCGAGATCTTCGTTCTCCCGTTCCTCGCCTTCACCAGACCGGCGGCGGCGGCAGGCATCCTCCGTCACAGGTATTCGATGCTCGACAAGGCGCGGGAGCGGGCAGCCGTCCTCTCCGAGAAAGGTGCGCTCTATCCGTGGCGGACAATCGACGGGGCAGAGGCTTCGGCCTATTTCATGGCCGGCACCGCCCAATATCACATCAACGCGGCGATCGCCTATGCCATCCGCCAGTACGTCAACATCACCGGAGACGACGCTCTTCTATGGGACATCGGCGTGGAGATGCTGGTCGAGACCGCCCGTCTCTGGGCGAGCCTCGGCTTCTACAAGGGTGAGCAGTTCCACATCGTCGGGGTCACCGGGCCGGACGAGTACACGGCCCTGGTCGACGACAACGCCTACACCAACCTGATGGCCAAGCTGAACCTGTCGTACGCCGCCGAGTCCGCCGACCGGATGAGCGATGAGCACCCGCAGCGTTGGGAGGACCTGGCCCGGCGACTTGGTGTGACCGAGGACGAGCTGGCCACGTGGAGGAAGTGCGCCGGCGACATGTACGTCCCGTTCGATGCCGAGCTGGGCATCACCCTTCAGGACGACGACTTCATGGGGAAGAAGCCCTTCCCGGTGGAGGAGGTCCCTGTCGAGAACTACCCGTTGCTGCTCCACTATCACCCCCTCGTCATCTATCGCTACCGGATCCTCAAGCAGGCCGACGTGGTGATGGCGATGCTGTTGTTGCCCGACGAGTTCTCCGACGAGCTCCGCAAGGCGAACTTCGACTTCTACGACCCGATCACCACCGGCGACTCGTCGTTGTCGGGGTGTGTCCAGGCGATCGTGGCCGCCCAGACGGGCCGGGAGGACCTGGCGATGAGGTACTTTCGCCGGGCCCTGTGGATGGACCTCGGGGATCTGCAGGGCAACACCACAGACGGTGTCCACATCGCCTCGGCGGGTGGCGCCTGGATGACGATCGTCTACGGCTTCGCCGGGCTGGCGATGAACGGCAACGGTCTCAGCTTCAACCCGAGGCTCCCCACCGACTGGCAGGGTCTCCGCTTCCAGCTTCGCTACCGGGGCACCATCCTGTACGTCGACCTCGACCGGAGGCGGATGCGTCTTCGCACCGATGGTCGACGTCTCGATGTCACAGTGAGGGGGAGAGAGGTCGAAGTGTTCGACGAGGCGGTCGAGGTGGAGCTCGACTGAGCCCATCTGGCCTGCCTCCCGGCTGGGGGTAGAATCTGCTCTCCCCGCAGATCTTCTGTGTCAGTTGTAGGCGCCTCTACCGCCGCTGATTGACACAGATCGGACGCAAGGGGCTGTAGCTCAGCCTGGCAGAGCACCTCGTTCGCAACGAGGGGGTCACGGGTTCAAATCCCGTCAGCTCCACCCTTCAGCAACCTGGTTATACTGTCAGAAAGTGGCTATGACCAGGCGAAACGCTCTCACCTTCGCTTCTCACCTGTACTCACACGAACTCACGTCATTTTGCCACTTCTCACTTCTCTCGCCCCACACACGCCCCACAAGACGGGTCACCAAATGGGCCACATAGAACGAACGGACCGGCCGAAGCCGTGGCGGGCCCGCTATCGCGCACCTGATGGCCGGAAGATGTCGAAGAGCTTTCGTCGCAAAGCCGACGCCGAGAAGTGGCTCTTGTTGGAGGAGGGGGACCTGTTGGCGGGGCGGTGGCACGACCCAGAGTCTGGGACTGAGCTCTTCTCGGGCTACTGCGAGAAGTGGATGGAACAGAGGAGTCCAACGGTCGCGCGGAAGACCGACTAGAACACCGAGGCGGCGCTGCGGGGTCGAATCATGCCGGTGTTTGGCAACACGAGGCTCAATCAGATCACGACGAAGGAGGTACGGGAGTGGCTGTCATTGCTCCTTGCCGAGGGGCTGTCACCGGCGACGGTGAGGTCATACCGCCAGATCTTCGGGCAGGTGCTTAATCAGGCGGTGGCCGACGGCCTGCTCCAGTCCAACCCGGTCGAAGGAGTCAAGGCTCCGACCGTACGCCCACGTCGTCAGATGTTCATAAACGCTGATGAGCTTGACATGCTCGCGAAGGATCTGGAGAGTTCGAATCGTTAATCCGGTTCCTCGGGTGGTCGGGGCTGCGATTTGGTGAGGCAGCTGCGTTGAGAGCCGGGAGAGTCGATTTCCGTCGTCGGCGTGTGCGCGTTGAAGAGTCGGTCACTGAGGTAGTGGGCGACTGGTCTTCGGTCCGCCCAAACCCATGAGTCGCGGACAGTCATCGTTCCCCGGTTCGTGATGACCCCCATGGCTCCCGCGCTCGAGGGCAAGGAACCCGAGGATCTCGTGTTCACAGCTCCACTAGGCGGGCCGCTTCGGCTGAACGCATTTCGAAAACGAACATTCGCACCTGCCGCGAAGGCGATTGGAAAACCGGATCTTGTGCCGCATGACCTTCGCGATACGGCGGCGAGTCTCGCAATCAGCGGCGGAGCATCGATCAAGGCCGTCCAGCGAATGCTCGGACACGCGTCGGCAGCCATGACTCTCGATACCTACGGATCACTGTTCGAGGAGGATCTGGAAGCCTTGGCCGACCGGCTCGAGGAACGGTACGGCTAATCGGTAACCGCCGGCGAAGACGGGCGGGCCATCGATGAGTCGTGAAGACGTGGCCACCGCGCTTAAGCCCTGGGGTGAACCGCGATCACCCGGCTGTACAGCTGGACCTCGTCAGCACCGTCTGCCTCACACCCCTGCACCCAGTCGCCAGCACAGCTCCGGGGAGGGTCCTCACCCCAGATCCCATCGACCAGTTCGTCTGCGGTTATCACCGTTGAAGCGCGGGAGACCAGTATTGCGAGGAGTGCCCTTTGCTTCGGTCCGCCCAGGGACGCCGTGCCCCCTTTGGCCTGACCTCCAATGGACCCAACACACGAATGGGGAGGTCTCGATCGGTCATTTCTTCTCCGTCAATTAATCATCGTCTCGCGCCGAAGGGAGTGCGGCCCGATTCGTCATTGAATCGGGCCGCCACTCCGGTCCTCCCCTTCAGATCGATGGAATCAGTGTGAGTGTGCTCCAACTTCGACATGACAGTCGTCCGGCGCCTCGATTCCCGCAGTGATGGTGAGTGGGCCACCCGGCTCGATCTCGAAGAAGGTTGCGACCACGACCGTCACTCCGGCCGTGGGATTGAACGCAGTGTGTACGTTTCCTCTACCGGGGTCGACAAACGCAGTTCCGCCCGGGTACGACCGCTCCACGCAGTCGTCCGCCTGGACGTACACCAACTCACCTTGGGCCACGTTGACCAGCACTGGGCCGGGGTGGGTGTGCCACGGGAATTGGGCTCCCGGCTGGATCGTCAGTCTCGCCACCACTGTCCGTGACGGATCACTCGAGTTGATGACGTGGGTGGCAGCGCCGTCGAGCTTCGTCTTGAATTGAAGATCGACGTCGTCGGTGAACTCGGCCCGACTCGTCAGCAACTCGACCGCGATCGGAGGCGGCGTCTCCTGCGCCATCGATGGGAGCACGGTCAAGGCTCCCAGTGCGATGACCAGGAACGTGACTCCAAGAGTGGCCGTTCTCCTTCTGCTCATGCCTTACTTCTTTCGCTAGTCACTAGTCGTCTCATTCCTTCATCCTCTTCGGAGACCTTCTCAGACCGTGCCTCTGATCGGTCCGATCCCCAAAACTTCGCTGAAGGCATGACCATGAACAGAGAAACCCTTGAAACCGCTTGCGCGCGTCAGGTTTCGGAGGACCGCCCCGGTGCTCGTCACACGGCAACTAGGATCGCTTCAATCCATGCTCTTCTGCTAAGTGCCTCCGCGAGGTCGGGCGTAAGACAGCGACCCAAGGTCTGAAGCACAATGGCCAGAGTTGCCCGCTACCCGCCCATGAATGACCGCTGGCCCGATGCCACACCACCCTGAAACTTCTTGTCTTACCAAGTCCTCTTCTGGGCCACTTATATTCGACAGAGGTGTTCTTGCTAACCGATCGGGCCGAGACCAGGGACTTCGCTGAGTTCTTCGCGGAGGCTGAACCAAGGCTTCGCGTCGCCCTCGTTTCTTCTCTCGGTCTCGAGTTGGGCCAGGAGGCGTCAGCGGAGGCATTGGCATTCGCCTGGGAGAACTGGGAGCGGGTGCTGGCGACGAGAAACCCGATCGGATATCTGTACGGGGTGGGCCGAAACAAGGCCCGTGCCATGAACCGTCGCCGCTCGCGTCCGTTGTTCGAAGTCCTCTCTGTCGACCCTCCTTGGGTGGAGCCTGCCCTTCCGGGTGCTCTCGCCCGGCTCTCCGAGCGACAACGGACGGTGGTCATGCTTCTCTACTGTTTCGACTGGACGTTGAGCGAAGTTGCCGAAACGCTCGGAACGGCCAAGGGAACAGTCCAACTGCATGCCCGGCGGGCCATGAGCAAGCTGCGAGCCGACCTGAGGGTGGAATCATGAAGCCCCACGATCTCGGTGACCTGATGCAGGAGTACGGCCGGCATCTGGAGACCCAGATGACCCCACTCGACCTCGACCAGGCTTCCGTCTATCAGGCGAAGCCAAGACCTCGAGCGGACACACATCGATGGATGGCCGTTGTCAGTGTCGCCGCGGTGTCAGTCGTCATCCTTGTCGTGGTCGCCTTGTATCTCGCCTCATCAAGCCTTGAAGACGAGGTGGCTGACACAGCACCCACGCCGACAACTCTGGCGCCGGATGTCGAGTCCATGACCGATCGCGAGATAATCGAAGCCGGAGTGGCCGCGTTCTATTCCGGGGACGGCGAGCGGGCCGCCGACCTGTTCGAGCTACCTGATCGGACCGACGATGAAATACGTCAGGAATCGGTCTATCAGGCCGCGATTGGGGGCCGATTGACCCTGAACTGCATAGGGCCGTCAACGCCCGGGGTCTTCCAATGCACGACGCCGTATCAAAACGCATTGACAGATGCGATCGGCTATGTCGATTCCCCTGGGGACAGCGACCGTTTCGTGGTCGAAGACGGTGTGATCACGGCCTTCGCGTTTCCCGAGCACTCATGGATCGTGGTCGGGATGGGCTCCTTCCTCGCCAGCGAAGGTCGCTTCGAGGGTTATGAAGGGTGTTCAATCGGCCCGTTTTCCGAGGTCTGCGCCACCATCCAAATGGAGAACCTCGACACCTGGGTGGAGTGGCGAGAGGACGTGGAGCCGATCGAAATCGTGGAGGTCGCATTGGAGTCCTGGTATGGAGGGGACTGTGAGACGGCCCACTTCCTCTCCGACTCCTCCAACGGCTGTTCGACTTCGTCCAAGGCCAGCCAGACGATCGAATACGAGTCCATCCTCGGAGCCCAAGTCTTCGTCGAAAACTGTGAAGAGACCGCAAGAACTTCGTCCACTTCGGATTTCATATATCTCTCATGCGAAGTGCATTACTCGAATGCCATGAACAACGCGGCGGGCAAACCGCCGTCGGTGACCACTCGAGAGTTCGGCCTCTGGTCCCCCGGTTGGGTTCTCACAGGACCAGGGCAGCCGTGGTATGAGGTCGATTACCCCGAGGACATCGAGTTGCGTGAGAGCTTCAGGCGGTTCGCCGGAGGGGGTGAACTGCAGGATGAATATGCCGCGGCAGGTTGTGCTCTTGCACGAACGCCCGTGTGCGCCAACCTCATCCTGGACAATCTCACGGATTGGGCCGCTTGGTACGAGACCAATAGCTGATGATGTCGGCGAGGGGTGTTCAACACCGCTCGCCGGTCGGACGTGATCCGGCCATCCCCTGGTTGAGCCCTTAGACCAAATCCCTAATACTCACAGCCCACAACGCGCGCCGCCCAGCGCCCAGACGAAGCCAAAGCACCCGCGCGCTATCCGGCTGGGAGCGCTGAGTCGCTGGTGGCGCCCACCGGTCGCGCGGTGGATCTCCTGTTGAACTGCTTGACCCAGCTCGGTCGGATCCGTTCCGCCGTCCCGGGAGTGCGACCACCCCCTTGCCCGTGTTTGAGAGAAAGGGCGGCGATGGGAACCGTGGCGGTGACCGTCACGCCAACTCGGCGCTACACCGCATCGTGCTCACCCGGATGAGCACCCAGAAACCCGGGCCTATGTGGCGCGTCGTCGAGCCGAAGGGCTCAACAGTTTCGAGATCATGCGATGCCTGAAACGCTACGTCGCCAGACAAGTCTTTAAACACCTCCCCATGGCTGCATGAACCCTTGGTGGGGTCTGACCCGATAAACCGGCTGACGAAGTATCCCTACTTCTGTCTTCATATTGACCTGTCGACCCCACCACCCTTTGGCGGACCGTGTGACCTATTAAGAGCCTGCCCACCACCAGACGGTGTGGCCCATCCCAGTCCTGTCCACAAACCGCCGGCACCTTGACATAAGAGACTCAATATGCGCTAGCTGAGAACTGCGCCATCGCGTGCCTCGATCATCGCCCTTGGCGGGTGGGGGGTCTGCTGTTTCGTCTCACTCCGTCTTGCGATGCCTCACGTCTCTCGCTCCACAGGACTGCTAATTCGCACTGTTTTCCCTGGTCAGAGGGATTCGACCGCATCGTTCGCAACGAGGGGGTCACGGGTTCAAATCCCGTCAGCTCCACTCCAATATCATCAATAACTAGCAGGCGAAAACGAGAATCGGCCCCCGGTGACCGAGGACCGATCTCACGAAAGGGCGTCAAAAGGGCGTCAGGCGTGCGTCGGTCAGACGCCTTTTCGATCAGCCCACAGTTCCACGTAGTCATCAAGCAGGGTCGGTTCCTCCCAATAGGACGGGATGAGCATGGCCTGAAAGCCGAGGAACTTGGCGGCGGGTGGCTCAGAGAGATGGTCGAGGGCGTGGAGGGCGGTCGCCACGGCGTTGCGGATGATCGGGTTGATTCTGGCCATCTGCGCGTCGGTCAGGCTCTCCTCGATATTTCCCCCGTGGACCTCCTCCATAGCGTTGCGGACGGTCATCGCGATCAACCTCGCTCGCTCAACCGTGGTGTCGTCCAGGGATGGCATGTCAGCCATGACGCTCGCTCCTCGATGCTCCAAAGTCGGGAATGACCTCGGCGGAGGCAGAGTCATCGGTCTCGATCATGTGCCCTCGCCGATGAGGAAAGAGGACTCCTGAGGCGTGCCGCGTCACGTCCTCGCACCATCGCCGAATACACCGCGGCCTAAGCCAGCACGACACGACACCAGAGCCGCAGCCATTTACGTGGCCGCGGCTCTGTCGCGTCCTGAGGAAGTGAGGAAGCGCACAAGTGAGGAAGCGAGGAAGCCAGCGCGCGGGCGATTGTTTTCGCGCTCTCACCCTGACGCGCCAGGTCCCCGATGGGCCTAGTGACCCTCCTGCCCGCAATTCTTCTCCCGGAAGGCTCCATGCCGTTTCTGCCTTGTACGGGTTTTCACAAGGGGCCTCCTGGTCACCTGGGGTCTCTGGACACACGTGTGGCCGATGGTGGTGCCCGGACCTGGAGCGTGATGGGGTCACCATTCCCACTCCTGAGGGACCGGCTCCACATATGCCTCGGGTGGTGGAGACTCATCCGGCCATTCAGCCCCTGTCACTGACTCGTCTGGTGGCTGATCCAACTCCTGGAGCAAGCGGACGGCCATCATCGCCCCCATCGCCGAGGCCATCGCCTCCAACCCCTCCTGGCCCTCCGAGTGTGTGGTCTCATGGCCGAGGTCGAGCGCGCTCCGAATGAACTTGCGGACCCTTTCATATCCAGGTCCCGAAATCCTGACGCCGAGGACCTGATCGAGTTTGACCTTGGCGTCGTCTCCCTTGGGCGGCTTCTCGTCGCCCTCCACCATCGACGGCTCCCAGGCGAGTTTGACGGCCTCGATAATGATTTGGCGGGCACGGCGTCCCACGTCCTGGTGGTCGTCAATGCTCTCCGCGGACTCGTACTCCGATTTCAAGTCCGAGGCGCGCTCGGCCAATGGTCGCCATTTCTCATCGGCGGGAAGGTCCCAGGACGGGATCGTGTCCTGATCGAGGGTCGAGAGTTGGTCAAGAGCCTCATCCAAGAGTTCGGCCAACTCCGCCCGCCGCTCTGCCCAGGAGGGCCACTTGGCGATGTACGACCAAAAGACCCAGAGGTCGGCCCACGGGAATGGGTTTTCAATCCCGAGTCTCCGATACGCCTGTCGAATCCGCTCTGATCGGTCGGTGTATTCCTCGTTCTTGGTCTCAATCGAGGTCCCCGTTGCCACCTGGGTGAGGGTGTGTTTCTGTCGGCGAAGCAGCGTGCGGAGACCGTCAAGGTCTGAGCCGTCCGGCTCCGTGTCCCACGCCGGTGGAACGGGAGGTCCCGCTGTCATAACGGTCAGGCTAAGCGCAAGCCCTGCTCTCTCCTGTAGTTTCTCGCTATGTCATCTGAACCCGTCAGGACTCGCGCTCGCCTCATCCCGGTCTCGGGGATCGGTTCGGTACAGGAGGCCGAGCAGCGAGCAACGTCCGCTCTCCTGGCGGTTCTGTCGATGGTCCGGGACCTCTCCCACGATCTGCTCTCACCCCTCGGAGCGTCGAAGGCGCAGAAGGCGGTCGTGGAGTCCTTCATCGAGGTCAACACCCCCGGCAAGAAGGTTCGCCCCGATGGGCTGATTCAGGTGTCGTTCGGCAAGAACATGTGGTCCTCGTTTGTCGAGGTCAAGACCGGGGCCAACACCTTGACCTCCGAGCAGGTCAACGCCTATTGGGACCTGGCTCGGGAGTTCGGGGTCGATCACGTGCTGACCATCTCCAACGAGTTGGCACCAGCGGAGGGGGTTCATCCCACCGATGGCTTGAAGGTCAAGGCCAACTCCAAGGTCTCGGTCTCCCATCTCTCCTGGTCCGCCATCGTCAGCGCGGCCCTGAGGATCAGAAAGCACAAAGGGGTGTCCGATCCCGAGCAGGCGTGGCTCCTCGATGAGTTGATCCGCTACCTCCAGCATCCCAACTCCGGTGCGCTCGACTTCGGGGATATGGGGCCTCATTGGGTCGGCGTCAGAGACGGGGCGCGGGAGGGAACCCTCTCCCGGCGCACCGAGGGGATCGGGGACGTGGCCACGAGATGGGATCAACTCCTCCGCTTCGCCGCTCTCCAACTCTCCGCCGAGATTGGGGTAGACGTGGACCCCGTTGTGCCTCGGGGCCAGAGTGACTCCAGGGCCAGGACCAACGCCCTCATCGAGTCTCTCATCACCGAAGGGCGTCTCTCCGGCGCGCTCCGAATCCCCAACACCGCCGGTGACCTCGCAATCGAGGCCAACCTCCGCTCCCGCCGCCTGATCGCCAGCCTCGACGTGACCGCCCCCCAAGACAAAGGGGCCAGGGGTCGGGTCTCGTGGCTGGTGGGTCAACTCGGACAGGCTCCAGCCAACCTCGTGATCGAGACCTACGCCCGCCACTCCCGGCTCCCGGCGATGGCCACCCTCGATGAGACCCGCGAGGACCGGATGGCCCCCCTCGATGAGGAGCGGAAAGAGCCGCACCGCTTCCGGCTGGTCCAGCGCGCCGAGATGGGGCAAGGACGAGCGACCAGCGGTCGGAGTCCGGGGTTCATCGCCACCGTCCTCAGCGTCGTCAACGACTTCTATGCCGGAGTGGTCCAAGAGATTGTCCCCTGGCAACCACCTGCACCCAAGTTCGCCAAGCCCGCCGCACCTGCCCCTACCGAGGACGAGAGGGTCGAGGTCCGAGACGATCCCGAGGTGTTCTCGTGGTCCTGGTCAGAGAGGGATGAGGACGAGGCGGCGCCGGAGGTCACCGGCGAGGAGGAGTAGTCAAGTCCGGCCACCGTCGTAGCCGCTCAACCGATCAGAGCGAGTGGCGACGACCGATTCCGCTCTGTACGGCCATTTGCGATCAGTCGAACGGCGCCCTGACGGGGATCTGTTGGAGCGTTCCGGTGAAGTCCCGCAGCCAATTGCGACTGCGGCCATCGGTGAACTCAATCTCAACAGGAGGGATGCCAAACCACTCGTCCGCATGGGGAGGGAAAGTGTCTC
>DASTOM010000037.1:0-22483 GCA_035762545.1 Acidimicrobiia bacterium
AGCGCGTACCACTTCCACCCCACCCGCCACCTCGTCATCTGTCGGAGGAGCCCCACCATTCCGTCGCGCCCCTCGGTGAGCCAGAGGACCACTATCGCGGCGAAGAAGGGGCCGGACCCGAGAGGGAATCCGGAGATGGGCACCAACCACCACGAGAACAAACAGGCCAGCAAGACGAATGCCATCAGTGAGTGACGCTGCGTGAAGGTCCTGATCATGGGATGTCCTCTCGTTTCACACGGATGGCCACGGTGCGGTCGCCGACATAGTCGGGGAGGAGGTCCAAGGCTCCGGTCTCGTCGGCGGCGTCGACTTCCCACCAGATCTCATGACCGCCAAAGCGGCACGAGGACATGGCCTGATGCCCGCGTAGCGGACTCTCGAAGCCCTTCCAGACCGCATAGGAGGAGGGACACTCCGCTGGCTCATGCCGATGGTGAAGAATGAACGACGCCACAACCGGAATATGGGTTGAGGCTGGTTCGATCACATCGGGGAGGCACCCTGATTCGCCACCCTGAATCCCGGAGCCGGTCGGGTGGGTCTAGGTCGACGCCCGAGATCGGGTGAGAGCGCGAGCCACCTCCACCCGAGACGACACGCCGAGCTTCTCG
Organism: Acidimicrobiia bacterium; assembly: GCA_035762545.1. GTDB lineage: Bacteria > Actinomycetota > Acidimicrobiia > Spongiisociales > ZC4RG35 > JANQRA01. The sequence goes on from DASTOM010000037.1 coordinate 615, forward strand.
AAGATATGACGCATGTGCGTCTCGACCGTCTTGGTGCTGAGGAACAACTCCTCGGCGATCTCCCGGTTCGTGCGCCGGTCGAGCACCAACTCGGCAACCTCGAGCTCTCTCCCAGTCAGGCTCTCGACACCGAAGGATCCGCCATGCCCTCTGATGGTGCGCCGGTGCGTTGTGGCATGCCCGAGGAGACGCAGCTGTGCCTCGACCTGATCCCGATATCGGGTCGCCCCCAGGGCATCGAACTCCAGCCCGGCGGTCTCGAGCTGTCCTATCCCCTCGGCCGTGGCACCGGAGGCGACGAGCGCTTGACCCAGGAGTGCACGGACAGGGGCCACGTGGGCGCTGGCGCCAATCTGTTCGGCGGCGGCCACCGCAGAGCGGGCCAGACCCACGGCACGATTCGACTCCCCTTGTATGAGGGCGACCTCGGCCCCAGCCCGATCCGCCATGAGCCTCGTCAGCGCGAGTCGTTGCCCGGCCGCCGCGATCTCCAACCTCTCGACGGTCGATCGAGCCCCTTCCAGGTCCCCCAGAGCAAGGTGGCAGCGTGTCAGTACCCCCAAGAAGTGCGCCCTCCAACCTCCCGCCAGCAACGGGACATCCTCTCCGCCCACGCTCTCGATCAGAAGCTCCCGCGCCTCCTCGGCTTCCCCGAGCTCGAGCAAGGTCTGGGCGTGAATCGCTCCGGCGAAAGCAGTTATCACCCCGTTGTCGACGAAGCCGGCGAGTTGGACACTCTCCGAGCCGGTCCGCATCGCCGTCTCGAGGTCTCCCGCCATCGTCGCTGCCAGAGCGCGATTGAACAGGTTCATCGAAAGGCCCTGAGCGTCATTGACCAGACGGGCGGCTTCGATGGCATCGTCGAGGATCTCGGCAGAACGCTCCATTCGCCCGGTGAGAGCAAGCGACGTGCCCAGGATCGGTGTCAGGATCGGCAGGAGATGAGTCTGGCCGTGTGCGCGGGCGAGGCGAAGACCCCGCTCGCCGTGGTCACAACCGCGGACGTTCTGGTCCAGGTAGGTCTCAGCGGCCGCAAGGTTGCTGAGAGCGTCCAGCCGCTCCACGATGACGTCGTCCGGGAGTGAGTCGATGAGGGCCGCACAGCGCTGGTGGAGCTCGAAACCGAGTTCCACACGTCCGGCAAAAGCTGCACCCATCGTGTGCGCAGCCAGGGCTGCTGCGAACAGAGCTGGGTCGTCGAGTGACCTGGCTGCCTCCACGGCACGTTCCCCCCATTGCAGCATCCGGTCGTGATCGGACAGATACAGGCTGGCGGCGGTGAGGGCAACCAGAAGCGACACCGCCGCACTGGATACTCGATCCACGAGACTGTCATAGGCCTTCTGCAGCCTGGTCCGCGACTCGGCATGATGACCCATGAGCTGTTCCATCTCGGCGCAGCGAACGACGGTGCCCACCGCCTCCTCTCCCGAACCTTCGACAGCAAGACACTCCTCGAGAGTCTCGTGGGCATCGGCGAAGTGGCCGAGTGCGCCTTGGGAGGCAGCCAGGTCCCTGAGAATGGCGGCCCGATCGTTCGGCGCCGCGTCGCCCGGTAGAATCCTCAATGCCGCAGTCAGCCATCGAACCGAGCTGGTTGGGGCCTTTCCCGCCACCTCTCGCGCCGCCTGGGTCAGGATGCCCACGGCCTCCATGTCCCCGTGCCGGGCCGCCTGCTCGACGTGAGTGGCGAGAGCAGTGGCGGGGACGCCTCTCTGCTGCAGAGCCGAGACGACTCGGCGGTGAGAGGACACCTTGATGCTGGGGGCACACGCGCCATAGACGGCGCGATGGACGACCGGATGACGGAACTGGAAGCGTCTGGGGATCTCCGTTTCCCTGACCAGGTCTCGCGCGAGCAGTTCGTCGATCGCTTCCAGGACGGCTTGCTCGGGAAGGCCACACGCCGCCACCGCGAGGTCGAGATCGAACGGGTCGCCGACGATTGCAGCGGCTTCAGCGACTTTGCGTGCCGATGAGGACAACCCGGAGAGCTCGACTGCTATCGCGGTGGCCACCGGTAGCGGCACCTCGAGCCCTCGCTCCTCGACAAAGGCGTGATCGAAACCGGATCGGGCCAGTTGCAGGGCGTAGAAGGGATTGCCACCCGAGAGGCGAAGCAACTCATGGAGATCCAGGTCCCGGGCCTCCCCTACCAATTCCATGACACTCTCGACGTCCAGCGGCTGAAGGTCGATCGCCAGCGCGTCAGGCCTTCCCTGAAAGACTCCGATCGCTGTCGCCACCGCCGTGCCGCCGGCTCCATGCCGCAGGGCGATCGCCAGGAGAACCTCACCCTGGGGCGGATTGCGAAGAAGGTATGAAGTCAACTCGAGCGAAGCACCGTCCGCCCAGTGCATGTCGTCGAGCACCAGGAGCAACGGCCGGCGGGCCGCCAGCCGCTCCAGCAGGTCTCGTACGTCGCGATGTGCCCTGAACCGCTCAGTGACACTGGCCGGAAAGTCGACGGCCTTGTCGATCTGGTGCAGGGACGGAAAGACACCGGCCAGGGCGCCCAGTCGATCGGTCTCGAGTCGCTCGAGGTCCTGTGAATCCAGGGATCCGAGATATGCGTCGAGGGCGTCGGCGTAGAGACCGAATGGCCGTTCGGTATCGAACTCGGAGCCCCGTCCTCGAAGAGTCAGGAAGCCTTCGCCCTCGGCGATGCTCTCCAATTCGTCGAGCAGGCGCGTTTTACCAATACCGGCCTCGCCAGAGACGATCACGAATGCGGAGTTGCCTCCAAGGGCTTCAGTGAGCTCAGCGCGAAGCAGATCCAGTTCCGCCTGACGGCCAAGAAGGGGGTCGCGTGCCCGGCCCATGAGCCCACCGAAGCTACTCGTCCGCCTCTGCTCGGGGTCTGGAGATAAGGGTGCAAGATCAGGGTCGACCCCCGATGTGCGGTCGGAGCGCGGAGTGGAGGATCGAATCCATGGAATCCGCATCCACCGATACCAATGTCGTAGCCCGGCCTCCCACAGTTGTGGCGGCCTCCGACAGCCCAACCGTCATCCACGCCACCGGCCTGTCCAAGAGATTCGGGTCGGTCGAGGCGCTGGCCGGTCTCGATCTGAGCGTCCCGCAGCACTCGATCGTGGGATTTCTCGGCCCGAACGGGGCAGGCAAGACCACTGCCATCAAGCTCCTGCTGGGGCTGAGCCGACCCACTTCCGGGCAAGCGACCGTGTTCGGCCTCGATGCGGTGCGGGACAGCACCGCGATCAGGTCGAGAGTCGGGTATCTCGCCCAAGACCCTCGCTTCTACACCCACCTGACGGCGCGGGAGACCCTCGAGTTCACCGCAAGGTTCTTCTTCCGAGGCCCAAAGTCGGCGATCCAGGACCGGATCGAGGAAACACTCGAACTGGTCGGTCTCTCAGAGAAGGCCGACCGCCCGACCAAGGGGTTTTCGGGTGGGGAGCGACAGAGGCTCGGGATAGCTCAGGCTCAGGTCAATCATCCCGACCTCCTCGTGCTCGACGAACCGGCTGCAGCCCTCGACCCTCTTGGGCGACGCGACGTTCTCAAGATCATGGAACGTCTGCGAGAGCACGCGACGATCTTCTACTCGACCCACATCCTCGACGACGTGCAACGGGTCAGCGACCATGTGGTCATCCTCCACCAGGGCCGCAAGGTGGCCGACGCCACCACCTCTGAACTCCTCGACGGGGGCTGCACCTATCAGATCGACATTCGCGGAAACGGCTCCAAGGCGAAGGCCGCCCTCGATGTGCAGCCGTGGGTGAACGAAGTCGTCCTGTCCGCGAGCGATGGTGGGGACAGGATGACTGTCACTGTCAGCGACCAACGCGCTGGCGACGCCATGCTCTTGAGGTCGCTCCTTCGCGACGAAGCCCTGACTGTGACCAGCTTCGGCCGCAAGCAGCACAACCTGGAGGAGGTCTTCCTCCATCTCGTGGAAGGACAGGAGACATGACCGCTGCGACACAGACAGACCCCTTGGAGTTGCTGCCGGCGGGCGGGAATGGATGGACGATCGGGCTCAGCAACCTCCTACGCAAGGAGTTCGGCCAGTGGTTCACGACGAAGCTGTGGTGGATCCAGACGTTGATCTGGGTCTTCATCCTCAACGGTGTCACCACGGTCATCATGCTCGACAGTTCCGGCATGGCTGCCGATGAACTGATGAGGGAGTCGGTACAGACCTACTTCCTGGTCGGGGCGACCTCGATCGGGATCGGGATCGTGCTGACACTCCAGGGAGCGATCGTGGGAGAACGGGAGATGGGCACGGCGGCCTGGGTGGTATCGAAACCGGCATCGAGGACTGCATTCGTTGCTAGCAAACTCATCGCCCACTTCACGGGTTTCGCCCTCACGGCAATCGTCATCCCGTCGGTGGTGTTTCTCATCACCGCCCGCCTACTCCTCCCCCAGTCCGTCGCCTACGGGCCATTCGCGATGGGTGTGGCGGTCACGGCGCTCAACGTGCTGTTCTTCGTCACCCTCACACTTGCGCTGGGCTGTCTCTTCAAGGGCCGGGGTCCAATCGCCGGTATCGGCATCACCCTGATACTGATGGGCCAATTCTTCAAGGGGATGCTGCCGGAGACGATCGTGATGGCAACTCCGTGGTTGCTCGGCGACGTGGCGGCTTCCTTCGCTATTCAGCAGCCGCCGGCCTTCAACCGCACGGTCCCGATGATCGTGGCAGCAGCTGAGATCGTCATCCTGGCACTGGTGGGCATCTGGCGGTTCAACCGTGAGGAGTTCTGAGAGCACCGAGTCCTCGATCCGAGGACCGTCACACAGACGTGATCCTGCCTGATGCTCGACCTCCTCCGCAACCTCGCGATCCTGCTGGTCTTCGCCTGGCTGGCGAGATCGCTACTGGGGACGCGTGAGATCACATGGCGAAGGACGATCCTGGCCACCGTCCTTGGCTTGCTCTTGGGGTCCATCGGCGCTGCAGCTCTTCTCGTCCGCGACCTCGACACCTTCGACGCGTTCGAGACGATCCGGACCCAGTTCTACCTACTGATGCTCGTCCTCGCCGTTCCGGCGACGATGGCCCTCATGGTCTTCTTCGAGCTGATGCGATCGACCCGCGACGTGCACCGGCGCTTCAGGCCGTTTCGAACGCTGAAGAGGTGGTTCAGGATGTGGGCCCGGGGTTTTCAGGTGACCAGGATCGCGACCCGCCATGGCATCGCACCCCTACTCGGTTTTGGGCGGGGAGAAGCGTCGGCCCGGACAGCGGCCGAGATAGCGAAGCGCACCCGCCTTTCGCTCGAAGAGGCCGGTGGGATGTTCGTCAAGCTGGGCCAACTCCTCGTCACAAGGCCCGACCTGTTGCCTCCCGAAGCGGTCCGGGAACTGAGTCTCCTCCATGCAGACGTGCCACCCATTCCCAAGGCGCAAGTGGAGGCCATTGTCCTCGAAGAGACGGGAAGCCCCGTCTCTGAGGTGTTTGCCGAGATCACCTGGGTGCCGCTGGGCTCCGCTTCGATCGGCCAGGCTCACGCCGCACGACTCGTCGACGGGCGTGAGGTGGTCGTCAAGGTGCGCCGGCCCGGCTTGGAGGAGCAGGTGGAAACCGACCTGGCCATCGTCCGTTGGCTGGCCGATGTCGCCGAACGACGCACAGGGTGGGGAAAGGCGTACAACGTCACCGCCCTCGCATCGGAGTTCTCCGCGGTCCTGCGCGGTGAACTTCGCTTCTCGGTCGAGGCCAAGTACGCGATCGAGATCGGTGCGGCATGTGCCGGTGACCCATTGATCCAGGTTCCAGCCATCGTCGAGCCTCTCACGACAGATCGGATGCTGGTCATGGAGCGGATGTTCGGCACCACGTTGTCGAGGTCCGGAACCGGGGACATCGATCCCGGCCGGGCGCGTGAACTCGCCGATGCACTTTGCCGTTCTCAAGTCAGCGCGATGCTTCACGGGAAGAGGTTCCACGGCGACCCCCATCCCGGCAACGTTCTGATGTTGGACGAAGGCTCCATCGGTCTGATCGACTTTGGGATCACAGGACGGCTGGACGCCTACGAACGGGCTGCGGTTTACGAGGTGCTTCTGGCCATGAGGCTGGAACAACCGGCTCTTCTCTATGACGCCTTGACGACGGTGGGTGCGATCACTTCCGAACATGATCCCGACGAGATAGAGCGGCACCTTGCCCAGTTTCTGACCTCTCTCACCGGTCCCGGGTACCCCGGCCCCGAGGCTCTGACTGGACTGCTCAGGCTGACCGCCGGGCTCGGTATGCATCTCCCCCCGTCGACAACGACCATGTTCCGCGCCGTCGCCACGCTGGCCGGCACACTCGAGACCCTATCCCCCCGCTACCCGATCTTCGAGGTCGTCGCCGACATAGGCGGTGCCGAGATGAAGGAACGGATGCAGCCGTCCTCTGCAAGTGAGTTCATACTTCAGGAGTGGGCCGAGTTCGGACCCCTGCTGCGCCGGGCCCCACGGCACCTGGACCGGGTGGCTCGTCTCGCCGAGAACGGCCATCTCACCGCCCGAGTGAGGCTGTTTGCCTTCCCCGAAGAGGTGAGAACGTTGGAGCGCCTTCTCAACAGGTTTGTCCTGACGCTGCTCACCATCGGCCTGGGAGGGATCTCAGTCGTCCTCCTCACATCGGAAGGCGGGCCGATCGTTGCCGGTGTCCAGGTGCGGGTCTTCGCGATGCTGGGGTGGGCGATCGCCGCCTTCGCCACTCTGCTCTTGTTACGGATCCTGTTGGGGGTCCTCCGCTCGGAGCAAACGTCCTGACCCCGCTTGCGACAGGATCTCAGGGTCGCTTTCAGGGTGAGTCCCCGATGTGCCGTCGTGCGAGATCACCGATGATCGGTTGCAGGAGGCTCCGATTGGAGATGAGGCAATGAAAGTCACGATGAAGGTGGTACTTGGGGTCCTCAGCACGATCCTCTTCGTCATCGCGGCCTGTCTGCTGGCGGCCACGATCTTCCTGGGATGGCTGCACCGAACTCAGACGAGCCCGGACGGATTCGTCACCGGCCCGGTCGTCGAGATGTCCACCGATGGCTACGCCATCACGTCGACCGACCTCGACCTTGGGTCTTTCCCCGACGAATGGCTTCCGTCCGCGGTCGTCGGGACCTTCCAGGTTGGGGCCCGATCAGCCGGGGATTCGTCACTCTTCCTCGGTGTGGGGCCATCCAGCGAAGTCGACCAGTTCCTCGCAGACGTGAGTCACGCCGAGGTGACCCGATTCGGGAGCCAGTCGTCGCTTTCATATGACGAGCACGCCGGATCTGCCCGCCCGAATCCTCCCTCCGAGGTCGACTTCTGGGTCGTGAACGCAGAGGGTCCCGGCCAACAGACCCTCGACTGGGAGCCTGAGCAGGGAGACTGGACCCTGGTGGTGATGAACACCGACGCCGCCGCGGGCTTGGATGTGTCGGCGTCTATCGGAGCGAAGACCCCATGGCTTCCCGTTGGCATATGGGTGACGGGAATGCTCGCGGTCCTCATCGCTATCGGCGCTGTAGTCATTGCGGTCATCGCTTCCCGACAGACCACGACCGCCGATGCAAGCGATGCGGGAACGCCCAAGCCGGCCCTCCACGGATGAGTGGTGCGGTCGTTCTGGGAGCTCGCCCTGGTTACAGGTACCCCATCTCCTGGGCCTTGGCGAACGCCTCGGTGCGGTTTCTGGCCCCGAGCTTGACAATGGCGGACGACAGATAGTTGCGTACCGTTCCCTCGGCTAGGTGGAGCCTCTGCGCAATCTCCGCGTTGGGAAGCCCTTCGCCGACCTCTCGCAGCACCTCTCGCTCCCGGTCGGTGAGCGGGTCGCTTCCACCCCAAGCAGACACCGCCAGCTCGGGAGCGATCACACGATTGCCGGCTGCCACCTTCCTCAGGGTGTCGGCCAGGTCATCGATGGGCGAGTCCTTGAGAACGTATCCGGACACTCCGGCGTCGAGGGCTCGTCTCAGATAGCCGCTTCTGGCAAAGGTGGTGACGATCACGACTCGGACCGTTGGATGGTCCTTGAGACGTGAGGCGAGCTCGAGGCCCGTCATCCCCGGCATTTCGATGTCGGTGATGAGGATGTCCGGCTCGTGCTCTGCGACGGCTGCCAAACCCTGGTGACCGTCCTCGGCGACAGCGACCACCTCGATGTCCGGTTCGAGGTCGAGTAGCCCGGCGAAAGCTCCTCGCACCATGGCCTGGTCTTCGGCGAGCACGACGCGGATCATGAAGAGCCCCCAAAGGGCATGTCGATCCGTAGCTCGGTACCGCCTGCCGCAGCCGGCCCGAACGCCAGTGTTCCCCCTGCAGCCATCACCCGCTCGCGCATGCCCTGGATTCCCGAGCCGACACCCTTGGTGGGTCCGATCCCGTCGTCGGTCACCGTCAGCGACACTGCTCCGTCGTGGCTTTCGATGCAGGCCTTCACTCTGCTCGCTTTGGCATGTCGGATGACGTTGGTCACCGCCTCGCGGAGACCCAACGCCAGAACATTCTCGACGGAGGGAGCCAGATCGAGCTCTAGGTCCCCAAGTGCCTCGAACTCGGTGCCTCCCGCTGCCAACGCATCTCGAGCGACGACGAGCTCGTCGCGCAACGACGCCTGATGCCATCCAGCCACGCTCCCCCGGATCGAAGAGAGCGCATTGCGAGCTATCCGTTCCACCTCACCGGCTTCCTCCGTGGCGCGGCGCTGGTCCGTCGGGGCCAGCTTCTGGACGAGTTGGCTTCGCAGGATTATGGCGGTGAGGGCCTGGCCGGCGATGTCGTGGACGTCCCGGGCGATCCGCTCCCGCTCGGCAATGGTGGCGAGATGAGCGACCCGGCGGTTCTCGGCCTGGAGGGTGACAGCGCGATGGTCCCGTGACACATCGTGGAAGACAGCGGTTCCGATGACCCAGATCATGATCACCGGGATGAGGATGAAGATCCGAAATGGCCATGGGATGGTGCTCAGGAAGAAGCCGGCCAGCGTGAAGGCGGTGATAACCGAGAGCCTGAGCCGGAGTGTCTCCCGACTTGCTGACCCGGCGAGGAGAGCTGCGGCGTAGATGGGCAGCGCCATGATCGCTGTGGAGCCGAGCGGGGCGGTCGCCAGGGCGATCACCATCAGGACGGTCGCTCCTCCGATGTCCCAGCACCGGATCTCGGAGATGACGAAGGTCGGCAGGGCTATCGCAACCACGCCGACAGCCAATATCCATTCTTCGGGCCCGGCGTCGGGCGAGAAGATCGGCCCGATGAGGATGAATGCGAAGAAGATCAGGGGTGCCCAACGCGAGAAACCGGAACGCCCCGCGTCGAGGCGTTCCGAGCTCTCGAGTCTGACCGTGGTGTCGTTCACACTTCCGAGGAACGGTACGCCAACGCTGCAGCGATCGCTCCCACGACCGTGGTGCCCAAGAGATAGGCGACGTGACCCCACATAGGCCCGCCGTCGACCTGTGCCAGCGCCAGCTGCGCCAGGTGATAGGGCGGCAGGTACACCGCGATCTCTCCGAGCCAGGTCGGGAGCATCTCGAGCGGGAACCAGAGCCCCGACACGACCACCAACGGGATGAGCACACCGTTGAGCACCGATATCGCTGCGTTGAGAGAGAGCCTCGCACCCACAGCCAGAGAGAACAGGCTGAACGGCAGGGCTCCAAGCACCAGCACACCCATGACACGCAGTACCTGCGACAGGTCCAGTGGGCCGGCGGTGACACGGGCCACCAGGGTTATCCCGACCAGGGTGACGATCGCATAGGGGAGTGCCGCAGTGACTTTGGCGGACAGCGTCACACCGAGGGGCGTGCCGTCCGCTCTCTTCACCCGCAGCCAGCCTCGCTCTCTGGCGTCGGCGAGACCGATCCCCGGGTTGATCAGCACTGCGGACAACACGCCGAACGCCCCGTAGGTCGCCACCGCCTCGACGCCGAAGCCATCTCCGTGGTCGCCGAACATCGATGCGAACAGTGCAAAGAATGCCACTGGCACCAGGACCGTGAACAGGAGAGCGGTTGGCTCCCTGACGATTCCCAGAACCTCATCTCGAACCTCCGAGCGAAAGACTCTCGTGCTCATGCTGCCACCTCCTCATCTTGGGTCATCGCGACGAGGACCTCGGTGAGGCTCGCCGTCGCCACGGTCAAGTCGCTGGCCTCGGGGTCGAGTTCCAGCAGTGCCCTCACGACAAGTTCGCTGTCGGTCGCCGCGATCACGGTGCGGCCGTCATGCAGCTCGACCGAGTGCACCGAGTCGAGCGCTCTGATCACGCTCGCCGGAACCTTCGTGTTGACTTCGACGCGACGGTCGGGGAGCGTCCGACGCAGTTCGTCTGGCGTCCCTTCCGCCACGACTCGCCCGCGATCGACCACGACGACCCGATCGGCGACTGCTGCCGCCTCGTCTACGAGATGCGTCGTGATGAGCACGCCGGCTCCGTCGTCGAGACGTCTCCGAATCGTCTCCCAGAACCGGCCTCGCGCCTTGACATCGAGGCCTTCGGTGGGCTCGTCCAGGACGAGCAGAACGGGATCTGCGACAAGCCCCATCGCCAGCTGCAGCCGTTGCTGCTGGCCGCCTGAGAGCTTGTTCGCCCGTCGCTTCTCCAGGCCGGTCAGACCCATCTCGGCTATGGCACGGCTGGCTGCCTCCGGGGGACAACCCCGGCGAACCGCCGCACCGCCAACGATCTCGCCGACCGTGAGCGACCTCGGAAAGCCGACCGCCTGTTGGACGACACCGAGCCTGCGGCGTGTCTCCGCCCTACGAGGGTTGCCTCCTGCAACCTCGATAAGGTCGGCTTCACCTTCGATCAGCCCGATCACATTGCGGACGAGGGTCGTCTTGCCGGCCCCATTTGGGCCGAGAAGTGCGACACACTCCCCCGCCCCGACAGTCAGATCGACTCCGGCAAGGGCCGTGTGGTCACCGTATCGGTGAACGAGACCTCGTATTTTCAGCACATGTTCCATGCACTACCTCCTTTCCACCGATCATGCGGAGGAACCGGGGCGGGGGGTAGTGAGATGGATCACGATCTCGATGTGACAGATGTCATCGGATCACACCGGGCCATAGGCCAGAGCGTCTGATCCAGAATTCACAGCGGGCGCGTCTGATCCTGCTGGAGAGTGTCTGCGATCGGGGAAAAGGGTCGCCAGGTGCGACCCCGGCAAGAAGCGTCAGTCGGTCTCCAGGCCCAACTCGCCAAAGATGCGCTCCCGCTCTTCGTTGAATTCGTCGGGCGTTATCTGTCCCACCTCGAGACGCTCACTCAGGGAGGCGAACTGCTCCATCAGTGCGGTCTCTTCGGCTTTGGTGACGTTCTCATCGTCGTCGACCGAGGACTGACGCTTTTCTCTCTTCTCGGCCTGCTTGTCCTGACGGGCCTTCTCACGCGCCCGCTTCTGGAAACTCTCGCGACTTCGTTTGGCCACTTAGTGGCGCCGCCGGTTCAGCGAGACCGCTGCTTGGCGACGTTTACCTTGAGCTGGCGACCGTCGATCTCTTTGCCGTTGAGAGCCGAGATGGCGCTATCGGCCTGCTCGCTGGTCTTCATCTCGACAAAGCCGAAGCCACGGGATTGGCCGGTGTCCCGGTCGGTGATCACCTGTGCGCTCGTCACTTCACCGAAGTCGGCGAACAGCCCTTCGAGTTGACTGGTCGACGTCTGGAACGAGAGATTCCCCACGTAGAGGTTGGTGGACATGTTGTGCTCCTTTGAGCTCTCCGTCGTTCGGTCACCGAGCGCCAGGGTCCTGCCGGGTGGACAGTTGACCTCTGGCTGCGACATCCGACGGGCCGAAGAAGCAAAGCAAGGCGTGCACGCACCGATGCGTACTGCTCACACCCTAGCGGAGGCGCTGTCGCTAGTCGCAGATCGAGCCGAGCCCAGGTTGCAGTGAATAGGACAAGCCAGACCTCTGCCCTAACGTCTGCGGTACCAACGACAGGATCTCATGGCCCAATCAGAGAAGCTCGCGCTGGTGGAGGCCATCGATTCCAAAGTCGACGCACTCACCGAAGCACACCTCACCCGACGCTCGGACTGGTACTTCCACGACATAGTCCCCTGGGAGAGGGGGGAGAGCTTCCGCGAGAAACCGTGGGACGTTTCCCAGTGCACCATTTCGGAAGATGCGCGGACGTCTTTGGTCCTCAACTTGTTGACCGAGGACAACCTGCCCTACTACCACGCCTTGATCGAGAGAAACATGCCCGACACGTCTGCCTTCGTCAGATGGAACCGGCTGTGGACCGCCGAGGAGGGACAGCATGCGATCGCGATCCGCAGCTATCTCCTCGCCTCACGCAATGCCGATCCGCATCAGCTGGAGGATGACCGCAAGACCACGATGATGAACGGTTACCAGCCGAACTTCGACGATCCCACGGAGATCTTCGCCTACACGGCCACTCAGGAGCTGGCGACCCGGGTCAGTCACCGCAACGCGGGCAAGATCACGGACGATCCGGCGGCGTACGAGCTGATGCGCAACATCGCGGCCGACGAGAACCACCATTTCATCTTCTACAAGAGTGTCATGCAGGGAATGCTCGATCAGGCTCCCGACCTGGTGCTCGAAGGTATCCACCGCGTCTTCTCCAAGTTCCAGATGCCGGGGGTGGCCATACCCAATTTCCTGAGACGATCGATCGAAGTTGCCAAGGCGGGCGTGTACAACCTGCGTATCCATCACGATCGGGTCTTGGTACCCCTGATCAAGGATTGGAACATCGAGAGCCTCACCGGTCTCTCGCCGGCAGCCGCCGAGTTGCAGGAGGCGATCCTGCAACTGCCCGCCCAGGTGCTGCGGAAAGCGGAGGTGTTCGAAAAGCGGGTGGGGATCAGCTACGCCTGATCCTCTTCGTCTTTCCGCTCCAGTCGCTCTTGCTCTTCCCGGCGCTCACGTTCGTGACGCTCATGAGCCTCTTTGCGCTCCCGGTCGTGTCGCTCGGCGTCGGCGAGACGCTCACGCTCGTGTCGCTCGGCCCTCTCCTCGTCAGTCTCCGCCATCTATCGACTCCATCTCTCGTGAGCCCGTGATCCGATCACTGATCGCGGAAATCCTCTCTCATCTCCCCTACCGCCTGGTCGTGATCGAGGATCTGCTCCAGGCCCTTGTTGAACTCCTCGACTATCCCCCATTTGAAGAAGGCTCGCTGGGTAGGTGAGAGCTTCGACATCCTCTGGGTCAGTGCCTCCCGGTTTATCCAGAACTCCCCCCTGGTATCCGACTCCAGGTCACGGCGCCATCCACACACGTCCGACACTGAGTATTCCATCGATGCGAACCGTAGCGACTCAGAAGCCGTCCGGGTTCAAGGCGGTATGAGGCGACTCTGAACAGCAACGCCGAGCACCGTCACCAATGCACCTCGGCTACCGTGGCTTACAACAGTCCGTGGGTCTGACTTCCCACGACGCCCGTTCCGCTGCGGTTCCGTCCGGCGGGACAACTGCGAGCCAAAGCGTCCGGCATGCCCGAGGTCGACTGGCAAGCGGAGCGTCAGCCATGGCGGTCCAGCCTCCCGAAGGGAGACCTCATGTCCATGAGAACTGCGGCAGCCGCGTGAGACGGAACTCTGATCCGGTACCCGAGAGACTGCGTCGATGCGTGGTATGCGGCCATCCCAGCCAGGAGCACCGAGGGACGCTCGGTTGCACAGTTCCCCGATGCAAGTGCGCAACATATTCCGACGCTGATCTGCACCCGTCGGGAGAGAGATCTCCCCGTTGACCTTCGAGGGAGAACCGCCTGACGAGCGAGCGCTGAACCGCATCGACCTCGAGCCGCTCTCCCTCACTGTTGGCTGCACCTTCGGCTTGGAGACGCCCCAGCCGGTTTCGGCAGTGTTCCAGGTGGCGCCGTCGGAACGGGATCAGGAAGTGCTGACTGAACGTTGGGAGACCGACGCCGATCACCACAGCTACGTCGATCTGTTCGGTAACCGTTGCGAACGGATCACAATCGAGGCCGGGGAGTCGAGAATCGTGTACGAGGCCGAAGTCTCGTTGTCGTCTCCGGTTGATCGCATCGCTCACGAAACGCCCGAGACGCCAATCATGGATCTGTCGGATGAGTATCTCACTTACCTCATGCCGAGCCGCTTCTGTCTCCCGGACCAGCTTGGGCACGAGGCATGGCTCCGCTTCGGTGACCTTGCTCCAGGGTGGGACCGGGTGCAGGCCATCGTCGATTTCGTCCACGACCATCTGGAGTGGGTCGCCGGGGCCTCCAACCCCTGGACCACGGCAGTCGATGCTTTTCTCGCCGGACAGGGCGTGTGCCGCGACTTCGCCCACCTGGCAATCACCTTCTGCCGGGCGTTGAACATTCCAGCCCGATACGTGTTTGGCTACATCCCCGATATCGGCGTCCCGGCGCCCACCGAGCCGATGGACTTCGCCGCATGGTTCGAGGCCTACCTCGATGGGGAATGGCACACCTTCGACGCACGCAACAACCGCCCAGTCGTCGGCAGGGTGATCGTTGGTCGCGGTCGGGACGCGGTCGACGTGGCGCTGATCACGTCATTCGGCCCGGTGACCCTCACCGAGTTCGAGGTACGAGCCGCCTGAAGCACGGCGACGATCGGGCCTCAAGCACACGAACGTCCCCGGTATCGTCTCCTCGCGAGCGCAGGCATGCGGCGTCAAACAGCCGTGGGACGTCAGAAGGGACCGATCATGGCGCATCCGATCGCGGACATCATCGGGAACTACCGGGCATTCGCCGAACAGCAGCGAGACCGGCTCGCTGCACGCGGCATAGACATCTCCCCATTCGGCCTCAGCCATCTCGCCTACCGGGTACCGGAGTGGGACCACTACGTGCATGTGCGGGGACTTCTCGAACGCCACGCTGTGGCCAATCGTGAGAACGTCTGGAACGGTCGCCCAATCTCTTTGATCGTCCCCGCCGAGCCACTCGAAGTCCTCGACGACAAAGTCGTCCCGCTCATCGAGCTCATCCCGCCCGTGCATCAGCGCGTCTACAAGATGGGCTTGGAGCACCTCGGCGTCGTGGTGGGCGACGACTTCGACACGTTCGTCGAATCCAACAAGACCGTGTTGACGGGACAGCAATTCCAGGGCCCGAACAGCACACCCGACCCCGTCTACATCTTGTTCGAGGACTTCACCCACGTGAAGTTCTATCGACTTTCACTGAGGGCATCCGTCGAGCTCGATGCCGGACCCTTCCAAGATGGGTTCCAGCACGTCGACGACTGGGTGCCTCAACGGCTCGTGACGGCGACCGGCCCGAGTCCACTGCCGATCCCGAGGGCTGAAGGCAAGTGATATAGGGCCGAACGGCACTACCCGACGCTTCCGGGGAATCGTACAAATCGGTCGACGTCTTCGAGAGATGAGAAGAAGGAGATGTGATGTTGACCGAAACCCGGCCCCAGACGTCGGGCACCACCACCCGGATCGACTTCTGGTGGGTGCTGGCTGTCGCCAGTGTGCTCCTGGCGTCGACACTCCTGAGCGTGTTCTCGCCTGACATGGTGACAGGCTCCGCTCAGGAGCATCTGCCGATCGTTGCCATGCTCAGTTGGTTCTGGGGACTCGTAGCCGTCGGTTACCTGGCGTTCGTCAGGGCGACTTCCGCGGGACCCGCTTTCGGGTTGTCCGTGGCGATTCTCTGGCTCGGCGTTGCCGTGACCAGCATCTTCGCGCCTGAGATGATCACCGGAAGCGACCCGACGCAGATACCGATCGCAGCGCTCGTCGCCCCGATTCTGGGGTGCCTGGCGACAGCCTTCCTGGCGCTGAACGCCCTCCGCAACCGCGAGGGTCGCTGAGCGCCTCGGGAGGGTGCATGTCTGTGATGGAAGTCTGACGAATGAACCCTGTGCTTTCGGTCGAAGGCCTGCGGAAGGCCTACGGCGAGTTCGAGGCGGTGAGTGAAGTCTCGTTCGAGGTGGCCGCAGGAGAGATCTTCGGAATCCTCGGGCCCAACGGTGCGGGGAAGACCACAACGGTCGAGTGTGTTCAAGGTCTACGTCCCTACGACCAGGGCCGCGTCACCGTGCTTGGGCTCGATCCAGAAAGCCATGCGAGTGAGATTCGGAGACAGGTCGGATCCCAGCTGCAGGAGTCGGCGCTCCCCGACCGGATCAAGGTTTGGGAAGCTCTCGACCTGTTCGGTTCGCTCAGCGACCAGGGACCCTCATCGGAGGAACTGCTGGAAGACTGGGGGCTGACGGAGAAACGCAGTGCCCGGTTCGGCAGTCTCTCCGGCGGACAACAGCAGCGGCTCTTCGTCGCTCTGGCCCTGGCCAACGATCCCAAGCTTGTGTTCCTCGACGAGATGACCACCGGGCTCGACCCGGGGTCACGCCGTGTGGCGTGGGAGTTGATCAAGCGCATCAGGGAGCGCGGAACCACGGTCGTCCTGGTGACCCACTTCATGGACGAAGCAGAGAACCTGTGCGACCGGCTGATCGTCATCGACGATGGGCGGGTTAAGGCCGAGGGCTCCCCTCAGCAGATGATCGAGACCTACGGCGGGGGCGTCCGGGTCAGGTTCACCGCCAACGGCGCAGACCTCTCCTGGCTGCGGACCGTGACCGGAGTGTCTGACGTGGTGCAGGATCGGGACAGGTATGAGGTGAGAGGCAGTGGTCCTCTGCTGGCCCACGTGGCGGCCGGATTGGTTTCCCACGGGCTCGCTCCGATGGACCTCCGAGTCGAACGCGCCACCCTGGAAGACGTCTTCCTCTCGTTGACAGATGGCTCAGGAGGTCGACATTGAGGCTGCTGGGCAAGATGTCTTGGCTGGAACAGAAGCTGTTGCTCAGGGAACCGCTGACAGTGCTATTTGCCCTGGCCCTTCCCCTGGTGGTCCTGTTCGTGATGGGTGGAGTGTTCGGCAACGAGTCGACGCCCGAAATCTATCGAGGCGTCGGTGCGATGAACTACTACGTGCCGGCCTATCTCGCACTGGTGACAGCGTCGGTCGGTCTGATCAGCCTGCCCACCCACATCGCCTCAAATCGGGAACGCGGAGTCCTCAAGAGGTATCGGGCCTCCGGGGTGCCGGCCTGGATCATCGTGGGCGCCGAGATCATCGTGATGCTCGTCATCGCCGCGGTCTCGGCGATCGTGTTGGTGGCGGTCGCCGTGCCTATCCACGACGTAGTTGCCCCGGACTCGATTCCCATGGTCGTGGCTGGGTTCGTCCTGGTGGCGTTGGCCTTCGCTTCACTCGGAGTGTTGCTAGGAGCCGTACTGCCGTCGTCCCGCGCAGCTCAGGCATTGGGCGTGTTGCTCTGGTTCGTTCTTCTCATCCTCGGTGGCGCCGGACCTCCACCGGAGGTCCTCACCGGCGCCATGAGCACGATCGGTGATCTAACCGTTCTCCGCCAGGGCATCGAGGTCATACAGGACGGCTGGCTCAGCCTCGATCCCGGGGCTTCCTGGCTCGTCGTCGCCGCCGTCATGTTGCTGGCCGCAGCCCTGGCAATTCGGCTCTTTCGCTGGGAGTGACCGCGCAATCGGCAGACCGGTTTCAGGCGGTGAAGCCGGGAACGGCAGCTACCGAGACCGGCGTTGGTCTGGCCCACACCCGTTTCAGAGGCCTCCCGGACGGGAACCTACAGGAGGAGTCCTTCGGCCCTATCGAAGGATGAGCGTCGCAGATAGCGTCAGTATCGACCTTCGAGGTTCTTCAAGTGTCAACGAGTATTCATGTCAGGGGAAGTGGCCTTTTCAGCCGCATGCTTCCCGCTCCCAAGCCCAACCCCCGGGTTGCCTTTGTCAGCACCTATCCGCCCACGATGTGTGGGCTCGCCACCTTCACGGCGTCGCTACGCGAGGCGGTTGCCGAGAGCAGGGGTGACGAGGACGGACTCGACGTCGTGGAGCTGGTCGAAGGGTCAGAGCCCAACACCCGGCGCCCGGAGGTCGTTGCCACTTTCGACCCTGCCGACCCATTTTCGACGCGTCTGGCCGCTGATCGCTTGTCCGACTACGACGCTGTCATCCTGCAGCACGAATACGGCATCTGGGGACCGAACATGGGCCTGCCTGTGGTCGATCTCGTCGACCACCTGACCACCAACCTCATCACGACGCTGCACACCGTGCTGCCTTCGCCCACGAGAACCCAGGAGCAGATCATCGAGGAGCTGTGGACCCGCTCCGACTACACCGTGGTGCCCACCCACGCGGCCCGCGACCTGTTGGCCACCCGATACTCATTGGATTCACGCTCGGTCACGGTGATCCCACACGGAACCGACCCATTCCTGCGCTCGGTGGCCCGCCTGAGAAGGTTCATGAACAGCGGCGCCGGCCAACCCAGACTGCTCACCTGGGGTCTGATCGGCCCGGGCAAGGGCCTGGAGTGGTCGATTCGGGCGGTGGGACGGCTCAAGACCCGCCATCCGGACATCTCGTACACGATCGCCGGCAAGACCCATCCCAAGGTGGTCCAGAATGAAGGAGAGTCCTACCGACGCTTCCTCGAACGGCTGGTTTCTGAGCTTGGGCTCGAGGAGAACGTACGGTTCATCGACGACTACATCTCCGCCGGCCTCCTCCGCGACCTACTCACTGGCACCGGCGTTGTGGTCCTGCCATACGACTCGACCGACCAGATCGTCTCTGGCGTCCTGGTCGAGGCGATCGCCGCGAACGTGCCCGTAGTCGCCACCGACTTCCCCCACGCCGTTGAGCTTGCCGAGGAGGGGATAGTCAGCGCCGTGCCCCACCGCGACCCGGATGCAATCGCCACAGCGATCGGCCGCCTGCTCGAGTCGGGTGACGCGTGGGGCGAGATGATGAAGGCACAAAGGGCCGTTGCCCCCAGCCTCGAGTGGGGCCACGTGGCCCGCGAGTATGAACGACTCGTCGATGAGGTCGTGACGACGCCTGCGGCGATGAGCCATGTCTCTCCCGCCTCCTGAGTACGAACATCTGCTCGGTCTGATCGACGACACGGGGATCTACGAGCACACGAGATTCGGTGTTCCAAGACGGGAGCACGGGTACACGTTGGACGACGCGGCGCGGGCCCTGATCGTCCTCTGTCATGCTCCCGCCGAAGAGAGGGTCGTCGCGGCCGTACGAGTCCTGCTTGCTTTCACCCTCGACTCCATGACCGGTGATGGGAGCTTCCGCAACCGTCTCACCTTCGACCGCCAATGGTCCGAGGAGTCGGACTCGAGTGACACACAGGGCCGAGCGATCTGGGCGCTGTCCGTGGCCGCCGCCGCGGGACCTCGTCCCGACCTCCGTGAGGCTGCCTCATCTGCTCTCTCCGATGCCCCGTCTATCGCATCCCCGCATCTTCGCCCGCTTGCCTACGCATCCTTGGGCGCCCACGCGTTGTGGGAGCACGACCCGACTGACCACCGGGCACGGCGTTTCGCAATTCCGATCGCGGAAAGACTCCAGCACGCGATGACCCCCTGGCCCGAACCCCGGCTCACCTATGCGAACGGACGGATTGCCGGATCGATGCTGGCGGCCGGGCAGACACTCGGCGACAGCGAGCTCATCGACCGGGGTTTGGAAGCCTTGGCCTGGTTGGTGGAGGTCGAGACCTACGACGGCCACCTCTCGTTCACGGCCGTGGGTGGGTGGGCCCCGGGCGAGCCGAGACCGAAGTTCGACCAACAGCCCATCGAGGCGGCTGCGTTGAGCGACGCATGCGAGCGAGCATGGCTCATCACCGGCGAGGATCAGTGGCGAAGAACCGTGATCCGGTGCGGAGAGTGGCTGATCGGTGAGAACGATCGTGGTGTGAGGTTGTACGACCCCGCCACCGGCGCCACGTTCGATGGCTTGATGGAAGAAGGCGCCAACGCCAACCGCGGGGCAGAGTCGACCATCGCGGGTCTGTCGGTTCTCCAGGCCTGTCAGCGCATCGGTGAGGCCCGACTGACGGACAGCGGGACCCAGGCGAGATTGCGCTCTTGATCAGGATCGCCCTTCTCGCACCCATCGCCCATCGACTTCCACCGACTGGATATGGGCCATGGGAGCGGGTGGTCGCCGACCTGGCTCGAGGCCTCGTTGCCGCCGGGCACGACGTGACCCTCTTCGGAGTGACCGACTCCGACACCCCGGCGCGACTGGTCGCCACGACACCCCACCCATTGGAAGAGTGGCCGGCCGGTGATCCCCCGCCGGACCACAGGGTCTGGGAGGACCTCCACATCGCCAAGGCGGTCGAGTCGATCTCCACCGGCAAGTTCGACATCGTGCACTCCCACATGAACGTCCACCCCTTGGGATATGCCGCTCTTCTGAGGACGCCGATCGTCACCACCCTGCACGGATCCGCGTGGAATCACAGCATCCACCCTGCGCTAAAACGGTACCGGGGCCTGCCTTTCGTCTCCATCTCCGACTCGGAACGAGCCTTCTATCCCGGCCTCGACTACGTGGCGACGGTGCACAACGGAATCGACACCGACGTGTTCGATGTCGGAGCCGGGGCCGGCGGCTATCTCGTCTTCGCAGGTCGCATGGCACCTGAGAAACGGCCCGATCTCGCCATCGACGCCGCACGCAGAGCCGGGATGCCGATCAGGCTGGCCGGCCCCATCGAGACCCGCTATCGCGACTACTTCGCCGCGGAGGTCCGGCCGGCACTCACCGGACCCGATACGGCATACCTTGGCAATCTGGCGCGTCATGAGCTCATCGAGCTCTACGGTGGAGCCTCTGCCCTGCTGATGCCGCTCGACTGGGATGAGCCATTCGGATTGGTCGTGGTCGAGTCACTGGCCTGCGGCACACCGGTCATCGGCTGGCGGCGAGGAGCCTTGCCCGAACTGATTCGGGACGGGATCACCGGCGCAGTCGTCGACGATGTGGAGGGCGCTGTGGCCGCGCTGGCCCGTCTCGAGGAATTCGACCGAGCGAAGTGCCGCGCCGATGCAGAGTCGCGGTTCGGAATTGCAGAGATGTCGCGGGGCTACGAGGAGGCGTATGCGAGGGTGCTGGCCTAGACCATCTCCCGAATCACGTCATCGACACGCACCGTCATGAACCTCACACCCTCGTCGGCGAAACCATATGGAACGACGAGCCAGCCCTCGTGGATCATCCCCCCACAGGAATAGACGACGTTGGGGACGTAGCCGTTGCGTTCGTCGGCCGCGGGTTCGAGCAGAGGTGTCTCCAGTCTGCCGATCAGACGAGCCGGGTCGTCGAGGTCGAGCAGGAACGCGCCCAGCGAGTACTTGCGCATCGGGCCGACACCATGAGTGAGGACCAGCCAGCCCTCTTCGGTCTCCAGAGGCGAGCCACAGGCCCCGATTTGCACCGTTTCCCACCCGTGCTTCGGCTGCGAGATCAACTCGGCGAATTCCCATACACGGAGTCGGTCGCTGCGGAGGAGATGGAGATTCTCCTGGTCGTGGCGCCCGAGCGCCGCATACAGGCCGTCTATGCGCCGTGGAAAAAGAGCCATCCCCTTGTTGCGTGCCGACGTGCCATTGAGAGTGGCGATCCTGAAAGTGAGAAAGTCTCTGGTCTCGATGAGTTGGGGGAGGATGGTGAATCCGTCGTATGCGGTGTAGGTGGCGTAGTAGGTAGCGGTTCCGTCGGCTTCGACGAAGCGGACGAATCGGGCGTCCTCGATGCCCCGGCTCTCTGCAGGGCTCGAAGGGAGCAGGATCCGCTCCGAAATGTCGACGTCCGGCTCGTAGACCAGCTCGTAATTGGACGACGCCAGCCAGTTCGTCAGCTTCGTGGTCTCGAACGCCGCCGCAGCTGAGACTTCTCCCCGCGCCAGCGTCTCCAGCGCCTTGGCCAACTGACCAGACGTGAACGGGTCCGGGAGCTTCGTCATCACACCGTCGACCAGAGCGACATCGGCCCCCAGGGTCAACAGCTTGTGTCGAAACACCTGCATGTCATAAGCGGCTGAGCGACGTTCTCCGAGAGT
>DASTOM010000038.1:0-85384 GCA_035762545.1 Acidimicrobiia bacterium
ATCCAATCAGACGACTGGGTGTTCGCCGACGTCGACGGCAACCCGATTCACCCCCATTCCATCTCGCAGGCCTTCGAACGAGTCGTCGCTCGCGCCGGGGTACCAAAGGTCCGTCTCCACGATGTCCGCCACACCCACGGCACGTTGCTCATCAAAGCCGGCGTTCCCGTCAAGGTCGTGTCCGAGCGGCTCGGGCACGCCAACCCGACGTTCACCATCGACACCTACCAGCACGTCCTCCCCGGCATGCAAGCCGAAGCCGCCCGCATCTTCGAGAAGCTGATCGCCGACACCCGGTAGAGAATCCGGTGGAAGCGGCGGTAGAACGACGCCGGGAGACGGTAGAAGCCCTGGCCAGCAGTTCGCTGGCCAGGGCATTCAGTAGCGGGGGCGGGATTTGAACCCGCGACCTTCGGGTTATGAGCCCGACGAGCTACCAGACTGCTCCACCCCGCGTCGGGTGAGGCCCCATCTTACGTTTCACAAATGGGCTATGCCAACGGGTTGCGCAGCGTCAACCTGCGGGGTACTCGGGGCGAGCGAGGTCGGCTGATACCCAGCCGGCGATCTCTTCGACAACCGGAACTCCTCGACTCCAATCCGACCAGCCATTCGTGAGGACGACAACCACGTACCCATCTTCTGAGTCCGGCGTCCGCACAAATCCGACCGAATTGGCGATGTTCCCGGCAAACCCTTTCTCTTGCGCCACCGTCCATCCCGCAGGCACGCCTTTGGTGATACCCCAGGTCTGGGATGGGACAACTGAGGTCATCAGTCGCCATGCCTCATCCCGATACCTTTTTCGAGGGGACCCCACTCCCCGAGTAGTACCTGCCTGATGAGGTTTCCTTGGTCCTCGGCCGAAGTCGTGGTCCGGCCCCATGTCTCCGTCGAGATGCTCGACCACGTTGGTCTCGTCGAAGCCGAAGATCTGGGCCTGTTGACTGATCCAGGGCGTCGCGCCGAAGCTGCGCCACAGAGCGCGCACCGGATAGTTGGCCGAGCGAGTGATCATCGGAACCAGCTGGGACCGCTCCCAGGAGGTCAGGTTCCGTCCATCGTTCTGTGCCTCGAGGAGGTGCCTGCCATGACCACCACCTTGAAAACAGAGGCGGTGCGGAGACGGGCACCGGGATTCATCTCGTATACACAGCCCGAGCGAGTGTCATATGCATAAGCCGCAAAGCTCTGATTCGGATACCGGCGCCAGAGGCTCGCCACACGCTCGGGGGTGAAAGGAGACCCGCAGACATAGTGGTCGAGGTCCACCGCAACGATCGAAGACCAACCACGGTATACGAGCCACCCTCCCTGATCGGCGACCCCAAACCCCCATCCGACCTCACGTCATAAAACCGGAACACCCCATCATCCCGATAGAACGACAACTCATCAGATGGGTCGAACTCGGTGCGCCGCCCGGTGACAGCGGCACCAGAAAGAGCGCGAGGAGGGCGGCGGCTGCGACTCGTTGCCCGACTCTCATGGACAGCCGGCACCATGGCACGCTCGGTCGGACGGCGAAGGACAACCGGCGGGTCGGGCCACTACTCGTCCCCGTCGTCGACAGGTGCCTCGTAGGCGTTGTACTCGGGGACCTTCTTGGCGATAAAGAGGGCTCCGAGTATGCACAGGACCCCTCCGGAAACCACCGAGAATTGAGGGCTGGTGACAGCTGCCACCGCCCCGGCTTCGAAGTCACCGAGACGCGGTCCACCCGCCACGACTGCGATCTGGATCGAAGAGAGCCGACCTCGCAATCGATCAGGCACTGCGAGTTGGAGGATCGTCGTTCGAAATACAGCAGACACCACGTCGGCGGCACCGGCGAGTGCGAGCAGGGCGACTGCCAACCACACCGAGGTGACCAGCCCGAAGACGGCGATCGCGGCCCCCCACACGATCACGGCGATGACAACAGCCCGACCGTGTCTCTTGACGGCCCCGACCCACCCGGAGGTGATCGCACCTACCAGGGCGCCGGCGCCGGGTGCCGCGTAGAGGAGTCCGACGGTCGAGGCATCGCCACCGAGGACCTCGGTGCCGATCACGGGGAACAACGCCTGGGGCATGCCGAAGACCATGGCGTTCAGGTCGATGATGAAGTTGGCTTGGAGCAACCGCCGTTCCATGAGGAACCGGTATCCCTCCTTTATCGACTCCCACCCGAACCGCTGGCCACCTCCCTCGGGGTTGAGCGACCCGACCTTGAACATGAAGAGAGCGCTGAGCAGGAATGCGGTCGCCTCGAGCGAATATGTCAACGTGAGGCTGGTCTGAGCGATGAGGAGACCACCTAACGCAGGACCCAGCGTCTTGGCGACGTTGGCGACGGTCTGGGTTATCGCCAAAGAGGCAGGCAGCAGTCTCCGACCGACCATGCCGGGGAGAGCGGCCGCTCGTGCCGGGCTGTCTATAGCGGAGAAGGCGGCGTTGATCGCGCTGAGCGCGAAGATCAACCAGACGCTGGGCTCGCTCAGCGATGCGTTGATCGCCAGGCCGACGGCCGTGGCGAGGGATGCCAGCTGAGCGATGACCAGTAGCCGTCGTCGGTCGACCGAGTCGACGAGGGCTCCCCCAACCACTGAGGTGGCGAGCAATGGGATGAGCTGGGCCAGGCCAAGCAGTCCGACGAGAAATATCGAACCCGTCAACTCGTAGACCTGGAACGGCACTGCCACGACAGTGAGTTGTCGGGCCATCCAGGACAGGGAAAGACCACCGAACAGCCAGCGGAATGGCGCCGACTGTTTGAGCGGTGTGATGTCGACGAAGAGACGACGCGGCGTCATCCTCCCGCGTGGAGACTGAGACATCAGATGTCCCTACCGACCAAGAGCACGACCGGCGAGGGTACAGCCGGTCCGCGTTACTGAGATCAGAACCGGTCGCTGAGCCAGATTGATGCGACTGAGAAGGCACCGACGATCACCGTCACCAACCCCGTCACCACCGCCCCGATGTTGGTGATCAACTCCATGACTTCATCATGTCGGACGGCAGTGACATATTCCATGGGGAATCCGCCCCATCTGACCCTTAGAGTCGAACCGATGCAAGACTTCGGGACCGTCCTCATCTGCATGGACGGACGTCCACAGCGCAGTACAGCCGACTACCTCGCCAACACCTTCGGGGTGAGGTACCTGGACACGATCACCACTGCCGGCACGGTCCGGCATCTCGCCGAGGACACCGAGCAGACCCATGTCCTCCTCAGCAACCTCGCCGTATCGGTACAGAGGCAATCTGCGGCCCGGGGGCCATCTTCGGCCCGGGTAGCCGTGGTGGCACATCACGATTGCCTGGGGAACCCGACGACCGAGAGCACCCAGAGACAACAGGTCGTCGCAGCCACCCAACGGATTCGGGACCTGTATCCCGAGGCAGAGGTGATCGGCCTGTGGGTCGGAGAGACATGGACCGTGGAGCGGATCCTGGCGTGACCGACACAGCAGCTCTCCGTGACGAACGTCTGACGACCCTGAAACACCAGGTCGTTCGGCACGGACCGGTCTCCAGCCTCCAAGAGGCAGCCGAGGCGCGCGGGGTGGAGCCGTCCCAGGTGATCAAAACCATGGTGGTCCGTCGTGGCGCCGACGATTACCTGCTTGTCCTGGTGCCCGGAGACCGCAACATCTCATGGCCGAAGCTCCGGGCCTACCTCGGCGTCAATCGCATCTCGATGCCCGACGCCGACGAGGCGAAGGCGGTGACCGGCTACGCCAGAGGGACCATCACCCCGTTGGGATCGACCCACGCATGGCCGGTGATCGCCGACGAACGACTCGAAGGGACGGTGTCGATCGGCGGTGGGGCCCACGGGGTCTCCATCAGCGTGAATGCTCAGGATCTCATAGGCGCACTCAGCGCCACTGTTCGAGACGTCACCGAGTGAGCCTGACCGCCAGGGTCAACCTGACTCGATGCTCCGACGAGCCATTCGTCTGCCAGCAATGGCAGCGGCCTTGATTCTCTGCGTTGCATCCTGCGGCTCCGACCCTCGTCCGACGAATGCCGAATGGGTGCCCAAATGGGAGAACATGGTTTGGGTGGTGCCCGATGAGTCTGCGCTTGGTACACCACCTGACGGGCAGATGTGCCAAGACACCCTCTCGGCTCTTCGAGTGCAGAGCGAGGGCCTGATCCCGACGCCAACCTCGACGATCGACGACCTCGTGGCCAACTGGACCGCGATTGCCGAGGCAGCTTTCTTCGAATGTCCTCCCGAGACCAGCTCCTTCGCCGAGGCCTACGACGAGATGGCGACGATCGAAGAGTCGATCGACACCTCCCTCAGCGGCTGACCCAGCCCGTCACACTGGCGAGGTGACCGTCGGGGTCCCTGAAATGTGTGGCCCACAGCTCTCGACTGTCATCGGACATGACCGCCCGAGGTTCGACCTCGAACGGCACATCGCGGGCGAGCAGCTCCGAGTAGGTGGCGCGTACGTCGTCGACCTCGAAGACGATCTCCGTCAACGAGTCGTCGCCTGCGAGTGTGTCGACCTCGTTGAGGGCGAGCTGGACGCCACCGCCGTCGAGGAATCGGAAAGGCCCGCCACCGCCTACGACGTCGAGCCCAAGAGAATCCGACCAGAACTCGGTGGAACGCTCGATGTCGCTGACTCTGAGGATGATCCGGGTGAGATGCATAGACCCAAGTTACGCGGCGAGTTGCGGCGGCGACACCTCGGGTCTACGACGAGCGAAGAAAAGCCCCCCGGGTCCGGGGGGCGTTGACTCGGAGGAGGGTCTGACTAGCGGTAGCGCCAGACGATTCGGCCTCTCGTGGGGTCGTAGGTCGACACCTCCACGTCGACTTGGTCACCGGGCAGAACTCGGATGCCACGTCCGCGGCGCATCCGTCCCGAGGGTTTGGCGAGCAACTCGAAGCCGCTCTCCAGCTTCACCTCGAAGGTCGAGTCCGGGAGCATCTTCGTGACGGTGCCACGCATCCGGATGTATTCGTCAGAGTCTTTGGCCATGGACAGTCAAGCCTAGGGCATCGGTTGCGACTACCACTAGAGCGGGTGGTTGGTGGAGGCGTTGGGCTCTTGAGGTGACAGGAGGTCTGCGATCTGGTCGAGGATCTCCTGCGCCCGGTTGACGTATTCCTGATACGACGCCAGGTCACCGGCACGGAGAGCAGCGTTGGCGTCGTCGAATGCGGCTTCAGCCTGGGCAACCAGGTCCTCGATGGTGGCATCCCCAACTGGCGGCTCTGGGTCCTCTTCCCCGTCCCCGGGTTGAACGGTCCCATCGTCAGGGAACACCAGGGCCAGGGCCCCGTCCAACGAGTCGGCCCATTCCACGCGGTCGGAGTAGACCACTGCGACTCGGCGGAACTCCGGGAACGCACCCTGGTCCTCCTCGAGGAAGAACGGCTGGAGGTACACGATCGAATCCTCGATGGGTACGACCAGCATGTCACCCTTGATCACGTCCGAGCCCTCCCCGCGCCAGAGACTGAGCTGCTGGGCGATCTCGGCGTCCTGTTCGATCCGCTGGCCGGCCTGTTCGGCACCGTCGACAAGCTCGCCCTGCGGCATGCGGAAATCGATCAGACGCCCGTAGCTGCCTGGTGTCGAGTCGGCAACGAGAAAGCCCACCATGTTTCTCTTACCACTCGGGTTGAACGGCTGAAGCAGGAGATACGACAGGGCATCCTCGTCGGGTAGCTCGGTGAGCAGGTAGTACGGCAGAAGACCGGCCACATACGGGGTGGTGGAAAGGCGAACCTCACCATGAAGCTGGTCCCCGCCCTCCCGCATCGAATTGGAGGGGTCTCCCGGGAACGACCAGGCGTCGTTGCCGGAGAACAGCTGGTTTTCTTCGGTCACGTGATACCTGAGGTAGATCTGGCTCTGCACCCGGAACATGTCTTGGGGGTAGCGGAGATGGTTTTCGAGGCCGGCCGGCATCTCCGAAGCATCCTGGAACATGCCCGGGTGGGTCTCCGCCCAGGATTGAATGAGGGGGTCGTCGGGATCGAACGCGTAGAAAGAGACGTCGCCATTGTGGGCGTCCACCACCGCCTTGACTGAGTTTCTCAGGTAGTTCACGCCCTGCTCGAGACCGGAGCGAAGCCCGAGACGGTCTTCGGTGGCCGTGTCGATCGGCTGGGCGTATGGGTAGTACGACGTCGTGGTGTACATGTCGAGCATCCACAGGATCTTCCCGTCGATGATCACCGGGTAGGGGTCGGCGTCACTGGCCAGGAATGGGGCCAGGTTGTCGACGATCGCCCGCACGTTGCGCTCGACTAGTACCCGGCTGTCGGGCCGGATCTGGTTGGAGATGAGCAGGTTGAGGTCGCGATAGCGGAAGGCGAAGGCGATGCGCTTGAAGAAGCTGTCGATCACGACACCTGCATCCCCGTCGTACTCGTTGTATTGGTTTTCCGACCCCTGTGGATAGTCGATCTCTTGAGGGCCCTGGCCGGTCTTCACGATCACCGGCCGACCGGGCGCGTAGGTCTCACCGAAGTAGACACGGGGCTCGGTCAGTTCGAGGGATGGGACCGAAGCCTCGGGCGGAACGTCCTTGAGGAGGAATACGGGCTGACCGTCGCTCTGCACCACGTTTGCCTGGTTGATCACCGCGCCATAGCCATGGGTGTAGAAGAGATGCTGGTTCTGCCAGTCATCCGGGATGGTCGCGGCCTCTTCCTCCAACTCACGAACGGCCAACATGACCTGGTTCGGCTGACCGTTGGCCAGATAGCGGTCGGTGTCGACCCGATTCAGTGCGTAATAAGGGGCTAGCTCCTGGAAGTTCTGATAGGTGCGGGGCAAGACGCTCGTGTTCCAGATCCGGAGATTGTCGATGGTGATGGAGTTGGCCTCGATGTGGGCTGCGGTGAGGTCCTCCGCCGCCTCGAAGTCTCTGACCTCGACTCCGTCGAGCATGTAGGCGGACTTGGTCGCTTCCATGTTGTTCGTGATGTACTCGGTCTCCTTCCCCAATTGGTCGGGGAGGACGCTGAACCTCTGGATGAAGGCCGGATAGATCGTGCCCGCGGCGATGGCGACGATCACCCAGGCCGCGACCGACACGAGGGCGAGGGTCCACCCTCGTCTGAAGATGTTCACGACGAACAGCACAGCCGCAAGCAGGGCTACGACGAGAAGGAGGCGGAGTGCCGGGAGACGGGCGTTGATGTCGGTGAACCCGGGGCCGAAGAACTTCTCGGCCCGGTTGGAGTAGAGCAATTCGTACATGTCCAGCCGGTACGAGACGGCCCTGATCAGGGCAACGATGGCGAAGAGGATCGAGAGATAGACCTTGGCCGGCTTGGTTGTCGTGACCCGCCGCCCGTCGAACCGTATCGCACCATTCAGATAGAGAGCGACGGCGACCACAACGGTGGTGAGGACGAAGAGGTTGAACAACCAGTCCACGGCCGTCTCCCAGAACGGCAGTTGGAACACGTAGAACCCGAGATCCACCCCGAAGATGGCGTCGACCGCGTCGAACGATTGCGCGTTGACGAACAGGAAGACGTCGTCCCGCCAGGTGGCGACGGTGAGCCCCATGATGATGGCCAAACCGCCGGTGACAATGATTCTGATCTGTCGGATCCGGGGCTCGACCCATTCCCTGAATCGCTCGACGAGCTCTTCCTCTTCGGTCAGGTCGAAGGGAGCCCAACGTGGCGAGAACCGGTCGACCAGCTTGAGCGCACCCCAGATAACCCCAAAGGCGATGATCACCCCGGCGGCGCCCAAGGTGAGGGACAGACCCCAGTTGCGAAGCCATACCTCACGGAATCCGACCGAGTCGAACCAGAGCAGGTCGGTCCACAACGTGCCGGCAGCGGTGAGTAGCAGGTAAAGCCCGGCCAGGATCGCCAGGATCACCAGCACCGGGCGACGTCGGCCCGAGGAGTAGTCGGTGGGAACCCTGGTGAACATTGACGCCGAGTTTACGAGTGGCGGGAACTAACCCCTCAGCCGGTGCTCACCGACCGGGAGGATTCCAGTCCGGCCTCGTACCCGCTCAGGGCGATCGAGCGAATCCGGCGCTCTGCCTCGTCACTGCGCCAGACCCGGAAGACCCTCGATGCGGCGGACTGTTGTTCGCGGCTTCCGTCCCCGGCAGCCTGGAGGGCGGTGTCCACGGCACCAGCCAGAGCCGCGGCGAACTCATGATCCGCCTTCGAGGGTGGCGTCGGTGGTCTCTTCAACTTCGAGCCAGTCATCTGCTCGGCGACGGCATGGCCGGCGGCAAAGCTCTCCGACCAGACGGCGACCAGCTCGGCGTGGACCGACTCGGCTATCGATGCCTCGTCCGGACGCCAGCCATCGTCGGTCCGAAGACTGTCGAGAGCAACGTTTTGGACTTCTGTCATCGCCTTCTTGACCCCTCGTAGGGCCCGGTTGGTGATCGGGATGAGACGCTCCTCCCGCACCTCTATCCAGTCGACACCCGAGGTGGTCTCCGGCTCGTCTTCGAAGGTGGGTTCAATGGATCCAGGGGGTGCCGAATCGGACGGCTCGGGAGATTGGGCCTCCGCCGGCTCCGAGCGGAGTGCGGCGAAGAGGGCCGAAAGATCGTCGGACGAAGTCTGTCGTGCTCCGACTGGTTCGGGCGCAGGCTCCGGCTCTGATGTCGCCACGACAGGTTCGGGGGCGGGCTCAGGTTCCGGCTCAGGTTCCGGCTCAGGTGCCGGCTCAGGTTCCGGCTCAGGTTCCGGCTCCGGAACTGCCGGGGCATGAGCCGGCTGCTGCAACCGGGACACCTCATCGGTGGTTTCGTCAGCCATCCCGGTACTCGGCTCGGGACGCTCCTCCTGATGCACCACCCGAACCGTCTCCCCGAGCTCCCAATGCTCTTTCGCCTCGGCGGGTGGGTGGACCACACGGACGCTCGTGGAATCAGGTGCGACAGCCAGATCGAGGGCCTCACGCCGCTCCTCGAGAGATCCTTCCAGCCGGGTGAGGGTGGACCGGACATTCTCCAGCTCCACGAGCAACTCGTCACGACGCTGCTCGAGGGCACGGGTCCGCTCCTGGGCGGCGGCAGCTTGCCGGTTGGCCCCGTCGATGATGTCGTCACGTCGAGCGGTGGAGTCGGCGATGATCTTCTCGGCGTCCATGGTGGCGTTGCGCACGAGATCCTCGGCCTCGCGGCGAGCCGCGGATGTGAGTCGATGGGCTTCCCGTTCGGCCTCTCCCATGATCGTGAGGACATCACGTTCGGCATTGGCCCGCACGATCTCGGCCTGGTTGGCGGTCTGTTCGAGCATGTCCGAGCTGGTGACCCACGCGTCCCTTCGCAGAGCCTCTGCGTCGGCCGCGGCATCCTTGCGGAGCTGCGCCGCCTCCTCCATGGCCTCTGATCGCCACTTGGCGGCATCGAGGCTCGCCCTTTCCCGCATCGCCTCAGCAGCCTCCCGGGTCGACTGGAGAATCGCGGCAACCTCACGACCGATCGAGTCGAACTCATTCTCGAGATCGCGGCTCGGAGTCTCATCCAATTTGGCCTGGAGCTTCTTTCGCTCGGTATCCAGTTGCTCCAGCTTCAAGGCGGCGGCATTGAGCAGCGATTCGACCTCGGCTGGGTCGAATCCCCGAAAGGCCGTCCTGAACACAGCGCTACGCAGCCCGGCGGGCGTCACATCGGGAGCCATCGGAATTAGAAGATACCGACAGTCACCGGCTGTTCCAGGACTTTGGTTCGAATCGGCCCGGATCCCGGGCCCTTCTCAGGCCGCCTCGAGCGTCTCGAGGAAGGTGATCGCCTCGCCGAGGGTGGCCACGGGAACGATCTCGATGTGGTCACGCTCGGCGGTCAGAGCACTCTCGTAGTTGCCCTGTGGGACGAGTATGTAGTCGGCGCCAGCCGCCTCTGCCGCGACCACCTTCTGCCGGATTCCACCGATGGTTCCAACCGTCCCGTCCAGCTGGATGGTCCCGGTGCCGGCTATCACCCTGCCCTGGGTCAGCTCACCCTCAGTCAGGGAATCGATGATCGCGATGGCGTGCATCATCCCTGCGGAGGGGCCACCCACGTCACCGGCCTCGATTGCGATCGGGAACGGGGGCTCGGTCAGTTCGCCGAGGTACACACCAATCATCGCCTCCCCTGGTGCATCGTCTTTTTCGGCGAGCACGACGTCAACGGTCACCACCTCTCCGTTGCGGACGACGTCCATAGTGACCACGTCCCCCACTGCATAACCTTCGAGTGCGGGTGCGAAGTCGTCGACGGTGCCGATCTCGTTGCCATTGACTGCCTTGATGGTGTCACCGAGCTCGAGGACGTCGGCGGCGGGGACCTCACCGACGAAGTCGTTGACGACGACCTCGATCGGCACCATCTCGTAGCCGAGATAGTCCAAGGCGACGGCAATCGACCGGAAGTTGGAGTCGTCCATCTGCTGTAGGACTCGGTTGCGATAGTCCTCGTCGCTCTCACCCTCCTGGCGAACGGCCTGTTTCTTGACCAGGTCGATGCGGGGATCGACGCCGGCGATGAGAGCCTCGAAGACGTTGACGTCCTGGCTGACCACCGTGAGCATCAGCAGTTCGCCATCGGGTGGGTACAGGGCCACCTCTTCGGCCACAACCGAGTCGGCGGCATCGGAGACGGGTCCGGCCGAGTAGGCGAGATAGGGAATCTCCACATTCCAGGCGACGACACTGAGCACGCCGATGACGAACAGTGCCCCAATGAGGTATAGGGGCCAGGAAGCGCTCTTCTCACGGGGCGCGGCTTCCGGCTGCGGAGGGTAGCTGTGGCCTGACTGCACGGGTGTTGGACGCATTCTGGGCCGTATCCGGTTTCTAAGAGATAAAGGCGGTTTCGACGAACCCGGGGTACGTCAGCCCATATACGGGTTATATCCGCTCATCTTGGACACCGAAGCGGGTTCACACGTGAAGCTGAGCGGATTTCACTCAAATGTGGGCTGTACAACCCCGGGTTCGTCGGGTGGGTCAGCCGGCCTCTACTTCCTCTCCGAGATAGGCCTTGATCACATTCGGGTTCTGCTGGATCTCGTCGGGTGCGCCGGTGGCGATGGGTTTGCCGAAGTCGACCACGAGGATGCGATCGGCGATGTCCATGACGAGGCCCATGTCGTGCTCGACGAGGATCATGGCGATCCCCAACTCGTCTTTCACGTCCAGGATGAACCGGGCCATATCCTCGGTCTCTTCGAGGTTCATCCCGGCCACTGGCTCGTCGAGCATCAAAAGCTCTGGATCCATAGCGAGAGCCCTTCCCAGCTCGACGCGCTTTTGGATTCCGTAGGGAAGGAGACCGACCGGGTACTTGCGCCACTGCTCGATCTCGAGGAAATCGATGATGCTCTCGACGATCTCCCGATTGGCGATCTCCTCTTTCTTGGCCTTACCCCACCAGAAGGAGCCGGCGAGCCAGCCCGCCTTCATTCGGACGTGACGTCCGGTGAGGATGTTCTCGAGCACGGTCATGTGCGGGTATAGAGCGATGTTCTGGAAGGTCCGAGCGATCCCCCGCTCTGCGGTCAGGTTGGGTTTGAGACCCATCAGCGACTCACCCTTCCAGAGGATGTCGCCCTGCTCGGGGTGATAGACCTGATTGATCGAGTTGAACAGTGAGGTCTTACCTGCGCCGTTGGGCCCGATGATGGAGAACAACTCTTCGTCGTCGACATGGAACGAGACCCCGTCGACCGCTTTGACACCCTTGAACGACAGGTGAATGTCCCGCACCTCGAGCAGGTGGTCGTACTCGGTGGGCCCATAAGGATCCCTTCTCCTCTGCAGGAGCTTCCCACTCATGGGCTGACCCGATCAGCTTGATGAATCGCGCAGCAATTCATGACAACCACCGCTTACGACGCTTGTAGTGCTTGACGTCGCGGAAAGACTTCTTCTCGCCGCTGGCGTGGAGCCCGAGATAGAACTCCTTGACGTCCTCGTCGTTGAGCAGCTTCTGGGCGGCTCCGTCCATGACCATCTTCCCGGTCTCCATGATGTAGCCGTGGTTGGCGATCGAGAGTGCCATGGTGGCGTTCTGCTCGATGAGCAGCACTGAGGTGCCCTGCCTGTTGATCTCGACGATGATGTCACGCACCTCTTGAACCAAGAGTGGGGCGAGGCCGAGCGACGGCTCGTCGAGGATCAGGAGCTTCGGGTTCTGCATCAGGGCACGACCGATGGCGAGCATCTGCTGCTCTCCACCCGATAGGTACCCCGCCGTTGCCGTGCGACGTTCCTTGAGCCGGGGAAAGAGGGCCATCACCCGGTCGTGGGCGTCCTTGACGGCCTTGCCGTTCCGGTTGACATAGGCGCCGGCCCTGAGATTGTCGTCGACGTCGAGCTCGGCGAAGATCCGCCGGCCCTCCATCACCTGGGAGATCCCGAGTTCGACCCGCTTGGACGGGTCGATCTCGGTGACGTTCACCCCGTCGAAGGTGACTTCGCCCTTGGTGACTTCACCCTCGTGGACCTCCAGGAGACCGGTGATCGCCCGAAGGGTGGTCGTCTTGCCGGCGCCGTTCGCCCCCAGCAGGGCCACGATCTGCCCGTCGCCGACCTCGAGCGAGATCCCCCGCAGGACCAGCACGACGTCGTTGTAGACCACCTCGAGGTTCTCGACGCTCAGCATCTCATGTGTCTCATACCGTTCTGTGAGGGTTCCGGGTCGCTCAGCCGCCCCAAACTCTCACAGAACGGTGCAGGGTGGCCCGGCAAGGGCCACCCCACACGTTCGTTTGTTCAGCCTTCCAGCGAGTAGCAGGCCGAGGTGAACTCGTACGCCTCGGTGATCGGATGGGTGTAATCGGTCTCGAGGACCGCCTCACCAGCACTCTCACCAGAAGCAAGAGCCTCGGGATCGGGCTGCCAGATCGTCGCCGACGTCCTCTGCACCTGGTCGTTGTTCGAACCGACGAAGACCTCGTTCGGGCCGAGCCCGTTGAGATCGACTTCTTCGAGCGACTTGGCGGCGGCCAGGACACCGGCCCTGGTCATGTCACCGTTGTCGTACGCCTGCTGCAGAGCAGCATGCATGATCGAAGCCTCGACGAAGCCTTCGAAGTAAGCCGAGATCGGCTGCTCGACACGACCGCTGTCCATCAGGAGCTGTGTGGCTTCCTGGATACCGGGGGTGTCCATGCCCCACAGGTTGTAGTAGGACGACCAGTAGGTCGAAGCGGCGATCGGATCCTTGATCGGTGAGTCGGGGGCTATGAACGCCGGGTTGTAGGACGGGCCCGCCCCGGACCAGACACCCTGATAACCCTGAGCCAGAGCCTGACCGAATATGGAGCTGAATGCGCCCGGTGACGTCGTCACGAAGGCGAAGTCGGCGCCAGAGCCGGCGATGCCATTGGCAACCTCGGTCAACGTCGCCTCATCGGCGGCGTTGATGGCACCCTCAGCCTCATAGACGACCTCGAGGCCGAGAGCCTCGGCAGCCGCAACCGCACCAGCGTGCGAGTCGAGGCCATAGTCGCCTGGATTGGAGGCGATCGCCACTGTGGAGATGTCCATCGAATCGGATACGTATCCGAAGACGTTCATCGCCTCGAGGCAGTAGGGGACGCCATGGTGTACGAGGTTGGAGTTGATCGCATCGTCGGACCAACCCGAGTACCAGGTCAGCGGTATGGCGAGCATGCCGTCTTCCTGGAGCATCTCATTCACGGCAACGGTGTGTGGTGAACCGGTCGAGTGACCGATCGCCACAACCTCTTCGCGGAGTTCCTCGTACCTCTGGACGGTCGTCGGGATGTCGTAGACAGTGTCCAACGGCATCAGCTCGACCTGGAGCCCGCCGATGCCACCGTTGGCGTTGACGTTCTCCCAGTAGACCTCCTGCCCGGTCACGATGACCTGGACGAGGGAGCTGAACACGCCCGACAGGTCAGAAAGCAGACCGACCTTTATGGTCCCTGCTTCGAGATCGACACCCACATCGGTAGCGATGTCCATCGGGCCTTCGCCACCTGTCGTGTCCGTCGAGCCCTCCGTCGTCGTGGTCATGTCCTCCGTGGTGTCGGTCGACCCCTCGGTGGTGGTGGTTTCATCCTCACCGCCACCATCTCCGCCACAGGCGGCGAGGATGAGACCAAGCACCAGGAAGATCGCCAACCACTTGGATTTGGCTTTCATCTGTTTCCTTCCTCCTCTATAACAAGAGACGAGATCACCCGTCTCCATGCGTGACCGCTCAGTATGTGAACGGCCAACCTTTCCAATAATTGCGTATTCGGAGCCATATTCCGTACAAACCGAGTGGTTCGAAGATCAAGAAGACGATGATCAGGAAGCCGTAGAGCACCTGGTTGAACTGGGGGATCGACAATCCGGGGGCGACACCAGCCACAGTGTTGACGAACCCGAAGTCGTCAGGGCCGGTCGACACGAAGATGTCACCCAGCCAGGCAATTGGGCCCGAGCCCTCCACCACGATGGCGGCGATTCCGTTGGTGAGGTCCTCGACGATGCGGGGCAGGACAATCACGAAGACAGAGCCGAGGATCGTGCCGGTGACGACACCGGCGCCACCGATCAGGACGATCGCGATGAACTCGACTGACAGAAAGAGGTTCCATTGCTCGGGGATCATCCGTCCTACGAATGAGGCGAAGAGCGCGCCGGCCACTCCGGCATAGAACGAGGAGATCCCGAAGGCCGTGAGCTTGTACTTGAACTCGTTGACACCCATGATCTCGGCGGCGATGTCCCGGTCCCTGATCGACTGGAAGGCTCGTCCCACCCGCGTCCGCTGCAGGTTCTTGGCCAGGAGCACCGCAACTGTGGCCAGGACGAGCAGTAGGTAATACGCCTTCGCGTTGGCGTTGAGCTCGATCCCGAACCAACTCCCGTCCGTGGCGAAATCGAGCAGCGGTTCCTCTTCCTTCCACAGTTTGATCTCGAGCGGAGGGAACACCCGACCGGTCTGAGCTCCACCCGTGAGAGAGTCCCAGTTCCGGAACACGTACTCGCCGACGAAGACGAGTCCGAGGGTGACGAAAGCAAGGTAGAGACCCCGGACCCTGACTGCGGTGGGGCCGATGGCCACACCAATCGCAGCGGCGACTATTCCTGCTGCGGGTAGCCAGACCCACATCGGGAGACCGAGTCCCATATGCGGCCCACCCACCTCTCCACCAAGCCAGGCGGCTGTATAGGCACCTACACCCATGAAGAAGGCATGGCCGAGAGATACCTGTCCTGCCAGACCGGTCAAGATGTTGAGCCCGAGCGCACCGACGAGGAATATCGACACCTCTGAGAGCAGCCGAAGCCAGTCGCTCTGGGCGAGGAACTGAAACCCGGGAACGACGCCCAAGGGGATGAGGGCCAGGAATAGGAAGAACAGCAGCAGCATGAACTTCTTCGTGCCGGTGTTCATCAGGGCCTGATCGCCCTCGTACGACGTAAAAAGAAGGGGACGGCCCCGCATCAGCCCGACATCCTGGAAAAGTGACGCGAGCTCATACCCGTCGGATCTCCTCGGTGCCGAACAGACCGTAGGGCCGGACGATCAGTACGAGCAGCATCAGCAGATAGGGGACGATCCCGGCGAACCCGACACCAAGCCACTCGTAAGTGAGGTATGTGCTCGCCGCCGACTCGGCAAAGCCCACCAAGAGGCCACCGACGATGCCGCCCACCACCGAGTCCAGACCCCCGACGATGATCGCGGGGAAGGCCTTGAAGGCGAAGAAGGCCGTCTGCTGGTCGACACCGGCGGCACGTCTCGGGAACATCGAGATGAAGATGCCGGCCACCGTGGCGAGAACCGCGCCGATCGCCCACGCGATCGAGAACACCCTTCCAACGCCGATGCCCTGAGCGCGTGCGGCCTCCTGATCGAAGGCCGTGGCCCGCATCGCGATACCCATGCGCGACCTGAAGAAGATCGCGATCGATCCGACTGCTATGAGAGCCACCACTATCTGGACCACCTGTGTCTGGGCGATCTGGATCCATCCGAGGTCGATGATCTCGATTCCGAATGGGTCGCCCATCGGTCGGGGGAACTGGCCGATGAAGTCGTTTGTGATGTTGCGGATGATGATGTCGAGCCCGAGAGTGACGATGGCCACGGCAAACAGCTCCTCACCCACCATCGGCCGCAGGAAAACCCGCTCCAACGCCATTCCGATGAGCGCCATCGCCACCAGCGCGATCAGAACCGACCCGAGCCAACTGACCCATCCCGGTGCGTTGGGAATCCATCGACCCGGGATGTCGTAGACGTTGGCGAAGCCGGCCACCAGGAAGGCGCCCAGCGCGGCGAGGGCACCGTGGGCGAAGTTGAGGACCTGGGTGGCCTTGAAGATGATCACGAAGCCGACTGCGAGCAATGCGTAGATGGTGCCGAGGCTGAGGCCTTCGACCACCATCCGGGAGAATTGCCCCTCGGACGCCGCTTGGGCGAGCACCGCCATGCCGGACGTCACGACCGATACATGTCCTCGATGAGATCGCCGAACATCTCGGCCATCGACGCCCGCTTCAACTTCTGAGTGGCTGTGAGCTCACCATCTTCGTGGTCCAACTCTTTGGGGATCATCCGGAACTTGCGCACGTTCTCCACTCTGGCGAACTTCTCGTTCGTCTTGTCGACCACCTTCTGCATCAGTTCGATGACCTCTGGCTTTTCAGCCAGGTCGCGGTAGGTCGTGTATGGGATGCCTCGCCGCGTGGCCCAGTCCCCCACTGTGTCGAACTCGATGGCGAGGAGAGCGGTCAGGTACTTGCGACCATCACCGATGACCATGGCCTCTTTGATGAACGGCGACACCTTCAGAGAGTTCTCGATCTCCGAAGGTGAGACGTTCTTGCCGCCGGAGGTGATGATGATGTCCTTCATACGGTCGACGATCTTCACGTGGGTCCCGTCGATCCAGATGCCCACGTCACCGGTCTTCAACCATCCGTCTTCGGTGAACGTCTCTGCCGTCTTCTCCGGCTTGTTCCAGTAGCCGACGAAGTTGCCGTCGTGTTTGGTCTGGATCTCTCCGGTCTCCTCGTCGATGCGGACCGTGCCCTCGACGTAGGGCTCGCCGACCGTGCCCACCCTGGCCCGTCCCGGATAGTTCACGGTGGCAACGGCCGAGTTCTCGGTCATCCCGTAGAGCTCATAGATCTCGATGCCGAGACCCATGAAGAACTCGAGCACCTCGGGAGCGATCGGCGCCGCACCCGAGGCGGCGTACCGGCAGCGGCGAAGCCCGATGCGCTCTTTGAGGCTACGGAAGTAGATGAAGTTGAAGAACCAGTAAACGAGTCGGGAGGCGAAGGTGAACGAGCCACCGTTCTCGACCCGGACCCGTCCGATGTATCTGGCAGCGGCCATCGACGGCTTGGCCAAGACCCGCTTGGCGAACGATGCATCATTGAGCCTGATGAGGATGCCGGCATGGATCCTTTCCCAGATCCTCGGCACGGCGAAGAAGATCGTCGGCTGGATCTCCCGAAGGTTCTGCTGGACCGTCTCGATCGACTCGGCGAAGTTCAGGGTCGGACCGTTGCCGGCCAGTGTCCAGGTGGAGAAGATCCGCTCCGCCACATGACACAGGGGTAGATAGGTGAGGAGGGTGTCATCGGTGCCCACCGGAGCTTGGTCGCCGAGCCGCTCCTGATTGTTGACGAGCTCCTCGAGGCAGAAGGTCACGTTGGCATGGGTGAGCATCGCCCCCTTGGGCGGACCTGTGGTCCCCGACGTGTAGACGAGCGTCATCACGTCGTCCTCCTCGGCCTCGGCCATCCTCCGTTCAACAGCGCCTGGGTGGTCGCTGCGATGGGCCTGACCCAGCGCGATGAAGTCGTCCCAGAAGATGAAGCGCTCGTCACTGTCGAGGGTGCGAAAACCGCGAGGCTCGACGTGGATGATCTTCTCGAGTTGGGGCAATGTGTCGATGACCGCGAGCACCTTGTCCGCCTGCTCCTGGTCCTCTGCCAGATGGACTTTGGAGCCAGAGTCTGTGAGTAGGTACTGGACCTCTGCGGGGGGGTTGGTCGGATAGAGCCCGACGGAGATGCCCCTGACAGCCACCGCTGCCATGTCGAGGATGACCCACTCGGGTCGGTCCTCGGAATGAATCGAAACCCGATCACCGACGTCGACGCCAAGAGCCAGAAGCCCGTGGGCTGCGTCGAGAATGGTCTCCCAGAGTTCAG
The DNA here is from genome assembly GCA_035762545.1 of Acidimicrobiia bacterium. Taxonomy (GTDB): domain Bacteria; phylum Actinomycetota; class Acidimicrobiia; order Spongiisociales; family ZC4RG35; genus JANQRA01. The sequence continues at coordinate 18,135 of DASTOM010000038.1, forward strand.
ACCAGGTGATCTCCTGCCAGATCCCGAACTCCTTCTCGCGCATGGCCACCTTGTTCGGAGACTCACCTGCCCGTTCGCGGATCATCGCCGCCACGGTCCGATAGCCGACACCCGATGCAGGCGCGTCCTGCCGCTCAGCCAAAGTCGTCATAGGTTGTCCTTCCTCACAGGGTCGCGGAGCCTAGAGAAGCGTTCCGATCCTTGTAGCCAATGTTCCGCATAAATTTGAGCGGACACTCCGAATCGCCGCTGTCGAGCATTGTCGGTTGCGACCGACTGTTCGTCCTGACCTGTTGGCCCGGCTGGTTCCCACTCGTCTGCGCTGCAAACCCGCCCGGGACGCATCTCGATGCGGCACAGTAGAGACGTTCCGGTGACACGGGCGCGGCTAGCTGCCCGGGCTCCACTCGGCACCACCCGGCCAGAACTCCTTCTTCCAGATCGGGGCACGCTGTTTCAACTCGTCGATCACGTACCTGGCGGCGTCGAATGCGTCGGCGCGGTGTGCGGACGATGCGACGACCGCCACCGAGGTCTCCCCGAGCTCGACCCGACCTGATCGATGCTCGACGGCAATCGCAATGATCGGCCAACTGGCGGTTGCCTCATCGACGATCTCCCTGATTCCCCGCTCGACCTCTTCGGTGTAGACCTCGTATTCGAGGTGGGTGACCCCTTCCTTGCCCGGGGAGTGATCCCGCACGGTCCCGAGGAACAACACGGTCGCACCGGATCCGCGATCGGCTACCTCGGCGATCAGGCGGGCAGGGTCGATGGGTGCTTCGCCCACCGACACACGGATCGATTGCCCTGTCTGCTCCATACAATCAACAGCCTATGACAAGTCCCCTCCCCCGGGAGCACCGTCCGGCCGGGGGAACCGAGCCACCGCCACAGACGCCGCCCAGGCGTGCCGACCCGTGGGCGATCGTCATGGGGATCATGGGCGGGGTACTGCTCGGGACCGGGCTGACGTTCGCAATTCTCGGCTATGTGGGCATATTCGAAGAGCCGACGCCTCCAACGATCCCGCCGGCTCCGACACTCACCGTGCCGCCCCCCACCTCCCCCGCACCTACATTCGGCGAGACCGCTTCGGCAGCCGCAGTTGCAGCCCTGGTGGCCCCTTCGACGGTGGCTGTCGAGATCGACTCGTTCTTGCTCTCCGGCTCTGGCAGCGGCGTCGTTTACGGGCCAGACGGATACATCATCACGAATCACCACGTGATCGACGGTGCCGGCTCGGTGGCGGTCGTCTTCCCCGACGGAGGGCGGTTCCAGGCACAGGTCGTCGGCTCCGACCCGGTCACCGACATCGGCGTTCTGCTCGTGAACCGCACCGACCTCACCCCGATCACGCTGGGCAGTGCCGACGCCCTCGCCATTGGGGACGCTGCGGTAGCCGTGGGCAATCCGCTCGGGCTGGTCGGTGGGCCCACCGTGACCTCCGGGATCGTCAGTGCACTGGACCGCTCTCTTCAGGTGAACCCCGGCACTGACCTATACGGTCTCGTCCAGACCGACGCACCTATAGCCCCCGGATCGAGCGGGGGGGCCCTGGTCGATGCGGCCGGCCGTCTGGTCGGGATCACGACTGCAGTGGCGGTCTCCGATGTCGGTCTGGCCGATCTCGGGTTTGCGGTCCCGATCGAGATCGCCATCGGTGTGGTCGACGACCTCATCGAAACCGGCGCGGTGCAACACGCACTGATGGGGATCCAGGGAGAGACCGCATGGGCTCGGGAGGATCAGGCCGAGTTCCCGGTGGGCATCCTCGTGGACGGCATCACGTCCGATTCCGCATACGAGGCGGCGGGTGGACGGGTAAACGACGTGATAGTCGAGATCGACGGGTTCCCGGTGAACACGTTCGACACTCTCCTGGCCCGTCTTCGACGCATGCGTGCAGGAGATGTCGTCCCGATCCGTATCCTCAGAAGCGATGCCAACACGACTCTGGATGTCACGATGGGACTTCTCGAGCCATGAGTGACGACCTCTTCTCGAAGCTCTTCGAGCTGTTCAACCAACCCGGGCCGGTGAACTGGAAGCTCGCTGCCGAGGTGGCCCGACATCTGTCCGGGGAGCGCCAGCCAGTGGAGCCGTGGGCGGCCGAGGAGTTCCGCGAGTTGGCACGTCTGGCCGAGTACCGGCTGGAGTCGATCGCACCGTTCCCGGTGAGACCCGCCGCCGACGTGCTGCCCCTCGACCCTCGTGGCTGGGCCGAGAAGAACCTGGAGCTGTATGGCTCGCTGGTCGAGCCCTTCGCCACGTCGATGGCCGGTGGTGAGGCAGCTCCGATGATGGCTCAGCTGGCACCGGCGATGATCGGACTCCAGGTCGGCTCCCTGGTCGGATCGCTCTCCGCTTGGGCCGTCGCCGGATTCGACGCCGGTCTCCCTCCCGATCAGATCGGCCCACTGACCCTCATAGTCCCCAACATCGAGGCGCTGCAGGTGACCGGCGTGGACCAGCGTGAGGTACATCTGTGGGTCGTCGCAAACGAGGTTGCCTTCCGTTCGGTGTGTGATGTCGCCTGGATCCACGATCACCTGTCGGAGTTGGTGTCCGATTACGCAGCCGCAGCATCGATCGATCCGACGAAGCTGAGCGGGTTGATGCTCGGTGGAACCGACCCCGAGGCGATCGAGCGCGCGATCGAAGAAGCCGGCGGCATCGACGGCCTCATCGGTGGAGAGGAGGCAGAGGCGCCCCGTGCCGAGTTGGAGGCGTTCCTCGGAACGATCACGGGATGTGCCCGCTTGCTGGCGAGGAGGGCGGTCGGCGAGATGGCGCCCAACTTCCAGCGGATCACCGAGGCGAGAGATCATGAGCGTGACGAGGTGACCACGGGGCCCACGATCGGGGTCGGCCCTGTCCCATCAGAGGTGGTCCGCCTCGGCGACGAGTTCAACCAAGAGGTCGAGCGCCGCTACGGCGACGACGCTCTCCAGATCCTCTGGGCCGACCCACAACGCATGCCCACCGCGTCTGAGCTCCGCGACCCGACCGCATGGGCGGCCCGGGTGCTCCTCGACGGCTGGGGCTGAGAGCCTCTACTGCGTCATAGTTGAGCGGATTCGTCCCATATACGGGCTGAGCAACCCCGGGTTGGCTGGAATCCGGCTATCCGAAGAGGTTGCGCCACCAGCGGCGGAGGAACCCGGGGTCTTCCGGTGCCGGCATCGCCGCGAGCACGGGTTCGTGCATGTCAGGCGGGAGGTCGCCGACCAGGGCCATCCCTCCGGTTTTGGTCTCCCAAACATAGGTCACCTGACCGGCCGTGAACACCCGCTGATAGACGCCGGGTTCCACCTCGACGATGGTGGCCTCGGGCAGGGCCACGGCGTGAGCACCGGTCTCGAACACTGCGAAGGAGAAGAAGCCGTCCGAGTAGTAGGCGAAGCGAAGCCCGTCCTCGTCCTCGTATTGGTCGAGCAGGTCGAAACCGGCGACTTCGTCGGGCAGCCCCGAGATCTCGTGATCGGTCGGGCCGGTACCCTCGACCTGAGCGGAATCGCCGGAAGTCGCCGCCAGAGACTCTGCGACGTCGGGTTCCAGTGACACGAACCGGCGCTCGCAGTAGGTGTCCCCGTCGATGGTCAGAGTCACCGCCTGGACGAGTGCGCCGGTCTCGTCGTCGAACACCAGCTCGGCCCGTGGGGAGCCATCACGAATCAGAAGATATGACATTGCGGCCCGTCCCAGATACTCGACGGCTCGTTCCTCCGCGACCGTGTACAGCGGCTCGGCCTTCTCGTTACCGGTTCGGACCGCAGCCTCGGCGACCAGACCGCCGCTCTCATGCAACGACCAACTACCCGCCCCGGCAGCGATCTCGACGTCGTCGGTGACCGAAGACGAGAGGGTCAGGTCCTTGCCGGTCTGGGTGATGCGAACCACGGCATCCCGGACGCCATCAGGCGTCGAACAGCTGATGATCTGCTCGGCGGAGTAGTTGGCCTCCTGACTCCTGGTCAGTAGCTCATCGAGGTCGGCCCCGACAGCGGCAGTCGCAGGAACGATGGATATGACAGCAACCACAGCGATGAGCTTCCTCATTCACCACCCACCTGCACTGGCACCACGACCTTGGCCGGGCCAAATGCCGGGTCGAGCGAGGCCCGGGCGCCGAAACGGCTGTTCAGATCGTCGACCGACAAAGAGCCTGGGGGAGGCGTCACCAGGGCTGCGAAGGCGATCACGGCGATCAAGACTGCAGCGGCGACACCTGCCCAAAGGCCCTTGTTGCGACGGAGCGGTACTACCACGGGGTCGGCCTCAGGGACGATGCCACGAGGCATGTCCAGGACGGGCAACGATCGCACTGCGCTGCGGACCCGCTGCATCTGCTCCAGTTCGGCAGAACATCGTCCACATGAGCCGAGATGGTCCATGAGCGAAACCAGCTCACCGTCGGTCAGCTCGCCATCCAGATAGGCACTGATCAGCTCGGACGGATGGGTCACGTCAACAATTCCTTCAGCATCTTCCGCCCCCGGTGGATCCGGCTGCGCACCGTTCCAATCGGCACTGCGACCGCAACGGCGATCTCCTCATACGAGAGCCCGACGACATCGCAGAGGACGACAGCCTCCCGGAAGTCGAGCGGCAGCTCGAGGAGTGCCTTCTGAATGTCGTCACCGAGGGAGATGCGGGCGTACTCGGCGTCTGCCGGCTCCGAGGACGCGAGGTCCCAGCGGTCGACTTCGTCGGGGAGAGGAGCCGTTGGCCGTCGCTGCTTGCGACGGACGTCATCGAGGAAGGCGTTGCGGGTGATGCGCCACAGCCAGCCTTCGAAACTGCCCGGCTGGTAGCTGGCGAGCCCGCGCCGGACTCTGAGCAATACCTCTTGGACGAGGTCGTGGGCGTCGTCGGGGTTACCCGTGAGCCGGTACGCAAAGTTGTAGATCTTCCGTCCGTAGACACGGGCGACCTCTTCCCATGTGAGCGGTATGGACTCCATCTCTTCGGAGACCTACTCGGGAAACGCCGGCCGGAAGAGTTCAGTTCCTAGGAATCAGGAACTTCTGGGGGTTTCGGGGCGGGAGGGGTCTGCTGCGGCGGGTCTGTCTCGGTCGCCTGGGCGCCCTCGAGGTCCTCCTGGCTCCCCTCCTCGATGCCCTTGCGGAACTCCTTGGCTGAACTCCCCAGCGAACGAGCAAGATCAGGCAGCTTCCGTGCTCCGAAAATCAGCAACACGATCAGCAGGATGATCAGTAGCTCTTGACCTCTCAGTCCAAACACAAAGACCTCCTTACCGGCCCATCCTAACCCTGGGTGGGGCTACCTACCCCAACGCCATCGAGTCGACGAAGCGCTGCACCCGCTCTCGGGTGATGAAACGCACCTTCGGCTGGTTGATCTCGATCTCATGGATCATGAACGGGCTGTATTTGTCGCTGATGAGAAGACCCCGCTCAGCCCCCGACGAAGAGAAGTCCGCCAGGAAGCGACGGATCACACTCTCATCGAGTTCGGGGTAGTCACCCGGTCTGTAGGCGTCCGTGACGATGTAGGTGGAGACCCCGTCTTTGACGGCCATGTAGCTCCCCTCCCACGCCTGCTCTGTTACTCCATAACCGAACATGCGAAGCAATGCCACCACGAACTCGGGTCCGGTGAGGCCGTCAGGGTCGGTACCCATGGCGCGCAGTCCACGATCGAGGCCCTTGGGCAGTTTGAGCTCCTCGTGGAGAGGCCCGAGCTCGTCTTCGGGCACCGGAGCCGTCGTCCCGTACGTGATAGCACCGCCATCGTCCTCGTCGAAGTGAGCGGCGAACGGGTCGTGCGCCACATGGCGGAGGCTGATGCCGCTCGCGAGGAGAGGGGGCGGCAGCTCGCCCGGGGCGGGCAGCTTGTGCCGTCCGACTTCTCTGACATCGCCACGACCGGCGAAGACGACGACCTCCTGGACATCATCGATGGGGAGGATGTGTCGCTTCTCCCTGACGACTTCGATGGCCTCGCCGACCAGCAAATCGTTGAGGACCTCGTCATCCTCGTCCCCGAGCGGGACGTCGAAGGTGACTCTCGCTTGGCTACCGACGACGTGAAACGACTCAAGCGGGGCGCGGTGACCGACCTCCGCCTCGAAAAGGTCCCGACTGACCGCCAGACCGGTGGCGGCGGCCGAGCGCGACGATGCTGCCGCCTCTTCCATCCGCCTCTTCCGATTCCGGAACAGGTTGAACATGAGAAAGCCGACGAGGGCAAGGACGAGGACGACTATTAGGGGTTCCACGATCTTGAATTCCTTGAGGTCACGAGCCGAGTCTATTCCGACGTTTCGTCATCTCCCTCCTCGTCATCGATCTGCACGAGGGGGATCTCTGCGGTCGGCTCGTCGGCGCCGGCGTTGAGGCGATCGATCATCCGCTGCCGGGAGCTCGGTGAGCCAAATGCGGTAACGACGTCTCCCCCTACCAGTTCGGTGTCGCCTGTGGGCACGAGAACCTCGCGGTTTCGCCGGATCGAGACGAGTGTCGACCCTTCTGGCCAGGACACGTCCCGCACCCGGCGGCCGTCGGCGATCGACCCGAGCGGGACCCGGAAGTCGTAGTAGCCGGCATCGGGCTGGGTCCGCTGCGCCAGCCGGGCCCGATGGAGATGGTGGTCGGTGGTCGAGCTGAGTGCCTCGTGATAGGCCTTGACGGCTTCCTCGCGTCGGAAGATGCCGACGACTCGCCTCGGATCGTCGGCAGCCACGACCGGAAGCCGACCGACCCCGAGGGCGGCCATGCGCTCCAGGGCTCGGGACACCGGAGTTCCCGGGTCGACTGTGACCGGACGCGGTGTCATCACTTCACGGACCGTCACCGAGTCATGAGGATCGGAAGCCCGACTCATGTCCGACACAGTGACGATCCCGACCAGCTCCCCATCCTCTACAACCGGCACCCCGTGGGATCGGTGTCCGGACAGGAGTGTCTCGACATCGGCAATCTTCTGGTCCGGGGATGCGATGAACGGAAGCGGGCTCATCACCGACCCGACGCTAACGGTGTCGAGGATGTCGACCTCACCGGTCCGGGTGAGTTGAATCCCTTTCCGCTTCAGGGCAAGCGTGTATACCGAGTCTTTCATGAACCTCTCGCCGAGGAACGTCGCCAGGGTCGCGGCCAGCATCAGCGGCAGGATCAGGTCGTAGTCACGTGCTCCGGTGACCTCAAAGACGATGAGTATCGAGGTGAGGGGGGCTCGACCGACGAACGAGAACATCGCCGCCATCCCCACGACGGCGAAGGCCCCCGGGTCGAGCGGGATATCCCCAACCCAGAACTCCGAGGCGAGCCGGGCGAAGCCAGTCCCGATCGCGGCGCCCATGAACAGAGATGGCATGAAGGCACCTCCGGAGGCACCGGAGGACATGGTGATGCTCGTCGCGACGGCCTTCCCGATCGCGAGCAGGATCAGCACCCACCAGACCTCTCCGCCCGACCCCGTGATCGCTGCCACTTGCTCGTCCAGTAACAGCGAGTTGGTCACCTCCTGGCCGGTCCCGAAGAGTGCCGGCTCCACGAAAATGAGGGCAGCGACGATCAGGCCGGCGAGCAGCGGTCGCATCCAGGACAGGCGGTCGGCGTTGCGGTGGGCGAACCCCTCGACGGTGTCGAGGAACCTGAGGAAGAAGAAGCCAACTGCCACGATCACCAACGCGAGTGCGGCGTAGACGAGCAGCTCCGAAGGTGAGTTCATCCCATAGCTCCCGGCGTTGAGCAACTGCTCCTCGCCGACGAGCCTCTCGGTGGTGATGGCCGCGGTCACCGAGGCGATGACGACCGCAGACATGTGGCGGGGGGCGAACGAGACCAGGATCACTTCGAGGGCGAAGAGCATTCCGGCTATCGGAGCGTTGAAAGAGGCGCCGATGCCGGCGCCTGCACCGGCGGCGACGAGCGAGCGAACCTGGTCTTCGCCGAGATTGAACCTTCGGGAGAACCACGAGCCGATGGCCGCGCCGACCTGAACGATCGGTCCTTCCCGACCCGCCGAACCACCGAGACCGACGGTCAAGGTGGTTGCCACCACTTTCAGCGGGGCGACCCTTCCACGTATATACCCGCCCCGGACCATCAACGCCTCAGTGGCGGCGGGCACACCATCCCCGGCGACTTCCGGTGCGAACTTGCGCGCCAGCCACCAGGCAGCGAACAGTCCGAAGGGGACGGTCACGAACACCCACGCTCGCGCTCCGCTGAACATCGAGCCGTCGTCGCCTGCGAACAGGGGCTCGATCAGCCGGCTGACCCACTCCAGACTCGCCACCAGCGCGGCAGCGCCAACACCGACGCCGACACCAACGAGAGCTGCCACTAGGAGAAACCCACCCATCTGACGCTCGGCGAGAGCACCGACCGCGGGGACTTTCTGCAGGCTTCGAAGGGGATTGCTCACCATAGGCCAGGGTAGGAGGCCAGAATCGAATTCCGATGCCCTTCCGAACTCACCTCGGCCGCGGCCTCGACATCAGAGCGCGATCGAACCAGATCATGCTCGCGATCGTCTCCCTCACGGGGATCATCGCACTCGTCCGCTGGCTCGACGGCGAGGCCTTCACCGTCTTCTTCGTGCCGCTCTCTGCGTTTCTCATCTGGGGCTTGGGCAGGGAGGTCGATCCCGATCACAACTGGACTGCCTTGCTTGGTGCTGTGGTTGCGGCCGTGTGGGGTTTCCTGGACGTCGACACCGTTGAAGTCATCGCCTTCGCCGCTCTCATGGGCATGGGGCGTCTCATCACCAACACGACCGGGAGACGACTGCTCACGATCGATCTCATCGCGGTTTCCTTCGGAGGTGTGGTCATCGGCAGCTACCCGGTCGGTTGGGCGGCAGGGTTCGGGCTGGCCATCGCTCTCTACGTCGACAACCAGATGAACGAGTCATGGAGCCGCGCCCAGTTGATTGCTTCGGCCGCGACCGCGATCGGGACCACGATCGTCGCCGCAGCGACCGGTGCGTTCGCCGGTGGTCTCGCTTCGGTCGTCCCCTATATGGCCCTCGCCTCGGGCGCTGTCGCCCTCCTGCTCGCGATCCGGGAACCGGCGGAACCCGCATCACTGGTCGACGCGCGGCACGCGGCCTTGATCTCGGGTAGGCGACTCCATGCCTCCCGGGCGACCGTCGGGCTCGTCCTGCTCGGCATGACCCTTCTGGCCGGCCCGGACAGCCACGGCCTGACCCCCGCCATCCTGATGTTGACCCTTGCCCTGATCTCCAACGAAGCTGAGTTGGCGCGGCGCGTCCGCTACTAACTTTGGGCAGATGTGCCGATCGATAAAGGTTCTCCGCGAGGGAGCCACCCCCGCCCCTGACGAGGACATCGAGGCCGCCGCCCGCCAGTTTGTCAGGAAGATCTCCGGATTCTCCAAACCCGCACCTCACAACCAGGAGGTGTTCGACGAGGCGATCGCCGAGATCGCGATGGCGTCACAGCGTCTCCTCGACGGTCTCGAGATCAGGGGCGCCAAGAAAGCCAGCTAGAGGCTCCCTATGTCGAGCCTGCACCACGTCCCGGAAGAGGCGACGGCCTGCAGGCTCGACGCGAGGTGTTGACATAGCCCAACATCGAGTCTGCACCACGTCCCGAAAAGCGAGACGACGTGCAGACTCGACGCGAGGAGGTTCAGCCGAGATCGACGCCGAGACCCTGGGCCGCGGCGTTGCGTAGGGCCCGGCCGGCGGCGGCGACGTCCTGGGCCGCCACACCGACGCTCTTGAACACGGTCACACCTTCGAGGATCTCCGGTGCCGTGCCAGCGAGCAGTTCGCGGAGAGTCGTGTCGGGATGGCGACCAGCCTGAATCAGATCCCCGGCCTCGGCGGCGGCGGCATCCACGTCGTCAACGACCACGTAAGCCCTCTCCAACAGATCCGGGGGGAGTTCGGCCATCTCCGGGGTGAACGCCCCGACCGCATTCACGTGAGCCCGCTCCGACACCGAGGCCGCGGCGAAGAGGCCCCGGGTCGATGGTGTTGCGCATGAGATGACATCGGCTCCCCTGACTGCCTCGTCAGCGGAGTCCACTGCCACTCCCCCGATCCGGTCGGCCAGGCCACGTGCGTTGCCGTACGACCGGGACCAGATCCGGACCTCCCGGATCGGTCGGACAGCACGCACAGCCTCGACCTGATCGAAAGCCATCGCCCCGGCCCCGAGCATCGCCAGCGTGGCGGCGTCCTCACGGGCCAGGAGGCGTGTGGCGAGACCTGCCCCTGCACCGGTCCTGATCGCGGTGAGTGTGGGGCCGTCGACGATGCCGAGCGGGGTGCCTTCTCCGTCGAACGCCACCACCAATCCGGCCGGGTTGCCCGGGACTGTCGAAACCACCTTGACGGCCATCAGGTCGTCCAGCCGGCCGGGCATGACGAGCGACGAGCCGACCAGGGATCGAAGCGGCGCTTCGGAATCGCCGGAAAAGGCCTGCTCCATGGCCTCTATGGCGTCGAGCATCGGCAGGGCGACCCGCGTCGTGTCGGCGTCGAGGTAGCGCATCAGGCGAGGACGCTCTTCTGCGCCACGCCGATCGGCTCGCGATCGACCGAGAAGAAGTCCATCGGAACGTCGGTGTCGAAGTCCGTCCTCTCTCCGCTGAAGGCTTGAGCGACCATCGATCCTATGGCCGGGGCCAGCTTGAATCCGTGCCCGCTGAAACCGTTGGCCAGCCAGAACCCGTCGGCGCCAGACGGGCCGACGATGGGATGGACGTCCTCCCTGTTGATCGTATAGAGCCCGGCGATGCCCGAAGGGGTGCCCCTGGCTTCGAGACCCGGGACCCGATGATGGAATGCGGCCAGCTTCAGCTGGGTGAACTCGGCGTCCGGAACGCGCTTGTAGAAGTCGGGGTCGTCCACGATCTCCTCTTCGTCCTCTGCCAGCACCGACCCGACCATCACCTGTTGGCCGCCGGACTCGGGGCGGAAATAGATGCCGGTCGAGGCGTCTGCGCAAACCGGTATCGACCCGAGAGTTTCCGGCCAAGGCCTGTAGACAGTCTGGATCCGGGTGGGCGTCAAGGTCCAGCGGACCTCTACTCCGACCATCTCGTTGAGCTGATTGCACCAGGGGCCGGCGGCGTTGACGACCAGGTCGGCGGACAGCTCCGACCCGTCGGCGAGTCTGACTCCCGCAACATCGGCCCCGCTGTGGAGCACACCAGTGACCCGGGACCCGAACCGGACCTCGCCGCCCAGCTTCACCGTGGCCTCGATCAGGTCCTGGTTGGCTCCCACCGGATCGGCGTATCCGCCCTCATCCTCGTAGAGAAACGCCTCACCCGGAGCACAGACGTGCTCGGTGTCACCGGTCAGATCGAAGGGCTGGGCACAGTCGGAGAGGGCTGGGAAGCTTCCGGTGACGTCGTCCGGGCCCAGTGCGCTCGCCGTCACACCTTCGGCGTTCAGCTTGGCGACTTCGGCACCCACACGCTCGGGCGACTCGCCCATCATCCAGAGAACACCGACCCGGTTCAGCCCTGAGCGGACATCGGACAGGCCGGTGAACTCACTCCACGACCCGTATGCCTCCTGGCCGTGGAAGGCGAGACGAACCACCTCGGGGTTCGTGTAGCGGCAGCGGCAGATCGAGGACGAGGCGCCGGTCGAACCCTCGGAAGGCCCGGCGCCCTTGTCGAGTGCGATGACCGACACTCCATGACGTGCCAGCTGAAAGGCTATGGAGGAGCCGATGATCCCCGCGCCGACGACGATCACATCGGCGCCGGAGGTCACGCCGCGGTCACGGTGTAGTCACCGGCCGACTCGTCCCAGTCGAGGTCGATGAGGCCCCGGGTGACGGCCGCCTTGCAGAACTGGAGGAATCCGCCGTAGCCGAACTTCTTCTCGCTGAAGTCGGGTTGACGCTTGCGCAGCTGGTTTTTGAGGCCAGAGAGGACGATAGGACCGTTGGAACCTGACATCTCGTTCACAACCGACCGGAGCAGGTCGAACGCACCCTGTTCTCCCGTGCCGGTGGCGGGGAATTGCACCACCGGGTCTCCGCGACCGGGGCCTTCGGACATCTCGATGACACCCTCCTCTTCGAGATGTCGCAGCAGTTCACCGAACGCCCGGAAGCCGAAGTCGGCCTCGGTGAAGGTGGGGTCCTTGCGCAGGATCGCCCGTTTCAGAGAGGAAGCGAGGACCTCACCTTGACCCGAGCGGAGAAGACCTCCGAGCGTCGTAGTGACGATCGACTCCAGCTCGGGCGACTCTTCCGGCTCGCTCGACGAGGTCGATGTGGAGCGACGGGCATCGACCCCGGCCAGGTTGTCGTAGAAGAGGAACTCGTCACAGGCGGGAGGCAGGAGATTGGACGTGGAGCCTTTCACCCCGACGCCGATGACCTTCTTGTTGAGCTCTCGTAACTTGTGGACGAGTGGCGTGAAATCGGAATCGCCGGTGCAGATGACGAAGGTCGTCACGTAGTCACGTTCGAAGGCGAGTTCGATGGCGTCGACCGCCATCTTGATGTCGGCCGCGTTCTTCCGGGTAGCTCCCATCCGTTGCGGGATCTCGATCAGCTCGACGTGGGAGCGGGTCATCGCCTGACGGGCGTCGGAGAACATGGACCAGTCTGCGTAGGCCTTTCGCGAGACGACGCGTCCCCGCTCGGCCAGAGCGTTCCCGATCGGCTCGAAGTCGAACTCCATTCCCCCCAACGCCTCCCGTGCCCCGATCGCCAGGTTCTCGAAGTCGATGAACAGGGCTATTCGTTCTTCTTCCATGAGGTGAATGTAGTGCCGTGGCCGGGGTGCCACCGATAGCATGGGTCCATCGACCAGGGGGTTCGGTCTGACCAGAGAACTGCGTGTCCATGGCGTTTCGGGGACTCCGCCTCGGGACATGCTGCATACGGACCCGGTCACCGACACACCGCCGGAGGTGCCGACGAAGATCTATCGGCGCCCGGACGTCGACCCGGACTACGACACCGAGGCCTTCCATTGGGCCAACCTGACCTCAGGGTCGCGAGCCACTGCATTCTGGATCCTTCTCGCCCCTTACGCCCTGGCCAATGCTGCCGGCTGGATGTCCGGTTGGCACCGCGGCACCCCTCCACCTGACCCACCGAACTGGCGCACTCTCACCGGGCGAACCGCGATCCGGGCGGCGGGTCTCGCCCTCACTGCGCTGTTCCTGATTCAGACAGTCACGGCGGCGGTGGTACTCCCCCTCGCCTGGCTGGAACAGGAGGGCCAGATCGATATCGGACCCCTGACAATCACATTCGATTGGCTGAGTGAGCGGTTGGCACTGACCATCCTCATCACGATCGTGATGCTCGTCTTCGCCTGGCTCGTGGCCACCGTATCGACGAAGTCCCACTTCGCCGAAGTGGCGTCGGCAGGGATCTCGAGCCTCCTGTTCGAGCCCTCCGGCCTCGGGATGCGTGAGGCCCACGAGGACGGAAGAGATCGCGAGGTGGAGGCGGCGCCGGACACCGAGGATCCGGCCGGAGCCGCCATCACAGATGCCCGGCTGTGGACGGTCCACCCGATACTCCATCGTCTCAGACGGCTTCATCTGGGCATGGGCCTGTTGACGCTGGCCGCCACGATCTACGTGGTCATCGGAACGTTCGAGATCTGGTGGGCGCTGGCCGGGCTCGGTGTGGTGGGGTTCATATGGGCGTGGATCACCACTCACCGTCCCGAGGAGAAATGGGTTTGGATCGTGACCGGATGGACCCCGGCCCTCTCCTGGGCCGCGTTCCTGGCGTCCGTGGCCGCGATATGGATGACCAGCCCAACCGAGTGGAACCTCGACGCAGTCCATGCCATGACCTTCGGCGTGGCGGCCATCCTCGGCGTGTTCGTGGCCCTCTCACTGTTCGCCGGGCCCTTGAGTGTGGGAGCCCTCGTACTCGCCACCTTCTTCGGTGGCGTCCTGGGGACGACGATCGGCCTACTGGTCGACAAGGCCCTGAAGACCGACGTCCTCATCGACCACGGCGTCGGGTGGGTGGCGGTGGCGATGCTGGTGATGATCCTCTGGCTGGGCCTGGTCGCGGCGGTCCTGGCCTTCCGGGGTCATCCCGAGGCTGAGTTGGGAGCCACGACGCCATTGCCCGACGACCTCAGGACGAAAATCCTGGTGATCATCAGACGGGTGGTCCTCGAGGCGAGGGTCCTCTTCTACGGGGCGGCGGCATTCGGTCTCGGCGCATTCGTCTACGTGATGGTCACCGTGTACCTCCACGGACAGGAGTTGGTGGGATCGTCCGCCGGCTTCTGGGACACCTTCAATGCAGGGCTCGAGCCCGGGGCGCTCGACCAGTTTCCGATCTGGCTGATCAACCTCGGCATCACAGTCGGACTGCTGGGCCCGGGCTACTTCGCAGTCCGCAGTGTGGTCCGGGGATGGCGTGGGGGGAGCAAAGGCGAGGAGCGTAGACGTCAGGTCGGGATCCTTTGGGACCTGGGGTCGTTCTGGCCGCGCTGGTACCACCCGCTCGCACCACCCGGGTACGGACCGCGGGCGATTCAAGACCTCACCGCACAGCTCGAGGCGATCGGTCCGGAGGTGATCCTCGCTGCACATTCCCAGGGGTCGCTCATCTCCGCGGTGACCATCGCGCGAACCGGCAGACCGACCAGGTTCATCACCTACGGATCACAGCTCGGGCTCCTCTATCCGAGGATGTTCCCTTCGACGGGAATCGACGACATGGTCGAGGAGGTCTCGACCCTGTGTCCGTCCTGGATCAACCTGTGGCGGTCGACCGATTACCTCGGAGGGCACTACGTGTCACGTGGGCACGTCGACAACCGACGCGTCACCTCCGGGAGCGGCCACTCCGGCTACGAACCCACCCCCGAGTACCGGGACGCCCGGGAGGACCTCAGGCGCTCCCCGCCCCCGCCTCAAGCTTCTCCATCACCTGGCTGATGCTGAACGACGCCGGCTCCTGCCGCGGTGGGAACTCCTTGAGCGACTGCAACATCTCCGCCACATACATCTGTGCCGGGACGAACAGGAAGATGTGGTCGAGAACCCAGTCGTAGTAGGTGTTGGAGGTGATGTCGGCTCGCTCGAAGGGGTCAGTCTTGAGGTTGAAGAGCTTCGGCACACGCAGCTCCACGAAGGGTTCCGCCCAGATCTGAAGCGTCCCCGGCGTGCGCTGCTCCAGGAACACGAGCTTCCAATTGTCGTAGCGAAGAGCAGTGAGGTCGCCGTCGTCGTTTACGTAGAAGAAATGCTGCCGCGGGCTCTGGTCGGTCTCACCGCTCAGGTACGGGAGCTGATTGTGACCGTCGAGATGGACCTTGAACTCCGTTCCGTTGAGCTCGGCCCCATCCTTGAGCCGGTCGGCGATATCGTCCACGCCTGCGGCGGCCAGAAGTGTCACGAACCAGTCGTTGTGGCTGACGATTCCGTTGAGCACGGTTCCAGCCTCGAAATGGCCCGGCCACCGCACGACGCACGGCACCCGATAAGCGCCTTCCCAGTTCGAGTTCTTTTCGTTCCGGAACGGCGTCATGCCGGCATCGGGCCACGAGTTCATGTGTGGACCGTTGTCAGTGGAGTACATGACGATCGTGTTGTCGGCAATGCCTAGCTCGTCGAGGAGATCGAGCATCTCACCGATGATGTCGTCGTGATAGAGCATCGTGTCGTGATACGGCGACTGCCACCGACCGGCGCGACCCAGATCCTCTTCCCTGGTGTGGGTGCGGACATGCATGTGGGTGGTGTTGAACCAGAGGAAGAAGGGGGTGTCAGCCTCGTGCTGTCGTTTGATGAAGTCGATCGCCGCGTCGCGGAACTCCTCATCACAGGTCTTCATCCGCTCCTTCGTGAGCGGCCCGGTGTCCTCGATCTTCTGGGTCCCGTCCTCGTTCGCCCATGAGTGGATCACACCGCGCGGGCCGAAGTTCTTGCGGAAGTTCGGGAAATCGGATTCGCTCGGGTAGTCGGGTAGCTCCGGCTCCTCCTCGGCGTTGAGGTGATAGAGGTTGCCGAAGAACTCGTCGAATCCGTGTGCGGTGGGGAGGAACTCGTCTCGGTCTCCGAAGTGGTTCTTTCCGAACTGACCGGTGGCGTACCCCTCGTTCTTCAAGGCGGTGGCGATGGTCGGGTCCTCGGCTTGGAGCCCGATTGGCGCACCCGGCAGTCCCACCTTGGTGAGACCGGTGCGGTACGGGTTCTGACCGGTGATGAAGGCCGCCCGGCCTGCGGTGCAGCTCTGCTCCCCGTAGTAGTCGGTGAATCGGACCCCTTCGTCTGCGATCCGGTCGATGTTGGGGGTCCTGTATCCCATCAGCCCATCCGAATAGCAGCTGAGGTTGGTGATCCCTATGTCGTCACCCCATAGGATGAGGATGTTCGGCTTGTCCGGCACTGGGGGTCCTTTCGTGGGATCAGATCGACGCCAGCAACCTATCAAGACTTCGCGGGATCGATGTCGTCACGGACCAGAGGGGCACCAACGCACCCTCTCGAAACCCGACTCGGGCTGGACTTCCCGGCCGAAGGCTTCCCGCGCTCAGTCGGCGTCACTGACAGTCCGGAAGCCGATGTGACTGGTGCTGGTGTCGATCATCTGGGGCTGACGGGCTGCCGGTCGGTATCGGAAGCAGTACTGGATGGTGCAGAGGTGTGACCCGCCCTTGACCACCTTGCGGGGAATCCGGAACTCAGGCTGTCCCGGGTCGTAGGAGCCGGACTCGGTGGGGCCGACCGGCGCACAACACGCGTGGTCATCCGCCTCGGAGGGTTTGGAGTACCAGTCCGAAGTCCACTCCCAGACGTTGCCGGCCATGTCGTACAGCCCGTATCCGTTGGGCTCGTAGGAACCGACCGGGCTGGTGCGTGTCCATCCATCCAGTTCGGAATTCTCGAAGGGAAACCCGCCCTGCCAGGTGTTGGCCTTGGCTTCCGGCCCGTCCTGAGGGTCACCCTCGCCCCAGGTGAACTCGGCGCCGTCGAGACCACCTCGGGCGGCGTACTCCCATTCGGCCTCGGTAGGGAGCCGCCCCCCGACCCAGACGGCGTAGGCCTCGGCGTCGGCGTAGGCGACGTGAACCACGGGATGGTCGTCGAGACCCTCGAGACCGGAGTCGGGCCCGGTCGGGTGCTGCCAGTCCGCGCCGTGAGTCCATGACCACCACTGATGGAAGTTATCGAGGCGGACCGGTCCCGGGGTCATGCGGAAGACGAGTGAGCCCGGCACCAGGTCCTCGGGCCTCGCGCCCGGATAATCCTGGGCTCTTGGAGGAATCTCGGCGAATGTGACATGACCCGTTTCGGCGACGAATTTCGAGAACTCGGCGTTGGTCACCGGGACCGGATCGATGCGAAAGCTCTCGACCGAGACCCGCCGGGCCGGTGCTTCGTCTGGATAGTGGCGGTCAGACCCCATGAGGAACTCGCCTGCTTCCAGTCGGATCCGCCCTGACATACCGAGACCTAGGTTAGAAGGCGCCTTCAGACGGTCTGACCCGGCGGGGGTTCCCCTGTTGTCTTGGTCCAGATGACACGGGCACCACTCTCGGCGCCCTTGCGAGCAAGGGCAGCGATCGCGGCGAGAACGGCGGCAAACATGATGGCCTCGAGCCAACTTGTCGACTCGTCGAGGGGGTTGGAGGGGTTCTCGGTGGAACTCACCCGTGACCAGGTGTAGCGGGTCGCCTTCTGTGCAGCCCAGACGGCCATCGCAGCCACGACCCAAACCAACATCCGCCACGCCAGATTCTTACTCATTGACCCCGAACCTACCCGCAAAACCCGAACGTCATGCCAACACGACCGCCCTACCATCGACCCAACCGAGTTCGTTCAGTCGGTAGCCACCAAAGCCTGATAGTCGTCGAATCCCACAGGATCCTGCGATAGGGCTCCGCTCCCCACAGGCACATCCGTCGGCAACCCGCTCAACTGGAACTCCACCAGGTCGATGCCTTCGATGCTGGTCGCGGTGAGAACGATCTGAGCAACGGCAAACAGCTCCTCCTCACCACCTACTGAGGCGAACTCGTCGCTCAGATCCACGAGGAGAGTCGACCCGATCTCTGTCACCGAGATCACCCGGGTGTCGGGGGGAATGGCGGTCCGCAGGTTGGCGTCGCGCTCGTCTTCGGTCACTCCGTCCAGCAGCGACTCGAAGATGGACACCAGGCTGGGTGGCGACGGGAGCTCTCGGCTCACCTCCATGAGGCGTTCGTCCTGCACGAGGAACACAGGCACATCCACCGACTCGCCCTGTGACGGGGGATTGGATTCGGGAGCAGGATCAACAGCGACTTCTACCAGCTGGGGCTCGGAGTCGAGCGGAATCCCACACCCTGTCGCCACCAGGGCCGCGCACACCATGAGTGCTACCAGCGACCTCACGTGGGCTCCGCCCGAAGGCCAACGACGAAACGGGCACCTCCGCCTGGAGCGTCTTCGACCCATATCTCGCCACCCTGCAACTCGACATTCTCAGCGGCCAAGGCGAGACCCAGACCACTTCCGTCGTTCTGATGGCCCGGTCGGTTCGCCGAGGTGCGGGCGAACCGCTCGAACACACGCTCCCGCTCCTCGGGGGGAACCCCGGGCCCATCGTCCTCGACGCCGATCATGATCATCCCGCCGCTACGGCCCACCGTCACCCTGGTCACTCCTCCGCCGTGGGTGTCCGCGTTGTCGATCAGGTTGGCCAGGACACGCTCCATTCTCCCTTCGTCGACCACCACCAGCGATCTGATCGCGTCCTGGTCGACCACGACCGCCAGGTCGGGCCGTCGCAGCCGACCCAGCATCCGGTTGATGAACGCGGTGGTCGCCATCGGTTCGAGGTCGACGACGACCACTCCAGCGTCGTGTTTGGCGATCTCGACCAGGTCCGCTGCAGTGCGCTCCAGCCTCCTGACATCTCGGCCGAGCAGATCGAGGGCCTCCTGACCCTCCGGCGAGAGCTCCGCTCTGCGGCCCTCCAGGACCGAAAGCGAGGTCAGGAGTGTGGTCAGCGGTGTCCTCAGCTCGTGTGACACGTCCGAAGCGAACCGCTGTTCCTTGGCGATTCGACTCTGCAGCGTGTCCGCCATCCGGTTGAAGGAAGCCGTGAGAACGGCCAGATCACTGTCCAGACCCTCGTCGAGACGACTCTCGAGATCGCCGGACGCGATCTCTTGGGCCACCTCCGTCACATCCCTCAGCGGTCGCAGCACCCGACGGGCAATGAGACCACCGAGAATGACTCCAGCGATAGTGGTTATGACGCCGGCCAACACGAGCACTCTCGAGAGCGTGGTGAGGGTGTTGGCCACGTCGAGGAGCGAGAACACTTCGAAGTAGACGCCGAGACCGACGTCCAGCGGTATCCCGACGATGCTCACCGGACGGTCCCTGATGGTGACGGTCTGGCGAGCCGCCTCACCGGTGAGCACCACGGAAGTCAAGGACTCAGGCAGGTCTTCCGGTCGCACCTGGAGTGACGCGGCGTACCACTCGTCCTCATGGAAGAGGAGCGGTGTCGAGCGGGTCGGAGGCCGAAGTGAGATCAGAACCTCACTCGGATTGGCCGTGCCGGATCGAAGCGTCGCCGCCACCACCTGGGCGTCCCCTGTGGCCTGTTCCACCGAGCTGTTCACTCGATCGTCGAGGAGCAGCTGCCGGACCGAGACGTAGGTGATCGTCCCGAGGAGGACGGAAAGGAACAGTGCGACTGCGGCGAAGCGGACCATGATCTTGGCCCGTAGGCCAAGCGATCCCCGACCAACCCGGTCCTGGGAAGGCTCCACCACGCTAGGCCGACGGTGCCTCGAACCGGTATCCCAGCCCTCTGACGGTCACCACCAACATCGGGTTGGACGGGTCGGGCTCGATCTTCTTCCGCAATCGGCGGACATGAGCGTCGACCACCCGTCCATCGCCGAAGTAGTCATATCCCCACACGCTCTCGAGGAGGGCATCCCGAGACCTCACACGGTTCGGGCTAGACGCAAGCTCACAGAGGAGCAGAAACTCGATACGGGTGAGCGGGATCTCCACCCCATCCTTTGTGACTCGACCCTGCTCGGGTGATATGACGAGGTGCCCGAAGTCCAGATCGGCTGATTCCGTTTCGGTTGTCCGTGTGCGTCGCAGCAGAGCGCGGATTCGCGCTGCGAGCTCTTTGACGACGAATGGTTTGGTGACGTAGTCGTCTGCACCAGCTTCGAGTCCGGCGACCACGTCGTGTGAGTCATCCCGGGCCGTCACCATGATGATGGGAACGAAACTCGACTGGCGGACCGTGCGACAGAAGTCGAACCCGCTCACACCGGGAAGCATGATGTCGACGAGGATCAGGTCTGGCTCCATCGACGAGAGCGCGGCGAGACCCGACTCTGCGTCCGGGACCGTCTCTACGTCGAAGCCTTCGTCCCTCAGTGCGAGTCGCAGGGCGCTTCGAAGCCGATCGTCGTCCTCGACGACCAAGATCGTTCCCATCGTCCGCTGGTTTGCTGTCGGACCGCGCTGCGGTTCGTGCAGGATCGTCGTCGTCTCCCACCAGGGGCTGAAAACCAGCCGAATTCGCATCAACTGGTCCATGCGACGTTAACCCCGCAGGCGCCACCGGCTAAGAGAAAGTCACAGATTTGTCACATCGATCGCGCCGTTCCGTCACCTACTGCCCGAATACTGCTTCCCATGTGGTCATTTCCCGGCCCCGAGGAGGGAGAGCATCTCTTCCGGCTCCACACTCGTCGGGACGACAGCTCTCTGACCATCCAGGTCGAAGGACGACTCGACGAGAGATCTGGGAGCCATCTCCTGGACGTGGTGCGACAACTGTCTGCCTATGGCGACACCGTCACGATCGACCTCACCCTCCTCTCCAGCCTCGATCCAGACGGGGCCGCCAATGTCTCGGACTCGGTTCGCGCCATCGGGGCGATTGGTGGCACCCCTGCCTTGCGCCTGCCCAACGAGCGATTTGGTGAGCTCTTCCACAGCCACGACCTCCCGGGGACGACAGCACCGCAACCCACGACGCTGGCTCGGCCCGGGGACGGCAAGACGAGAAGTCCAAGATGAGCGAGGCCATCCCGGACCGTGACCTCGGGGCCAGCACACGCATCTGGCGTCTTCAGTACGGGCCGTGTTGGTGCCACTCGACCACCGGCGACAAAGGCTCATTCGACTACGTGCGGACCTATCGGACCCAGGCCGATCTGGGGGACTTCCCGCAGAACATCGTGCTCGTCTCGGAGAGGGTGATCGACGGCGCCGGACCAACTCTTCGCCAATTCCTGGCTTCGGTCCCCGATCCCACACTCGTCGTGTCCACCGCCACCTGCCCGTCGTCGGCCCAGTTCTGGAACGAACTCCCGTACAGCTGGACCCCGGTCGAGGATTTGATTCCGGTTGATCTTCGAGTTGGGGATTGCATCAACGGGAGACCCGAGAGCCTCGCCGCCGTCTTGCTTCGTCACGTCCTCACCGTGCAATCGCCTTCGGGGTTCGAGCGGGGAACAACCCATAGCCAAGAGAGAATGACGGTGGCTCCAGGTGCATGAAGAGATCCTCATGCTCGCTCTGGTGCTCGGGGCCGCATTGGTCGGGGGCCGATTGGCGGTTCGTGTCGGCTATCCGGCGATCCTCGGTGAGATAGCAGCCGGAATCATCTTCGGGCCACCGCTCCTCGGAGTTCTCTCCGGCAACGAGGCAATCAGCATCCTCGGGGAGTTCGGAATCCTCCTGATGATGCTCTACATCGGCATGCACCTCGACCTGGGCGATCTCCGGCGGGCATCGGTGCCTGGCCTTCTCGCTGCAGTCGGGGGATTCCTGGTCCCTGCCGTGACCGGGATGGCGCTGATGCTGGCAGTGGGTCGCACATTCCTCGAGGCGCTTTTCGTGGGGTTGGCCATGGGGGTGACCTCGCTGGCGACGAAGTCGAGGATCCTCGTCGACCTCAAGATCCTCGACACCAGGATCGCCCATGTGCTGGTGGCCGGCGCTCTGCTGTCCGACGTAGCCGTTCTTGTCATCTTCGCCGCCGTCATCGGGCCCGGAGCGGCTGAAGGGGTATCGATCGGGACGGCCCTGTTCGCTGGTGGGAAGGCCCTGGCGTTCGGGTTGGGTGCGTGGCTCGTCGGAATGTGGCTCTTGCCGAATCTCAAGCGACGACTGCCGAGCACCGACCTGGACCGGTCCACCTGGCTCCTCGCGGTCGTGGTGTTCGGCCTCGCATTCGCCTATGCAGCGGAGCTCGCAGGGATACACGCGATTCTTGGCGCCTTCGTGGCCGGGCTCTTCATCGACAAGGACGTGATGGAGCCAAAGGTGTCCAAGGACGTCCAGCAGCGTCTGGCCGCGATGTCGATTGGTGTCCTGGCACCGTTCTTCTTCGTTTCGGCCGGTTTCGAGGTGTCCCTCGGAGTGTTCAGGACCGACCTGCCGCTGCTCATCGCCGTGATTGTGATCGCCACCCTCGGAAAGGTCGTGGGGACCGCTCTGTTCTACCTGCCAAGTGGCAACGGATGGCGGGAAGGGCTCGTGGTCGGGGCGGGAATGAACGGACGGGGGGCCGTCGAGATCATCGTCGCCGAGATAGCCCTGGCCCAGGGCCTGATCGACCGGGACATCTTTTCGATCCTCGTGTTCATGGCCCTCTTCACGACTGCGACAGTGCCGATTCTGCTGACGATCGGAGTGCGCTGGCTCAGACGCCGCGGAGAACTGGTCAGAGCGGGCGATCGCAATCAGGCGATCATCATCGGGGCAGGCGTGGTGGCACGCCGCATTGGATCCGTGTTGCAGGAGTCGATGCCCGTGACCCTCATCGATACCAACCGGGCGAATCTCGTGGCCGGCAAGAGGGAGGGTTTGAGGGTGATTGCCGGAAACGGAATCGAGGAGCCGACCCTCGAGAACGCCGGCATCGACACCGCCCTCTGCGTCATCGCGGCAACACCAAATGCCGAAGTCAACGTCCTCGCCGGCCAATTGGCGGTCGAATTCGGGGTGCCGGAAGTATCGGTCCTTCTCCGCGAGTCGGACATGAAGACCTTCGAATCGCGACTCGCAGACGCAAACGTGGGGGTGATGAGAGCACCCGAAGACTTCGCCGGATGGGAGCATGCCCTCACGGTGGGGGATGCCGTGGTGGAGACCGTCGCCTCGAGAGATGACTTGGACCG
The DNA here is from genome assembly GCA_035762545.1 of Acidimicrobiia bacterium. GTDB lineage: Bacteria > Actinomycetota > Acidimicrobiia > Spongiisociales > ZC4RG35 > JANQRA01. The sequence goes on from DASTOM010000038.1 coordinate 41,246, forward strand.
ATTTCGTGACGGTTCGCAGGCACGCTGGGTCGGGGTCTCACCCACCAGCGAATTCCCGGTGGTGGTCATCAGCAATGGCGAAACGATGCCCTACACGAACGAGGTCAGGCTGTCCGACGACGACCATGTCATCGTGTTCAAGCGACTCGACGGAACCGTCGAGATGGCGACCAGCGTTCCCACGCAATCGAGCTAGAGCCTCACCACCCGGAGATCGATACCATCCCGTCACGCGCCCTGCGCCTTCAAGCCCTCGTAGCTCAGGGGATAGAGCACCGGTTTCCTAAACCGGGTGTCCCAGGTTCGAATCCTGGCGGGGGCGCTGTTCTCCCGCTCGGGAGCGCCAGTTCTCGAGCGCTTTTTGTGGGTGGTAGGTGGGGTCTATCTTGGGACCGTGAATCGCCGCTCCCGGACGGTCGACGACGCGCCTGTTTCGCCCGGTTCAACGGCACCTATCTGCGCTGTCGTATAGCTTCTTGTGGATGCTGTTCGATTCGGTTTTGGGCGCGATTGGGGGTACACCGTTGGTGCGGCTGGCTCGGATCTGGCCCGGGCCAGGTGCGATCCTGGCCAAGCTCGACTATTTGAATCCTGGAGGGTCTAAGAAGGATCGGATTGCGCTTCGGATGATCGAGGAGGCCGAGGCGTCTGGAGTACTCGCTCCTGGTCAGACGGTCGTTGAATTGACCAGTGGCAACACCGGAACCGGACTGGCAATCGTTTGTGCGGTGAAGAGTTATCCCTTTGTGGCTGTCATGTCCAAGGGCAACTCCAAAGAGCGGGCGCAGATGATGTCGGCGTTTGGCGCCGAGGTGGTTCTTGTGGATCAACGTCCCGGGGCCAGGTCTGGTCATGTGACAGGGGACGATCTGGCTCTCGTCGAAGAGGCTGCTCAGCGAATCGTGATCGAGCGGAATGCTTTTCGTGCTGACCAATTTCACCTCGCGGGGAATGCGAATGCTCATGAGCATGGCACCGGTCCCGAACTTTGGGAGCAGTCCGAAGGGTTGATCGATCTCTTCTGCGAGTTCGTTGGCACCGGCGGCACCTTCGCCGGGGTTGCCCGATACCTGAAAGCCCAGAATCCGGAAGTGAAGTGCTTCCTGGTTGAACCCGCCGGAGCCGCTGTCCTGGCTGGGAAGACGATTGTTGACCCGGATCATCGAATCCAAGGCGGCGGGTATGCAATGGAGAACCTCGAAGGCATCGAACCAGGGCTGGTTGACGGGATGATTGAGGTCTCCGATGAAACCGCGATCGACACTTGTAGGCGCCTCGCCAGAACCGAAGGCATCTTCGCTGGCTTCTCCTCAGGAGCATGCGTAGCCGCAGCCGAACGTCTTCTCTCGGCTGAATACGCCGGGAAATCGGTCGCTGTCGTCCTGGCGGACTCGGGCATGAAGTATCTCTCAACGGATCTCTGGAACACCCACTCATATCGGCACGTATCGAGCGGGCAACCGGCCAAAACCGACAGCCGTGTCGCGCCAGCCTTATAGAGGACGCGCAACTCTCTGACCTGGGGTTTCGTGGCGAATCGAGGCCGGAATCGACGGCCGGTTTCCTAAACCGGGTGTCCCAGGTTCGAATCCTGGCGGGGGCGCTGAGCTACGACCCGGAGTTTTCGGCACGGAGCCCCAACTCACCTTCCCTGATACGCCAGAGAGCGGCTCGGCGTTTGGACTCGAGTCGTGTTGGTGAACGTCGGTCAGTGCCCAGGAAGCACTTCGATGACCGAAAGCAGCTCTCCGATGAAGAAGAAAGTCACCATCCCCGAAAGGACGGTCACCAAGATCACAGCCGCGGAACGGTCACCTTGCCTTCCAATGGCCACCAGCCCCACACACAGCGACCCCAAAGCTGTGGCCGCTGATATCAAGAGTGGAATGGTCGCCTCTAGATCGGCAAAGAAGTCCGGCTCCCACGTTCCGGCCCCGGCGAGCGCCACGACGATGAACACCCCCAACGCTGCCGCAAAAACCAAGAACAGACCAACCGACCACTTGCCAACTCTGGTCTCGGGGACAAATCCCTGACCGTCCCTATTCAGACCATGGATCGACATATTGACCCCTTTCGATCCAAGGATTGGCATCTCGGCCAACCCGTACCAGAGGAAATGGACCCTTCTGCATGTGCATCTCGGGACGGCCCAACCTGACAGCCTTATTGCGTTCGCTCTATGAGAGGCGACCCCACTCCTTCCCGAACGCCATCGCTCTCTGGTACGAGGTCTCGACGATGGCCAAGTGCTCCGTGGACTTGGTCAGACCAGAACGCCACCTGAATGTATCGCTGCACACATTTCTGGGTATTCAGCTGTCCTGACCCCAGGAAAGGAAGATCCATGAAAAGACAGCAACTGGATGAGCTCCTCTATCAGGCCCTCGAAACCGAACTTGGTGGAGAGCAGGTGTACATGAAGGCTCTGGAGTGCGCCCAGAACGACGACCTGCGCCAGGAGTGGGAGAAATACCTCGAGGAGACTCGGACACACCAGGAGATCCTCGGCCGAATATTCGAGGCGGCAGGTCTCGACCGGGAGACCGAGTCGCCGGGGAGGGCCGTGGTGCGCCACAAGGCCGAGTCGCTCATCGCCGCCATGGACATGGCCCTCAGCGACGCAGGTCCTGAAGCTGCAGAACTGGTTGCAGCGGAGTCGGTCGTCGAGGCCGAGACCAAAGATCACCAGAACTGGGAGTTGTTGGCCAGGGTGGCCGACGAGGTCGACGGGGAGTTGAAAGAGGCTCTCAGCGAGGCATACGACGAGGTGGGTGAACAGGAAGCCGAGCACCTGTTCCACACTCAGGGGTGGGCTCGCGAGCTCTGGCTCCAGTCCTTGGGGATGGCTGCAGCGCTTCCCCCACCCGAGGAAGAGAAGTCGGTGAAGACCCAGATCGGGGCTGCGCGCGCCGAGCAGCAGAGGGACGACTACACGTCCTGACCTTCGATGTGCGGGTCAAGCCCGCCCCTTCTGGGTAATAACTAGAAGGGAATTCGGACCCCGAGCGTGGAGGTGGCCCCTTCCGCCAAAACGGAAATGGGGCTGCCCTCCGCGCTGGTGCAATTTGGAATGCAAGACGATCGGATAATCGAAACTCTCGCCGTCATGGCGTCGGCAACCTCCGGTGAGGAGGCGCTCGGCGTCTTGGCCGACGTCCTGCCCGAGGCCTCCCTCTTTGCGGTGGACCACTCCTTCACCGCCCTGGTGCCCTGGAACGATCCCACCGAGGACCCGAGACCCCTCGATGGCGAGCTCTACGAGGCAATAGCGTCGACACGGACCGCGGAAGTCGACGGCTGGCTCTGGACCCCGGTGCGCTTTGGGCGATTCCCGCTGTATGTGGTCCGTCAACCTCGTGGGGCGGATGACCTGGAGCCGTGGCTCAAGGCGCTACTCGGAATCCTGTTCGACCGTTGGCTGCGATTCTCGGACTCGCTCGAGGTGCCCCGCCGGCGAGCGCGGATGAGAGTCGAAGCCGAGCTTCAGTGGAGTCAGGTGAGAAGCCGGGCCGACCGTCTGGGTGGGTTCGAGATCGCAGGAACTCTCGAACCTGCCTATCGAGTAGCCGGCGACATCTTCGATTTCGCCCTGAACACGCGCGGTGTCGTGACCGTGTTCGGATTGGACGCCATGGGACACGGGCAGACTTCCACTCTCAGTTCTGTCCTTGCCATGGCGGCAATCCGAAACGCCCGATTGTCGGGGGGAGACCTGACTCACCAAATGGCGGCTGCTGATGAGGCACTGATCAACGAGTGGGGAGGGGACCGTTTCGCCACGATCGTGGGGGTAGAGGTGTCCCCCACCGGCCTCCAAGTTGTGAACGCAGGCCACGAGCCGCTGACGGTCGTGACGCCCAACGAGACGAGCGAACTGCAACTCGACGCCGATCCGCCTGCCGGTGTGCGTGCAGGCACCACCTACCGGATTCAGGATCTACCTCCCCTGCAGCCAAACGAGACACTGGTGCTCCTGAGCGACGGTGCCGGATCCGCACGCAACAGGAACGGTGATCTCTTTGGATCAGAGCGACTGATCGAGAGCCTGCACACGCACCGTGCGCTTCGGCCACTGCCTTTGGTACACGAGCTGGCTCGGGAGATATTGGCGCACTCACCTGACCACCTCGACGACATCACGGTCGTGGCTGTAGCACCGGTGAACGGTGATGTCTGACAGCGATCTCCGGCTCAACCTGAGGTTTGGCAGATCCGACGCCGCCCTCGTCTACCGCAGCCTCGGGGGCGTCATCGACGCTCTCATGGCCCACGAAAGCCTGACGATCGACGCCCTGGAACGCATGTCCCAGGGTCTCGTCGAAGTCGTCGATGCCATCTTTCTCTCCGGAAACGTTGCGTCGGCCTCTGTGCAAATCACGCGCTCGAGACTGACCACGACGATCGACTACACGGGCGTAGAGGTCGAGTTCGACGCCGGGGCGGCGCAGATCGCCGACGGGGCTTTCGACGAGGTTGACCTGGCGAACGGCTCGATACGCGTCGTGGTCGCGATATGACCGGTCGGTCCGCCTACGACTCGGTCGAAAAACTCGTCGCGGACTTCCAGCCTCTGGCACAGCGATTGGCGCGCCGCTATTCGGGAGGCGGCATCGTGGACCCTGATCTCCTGCAAGTTGCGAACCTCGGCCTGGTACTCGCGGCCCAGCGATTCGACCCTGGGGTCGGACCGTTCACTGCCTTCGCACTGTCAACGGTGTCAGGGGAGATCAAGCGGTATCTCCGCGATCACGGCTGGCTCGTTCATGTGCCGAGAACGCTCCAGGAGCACACGCTCGAAGTCGATCGAGCTGCCGTGCTACTGGAGCAACGAACCGGTCGTTCACCCTCCGTCGGCGAACTGGCGAAGGAGACCGGGCTCGACGAGGAGTCCGTGTTGGCGGCGTTGCGAGCGAGGGAGGTGAGATTCTCCAATCCGATGCCCGATCGTGAGCCTGCTGCAAGGATCATCGATCTGGAGGAGCGATCGATTGTCCGTGACGCCATAGCCAGACTGCCCAAATCCGAGTCGGATCTCATCTACATGATCCACGTGGAGGAATTGACCCAACGTGAGGCTGCTGCCCGCCTCGGCGTATCCCAGGCAGCCATCCACCGCAGGATGAGGACTGCCACCCGTCGCCTCCGTGAGATCCTCATCGAAATGGGATATGAACACGGATCGGATGTCGACGTATGAGCTCGGACCTGACCATCGGATTCCCGCCCAGACTCGAGGCGCTCCCAGCGGTCCGTCTGGCTGTCCGCCGTGCCCTTCCACCGCTGTTGCCAGATGAGGCGAACTTGTACTTCGGGGCGCTGACAGAAGTGCTGGTCAATGCAATCAACGCCCACGTCGCCACCGAAACCGATGCCGAGATCATCGTTGAGGTCTCGCTCTCGAGACCGTCCTACGTGAAGGTCACCGACAGCGGCTCCGGGATCGAAGGGGAATCATCCTGGTCGGGCATCGGTGCCGGTCTCGCCATAGCTCGTTCGGTGGTCCCGGATATGTCCATCTCGAGCACCCCACGCGGGACAGTGGTCGTGCTGCCCTACCCCGAGCCACCCGCGGACGTCACCGGCTTTTCGACGAATGTGGAGCGCGGTGGTGACGCCTACGTCGTGGTGGTGGCCGGAGAGTTCGATGCCGCAGTTGTGTCCAGCTTCGAGAGATCCGTCGGAGACGTGATTGCCGACCCGCTGCCCAGGGCGGTCATCGATCTCGACGACGTGACGATCCTCGACTCTTCAGCCATTGGGGCCCTCCTTCGGCTGCGGAGAGACCTCGCCAGGCTCCAGTGCGAACTGTCGCTCCGCAGCAGCCGTGATTACCACAGGCAGATCATCGCCGTCACGGGACTGACAGACTTCCTACCATTCGAAGACTGACGTGAGCCGTCGGCGCGGCGATGGCAGACGGGCAACCCGTCAACCCACTCGCATATTGGCGCGTTGGGACCACGTCTCCAGGTCGGCGAACGGCCAGCAGTTCACGATCTGGTCACCGCGGACCCCTGCTCCTTGCAGGACGGCCACGGCGTTCTCGACGTTTCCAATCTCGGCGCGGCGATGTGCGTCTGAGTTGGCCGCGAACAAGGCTCCCTTCCAGGCAGCCTCCTCGATGGCATGACGAGGCAGGTCCAGTCGATCCCGGTGCCCGTTGACCTCGAGGGCCACTTGCTGAGCGATCGCCACATCGATCACTTGCTCCAGGTCGACATCGATTGCCGGCCTTATACCGATTCGGCGGCCAAGGGGGTGGGCCAGGATCTTGACCACCGGATGGGTCATCGCGGTCACGAGACGGGCGGTCTGCTGGGCCCGGGTCTGGGAGAAGTGGGAGTGGACCCCGGCCACGGCGAAGTCGAGGAGGTGGAGGGTGTCGTCGTCCACATCCAGTCCACCAGACGGTCCGATGTTCAGCTCCGCACCATGGAGGATCCGAACGTCGTGCCGTTCTTGGACTGCCTGGATTGCAAGAGCCTGTCTGCGCAGGGCTTCACTGTCGAGCCCGCCGAAACGCAGCCCGATCGTGTGATCGGTGATCAACACGTACTCGTAGCCACGCTCGTCGGCCTCGGCGGCAATGTCGTCCAGGCTCAGCCGGCCGTCCGGTGAGGCTTCGCTATGGAGGTGCAGATCGCCTCGAAGTTCCTCCACGAACACCACCTGGCTGCCCAGATCCATGGGCAGCGATCTGGCCGCGGGCGGGATCCAGGGATACCCGGCAGCCTCGTAGACCTCGTGCTCCGTGGAAAAGGCTGTGTCGTCTGCGATTGTGAGATGGGCCGGCGGGCCGGTCGCCCGGACGAGTGCGGTACCAGACTCTTCGGGGGCCGCCAACTCGATGACAACCCTCATACCGGAGAGGCTGACGCCTGTAATCCGCTTGTTGGCTTCAGCTGCTACCGAGCCGAGGACGGCCGTCGTCGCGAGGAACTCGTGGGCCAACTCGTAGTCGGAAGTCGTCACGACCAGGAGCAGTTCCTCGACCCACTCCGCAACCGTCCGCACCTCGCCCGCGACGTCGACCCAGGCCGCGGTGTGCTCGGCCACATGACTCGCCAGTGAACTCGCCGTCACCCAAGCCTCGTGAGCCGGTGCTGCCGTCGCTGACGGGGGCATTGACAAGATGCCGGCCCAGAGATCGGCCGTCGCCCTTCCCAGCCCGGCTACAGAATCGACGAACTCGTCGCTAGCGAGAGCCAGTCTCAGCTCGGCGCGAGTTTCGATCCGGCGGGACTTCAGGTCACGCTGGATTCGAGGGCTCATACGCGGCAGACGGCGAAACCTCCCCGCCTCCGACGGTAGCTCTCGCTCCAGCCTCTCCAGGGTCGAGATCCTTCCGGTCTCCTCAAACTCCTCGATCAGGCCTGCCACGCCCGGCCCGATTCCATCGACCCGGAGCATCTCATCCCTGTCCATCCCGAGGGACACGGGGAACTCGTCCAGGGACCACACAGCCCGGGCGAATGCCTTGGACCGAAACGACCGTCGCGCCTCGCTGGCCCGGGTCAACTCGGCTAGCCGCCAGAGCAGACGGGCAAACGTGCGGCGGGGAACCTCCCGAGGGTCGCTCACGAGTCAACCTCCGCTGGTGCCGGCCGACTTGGGAACGAAAGAGAAGCGTCCATCGGTCTCCAATACGCCGAACGCTATGTCGGAGAGGCTGCCGAAACCCTCCATACGCGCTGCCTCCTCCAGATCGCCCAGCGACACCCGCTCTCTACGGAGACGCTCGATGAGGGGATCTCCGTCTCGCAGAACGACGATTGGATCACCCGCGAGCACCGTCGCCGCCTTGGGCCATCGCCTCCCCAGCGCGTCCGCCAAGAGGGTCCACACCACGAACACCGAGACCGCTACCAATGCCCCGGTGATCGACATGTCCTCCTGAGTGACACCCTGCTGGACGAAGTCGCCGATGACCACGACCAGCAGCAAATCGAGTGGAGTCAGCTCGGACAACGATCGTTTACCCGAGCCACGGACGACGATCCACAGAAACCAGAAGACAACCGTGGCTCGAACAACGAGTTCCATCGCTAGGGCGCCACCTTGGTGGTGAAGTCGACGGAGGCCATCCTCTGTTGCCCGACCTCGACCGCGACCGTGGCGTCACTTCCCCATTGAACGGCTGGTTCGAGTCGCGCATCGAGGTCGACGCGGAGGAGGTGACTGTCTGGAGGAACTGCGAACGTCCATGACGTCCAATCGGCGGTGTTGTACGACTCGACCGGCAGGGGTTCCATGCCGTTGTCGTCGAACAGCGCCAGGTATGAAGAGGTCGCGAGGATCGTGACCTCTTCGGGCAGGGCATCGTCGGAGCGGACCTCGATGCTCAAGGGGGTGGCCAGCCCCGGCCGGGACACCGATGCGTAACGAACAGACAGCTGATATCCGCCCCCCACTGCGGTAACGACCTCAGTCCTCACTCCCAGGAGCCCGATCGATCCGGCCAAGACGAGACCTCCTATCAGGGTTATCGACACCTTTCGCAGCCACCACTCCCAGTTGTCCATCCCGGACTCCAAAGACGGGATAGTCGACGAACCTGTTGACCACGCCATGGGAGGAGAAGTACCCGGGAGCCCGGTCCGAAAAACGGTGTGCAGCCTCTGCGTTTCATCCAGATTTGTATAGGGAACCTCTTGGCATGACTTCCGACGATGCGGTCGCGCTCGCCGCCGAAGCCGGCCTGCACTACGTGGAAACTGGAGCCCCAGGGATGCAACGGGTTCGCCGGGGGCGCGGGTTCAGCTATGTCCGCAGCGACGGGACGTCGGCCGATCGTCGCGCCCGGCAATGGATCGAGTCCCTCGCCATACCGCCTGCCTGGCAGGACGTCTGGATCTCGAACGACCGACTCGGACACATACTGGCAACCGGAGTCGACCAGGCCGGTCGCAAGCAGTACGTGTACCACCCCGACTGGGTCGCGATCAGGGACGAAGTGAAGTTCGACCGTCTCGCCGACTTCGGGGACGGTCTGACCGACCTCCGTCGGGGGCTAGATCGAGCTTTGAGACAGCCAGGGCTCACCAGAGAGAAGGTCGCCGCACTCGCAGTCGCAATCCTCGACCGCACCCTCATCCGTGTCGGTAACCGGAGGTACGCCGATGAGAACGAGTCATACGGCTTGACCACACTCACCTGTGACCACATCGAGGTGAACGGGTCTCATGTCCATTTGGAGTTCGCCGGCAAGGGCGGCGCCGATGTGGAGATCGTCTTCAAGGATCGCAGGCTCTCTTCTCTCGTTCGCCGCTGTCAGGAACTGGAAGGGCAAACCCTGTTCAGCTACCCGGCTGACGGCGGGACCCTGGAGCCTCTGACGTCAACAGACGTCAACAACTACCTCGCCACAGCCATGGGAGGGCCTTTCACCGCCAAGGACTTCCGAACCTGGGGCGCCAGTTCTCTGGTCCTCCGGGAGCTCGCCAACGCTCAGGACGACGACCCGAAGGCAGTGATCGCGGCGGTCGACGCCGCCGCCGACCATCTCGGGAACACCAGAGCGGTGTGTCGCGACTCCTACGTCCACCCGGCCATCTTCGACGCCCATCGGAATGGGTCTTTGGAAGAGGCCTGGCGCAGCTCCCGCACCGGGAAATGGCTCAGCCGCTCGGAGTCCGCCTTACGCCGGCTCATAGGGGCGGACCGTTTCGCAGGACCCTGACTTCGGGTATCCCCGCTCTATGACCAGCTTCGGCCTGACCCTCTCGAGCGAAGAGCATCCGCCCCAACACCTCGTGGATACCGCGGTCGCCGCGGAAGAGGCGGGGTTCGACTTCGTGTCGATCTCAGACCATTTTCACCCCTGGATCAGCGAGCAGGGACACAGTCCCTTCGTGTGGTCGGTCCTCGGAGCGATATCTGCGTCGACGTCGAGCATCGAGGTCGGGGTGGGTGTGACCTGTCCGACATTTCGTTTCAGTCCGCTGCTCTCTGCGCATGCCACAGCGACGACGGCGTTGCTCATGGATGCCAGGTTCACCTGGGGGGTGGGAAGCGGTGAATCGCTGAATGAGCACGTGATCGGAACCAGATGGCCACCGGCAGACGTCAGGCTCGAGATGCTCCAGGAAGCCATCGAGGTCATACGACTGCTGTGGGAGGGTGACAGCGTCACCCACCGTGGGAAGCACTATGTCGTGGAAGACGCCCGCCTCTTCGATCGACCCTCACAGCCCCCACCCCTCCTGGTGTCAGCCTTCGCCGACGATTCGGCCCGACTCGCGGCAACCCACGGCGACGGGCTCTGGACCAGCGGTGCCAACGCGGACGTGATCGATGCGTACAGGGATGCCGGCGGCGACGGGCCGATCTGGGCTCAGCTCAGCATCTGCTGGGATCGCTCCGAGGAGGCAGCAAGAGAACGCGCCCACCGTCTGTGGCCCAACACAGCACTCCCCGGCCAGTTGGCCCAAGACCTGCGCACGGTTCAGCACTTCGAACAGGCGGTGAAGAACGTCAGCGTGGACGACGTGGCGGCTGACGTGTTGTGCGGCCCCGACATCCGACCAGTGGTGGAGAAAGCCGAGAAGATGATCGATCTCGGTGTCGACCACGTGTACTTCCACCAGATCGGGGACCCGCTCGACGGCTTCATCGACGTGTGGCGGGAGGAGCTACGACCCGCTCTCGGGTAATCCCTCGACGAGATCGCTCTCGGCTTCGGGGTGGGCAACGTGGATGAGGCCCCGCAACGTCGTTCCAATCATCAGCCCCATGGTGGTGACCAAGCCGCCGAGCACGGCGATCGCGGCAGACAGCAGGTAATAGAGGAAGGCGTAGTAGCTCCTCATCTCCGCCACCTCGGCAATCGGAATGCTCACGGCGAGCAGGACACCCACGCCCATGATCATGCAGATGACCGCAATCCGCGTTATGCGGGTTGCTCTCACGTAAAGCCGCTCTGAGAACGTGTGCTGGCTGTCCATGCTGAGGGCGATGAGAGTCAGCAGCAGTGTCAGAACCGTGACCGCAGCCGCGACAGCCGTTGACCCCAGAAACCTCGCCGTGGGCAACACCGACTCGATGAGCCGGAGCGCTTCGAACGACCCGACCTGACCCGTGCCGATGACTACAACGAACAAGAAGGAGGCCGTGACGAATCCACCAACGATCGATCCACGGAACTCTCTATCTCCAAATGGGCTCATGCGTTCAAGGTTCATCGGTCCGAAACAGATGTGCCCCGCCGATGGCGGGGCACATATCTCGCTTCGCTTCTGCCGTCAGTTGTTGAGACGGTCTTCGATCTCTTCTTGGGTCTCGCCGGTCCGCTCCTTGATGCGGCCGATGAGCTCGTCATAGTTGCCTTCGGCAACGTCGAGTTCGTCGTCCGTCATGTCTCCCCAGGTCTGCTTGACCTTCCCCTTGAGCTGGTCCCAACGACCCTCCCATTTGGTCCGAGTACCTTCCTGCATGGCCTTCTCCTTTCGGTTGATCGCCATGTCCTTACAGGTACCCGGCCCGGGAACCAGCGAAACGGTCGAAGCGTCATTCGCGTATTCGTCCGAGCCAGCATCTACGGTGACGGGATGACCGACCTGCCAGTCCACGTGGTGCGCAGCCCTCGTCGCAGGAAGACCGTTTCGGGGCGTGTCGTCGCCGGACGCATCGAAGTCCGGGTGCCTGCCGACCTGAGCATCGAGAAGGAGGAGCGGCTCGTCTCGGAGATGGTTCGGAAGATGCAGCGGCGTTCGAGTTCGACCTCCATCGACCTCGACCGCCGGGCGGCCCGACTGGCTCGCAAGTACGGCTTACCCGAGCCTGACGAGATCATCTGGTCGAGCCGACAGAACACACGCTGGGGATCATGCACCCCGGCGAACCGGCGGGTTCGCATCTCCGATCGCCTCGCCTCGATGCCAGACTGGGTCCTCGACTCCGTGATCGTCCACGAACTCGCCCATCTCGACGTGGCCGACCACGGCCCTGAATTCGAGGCACTCGTCCAGCGCTACCCGCTCACAGAGCGGGCCCGTGGCTACCTGATCGCCGTTGGAGAGGGACGCTTGCAGCCCGTGCTTGACTGAGCGGTCGCATGGCCGAAGAGAAGGGTGGGTCCAAGTACCTGTTGATCACCTCACTCGGCGCGCTCGGCGTCGTGTTCGGAGACATCGGCACCAGCCCGCTCTATGCATTCAGGGAGTCTTTTCACGCCGCGGAAGGTCTGGCCGTCAACGAGGAGAGCGTCCTCGGGATCCTCTCTCTGATGTTCTGGTCTCTGATCCTCGTGGTCACCGTCAAGTATCTGATCTTCGTGATGCGCGCCGACAACCACGGGGAGGGTGGAATCCTCGCCCTCACCGCCCTCGCCGGAGACGGCGTATCCAAGACCCGCCGAAGAAGTCGGGGGACCCTGCTGATGATCGGCCTCTTCGGCACGGCCCTTCTGTATGGCGACGGGGTAATCACCCCGGCGATCTCGGTTCTTTCGGCTGTGGAGGGTCTCGGCGTGATCGCACCCGACCTCGAGTCGGCCGTGGCGCCTATCGCCGCGATCATCATCGTCGCACTCTTCTTGATCCAACGTCAAGGCACCTCCAAAGTCGGTGCCTTCTTCGGGCCGGTGATGATCCTCTGGTTCGGGACGTTGGCAGTGCTCGGGGTGATCGAGATCGCGAACCACCCAAGAGTCCTCGTCGCCATCAGCCCCACCTACGCCGCAACCTTCATCGCGGACGCCCCGGCCATGGCATTCCTGACACTGGGTGCCGTGTTTCTGGTGGTCACGGGTAGCGAGGCGCTGTACGCCGACATGGGCCATTTTGGGAGACGGCCGATCCGGCTCGCTTGGGTCGTGCTCGTCATGCCCGCCCTGCTTCTCAACTACTTCGGACAGGGTGCTCTCCTGGTTTCCGACCCCTCGGCGATCGCCAATCCCTTCTACTCATTGGCGCCCGACTGGGCCCGGGTGCCACTGATACTCCTCGCCACCATGGCAGCAGTGATCGCTTCACAGGCCCTCATCTCCGGGGCCTTCTCCTTGACTCAACAGGCGATCCAGCTCGGGTACCTCCCGAGGATGAACGTCGACCACACCTCGCCCCGTGAGATTGGTCAGGTCTATCTGGGAGCGGTCAACTACATGCTGATGGTCACGTGCGTGGTCGTGGTCTTCGCCTTTGGCAGCTCGACGAGCCTGGCCGCGGCCTACGGGGTGGCAGTCACCACCACGATGGTCATCACCGCGATCCTCCTCTATGTGGTGATGCGATACCGATGGGGATGGAGTGCCCTGGTGGCCGGATCGCTCACTGCGGTGTTCCTCGCCATCGACCTCTCGTTCTTCGCCGCCAACATCGTCAAGGTCTCCGATGGAGGCTGGTTCCCGCTTGCAATCGGAATCACGGTGCTCCTGGTGATGCTCACCTGGAAGACGGGTCGAGCCCGTCTCACCCGAAAGATCAGGAGCGGCGAGCTCCCGATCGAGCGATTCATCGGATCCATCGCCCACCACCCCCAGCGCCGCGTCCCCGGCACCGCGGTCTACCTCTTCAGCGACCTCGGAGCGACCCCACCACCGCTGCTGAAGAACCTTCGCCACAACGAAGTGATCCACGAGACCGTCCTGATCGTGACCGTAGAGTGGACCCACGCCCCACGGGTCCCCCGGGCGAAGCGTTCCACCGTCCACGAGTTGGGCGATGGCTTCTACCAAGTCCTCCTGCGGTACGGATTCACCGAGGACCCCGACGTTCCCGGGGCTCTTGCCATCATCACCACCGCCGAGTTCGGATTCGACGCCGAGGACGCGGTCTACTTCGTCGGGCACGAGACCGTCATCCCCTCCGACGAGCGGTCGGTGTGGGCGGTGCGAGACCGGCTGTTCCGGGTCATGCACCGCAACGCCACGAGCCCTGTCCGTTTCTTCAAGCTGCCACCCGAGAAGGTCATCGAGGTGGGCACACAGGTGGCGATGTAATTCGCCTGACCTGGGAGAGCGCGACCGCCACAATGTCGATCATGAAGATCGTCGCCTTCGACGCCCATACCGCCTCGGAAGACGTGAGACGCGGGGTCCACGAGGCTCTCGTCGACATGGAGCGGGACTGGATCCCAGAGGAGCCGCCTCCCCCCTACGAGGAGAACCTCGCCACATGGCTGGCAGCCGGCGGAAGCCACCGCAAGGACCAGCGTTGGGTCGCGCTCGACGGGAGCGAGGTCCTGGGCACAGCCCATCTGGCCACATGGTCTGACCACGCCGACAGCGGCCTGATCCAGGTGGCGGTGCGAAACGAGCACCGCCGGAAGGGAGTGGGCCGACAGTTGATGCTCGCGGCTCTGGATGGACTGGAGGCGGAGGGGCGGTCGAAGGTGATCGTCGACATTCCCACCGGTGCGCCCATCGAGAGGGCCGCCGAGCGTTTGGGTCTCAAGCGGGTTTTCTCGGAACGGGTCAGCCAACTCCGTGTGTCGGACATCGACTGGGGCCTCATGGACTCATGGATCGCACGTGCCTCCGACCGGGCTTCGGAGTATCGCCTCCTGTCGATGCGTCCTCCGCTGCCGGAGAGCCAGATGGAGAATTGGTGTCGCATCTCAGACGCGATGAACACCGCCCCCATGGAGGAATTCGACCTCGAGGACCGCCAGATGACACCCGAGCAGTGGCGGAGCATCGAGACCCACCTGGAATCCCGCGGCTACGACCTCCACGCCCTGGCGGCAGTCCATGAGCCGACGGGAGACTTCGCCGGGATGACGACGCTGCACTACCTGCGTCACAATCCGACGCTGGCTCACCAGGGCGACACCGTCGTCGCCGTCGAGCATCGCAACCGTGGTTTGGGCCGGCTTCTCAAGGCGGCGATGGTCAAAGAGTTCTTGGCCGAGCATCCCGACGTCGAACGGATCGACACGGGCAACGCCGGGTCGAACGAACCGATGCTCGCCATCAACATCGAAATGGGTTTTCAGACCATCCTCCAGCTCAGTGCCTGGCAAGGGACGATCTCCGCTGCCCGGAAGGCGTTGTCCACTCGACCGTGACGAGCGTGCAGGAATGTGCCGCAGAGGCACACCTGTGCACGATGGATCCGGGAACGGGTCGCGGGTGACGCGCCGAGAATCGACGGCTATCGGGCGTTGAAAGCCCTACGGGCCCGCTCTATCGCAGCGAAGGCGGCACCGGCGTCCTGCCAGCCCTCCACGGCGGTCTTCTTGCCTTCGAGCTCCTTGTAGACGGCGAAGAAATGCTCGAGCTCCTTGAGCAAGTGGTTCGGGATGTCAGTGAGGTCCTCGGCCTCGCGCCAGACCGGGTCGCCGACCGGGACACCGAGGATCTTGAGGTCCTCCCTCCCCTGGTCCTGCATGACGAACAGACCAACCGGCTTGATCGTGATGAAGCACCCCGGGAAAGTCGGCTCGCTGACCAGGGCGAGAGCGTCGAGCGGGTCGTCGTCATCGGCATAGGTGTCAGGGATGAACCCGTAATCGGCCGGGTATCGGGTTGCCGTGAACAGCATCCGATCGAGGTAGATCCGATGCGTGTCATGGTCCATCTCGTACTTGTTCCTGCTCCCCTTGGGGATCTCCACGACCATGTCGACAAGCATGCTCGGGACGCTACCCGTCCCCCCCTGATAGCGTCACACCATTGCGATGACTTACTTCCACTATGAGCCACTGAGCTACCTGGACGCCTCCTTCCTGGCTCTGGAGACGCCCACGTCACATATGCACGTGACGGGCGTTGCCCTTTTCGAATCCGCCCCTCTCAAAGGTGATGACGGCGGGATCGACATCGACAGAATCAAGGCCCACATCCAGTCCAAACTCCAGTACATACCCCGCTACCGCCAACGCCTGGACTGGGTTCCCTACGACCGGCGGCCGGTGTGGGTGGACGATGCGTCGTTCGACCTGACCTACCACGTGCGTCACACGTCCCTTCCCCGTCCTGGCACGGATCAGCAGCTCAAGGAGCTCGCGGGTCGAGTCGTCTCGGCGAAGCTCGACAGGGCGAAGCCGCTGTGGGAGCTGTGGGTGATCGAGGGTCTATCGGATGACCGGTGGGCGATCATCGCCAAGATCCATCACTGCATGATCGACGGTCTCAGCGGTGTCGACCTGACCACGATCCTGCTCAACGTGGTCCCGGATTCCGAGATCGAGGACGTCCCCGAATGGGTGCCCCGCCCGGCACCGACCCCGACACAACTGGCTGTGGCCGAGGCTGCCCGCTTCACCCGGAGAATGATCGAGAGGCTGTCGGACGTGGGCGACCTGGTCAAGGACGGGAGATTCATGAGCGAACGCGCTGTGGACAAGTCAGCAGCTGCGCTCTCGTCGCTCAAGTCGGGCTGGCTGTCAGTTTCGGCCAAGACTCCGCTGAACCCGGATCTGGGGCCCAACCGTCGTTTCAACTGGACCGACATGAACCTGGCCGACGTGAAGGAGATCAAAGACGCGCTCGGTGGCTCCATCAACGATGTGGTTCTGGCGATCACGGCCGGGGCAGTGCGCCGCTTTCTCATCGAGAACCGCGACTACGACCCGGCCGGTGCCGAGTTCCGGGCGATGAACCCGGTGTCGACACGGAGCGCGGCTGACCAGGGCAACATGGGGAATCAGGTCGCGATGTGGCTCGTCGACCTGCCCATTGGCGAACCTGACCCGGCCGCCAGGTATACCGCGATCAAGGCGTCGACGACCAATCTCAAGAAGACCAATCAGGCCTTGGGCGCAGCCACCATCGTCGAGCTCAGCTCGGGAACTCCCATCACGCTGCTGTCTTTGGCGAGTCGGGTGGCGGGACCGCGGATCAGACCGTTCAACATGACTGTCACCAACATCCCCGGACCTCAGTTCCCGATGTACCTCCTCGAGTCCCAAATGCTGGCGAACTACCCGATGGTTCCGTTGTGGGCCCAGCACGGGGTGGGAGTGGCTCTGTTCTCCTATAACGGGCGTTTGCTCTGGGGAGTGCAGGCCGACTACGACACGCTTCCCGACTCAGACGCTTTCGTCGCCGCGATACACACCTCATTCGAAGAGCTGCGGAGTCTCGCCGCCGCCACTGCATGAATTCAGCCCGATCCGTCCCTTCATGAAGACACTGCTCGCCGCACTCGCCGGCGCTGTGATGATCTCGTTCTCGGCGATCTTCTTCGCCCTGTCGGACGTGTCACCGATCACAGGAGCCTTCTACCGGGAGGCGTACGCCCTGCCTGTTCTGCTGTTGCTCTGGATGGCGCGAAGGTCAGCCGATCACCGCCCGAGGTCACGTCGCTGGCTCGCGATCGGCATCGGGTTGGCATTGGGAGCCGACACTGTCGCCTGGCACGCGTCGATAGATCTCATTGGCGCAGGGTTGGCCACGCTGGCAGCGAATACGGCGGTGGTGTTCGTCGCGGTGGGCGCGTGGATCTTCCTCGGGGAGCGACCCCGCCGCAGCATCATCGTGGCGATCCCCGTGATCCTCGTTGGAGTCGCCCTCGTCTCCGGAGTAGGCCAGGGGGACGCCTTCGGAGTCGACCCGATTCGTGGCACGCTGCTCGCCCTGCTGGCGGCGATGTTCTATGCAGTCTTCATCCTCGGGTTCCGTCAGGCCAACGACATCCAGGCGCCCGCCGCCGGGCCGCTACTCGAGGCGACGTTCGGGGCCATGTTGACCACCCTCATCCTGTCCCCGTTCACCGGTGGCATCGACTTCGGTTTCACCTGGCCGGAGCATGGGTGGCTCATCGCTTTGGCGCTCGGCTCCCAGGTGATCGGATGGATGCTGATCGGATACGCCCTCCCTCGCCTCCCGGCCGTCGAAACGGCCACGATCATCCTCCTTCAACCCGCCCTGACCCTGGTCTGGGGTGCGGTCATCTTCGACGAGAGGCCCTCGCCGACCCAGATCCTTGGTGCGCTGATCGTGCTCGGCGGCGTCGGATTCGTGGCGGTGGTCCGCGCCAAGAGGGAGGCGAATCGAATCCGCACCGCCACAGAGCAGGCTCGAACCGGTTGATCAGCCGGCGAGGATCACGATAAGAAGACGACCCGTCGGTCCGTCGACCACAGCGACACCGGCTCGGTCGTAATCGGCAGTGGCCAGCATCTCCTGACCACCGGCCGACTCCTCGATACCGGATAGGGCGCCGGCCGCGGTGGCTGCCAACGCGACACCGTTGTCACACCGGACGACCTGATAGCCACGAGTGTCCAGGTTGGATACACAGTCACCCATCCGGCGCAGCAGCCCAGCCCGATACAGGCCCGCAGCATGGTCCTCGGCCAGGGCGGTGATCGCCGCGATCTCGGTGACAGCTCCGAGGCCGAGGCCCACCCGATGCTCGTTCACCTCGTCGAGCATGCGGGCGGCTTCGTCCCTCACCTGTCTGATCTCGTCTGCCGCTGCCGGCGGGAACTGCAGGGTCTCCGATCCCTGGGGAATGGCCCGGCTCTCGCCAAAGATCTCCCGGATCGCCGACATGGCGGACATCACGTTGTCCCCGGCGAGTTTCTCGAAGAACTGACGTGGAAGGGCAGCGGGACCTGCGATCGCCTGGACGACTCGTGACTCGTTGAGATGGTCACGCCAGCTGTCAGGGATCGGGGCCAGGGTCAGCAGACTCACGACGAGCAGGACGACAACTGCCCCCCAACCGATGGCTACTGCCGCTCCACCGACCCGATTAACCATGGAAAGACCGGGGAGGTTCATCGCCTTCGACAGGTAGTACGAAGCGATGCTCAGCAACACACCGAAGAGGACGAAGAGAAGGATCCCGGCACCGATGCGGGCCACTTCGGGGCCGACGCCGAAGCTGGAAGCCAGAAAGTCACCGACCGGTGCAGAGAGACGGAAGGCGACCCACGCGCCAACGATCAACCCGATCAGGTCGAGACTCTCCCGCACGAACCCGCGTGTCCAACCACGCACGAGCATGGCGGCGAGTGCCACTCCGAGTATGAAGTCGATCAATCCCTTGTCCCTCCGGGCATACAAAAGGGGTGACGCACTGCGTCACCCCTGACTCCCGGACCTCAAGGTAGCGAAGATGAGCGGATTTCACCCATATATGGGCGAGTGTCGAATGAAATTCGACACTCAGGGAGTTTCGCTCCGAAACTCCAACCTGTCCACAGGACAGGCAGGAACCCCGGGGTTCGTGGTTTGCAGTCAATCCACCACGCGGATGCGCATCCGTTTGTTGGCCTTGCCCTTGGACTCGGTCTTGAGGACTTCGATGCGGCCCACTTCGAGTGTGGACCTCACGTGGGTCCCCCCGTCAGCCTGACGATCGAGCCCCTTGATGTCGACGACACGGATCTCGGTGACGAACTCGGGGATCAGGTTGACCTTCGTCCGGATCAAGTCGGGGTCCTGGAGGGCTATCTCCCTCGCCAGGGTGATGATCTCGGTCGGGTAGCCCTTGATCAGTTCTGCGTTGAGGATCCTCTCGATCTCCTGGCCGAACTCCTGGGAGATGCCGTCGAGCTCGAAGTCCATCCGGGCCTCGCCCGGCGTCATGTTGCCTCCCGTGACCTTGGCGCCGTAATCCCGGAAGACCACACCGGAAAGGGCGTGCAACGCCGTGTGAGTGCGCATGGTGGTGTACCGCCGCTCCCAGTCGATAGTCCCTTCCACCGCCGTCCCCGGGTCTGGCATGTGGGAACCGTCGGCCACGACGTGGAAGGGCTTGCCCTCGCGCCGGATCGTGTCGACGACCTCCACCGAGCCGCCATCCCATTTGATGGTTCCGACGTCGCCGGGTTGCCCTCCTCCCTGCGCATAGAAGACCGTTCGATCGAGGAACAGGCCCCCCTCCCCGACCTCCAGGACGTTGCCCTCGGCGGTGGGCAGATAGGAGTCGACTGGTGCCAGTTCCTCGGTTGGTCCGCCTGAAGCCATGGGGGGCGACTCTATTCCAGTGTCGACGGGATCATCGCAAGTGATTGGAACATGAAATCGTCGAGTATCTGATACTGATTCACGGTCTCCAGGTCCTCGACCACGACGCCCGAAGGCATGGCCACGACCAGGAAGCGAGAGTCCGAGGACCAGGTCACGAAGTTGGGGCCGCCGACGATCAACTCGACCCTCTCTCCATTCCCCTGCAGCGGGAAGACGAAGACCCCTCGACTGCCGGCGATCGCCACCGACTCGCCATTGGGGGCGAACGATGCGAAGTCGATGGTGCCCATTCGGTCGGGGGGAATGTCGAGCCGCTGAACCCCACCCCCGGCCGACACCAACTCGAGCTCGTCGCTCGCGACCAGGATCCAGCCATCCCGGCTCGACCCGAGGGCCCTTCCCGGCCTGGTCGCCTTGATCTCCGCGTCCGGGGTGAGCAGTAGCACCTCATCCCCGGCCTGCATGGCGTACCCCCAATCACCCCATGCCGCCACCTCCCATCCCGGAGACCCGAAGCTGGCGATCTCGACCGGCGAGAAGTTGGAGACGACTCGCCACAACGATCCACCGTCCCCGGTGTTCGTCGTGTAGCTGAGCATCCCGGGCTCGTTGTCGTGCCAGGCGAAACTGGTGACGACACCCGGAGCAGGCTGCAGGCCGGTGTGTCGCCCGATCAACAGTCTCGGCTCACCCGTGTCCGGATCCGGCCCAACCACAGCGAGGAAGTAGCCACTGACGTCGAATGCCGTCTCCCCGGCTCCGGCGACAAGCCCGGCATTGAGAGTCCCCGAAACCGCGCCACGGCTGTTGGGCCAAAGGACGCGGAGCAACTCGTCGTCGTTGGTCCAGCTCAACCCGACCAGGGCGTCGTCCAGGCCCGACACCACCGCGCTGAGGCTCACATCGTCGGCTTCGGGGCCACGGGGCCGTTCGATCAGCACCGATTCGTCGGCGACCGTCGCCGGATCCGAACCGGTTGAGAGCCCGATCACGGCCACGATTCCCACCACCAGCAATCCGATCGAGATCCACACGGTCCGAGTCGATCCCGGCGAGGACGGAGGGCTCGCAACCTCGACTCCGTCTACGACAACGTGCGGGTCATCGACCATCCCGTAACGGTACGCATGTATTGGGATTGAGTCACTCTGTATGACTTGTTTTCGATTCCGGGTCTAAAGTCTGGCGCACGGCAGGCCTATTTGCGCCCTGTCCACTCAATTGGAGGAAGGAATAGATGAAAAACAAGAGGAGCATGCGACTCATCGCTGCCCTCGGAGCACTCGCTCTCGTCGTAGCCGCCTGTGGTGGCGACGACGGTGGCAGCGACTTCGAGGCCGGTGAGCTCGGCGCGGTGACGGTGGAGGCCGGTGAGGCGATTCAGATTCGCTCTCTGCAGGTCATAACCGGCCCCGATGCAACCCTTGGAATCCCCGAAGAGCGTGCTGTAAGGCTCGCCGTGGAGGACTATGGCGAGATCCATGGCCACGCGGTTGAGGTCGGAACCGGTCTCGATGACCTTTGTTCGGCCGATGGTGGCCAGGCAGCAGCGCAGACGATCGTCGCAGACGATCAGGTGGTCGGTGTCATCGGGACGTCCTGTTCCGGTGCTGCTACCGCTGCGATGCCTCTGATCAGCGATGACGGAATGGTGATGATCTCCGGATCCAACACCTCTCCCGCTCTCACGTCTGATCTCGCCGGCACCGCTGGCTCGGACTACCACGTGGGTTACTACCGGACCGCTCACAACGACCTGATTCAGGGAGCGGCCGCGGCCAACTTCATGTACACCGAACTCGGGCTCGAGAACGTCGCTCTCATTCACGACGGTGACCCCTACACCCAGGGTCTCACCACAGCGTTCGAGAATGCGTTCGTCGAACTCGGCGGCACCATCACCGTGCACACTTCGATCCCGAAGGGCACGACTGATGCGGCCCCGGTGCTCACTGAAGTAGCCGGCACGACCCCCGAAGGCGTGTTCATGCCGATCTTCATCGCTGAAGCAACGGCTATCGCACAGCAGAAGGGAAGCGTGGCTGGTCTCGAGGACGTGGTCTTCATGGGTGCGGACGGAATTCTCTCCCCTGCATTCATCGAGGAAGTCCCCGAGTCAGTCGACTTCTACTTCTCAGGCCCCGACGTCCGCTTTGGTGACAACACCAACGAGGCGACCGGTGTCAACGCGGAGCAGTTCCTCGAGGCTTACAACGCCGAGTGGAACGAGGCTCCGACCGCTCCGTTCTGGGCACACGCCTACGACGCCACGACTCTGTTGCTCCAGGCAATCGAGAATGTGGCCGTCGTCGACGGTGATGTGATCCACATCGACCGTCAGGCCCTCCGTGACGAGCTGAACGCGGTGTCCGGATTCGCCGGCATCATCGGCAGCCTGACCTGTGATGAGTTCGGTGATTGTGGCGCTGCCGCCATCACTGTCATCCAGAACACGGACAACAACTACGCCAACGCCACCGAGAACGTCGTTTACTCGTACGTTCCTGAAGGCTGAGCAAACCAGCAGAGAGTCAAAACTCTGAAAATCGAGAGCCCCGGCCACACAGGCCGGGGCTTTCTCGTATGCTGCCCGCCCAGTGGCAGGCATTTCGACTTCAAGACCGGCGCCCGCGCGCCGATTTCGCTTCAACTGGGTCGACAGCTTCCTGTGGTTCATACGGGTAGCGGCGATCATCGCGATCGTCGTTGGTCTGACCGGGACCATCCAGGCTTTCATGGCCGGGGAAGGCCCGAGTGTCCAACAATGGCGCGACCTGTTCGTGTCCTCGATCAGCACGGGTGCGATGTATGGCCTTGTCGCCCTGGGCTACTCGATGGTCTACGGCGTCCTCGGGTTCATCAACTTCGCCCACGGCGAGGTGTTCATGAGCGGGATAATGGTCGGCTGGGTGGCGGCGACGCTTCTGTTCCAGAACGGCCTCTGGGAAGCCAACCCGATCCTCTCACTGTGCATCGTCCTCATCGTCTCGATGTTCACCTCGACACTCATCGCCATCCTCACAGAGCGCATTGCATACCGCCGCCTTCGGGGTGCCCCACGACTGATCCCCCTGATCACCTCGATCGGTGTCTCCTTCTTCCTGCAGTACGCATTCGCCGGGCTATTCGGCGTCGGTCTCCAGACCTATCCGACGCCTCCCGGATGGCTCGGCCGGGACGTCAACATCTTCGGGGTCCCCGTCGAGGGAACCGAGGTCTTGGTGATCACCGTCTCGATCCTGGCGATGGTCGCCCTGTGGTACTTCGTGGCGAAGACGAAGACCGGGCGGGCGATGCGGGCAGTGGCGGAAGACAAGGAGATCGCCGGCCTGATGGGAATCAACGTCGATCGGACGATCGTCACCACTTTCGCCGTCGGTGGCGCCATGGCTGGGGTCGGTGGTCTCCTCTGGGCGCTTCTCTTCCGCAACGTCCAGTTCATCACCGGTTTCCTTCCCGGCATCAAGGCATTCACCGCAGCTGTCCTCGGCGGTATCGGCAACCTCCCCGGTGCGATGCTCGGTGGGGTAGTCCTCGGCCTCTTCGAGGGTATGGGCCCGCTACTCGTCCTCGGTGGCTTGGGTATCCCCGCCGTCTCCCAGCTCAAGGACGCGGTCGCCTTCAGCGCCTTGATCCTGGTGCTCATCTTCCGCCCGAGTGGTCTGCTCGGCGAGCGTCTCGGCTCTGAGGACAGGGCGTGATGATGGACTTGAAACGCATCATCCGATTCGGGCTCCTCGCTGGTGTGAGCATGGCGTTCCTGGGATCGATCGGAATGGTCGAGTCTTTCAACCATCGCACGCTGATCAACCCATTCCTCCGAATGGGCGACATGTTCTTGTACGGGACCCTGCTGACGGTGGCGTATTTCGCAGCACGAGGTGAATACAACATCCTCTCCGAGGACCGGGTGGACAAGGGGACGGGTGCGATGAGCGGGGCAGGTGTAGGTCTGGTGGCCGCCGTATTCCTGTCTCTCTTCCTGATCGTGGTCGACAATGTCGACCTCACCGAGTTCTTCCCCAACATGGACCAGTCGATGGTCGAATCGCTGACCTTCGGACAGGGGATCCCAATGGGGCTGCTGCTCATGGCAGGTGCATCGCTCGCAGTGGGTGCCCTCGGTGGCCTGTTACCCGCCTTGTCGACCGAAACCCGCAAATCGATCTGGCTGATGTCGGGATGGATCATCTCATTCGCCCTGCTCGAGATCGTCTTCATCGACATCGTCGAGAACCGCACGGTGATCCGTCTGGTCTACTCGCCCAACGGTGGGCTTCGAGCCTGGGTGGCCGCGGTGATCGGCGTCCTCGTCTTCTTCGTGTCTCGCCGCTACGAGGGTCGCTTTGGGACCTTCACGACCAGAGTCAAGGAATCTGACGCCAAGAGCAGGCTCCGTAGAGGCATCATCGCTCTGGCGGTGTTCGCAGCGATCGTCTTGCCCATGCTCCTCGGTGGAATCCTCAACGAGCTCCTGATCAACGTCTCGTTGTTCATCCTGATGGGTCTGGGGCTCAACATCGTCGTCGGTCTCGCCGGTCTTCTCGACTTGGGCTACGTGGCCTTCTTCGCCGTCGGCGCCTACGGCACTGCGGTCCTCACATCACCTCTCAGCCCGACCGTCACCCTGGAACTCAACTGGTGGTTTGCCCTACCGATCGTCATGGTGATAGCTGCCATCGCCGGCCTGCTGGTCGGCACGCCGGTCATCCGGATGCGGGGCGACTACCTGGCCATCGTGACCCTTGGATTTGGTGAGATCGTCCGCATCCTCCTCCTCTCCGACTGGCTCACGCCACTGTTCGGCGGCTCGCAGGGGATCCGACGCATCCCCGGAGTCCCTGTCCCATTCCTCGGCGAGGTCGGTGGTACCCGGCCGGAACTCTTCGTCTACTTGACGACGATCTTCGTGCTCATCGCCGCCTACATCTCCTACCGGGCCCAGAACTCACGAGTAGGACGCTCCTGGGCCGCCATGCGGGAGGACGAGGACGTGGCCGAGGCGATCGGCATCAGCACCGTCCAGGCGAAACTGTTGGCATTCGTCACCGGTGCCATCGTCGCCTCCTTCGCCGGAGCTCTCTTCGCCGCCAAGGTCGGTGCTGTGTTCACCAACTCCTTCGACGTCCTGGTCTCCATCGTCATCCTCGTCGTGGTCATCGTCGGTGGAATGGGCAGCATCCCCGGTGTGGTCGTAGGGGCCTTCGTACTCATCGGCGTTCTCGGCGGGCCCAAGTCACCGGGTCTGCTTCAGGAGTTCGCCGAGTACAAGCTGCTCTTCTACGGGGCGATCCTCGTGGTCATGATGCTGAACAAGCCGGAAGGTCTGGTTCCATCGGTACGGAGATCGCGTGAGCTGCATCAAGACGAGATGTCCCAGGATGCGTGGCTGGACAGGGCCGGCGGCTTCAAAGAAGACGAACACCAAGCACAGGGGACGACCAGCTGATGGCACTCCTCGAGATCCACCAACTCAAGAAGTCGTTCGGTGGTGTTCAGGCGCTGGGCGGCGTCGATTTCCACATCGACGAGAACACCATCGTCTCGGTCATCGGACCCAATGGTGCCGGCAAGACCTCTTTCTTCAACGTCATCTCGGGCCTGTTCCCACCCGACTCAGGTGACATCATCTTCGACGGCGACAATCTCGCCCACCACCAGCCCAACGAGATCACACGGCGGGGCATCGCCCGGACCTTCCAGAATGTCAGGCTCTTCCCGAACCTGACAGTTCTCGAGAACGTCATGGTCGGCCAGCACTGTCGCACCGATCAAGGCATGTGGGGCACCATCCTGCAGACCAAGAAGCAGAGAGCCGAAGAAGCGATGATCGAGGAGAAGGCCAAAGATATCCTCTCCTTCTTCGGAACCAGACTCACCGGATATCGATTCGACCAACCCGCCTTCGTCCTCTCCTACGCCAACCGGAGACGTCTCGAGATCGCCCGGGCGATGGCCACCGAGCCCAAGCTCCTGCTCCTCGACGAGCCGACTGCGGGAATGAACCCGAGAGAGACGGCCGAGCTGACGGAGTTGATCGGCAAGCTGCGGGACGACCGCGGACTGACCATCGTGGTGATCGAGCACGATATGAAGGTCGTCCAGAACGTGTCCGACCGCGTGGTCGTTCTCGACCACGGAGTGAAGATCGCCGAGGGTCACTACGACGAGGTGTCGACCAACGAGGAGGTCATCGAGGCCTACCTGGGGAGACCCGCGGAGACGGGGACATGACCGCACGCACGCCTGTACTGTCCTTCCGAGGGATCAACACCCACTACGGGGCCGTCCACATCCTCAAGGACGTGGACATCGACATCTACGGCGGTGAGATGGTCTGTCTCCTGGGCGGCAACGCTTCGGGCAAGACCACGACGCTCAAGACCATTCTCGGGTACGTGAAACCAACCACCGGGTCAGTCATCCTCGATGGTGAGGAGGTCAACGAATGGTCGACTGCGGACCGGGTCAGCCGGGGGGTGACGATGGTTCCCGAGAACCGGCGGCTGTTCAAGCGGATGACGGTGAGGGAGAACCTCGAGATCGGTGCTTACCTGAGGCCGGGTGAGGACCTCAGCTCGGACTATGACCGGGTCTTCGAGTTGTTCCCCCGCGTCAAAGAGCGCCTCAGCCAGAAAGCGGGAACCCTGTCCGGTGGCGAGCAGCAGATGGTGGCGATGGGACGTGCTCTGATGGCGAGACCGAAAGTCCTGCTCATGGACGAGCCTTCGATGGGTCTCGCTCCTGTGCTCGTGGCGCAGAACTTCGAGATCATCGAGCGAATCAACAAGGCAGGTACCACGGTCTTCGTCGTCGAACAGAACGCCAACATGGCTCTGTCCATCGCCGACCGCGGCTACGTCCTGCAAACGGGCCGCATCGTCCTCAACGACACCGCCGCCGGGCTCCTCGCCAACCCCCAAATGCGCCAGGCCTACCTCGGCGAGGTCTGACGCCGGCCCGAACGCTTTCCTAATGCTGTAGGGCCGTTATATCGGCTTACAGCGTTTGATTCGAGGTCTCGTCCTCGGGAGTCACAGCCGAGATCTCCTGGGTGTCGAACAGACGGGTCTGATTCGGGCTCTTCCGGCTGATTCGGGCCAGCCTCTCCGGTGGCTCGGTCATCTCGATCATTGCCTCGCTGGCCTCCTCCCAGGACTGACCCAGAACCCTGGTGCGCCAGAGGTGGCCGGTGACGATGCGCACCGCCGCGGTGACCGGGATTGCCACGAGAACACCGAGCAGACCAGCAAGCGACCCACCGATGATGAGGGCGAGGACGATGACGAGCGGCGACAAATTCACCCTCGCTCGCTGGATCATTGGGGTGATCACGTGATTGTCGATCTGTTGGATCACGATCATGATCACCACGGCCCACACCGCCTGCCACACGTCGCCGTTCAGCAGGGCGACCAGCGCCGCCAGCGCACCACCGACGACCGGCCCCAGGAAGGGGATCAGGTTCAGGAAGCCTGCGATGATCCCGATGAGGAGCCAGAACGGCAGCCCGATCGCCCACATCCCGATGCTCGAAGCGACACCCACCATGAGCGCAACGAGTAGTTGACCGCGGACGAACGATCCCATGGCGGTGCCGACCTCCCCGCCCACGTAGGCGACCTCGGCCCGGTACCGGGGAGGGGTGAGTTCCAGTGAGTGTGACTGGAACCGGGTCAGGTCCATGAGGATGTAGACGGCGAGGACCGGCGCGAGGGCGATGACGGCGATCGTCTCGGCTACGCCCCGGAGGATGATCCCGGCTCCGGCGCCAAACTCGAACAGCAGGTTCTGGACCGTCTCCTGATTCGCCGGATCCCTCAGCCACTCCTCGATCGCCTGCTGGGACAGGAAATCGTCGATGTTCACACCGAGGACGTTGTCGGCGAACTGACGGGCCCAGTCGTCGACGCTGACGTAGAGGTCGGGGAGCTGCTGGACCAGCTCGGTGCCCTGCTGCTGGACGGTCGGCCATACCAGGGCTCCCACCGCGACGATCACCGCGACCAGGACCAGGAGACCGATGATCGATCCGACCAGGCGCGGAATCCGCAACCGTTCGAACATGTGGACGAGGGGATCGAGAAGGAAGACGATCCCGGCGCCGAATGCGATCGGCAGCCAGATGACCCGGATGGCCTCTGCCACCATCAGGAACACCCATCCGAGGGCCACCAAACCGACGGCCGTCCAAACGATCAGGGCGATTTGTCGGAGCCGGTCAGATGGCACTGTGAATCGAGTCTAATTAGCGCCCGGTCACATTCAGGGTGGTGTCTCCGACGACGGTGATCACCCATCCGGTCCCTCCGCCGGGGGCCGTGGCTCCCTCGGGGGTTCGGGTCCAATCGGCCGGAACCGACGCCACCCCTACCACCCGGGCGGGTGTGCCATCCGGAACCACCACCTCGAAGGCTCCTTCTACCGAGACACTGGTCTCGGCTTCTGACGGCCCCAGGATCACCGTGCCCGCACCGGAGACCACCAGGTCTCCGACCGAGACCTCGGTCAGATCCAATTCGAGTGCACCGTCGAGGTCGAGATACCAGAGAGGTGCGGTGGAGACGAGAATCTCCCAGCCCGCATAGCCGTAGAGACCGGGATCGGCAGGTGCAGCGAGCTCGATCGACACCTCGCTGCCGGTCACCTGCTCGGAGGCGGCAGGGATTCCTATGACACCGCCTTGCATCAAGGGCTCGACCTCATAGAGAAACTCGGATCCACCCGCGAGCACGATCCGCCCGTCGATGCTCGCCTCGAGAGTGGCATCGCTGAACGAACCCACCTCGGGACCGACGAGACGCTGGGATGCCGACGGCATGATCGCCCACCCGGCGAGGTGGCCCCAGGTGAACAGCAACACGAAGAACAGGGCGATGAGTGGGATCAGCCCGGAGAGACGCACCGACCCCACCTTCCGATCGCGAAAGACGAATGCGGCAACTCCCAACCCGACCCAGACCGGCCACCAGGCGATCAGATCTGCGACGATCGAACGGCTGAGACGCCCACTGGCGGCGATGCCCAGGAGAATCGTCAACGCGGCGATAGGAAGGATCCAGATCCTTGGAAAGCCGCGGCCGAAACCGACGGCGCGGTGGGTCATTCGGTGAAACCGGTACCCAGGACCATGACGACGTCTGCGCCCTCACCGACCGACGAGTCAGGGAGTGGCTCTACATCAGCGTCGGGGATGTACTCGATCAGGGCGGCGGCCTCGGCAGCGAAGCCCTCCCGATACCAGATCTTGGACGGAGATTGTTCGGGCTCGAAATCGTCCGGAGTAAGGGTCTGATAGCCGGCCTCGGCGAGTTCCTGCGTCATTCGACCGGCCGCTCCATCGACACCGATGGAATTGAGTACCACGACGGTCACCTCCGCCGGGGGACGGACAGCAACAGTGGTCGATGTCGGGGCATTGGTCGATGTGGTTGAGCCTGCACCCGTGGTCGAGGTGACATCCTCCGCGGTTGTGCTGGTCGCCAGCGTCGTCGTCGTGGTCGTCGGCCCGGTCGTCGGTTCGTCGGCGAACAGATAGAGAATGAAGAAGACTGCCGCGCCCACCAAAAGGATGCCGAGGATCATGATCGCCAGGTCGCGATAGAAGGTCCCGGAGGACTCGGAGGAGTGTTTTCCCTTGTTAGTCATCAGACTGCTAGCTCGGCGTCGGCGGATTGCTCGATGATTCTGAGGACACGTTTAGCGGTCAGAGGGTCGTATGAGGAACCCGCCGAAGAAGCGACGAGCTCGCGGAGACGCTCGTAGTAGACCCACGACTGAAGACCCAGATCCATCTCGATCGAGAGGTCCTTGGGTCCCGAATCACGCCAACTGGCACGTTCGAAGTCGAGGATCGCCCTGTCCTCATCGTTCAGCATCGGGAGAAAGAGTAAGGGGCGTGCCAGCAGGTACAGGGGATTTGTCGGCCGTAGGATTGTGCGATGGACACCCAGGCACCGGATCAGAGCTCAGGTGGAGATCCGGCATGCTTCATCTCCGGAACCTGCCTCGGCTGCGGTCGATTCGTCGAGACCAGCCGTGACCCGGCGGAGCGATGTCCTCACTGTGGACAGCCCGTGGACGGCTCGCAACGGGACGGTGGATAGGCGGCCGCGGATGGTTCAGTCGGATACCTGGGTATAGGTCCAGGAACCAAGCTTCCAGATGAACTCACAGTTGGCGGCATCGAGAATCCGAACTGCCTCACCAGCTTCATCTGGCTTGGCAGCGACGGAAACCACCGTCCGACCATCGTCCAGCTCGTCGTTGAGCTTTTCGATGATGCGGTACTGGTCGCCGAACGCGTTGAGGAGACGTTTCACCGTGGCTCCAACTCCCTGCGCTCCGTCCGGGTCGATATGGCGTTTGCCCGACTCTCCCTGGATCAACTCATACTCATAACCGGCGGCGGCCAGTTCGGCGGCTATCGAGTCGAGATCTGATGCTTTCGGGATGACGGCGACGACGGTGTCATCGAAATCGTGGATTTCTGCCATGTCGCTTGGCATTACCCGAGACGGGTAGCCGACAAACAGACCGGGTAAGACCTGGCCGAAAGGAGTGCTCATGCCAGTACGACGCGGCAAGGACAGCAACGGCCCCTACTACCAGTGGGGAAAGTCGGGCAAGAAGTATCGCTACGAGTCAGGGAACAAAAGCTCCCGGGAATCGGCGAAGGGGAAAGCGACCAAGCAGGGCCAGGCGGCCCACGCCTCCGGCTACCGGGACTGACCTCCGGCGTCCGGAGACGGCTTTCAGCTTGGAGTCCCGGACTCGTCGAACTCGACGACCTCGAACTCGAGCAAAGCGGAGTGCGTGGCGACGGGTCTCCCGTCGCCGGCGTCCGCTTGGGCATGGCCCTTGCGAAACTCCGTGCTCTCCACCCAACTGCGAAAAGAGTCATCGTCCGCCCAATGGGTGACGACGAAGTATCTGTCGTCGCCCGCAATCGGGCGTAATAGTTCAAAGCCCTCGAAGCCGGGCATGCCCTCGACGAGCTTGGCCCTCCCGGCGAACCGGCGCTCGAGCTCGCCGCCCTGATCTTCCGGCACCTCGATTGCGTTGATCTTTACCACTGACATGATGCTTCCCCTTTTATTAGGTGAACCTAATTTCCACGATCGAAAAAGTGCAATTGCCACCGCCGATCCAACCACGGGCCCGGGCTGAACATGGCCGACCTTCTCGAATTGATGGGACGAGGGGGAGCAACTCCAGATCACGTCGATCGGGAGGTACGTCAGGAGATCGGGAGGCCACTGACCCATCTGTCGATGACCGGGTACTGGCGGCGAAAGAGGGAGCCGCGTGCCGGAGTCGAACCGACGACCTGCTGATTACAAATCAGCTGCTCTACCAACTGAGCTAACGCGGCCTGATGCGAAGCATCAGGCCGTTCGGAGAATTGGCTCCCGGCTGCTCCGCATCCGTCCGCCAATTCTCCAGCTAACCCAACACTTCCGATCGCACTCTCATTATCTCAAATGCGGCGAGGGCAGCGGAAACCGAGGCGTTGAGGCTCTCGGTGTCTCCCGACATCGGGATCGACGCCAGGACATCGCACCGCTTCTTGGTGAGTTCGGCCAATCCGGAGCCCTCCGCACCCACCACCACTGCGACCGGCTCGGTCAACACGCCCAGCCCGAACAAGGATTGTTCACCTTCCACGTCGAGGCCCACCACCCAAACGTCGGACGACCTGAGGCGGTTCAGAGCTTCCGGGATCGAGTTGACGATAGACACCGGCATCGTCTCCAGAGCACCCGCCGCAGCTTTGAAAGCCACCGCCGACAGTGGGGCCGCCCGACGTGCCGAAACCACCATCCCGCTCATCCCGGCCGCCCGAGCGCTCCTGGCCGCGGCCCCCACATTGTGCGGATCCTCGACATGGTCGAAGACCAACAAGGCGGCGGCAGGCCCGGCCAGCTCGTCGAGAGTCACCGGCTGGATGGGTGAACAGTGGGCCACCACACCTTGGGGGGCATCGGTCTCCGCCATCGACCGGACGTCGTCCACGACCTCGATCCGACCGGGATCGATAGCTGCGAGCACCACGCCCAATCGATCCTTGGCTCTCCGCTCGACGAAGAGCTTCTCGACACGACCGGCGGCGAGGGCCGCCGTCACGGCGTGGACGCCCTCGACCCTATTTCCGTATCCACCGAGTGCCATCAGGCCCATCCTCGATCGTCACTCCTGCTGCGGCGAGTTGATCCCTTATCTCATCGGCGCGGTCGAAACGTCTCGCGGCCCGGGCTGTCTCGCGTTCGTCGAGCAGGGCCGTGATCTCGGCGTCCGACACCGAACCGGGCGCGACGGGCGCCCTCGACGCGTCGTCGAGACCCAACACCTCGACGATCTCCTCCACGGCCCCGGCCAGCGCCGAGGCGTCCTGCCCGTCGTCCAGAAGCCGGTTACCCTCCCGAACCAGATCGAACATCAGGGACACGGCCTGGGGGGTTCCGAAGTCGTCGTCCATGGCCTCCCTGAACCGTTCCAGCGCCCCAACATCAGGGGCCCCCGCCACGGTCCTCTCCCGGAAACGGTCGAGACGGTCCAGCGACTCCTCCGCATCGGCGAGCAGCTCCTCGGAATACTCGATGGGAGACCGATAGTGGGCCCGGGCGTAGAGCATGCGAAGCCCGCGGCCTCCATGACGCTCGAGAACCGAATGAAGGTCGACCAGCTTGCCCGTCGATTTCGACATCTTCTCCCCGTCGAGGTTGACCATCCCGTTGTGCAGCCAGTACCGGGCGAAGGGGTCCCCCGACGCGCCCTCGCTCTGGGCCACCTCGTTCTCGTGGTGGGGGAACACGAGATCGAGCCCACCGCCATGGATGTCGAAGCCATCGCCCAGATACTTCGTCGCCATGGCAGAGCACTCGATGTGCCAGCCGGGTCGGCCCGGTCCCCAGGGGGAGTCCCAGGTCGGCTCGCCGGGTTTTGCTGCCTTCCACAGAGCGAAATCGAGCGGATCCTCTTTGCGATCGTCGACTTCGATCCGATACCCGGACCTCAACTCCTCGGGCCTACGTCCGGACAACTTTCCGTACCCCTCCAGCGCCCGGACGGAGAAGTAGACGTCACCATCACGCTCGTACGCCAGACCGCGGTCGATGAGCCGGGTGATGAGCGCGATCATTTCAGGGACGTGCTCGGTGGCCTTGGGCTCGACATCGGGTGGCAGCACCCCCAACTGCCGGAAGGCGTCCGAGAAGCGCTCCCCCATCTTGGCTGCAAGGGACTCGACCGGCTCACCTGTCTCTTGCGCGGCGGCGATGATCTTGTCCTCGACATCGGTGATGTTGGACACGTAGGTGACCTCGAAACCCCGCCACGCCAGGTATCTCCGGATGACATCGAAACTCACCGCATAACGGCCGTGACCCACATGCGGATCGCTCTGGACGGTGGGCCCACAGACGTAGATGCCCACCTTCCCCTCGTCTCTTGTGACGAAATCGACGGGGGCGCGTCCCATCGTGTTGTGGACCCGGATCATGGGGCGATGTTAGGAAACGGCCCGGCGCTGGGCGCTCACCGGACCCACTGCCCGGCCTCGGCCCTGGCCGCCGACACGGCGGACCCGGACTGACGCTGCGCCATGCGCCGCAGGGTGGGAGGCGCGATCACGCAGCCGGCGATCGCCCAAAGCGACAGCATGATCACCGTCTGGGCGGTGCGCCACGAACCCCCTATCTCGAATGAGGCGGCCTCGGGAGGTAAGAAGGCAGACCGCATACCCAGGCCGAGCCAGTAGATCGGAAATGCCTGGGCAACCCACTGGACCCATGTCCAGAGGCTCTGGATCGGGAAGAAGATCCCGGAGATCGCGACGAGACCCATCACGGGGAAGAACCCCCACGTGCCCATCTTCTGCACGTTGGGCACCGCAGACCCCAGGATTATCCCGATGGGAAGGGTGGCCAGGAGCCCGAGCAGGGTCACCCAGAGGACAGTCCACCAGCCCTCTGCCCCGTTCTGCATCAGACCGTCGAACAGGAAGAACGCCGGAACCAGGATCACCAGGAACGTGGGGATCAGGCTCATGGTGTGAAGCACGACTTGTCCCGCCACATACCCGGTGAGCCCATGCGGCGCGGAGCGCGCCCTCAGGAGCGTTCCGTCCTCCTTCTCCATGGCCAGGGAGTAGCCCGGACCTATCACCAGCCCGAATGCGATGAGGGCACCGAGTATCGAGGGCATCACCACGCTGGGAAGCAACAGGTCCGTGCCTTCGACCTCGGTGGTCCGGTTCAACCACAGGTACCCGAGGGTGACGAGAGCCATGAAAACGTAGAAACCCTGGTCCTGGGGGCTCTTGAGGCTCAGCGAGAACTCGTGCCACCCCCGGCGGATCCCGGTGCGGATGGCGTGCGTCCTCCGGTTCACGACACCTCGCCCTCGAAGACCTGGGCCGCCAGCTCCTGTTGTCCGGTCTCGAAGCGGTGGACCATCGCCATGTAGGTGTCCTCGAGGCTCACTCGCCTCACTTCGAGGTCGTGCACCTGGTCTCCATGACGCTCCAACAGGTCGCGGACGAATGCCGTTGCGGCGGACGTGGACTCCCCAAAGCGCCGGCCGTTCACACTCCAGCTGACGTGGGTCTCTCTCGACACCTCCCGGGCCAACTCATCGGCGGTTCCGTCGGCGACTATCCGACCACCCGCCAGGATCAGGATGCGGTCCGCCAGCTTCTCGGCCTCGTCGAGGTCGTGAGTGGTCAAGAGGATGGTGGTGTCCTCGAGGTCGGATAGCTGGACGACGAGATCGTGGAAGTCGCGTCGGGCCTCCGGGTCGAAGCCGGCGGTCGGCTCGTCGAGGAAGAGCAACTCGGGTCTGCCGACGATGCCAACGGCGAGGTCGAGACGTCTCCGCTGACCTCCGGAAAGGAGCCTGATCCTCTGGTCGGCCTGATCATCGAGCCCGACCATGCCGAGGAGCTCGTCCGTGGGGTAGGGCCGCGAGCGATCGGCGGTGGCGTAGGTCTCGTAGTACCGGCCGAGATGGGTGAGCAGGTCGCGTGGCGTCCAACGGGCGTGGTCTCGCCATGACTGGAGGACGATGCCGATGCGTGCCTTCCAATCCTCCCCGGCCTGGGCCGGGTCGACGCCGAACACTGTGACGTCTCCGGCCGATCGTCCCCGAAATCCTTCGAGGATCTCGATCGTGGTGGTCTTACCAGCGCCGTTGGGCCCGAGGAGAGTGACGACTTCGCCTTGGTCGATGTGGAAGTCCACGCCGTCGAGGACGTCGTTGGTCCCGTATCTCATTCGGAGATCGTGGACCTCGATCACCGGTGCGACAGCGCTCTGGGTCATGAGGGAGCCGGCATGGTAGGCGGCGCAGTTCAGCGGTGGACTGTCACCACTGCAACCGCCGCCAGACCCTCACCTGAGCCGATGAATCCGAGACCATCGGTCGTCGTGGCCTTGACGGAGACCGACCCGCTCTCGGCGCCGAGAGCGTCGGTCAGGCTCGCCACCATTGCCTCACGATGCGGGGCGATCCGGATCTCCTCGACGACCACGGTCACATCGGCGTGAGCCACACGCCACCCGCCGGCCACAGCCATCGTCGCCGCCTGTCGGAGGAGGAACATCGAGTCGATATCGGACATGGCGGGATCATCCGACGGGAAGTGAGTGCCGATGTCACCCAGGACACAAGCGCCCAGCAGGGCGTCAGTGAGGGCATGGGCGACCACGTCCCCATCGGAGGTGGCGGTGACACCGTGGCTGTCGGACACCAAGACCCCTCCGAGCTTGAGCGGAGGTTCGCCGTCGAGACGGTGAGCGTCGAATCCCCAACCGACCCGTGAGGTCACTCCTCTACCGGATCGACCTTGGGCAGGGCACGGTCGAGCTTGCGAATGGCCTCTTCCTCGTCGACCTCGAGGCTGAAAGCGAGCTCGGAGCTCAGTGTGAGACGGGCCTTCGACAGCATCCGTTTGAGTGCGGGGCTGATGCCCTTGGTCTGCTGGGCATAAGAGAGGTCGCGGACCACCTCGGCCACCTGGAAGATGTCCCCCGAGACCATCTTCTCGTTGAGCACCTTGTACCAGCGACTCCAATTGGAACCGGCCTCCTCGGGCTCGCCTTTGAGCGATTTGAGGACCTCGCGTGACTTGGTCTTCGAGATGACGGGTCGGATCAGGTCGTCCACCCTCTCGATCGGGACCATGACCGTGAGCTGCTCGGTGGCGATGTCGAGGATGTAGTAGTCCTTCCGTTGCCCGTCGAAGGTCTGACGGACTTTCTTCTCAATCGTGGCCGCCCCGTGCTGGGGGTGGACCACCTTGTCACCTACCGAGAACTTGGTCTGTTGAGCCATAGACGGTGCCGCAGTGTACAGCCAGGCGGGATCAATCCAGCACCGGCTCCCACTCGTGGGCTGCGGACTCGAGACGATGGAAGAAGCTCAACAGCTGCTTGGCACGGGTGTCACCGACACCCTCCACGTCGATCAGCTGCGCCTCGGAGGCCCGCAAAAGCCTGTTGACGGACCCGAAGTAGCGGACGATGTCCTCGCGGACACTGTCGGGCAGACGGCCCACCTGGGAGAGGAGTCGGTGACCTCTGGCATCCGCCGGATCGTCCAGGTCAGTGAACCCCAGCTCCTTGCCAACCCGGGAGGGATCCTCGAGATCCGGGCCCGAGAGGTCACCGAGACGTTCCATGGCACGCTCCACCGCTCCCGAGCGGAGTGGCTTGATGTAGTCCTGAAGCACCAGCTCCTCGGTCAGCTTGACACCCGAGAGCAGGTCGTTGAGCTGAAGGGTCGCGATTCGGCCCTCGTCTCCGAGGGTTCGGGTTCGGTCCCTGATCACCGACCCGAGACGCCCGACCAGTTCGGCTCTTTGGACGACGGTCACCACCGCCCGATAACTGGACAACCCGGTGACCTCGAGACGACTGAGACGGTTCTCCGCCTCATCGAGACGGATCCTGAGCCGCTCCAGACTCTGCAGCTCCTGGTTGACATGGGCCGCCACCTCGGTCGGGTTGGCCAGTTCGATCTTTTGGTCGCCGTAGAAGAGCGTCGCCACCCTCCGACCCTCGCTCACCGCAACAACGGGTGTCCCGGTCTCCCGGGCCAGCCGCTCGGCGGTCCGATGCCGGGCACCGGTCTCGTCGGTAGCGATCGAGCCGTCGGGAATGAAGTGGACGTTGGCGGCGAGGATCACCTCCCAGTTGTCGTCGAGGACGATCCCACCGTCCATCTTCGACAACTCGGCGAGACGGGCCGGCGTGAAGGAGGCGGCCCGGAGTTTGAATCCTCCAGAACTGGCCGCTGTGACCCTCGGGTTCTGTCCCAGGACGAGGAGACCCCCTTTCCCCTGCTGGATTATCCGCTCGAGAGCGTGACGCATGGCAGTGCCCGGCGCAAGCCTTTCGAGGGTCTCATTGATCGATGGACCGCCCACGAGATCAGGCTATCACCAAGGGCAAATGCCCGCCCGAGGAGCGCAGATCACAACCCGGCCCGGCGGATGGCATCGGCGAGCCGCAGCGGCTCACCTCCTCCGGGGGCGACCGTCTTGTCGAGCCCCATCCGGCTCAACTCCTCCAGCCGTCTCGCCTCGAACGGGACCGAGCGCACCTCCCCGGCGAGCCCGACCTCGCCCCAGGCAGCGATACGGCCGAGCGGCGCGTTGGCAGCTGACGAGGCCAGAGCCAGGGCAACCGGGAGGTCACAACCCGGCTCGTCGAGACGCCAGCCTCCCACGACGTTGACGTAGATCTCCTTGTCCTGGATGCGAATTCCGGCATGACGGTCGAGCACTGCGATCACCTGGTTGACCCGTGCCGCGTCGAGACCGCGGACCGACCGGCGCGGCTGGGCCTGGCTGGTCGGCGCCACCAGGGCCTGGATCTCCACGAGAACTGAGCGCCGGCCCTCGACGGCGGGGTAGACGATCGTCCCGGGAACGGTGGTCTCCCATCCGTCGAGGAACATCTTGGACGGGTCGTCGACGGCGACCAGCCCGTCCCCCTGCATGTCGAACATGCCCGAGACGTGGGTGGCGCCGAATCGGTTCTTGTTGCTCCGCAGGACCCGGAATCCACGGTCCGGGTCGCCTTCGAGTGAGAGCACGACATCGACCATGTGCTCGAGGATCTTGGGTCCGGCAAGACCACCTTCCTTTGTCACATGTCCGACGAGGACGACGATGACACCACTGGTCTTGGCCAACCTGATGAGACGGGCGGCGCTCTCCCGGACCTGGGCCACCCCACCCGGTGCAGATGGGATCTCCGGAACCCCCACGGTCTGGATCGAGTCGACGATGAGCACGGCTGGCTCCACGTCCCGGGCCAGGGCGACTATGGCGTCGACATCGTCGTCCGAGACCAGTTCGACGAGATCGGAGGTCACGCCGATCCGCTCGGCGCGCATCGCCACCTGGTGTGCGGACTCTTCGGCGCTGGCCACCACCACGGAGTGGCCACCGCTTCCCAGACCTCCGGCCAGCTGAAGGAGGAGCGTCGATTTCCCCACCCCGGGCTCACCACCGAGCAGAACCACCGATCCCCGGACCAATCCGCCCCCGAGGACCCGATCGACCTCACCCCAGGCGGTTGGGACCCGGTCGACCTTCGCCGCGGTCGCGTCGCCGATGGGAACCGACCTCGCCGAGCGCTGCCGTGACGACTTGACCGGTGCCGAACCTTCCCTCAGCGGGTCGGAGGAACCACACTGCGGGCAGAAACCCATCCATTTCGAGGACCGGTAGCCGCAGGAGTCACACTCGAATGTGGAAGAACTTGGCATCTAGAGTTAACGATTGGCACGCCGTAATGCGAAGATCAAGACCCCCAGGAGGCCTGCCAGGAGGATCAAACCACCCAGGACAGTGGTGATGGTCCACGGCTCGTATGTCCTCAAGGCCACGATCAGCATGCCGTGGCACAATAAACACTGAAGGAGGGACGTGGCTTCACAGACTTGTGAACATTGCGGCGCCATAGCCGCCAGTGACGAGCAGTTCTGCCCGTCCTGCGGCTCTTTCATGGATCCGATGACCAAGCCGCGTTCCCGGCCGCGCCCTGTGACGCCTTCCGACAAGGTCATCAGCGTGTCCTCCGACGGCCCTTCCCGGGGCTCTGAACCACCGTATGAGGAGTTCTCGCTCGGGGAGAGGCCCCCCACCGAACGGCCGACGGCTACGGAGCGTGAGCAGGCGCCCACTCAACGCGGCGGCAACGGAAACGGAAACGGCAATGGCAGCTCCCGGGAGGTCTCGTGTCCTTCCTGTGGCGCAATCAACCCGGGCAACAACCGCCACTGCCAGGAGTGTGGCGCCAGACTCCGCCAGGGCCCTCTTCCCACCGCCCCCCGCCCGGCGGTTCAAGCCACGGCAGGTGTCCGTGCCGCGGTCGCCATAAGCGCCCTCCTCCTCGGGGTGATCCTGTTCGCCCTCTTCTTCAACATCTTCACCGGGGACGACCCCGAAGCTTTGGCATCCACTACGACTACCACGTCAGCCGCCATCCCGTTGCCTGACCCGGCTCCAATCGAGATTCTCGATGAGACATGCAACCCCGAGGGGATCGGATCACTGATCTGCGCCAACCTCACCAGCGGCCAGTTCGGTCAGGGCAACGAGTACCAGGTGAACTGGGAGGAGAATGTCGGTACCGGGATCACCATCAGACTGACCTTCGTCGAGCCCATGGCGATCACCTCGATTCAGTGGACCAACATCGAGGATGCCACGAGGTTCCGTCAGAACTATCGGGCGGAGAGTCTCTCCATCGAAGCCGAGGACTCGGTCGGTGGGGCGGTGCCGGTCCTGCTCCAGGATCAACCGGGCACCCAACTCGTCCAGTACGCCGCCCTGAGCACCACCTGGCTGGAGATCGTGGTGAATGACGCCTATCAGGCGGTGCCGGTGGAAGACAACGTCTTCGCTGAGATCGCCATCGACGAGATCGTGGTCGTGGGGCGTCCGGTTGCTTCCACCGGGACCACGGCTCCGGCCGACGGCGGATCTACCACAACCAGCCCGAGCACAACCGTCGCCCCGTGAACCACCGCCGGCTCGGGGCCGGTCGGGTACGCGTACAAACCACCTACTGAACGGTTGTTGGCTGAGCCCTACTGCTTGATGTACGGCTGACCGTCGGCGGCAGGAGGGCGGGCTTGACCGACCAGACCGGCGACCACGATGACAGTTGCCACGTAGGGAAGCATCAGCATGAACTCGGAAGGGATGCCGGTTCCCAGGATGCCCACCTTCTGTGCAAGTGCACCTGAGAACCCGAAGACCAGACCGGCCGCCAACGCACCAAACGGCATCCAACGCCCGAAGATCATCGCGGCCAGGCCGATGAACCCGATCCCACCGGTCATATTCTCCTCGAACCGCGAGATCTGCGCCAGAGCGAGGAAGGCGCCACCGAAGCCGGCGATGAGACCGGCGGAGATCACTGTCCGATATCGGGTCTTCAACACGTCGATGCCCAGGGTGTCGGCGGCCTTCGGGTGCTCCCCGACCGACCGGACCCGGAGTCCCCACCTCGTCCTGAAGAACCCGAAGTGGAGTGCCACGACGATGAGGAAGGTCCCGTAGACGAAGAAGGTGTGATCGAAGAACATCGGCCCGATAACCGGGATGTCGGCCAGGATCGGAATCCGCCAGCTCCCGATACGAGCCGGCGCATTCAGGTCCTGGGCCTCGGACAGCACCCTGCTGGCGAGGAACGAAGTCAGACCGAGGGCGAGGATGTTGATGACGACACCGGCGATGATCTGGTCGACCCGGAACCTGATGGCGAGCCAGGCGAGGAGGGCGCCGAGCACGGCTCCGATCAGCATCGCTCCGGCCACCCCCACGACCGTCCCGAAGGCACTCGACAGCACGACGGCCACGAAGGCCGCTGTGAGGAGCTGGCCTTCGATCCCGATGTTGATGACACCTGATCGCTCACATGTGAGTCCTGTGAGGGCTCCCAAGGTGATCACCACCGCCGAGATGACTGTCGAGCGCAGCATCCCCACCATGCTGAACGAACCATCGGCGGCGGCCCACGTGAGGAAGGCGAGCACGAAGGCGAGGAGGCCAAGGCCCAGAGCGCCGTTGGTGAAGCCCAGATTGCGACCCCTCATCCGATCGAGTCCGAGCACGAAGATGATCACGGCCATGAGCCCGGAGAAGAACCGCGAGTTCACAGTGACCGACAATCCTTGGATGGCGTCGGTGGGAAGGCTCAAGTTGAACGTCGACTGTGCCTCCGGAGTCACACCGAAAGCGAACACGCCCAACACGATTGCCGCGAGGACTATCAGGATCACCCCGACTATGCGCGCTCGTCGCTGGTCGACGCTGGTCTTGACCACCACCGGCTCGATCGACGTATCCCGTGCCATCACCTCTGTCATGCGCCCCACCCACTGGTGACCTGCTGTGACTCCGTGGTCTCGCCCTTGATTCGCCAGATGACCCTGATCAGGCCCGGTGCCGCCACGAAAATGACTATGAGCGCCTGGAGGACGACCACCAGGTCGATCGGCACCTGAGCAGCCCCCTGCATCTCCCGGCCACCTGCAGAAAGGGCACCGAAGAGAACGGCGGCCCACATCACCCCGATCGGGTTGGATCTACCCAACAGCGCCACGGTGATGGCGTCGAAGCCGACAAATCCGGCCAGAGCAGGCGACGCCTTGTACGGGTCCAGTGCCATCACCTGGTTGGCCCCGGCCATACCGGCGAGGCCGCCGGCAATCGCCATCGCCATGGTCACCACGAGGGCAACATTCATGCCGGCGTACTTGCCGGCATGCGGATTGGCTCCGACCGCCCTCATCTCGAAGCCGAGCGACGACCGGTAGAGGAGCCAGTGCACCGCGAAGACGGCGGCCAATGCGATGAGAAAGCCGATCGTGACCCGATAACTCGAGCCGAACAGCTTGGGCAATCGAGCCGTCTCGGCAAGCGCCGCCGAAACGGGATTGTTCCGGCCAGGGTCCTGGAGCCCGGGCGTGGTCAGGATCCACTGGATGAAGAAGAGAGCAATGAAGTTGAACATGATCGTCGTGATCACCTCATGCGCTCCGGTCCGCGCCTTGAGCAGCCCCGGTATACCGCCCCATATGAGACCACCCACGATCCCGGCGAGAAGCGTCAACGGGATGTGGATGAACCCCGGCGCCGTCACGTAGATACCCACATACGTGGCGAGGAGTGCACCCATGATGATCTGGCCCTGGGCACCGATGTTGAACAGACCCGCCTGGAAACCGAGAGCGATCCCGAGTGCGGCCAGTAACAGAGGTGTCGCCGCGAACAGTGTCTCCGAAATCGAGTAGACCGAGCCGATCGATCCTCGGAACAAGGCTCGGTAAGAAGCCCATACTTCGCTCAGCATTTGTCTCAGCGCGGTCCTTGGGTCGGAGAACAAGATGCTCAGGCTGTCGGTATCGGATAGGGCGATGATGATCCCGCCGATGATCAGCGCGGTTATGACCGCGAGTGTGGGCAGCATCAGTGACTTGCCGATCGAGGTTCCCACGCCGGTGGCTCTGTCCACCCAGGACTCCACGGTTGGGGCTTCCTCCGGCACCCTTCTCCCCGGCTCGCGCTCGCTCACACCGCCGACCCCAGCATGGCGAGGCCGATATCGGTCACGTCGGCATCCGGGCTGAACTCACCGGCGATCTTGCCGTGGAAGAGCACGAGGACCCGATCGGCGAGAGCCAGGACCTCGTCGAGCTCGGAAGATACGACCAGAACGGCTGCGCCGGCGTCGCGCTTGGCCACGATCTGGTTGTGGATGTACTCGATGGACCCGACGTCGATGCCTCGGGTCGGTTGCGAGGCGATGACCAATTTCACATCTCGATCGAACTCTCGGGCCACGATGACCTTCTGCTGGTTGCCACCCGACAGGGTCGAGACCGGAACATGGATTCCCGGGGTGCGAACGTCATACTGCTCGACGAGCCGCTCCGCGCTCTCGAAGGTGGCATCCCAATCCATCCGGACGCCGCGAGAGAATGGCCGCTGGTAGTAACTGTCGAGGATCATGTTCTCGGCGACAGTGAAGTCGAGAACCAAACCGCTCCCTTGCCGATCCTCGGGAATGTGCGATACCTCCCGTTCGTGGAGTTGTCGCGGGTTGAAATCGGTGATGTCGATGTCGCCGAGATGCGCCTGCCCCGACATTACGGGACGCAACCCGACCAGGCCCTCGATCAACTCGGTCTGCCCGTTGCCCTGAACACCGGCGATGCCAACGATCTCACCGGCTCGAACGTCGAAACTGACACCGTCGACGGCCTTGACGTTGCGATCGTCGAGGACCACGAAGTCGCGTACCGTGAGGACCGTGTCGGTCGGCGCCGCCGGCACCTTGTCGACTTGGAGGTCAACCGACCGGCCCACCATGAGGTCGGCGAGATCTTGGGTTGTGACGTCGGCAGGGAGGACTTCTGCGACCACCTTCCCCGCACGCATCACCACGATCCGATCGGCGACCCGGAGCGCCTCGCCGAGCTTGTGCGTGATGAAGACGATTCCCTTCCCGTCCGCCTTGAGGCCTTCCACGATCCCGAAGAACTCGTCCACTTCCTGAGGGGTGAGAACGGCCGTTGGCTCGTCGAAGACGACAAACCGCGCCTCTCTGTTGAGCACCTTGATGATCTCGACCCTCTGTTCGACACCAACCGAGATGTTCTCGACCAAGGCGTCCGGATCGACCCGCAGGTTGTACCGCTCAGAAATGTCCATGACCGTCTTACGGGCTTCGTCGCGATCGATTACGCCACCGAGGCCCGTGGGCT
The DNA here is from genome assembly GCA_035762545.1 of Acidimicrobiia bacterium. Lineage (GTDB taxonomy): Bacteria > Actinomycetota > Acidimicrobiia > Spongiisociales > ZC4RG35 > JANQRA01. The sequence continues at coordinate 84,894 of DASTOM010000038.1, forward strand.
CCTGCCCGAGGACGACGTTCTCGGCGACGGTGAACACCGGAACGAGCATGAAGTGCTGGTGCACCATGCCGATGCCGGCTGCGATTGCGTCGGACGACGAATCGAGGCTCAACACCTGGCCGTCTATCGACACGGTCCCCTCATCCTGTGTATAGAGGCCGTAGAGGATGTTCATCAGTGTGGTCTTACCGGCACCGTTCTCACCGAGAAGCGCGACGACCTCGCCGGAGCCAACCGTCAGGGAGACGCCATCGTTGGCGACCACACCGGGGAATCGTTTGGTGATTCCCTTCAGTTCGAGTGCCAAACCGCCCTCCTGGCATCCATCGCGGAACGCACCTTAGAGCGGCAAACAGGGCCCCGGCGTGTGCCGGGGCCCTGTTTGTTGTTCTAGTCGTCGGAGATCAGCTGTTGATGTCGAGGGCCCCCGAGGCGATGTCAGCGAGGATCTGCTGAACCTCGGCATCGAGCTCTGCAGGCACCCGATCAGA
>DASTOM010000039.1:0-56916 GCA_035762545.1 Acidimicrobiia bacterium
AGGCCTTCGGTGCCTGTCAAAGCCACCTCGACGGTATAGCCCTCAGCCTCGAGCCCACGCTTGACCAGAGTCGCGATCTTCTTGTCGTCCTCGACCAGCAAGACCTTCACCGGACTCATTCTCCCACCGGCTCCTGACTCCCAGCTGAACAGGCAAAGATCGGGTCAGGTTGGCGTCAGGAACGCTGTCGTATGTTGCTCGAGATATCGACAGGAGTGTCATGAGCAGGAGGATCACGCTGACTATGTTGGCCATGGCTTTGGCGGTGGCAGTCGTGTACCCCGCCCTCGCCTGGGCAGGGGACAGCGGCGGGGAGGCCACGGACGTTGGAGAGGTAGAGCGACCAATAACCGGCCCCGACCTCGATAAGGCGTCCAGCGTCGCACTCGCCCACCTCGGTGGCGGAGTAGTCACGGAAACCGAAATCGAAGACGAGGAAAGCTACTACGAGATCGAGGTGACTCTCGAAGATGGGCGTCAGGTCGACGTCCAATTGGCTGAGAGCTTCCAGGTCGTCAGCGCAGACGTCGACATCGAGGAGGATTGAGCGGTCGTCCTCAGAGACTCTGTGCGAAGTACTGCCGGCGATTCGACCGCTGGGTGTTGTCGAAGTAGTCCGACCACCAGTCGTCGCTCCGCAGATGTTTCGGCTCATCACCGGGCTTGCGCCATTTCAACGACTCGCGAAAGGCGTGATGGGTATACAGCCGAATGAACTCGCCGAGATAGATGTCGGCGACCCTCGTGTTCCCCCGCACCACGACCATGTTCTCGTCATTGCGACGGGTGGAGGCGTCGCTGAAGTTGGCCGAGCCGGCTACCACGATCGGGTCATCACTGAGAGCGTTGAGGAGCATGAACTTGTTGTGTATGTACCGCACGTTCGAGTTGAGCCCGCTGAGCCGCTCTTTGACCCACCCATCGATCTCATTGGTCTTGATGAAGTCACCGATCGCCACCACGTTCTCTGGCTTGTTCCGGAGCTGTTGGACCGCCGCCTCTTCGGCGTCCTTCGCCGGGCCGGCCCGCATGGGACGGGTCGCCTTCTCCATCAGGGCTATGCGGAGTGGAGCGTTCGAGTTGTTGTAGACGTTCTTGAAGATGTCGTTCATGCCGAAGGCGAAGGTCATGAATAGCCCCTGGTCTGCGCTGAGGGCGAGATCGGCGTACCACTGGAGCAGGTCGAGGTTCTTCCGCGGGCTGAACAGGACAGTGGTCCCCACGTTCGGTGTCGGCGGTGGGGGCGGAGAAATCGTCTCGACCTGAGCCTTCAGTGCAGTGGAGCCGAGATCGAGGGCCAGGGCGTCCCAGTAGGCGAGGAAGCTCGAGGCCACCGCCTCATCCTGGATGACATGAGAGACGTTGCTGTGCCCGTAGATCCCACCTTCTGAGAAGTTGGTGCCTCCGGTCCAGACCGCGCTCGGCTGGCCGTCGGTCAGTTTGACGATGAACTTGTTGTGCGAGATGTGTGACTTCGGGGTCGTCCGCGCAATGCAGACGTCCTGAAGTCCACTTTCGAGAACCTTCTGTTGGTTCAAGATTCGGGGGACGTCACGCCTGGCGTCGTACACCACCTTGACGTCGACCCCATGGTCGAGGGTTTCCCTGACGAGGGCGAGGAACTCGGCGTAGTTGAATTCGTAGGCGGCGACCCGTAGCGAGTGGACACCGGGGACACAGCTGGTGATGAACTCCTCCAGAGCCTCGTTGAGACCGCGCGACAGCCAGTCGAAGGCACGTCGGTTGGGGACATCCTTGGGCTGTCGGTTCCCGAAGCGGCTGATGTACGCCTGGGAGGCTGCCACCCCGCGGTTGAAGTAGATGTCGTGGTCCCCGCCTTCTGGGTCCTCGGTATCGATCTTCACCGCAGTGACGGCGTGCGGTGTCAGGTCTGCGGGTGTGCCCTTGAGAGCGGTGACCGTGTAGGTGTAACGATGTCCCGGTTTGGCCGTGTAGTCGGCCCATTGGAAGCTCTGGATGGGATGGTCGCGCGTCGTGTGCGATGTCCCCGGCGGGAGACCGGGATCGGTTGTGGCGAAGGTCTTGAGGCCGCGGAGGTAGTACGCCTCGTTCTCGGTGTGGTCTCTGCGATGAATGGAGAAACCGAGGAGCCCGTCGCAGTCGGCCCTGGGCATGTCGAAGCCCAACAACACCACGTACGTGCCCGCAACGGCGTAGACCTTGAGTCCGCCACTGGTCTCACTGGCTCTCATCCTTTGTCTCCTTTCGGGAGGCCTGCTACAGAAGAGCCTCCAACAGCCTCGGTGATACCAGGTTGTCGACTCAGCTCAGGCCACCAGCCCGCCAGCCAGACGCAATGTGTATCCGGCCATCACGGCCCAGAACAGGTAGCTGTAGCCCCGCTCCCCAATCGAGAAGTTGACCCGACGTCCGGTGAAAGTGGCGACGAGCATCAACGGGATCGCCAGGAACATCACGGTGAGACTGTCCCCGGTGAGCAGGCCGGCCTCGGTGAACACCGCCGCCTTGGTGGCGTCACCGGTGAGGGACACCAGCGAGGCAGCACCGACGAAATGGGCCCGGCCAAGGTCGAGTTGGCGAAGGGCCATCCCCTTCAAAGGACCCGAGGTGCCGGAGAAGCCCGAGGTCGCCCCGGAAGCGACCGCGAGCACCGGCCCCTCCAGTTTCTTCACCCGGTTCAGCTCGAGACGTTCGGCGACGAGAGCGAAGACGAAGCTGGCGATGACGGCGACGGTCACAAGGTCCTCGGGTGCGGAGACGAGCAGCCGCGCCCCCACCCAGGCGCCGAGCGAGACGAGGAGGATCACCACTATCGACTTCCGGAAGGGCAAGGTCTTCCGGTAGGCGATGACCTTCACCACGTTGTTGGCCGCCAGGAGCAGCGCGGCCAGCGCCACACCCTCCTTGGTGCCGAGGACGAGGGCCAGCGCGGGCACGAGGATCAGTGATCCGCCCAGCCCGGCAGACGCCGAGACCAGGAAGGAGACGGCCACCGCCAGCAGAGTGAAGGCAACCATCCACGGTTCCATCAACCATCTGCTCCTGTGACCTGGACTGCGGGGAGACCGGCCTCGGCCATGGAGCTGTTGAACCCGGCGAGGTCCGCGGCCACGAGCTGCCGGTACCGCTCGAGGTGCTCGTCGATCTCCTCGGAGTACTTGGTCGACAACTCGAGGGCCTGTCTGGTGGGCGGAGCGTCGGCACTCCCGATCACGCTGATGACCGAGGTGAGCTTCTGGTTGAGCCGAGCCGGTGTTTGGCCGCCGAACATGTCGTCGTGCTTGCCCGGCTTGATCAGTTCGCCTTCGGCGGCGACCAGACCCTCGCGGAGGGTCGTCGCGGCGGTGCGCAACTCCTCGGGCAGGTCGGAGCGACCCGTCCAGACGTCGAGCTGGGCGGTGATCGACCTGATGTCGATGATCGCCTGATGGGCCTCGGAGATCTTGTCTCTGATGGCTAACAGGGCGTCCCGCTGCGCCTCCAGTGCCTCCTGGGATACGTCGACTCGGGGGTCGTTGACCACGTCGAACCGCTGGGTCAAGGCACGAGCATCTTCGCCGTCCCCGACGACCAGCCTCACCTCGTAGGTGCCGGGTACGACCAGAGGCCCGATGTCTGCAGCCCCGGTCATCTTGTTGCCCAGGACCCGGGTGGCACCGGTGTGGCGGAGATCCCAGAGGAACCGGTTGAGCCCTGGTTTGGCGGTGATCCAGGGGCCGGCCTGGTAGGCCTTCTCATCATCCTCGAGGTCGTCGTACCCGTCGGGTTTGGTGCCGATCCGACGCACCAGGTTTCCTTCCGAATCGGAGAATTCCAGTGACACCTCCGATCCGGCGTCCTCCCCGCCGAGGAAGTAGGTGATGGTCGCTCCTACCGGGGCCGCCTCCCCGGCATCGTGGAACGTGCGGCGCACCTGCCCGGTCTCGTCCCTCTCGGCGACGAACGTGGCCTGTTTGCCCAGCGACACCCAGTAGTCCTTGCCCTCGTTCTTGATCCACTGGGCGAACAGGTTGGGAAGCAGACGCCACGCTCGGCGCGGCTCGAACAGCCGGGTCTCCGCGGTGGCGGTGTCCTCGTGCAGTTGATGGAGCGGAGTGAGGTCGTCCATGATCCAGAAAGACCGTCCGTGGGTCGCCACCACCAGGTCGGTGCCCTTCACGGCGAGGTCGTAGACGGGCGTCACCGGGAGACTGGACTCCCACCGGTCCCAGGTCACGCCGTCATCCGTCGAGACGTAGATCCCGGTCTCGGTGCCCACATAGAGCAGACCCTCCCGCGCCGGGTCGGTGCGAACCACTCGCACGTAGTCGTCCCCGGGAATGGTGTGGTCTCCATCACCGGTGATCGGCACCCAGGTCTCTCCGTAATCGTCGGTCCGGTAGAGGTATGGCGTGTTGTCGTCCAGCTTGTAGCGGGTCGCCGCCAGGTAGACCCGCCCGGCCTGATGCGGTGACGGTTCCACCGTTCGGACGAAGCTCCACTCGGGAAGGTCGGACGGGGTGACGTCGGTCCAGTTCTCACCGCCGTCCCGGCTGACATGGACGAGCCCATCATCGCTGCCGGCCCACAGAACGCCGGGCTCTATCGAGCATTCACGCAGCGTGGCGACAGTGCAGTAGTGCTCGGCGCCGCTGGTGTCCTTGGTGATCGGACCGCCGGACGCCGCCAGCTTCTCCGGGTCGTTGCGGGTGAGGTCGGGGCTGATCGGGTCCCAACTCTGACCCTGGTCGGTGCTCTTGAACACCAGATTCCCGGCTGTGTAGAGCACGCCGGAGTCGTGAGGGGAGAACAGGATCGGGTAGGTCCAGGGGAAGCGGACCTCGAGGTCCACAGGGCCGATCCCGTCGTGCACTTCGGGCCACACGTTCACGAGGCGGATCTGTCCGCTGCGGTGGTCGTAACGCTGCAACGAGCCGCCTCCACCAGGGCTCGACCCGACGGCCCCGACGAACACGAGGTTGTGGTCGTCGGGATGGACGGCCATGAACCCGCTCTCGCCCGAGCCGGCCGGGTAGCAGTCCGACCAGGTGATGGCCAGGTCGCTCACGCTGCTGGGGACTGCCACGCTGGAGTTGTCCTGTTGAGTCCCGTAGACGTAGTAGAAGGGCTCGCGGTCGTCGGTGGTCACCGTGTACATCTGCGCGGTGGGCTGGTTGTAGATGGTGCTCCACGACTCTCCACCGTTGAACGACACGTTGGCCCCGCCGTCGTTGCCCTGGACCATGCGCTGGTTGTCCCTGGGATCGATCCACAGGTCGTGGTTGTCTCCGTGGGGGGTGGCGATGGAGTTAAAGGTCTTCCCGCCGTCGGTCGACTTCCAGAAGTCGAGGTTGTTGACGAACACCGTGTCTGCTTCCCGGGTGTCGGCGTGGACGTGCATGTAGTACCAGGGGCGATAACGGAGGTCCCATGTGGAGTTGGTCAGCTTCCAGGTCTCCCCGAAGTCGTCCGACCGGTAGAGGCCTGGCTTCTCGGATGCCTCGACGAGGGCCCAGACCCGACCGGCCCTGACCGGGGAGGCGGTGACCCCGATCTTGCCGACCAGGGCGCTCTCCGGGAGAAGACCCTTGGCATTGGTGATCTCACGCCAGGTGTCCCCGCCGTCGGTCGACTTCCACAGACCACTACCCGGCCCGCCGCTGCTCATCTCCCAGAAGCTGCGGTGGGTTTCCCACATGGTGGCGTACAGAACCTCGGGGTTGTTCGGGTCGAAGCTGACATCGACGGCTCCCGCCCTGTCACTCCGGTACAGGATCTTCTCCCAGGACTTGCCGCCATCCCTCGTCCGGAACAGACCCCTCTCCTCGTTCGGACCGAAGGCGTGGCCCAGGGCAGCCACGTAGACGAGGTCCGGGTTCTTCGGGTGGATGCGCACAGCACCGATGTGACGGGTGTCGTCCAGTCCGAGATGGGTCCAGGTCTCCCCACCGTCACCTGAGCGGTAGACCCCGTCACCGTAGGAGACGTCGAGACGGATGCAGCTCTCCCCCATCCCGGCATAAACGACGTTGGGGTCGGAGTCGGAAACGGCAATCGCGCCGACCGAGCCGGTTTTCAACTGGCCGTCGCTCACGTTGAGCCAGGTGGTGCCGGCGTCTTCGGTCTTCCACACCCCTCCCGCCACGGCTCCGAAGTAGAAGACGCCCGGCTTGGTGGGATGACCCGCCACGGCCACCACCCGACCGCCCCGTGTCGGCCCGATACAGCGGAACCGCATCGACTCGAGCAGATCCATCGCCTTGGGATCGTCGAACAACCTGGTCATCGAATCACCTCTCGGAACCACAACGCGAGGGCGAACCTAGCTGGCGGGTCTGGAGTGTGTGCCCTGCTGGGATCAGGACTTCTCGACATTGTCGCGCTGCCAACTCTCGATCGCCTTCCAGCCCACGGCACCGGCCTCCATCAGGCCGATCAGATCCGAGTGGTGCTCCCTGGAGTCGCCACCCAGTTCGAAGCCATTGAGACGGTATGGACATCGGCGGCAGCGACCGCGGTTTCAGCCGCGCGGGATCACCGGAACCAGCAGACGCGACGGATTCCGTGGACCGGTGTGCACGGTGACCAATCCCCCAAAGACCTCCTCCGGCCGGTCCCCGGGGTCGTCGTGGAGGAAAGGCCCGCACCCGGTCAGCTGGTTCTTGAAGGTCCCCAGCCTGGAGTCCCCCAGGTCGCCCTCGTAGGTGTAGTCGTTCCCCCTGATCGAGAGTCCCAGCCGATACCTCGGTGGGACGACGATCGAAGTCGGCCAGATCTCGACTTCGAGCTCATAGATCTCGCCGGGCTCGAGCGGTTCGATCCGGTCGTGGGTGTGATAGGGCCGGTACGGGAGTGACAACTCGGAGTCGAGTCGACGGTGCGAGGCGCGCAGCCATCCTTGGGCGATGGGGGTGTGCGGGTCGATGGCACCCTGGAACGTGACCTCGTCCCCGTTGGGATCGAAGACCCGGACCACGGCGAATACGTCCGCGTCTGTCGTCTCCGACGAGACGAACAGTCGCAGGGCGAGAGGGCCGGTGATCTCCGTCTCTTCGTCGTACGGCTCGTAGAGGAACGTCACGCCGCTGCCGGTGGCGTCGTAAGCAACTGACCCATCAGACCCCGCCCTGGCAGTGTCGAGGGCTCGCTCGACGGCGTCGAGAAACAAGGTGGTCCACCGCGTCTCCGGCAACGGCCACTCGTTTGCGCCCCGCTCCTCGAAGTGGTCGAGATGCCGGACCTGGAGCCGCACCGACGGCTCGGCGTTCCAGCCGTTGTCCTCTCCCTTCAGATAGTGGGCGAAGAAACGCTTCTGAAGGTCGACTCCGTAGTCGGTGTAGAAGTGGGTCCAGTGCTCCAGCCCGTGCAGTTCGAGCCATTTGCGGGTGCTGGCGGCGCGTACGAACCCCTCGACGTTGCCACGGAGGTGGAGCCCCTGCCCGCCCCAGTTCCCTGCCGAGAGGAAGGGGACGTCGACCGTGGACCAGTCCGGGGAGCGGTCACGGTGGAACTCGTCCTCCAGGGAATGGGCCAGGATGTCCGCTCCCAGGTCGGCCCGGTTCGTCTCGAGCTCGTCGTCACTGAGACGGGTGTCGCCGGTCACAGGCAATCCAGTCACCCTGCTCGTGGCACCACGGTCGGCGAGACCGTGTTGCACGGTCTTCACCTGCATGTCGTACCAATTGGCCCAGAACGTGGACACGATCCCTCCGTGGTGGGTCATGTCCCGGTAGAAGTCGGCAGCCCCCTCCCAGACACACATGGCGGCGAGATGCTCGGGTTGCCGCGACGCCGCGTGCCACTGGTTGATGGCGTAGTACGAGATGCCGTTGAGCCCGACCAGCCCGGTGCTCCACTCCTGTGTCCCCGCCCATTCGATGCAGGCGACCAGATCGTCAGTCTCCCTCGGGGAGAAGACATCGATGAACCCGGGTGAGCGTCCGGTGCCCCGGGAGTCGACACGGACGACGACGTAGCCCTCAGGCACCCACTTCTCCGGGTCGACCACCTCCCAGTTCTGGTACACGTTGCTCGATCCAGCGGCGACGTCGGGATGCTGGCTGGTCATGATCCGCCACTGGTCGGGGTACCCCTCCTGGAAGGCGAGCCCTTTGGCGTACGGCCCGTAGGAGAGAATCACCGGGTACTCCCCCGTCGGGTCGGGCCGGAAGACGTCGGCGCGAAGCACCAGGCCATCGTCCATGGTGATTGGAACGTCCCATTCGATGTACATGGCTGTGTTCAGGGCCGGCAGCGTACCGTTTATGGTCGAAGCAATCGTTTGCGTCAAGTCGTTCGAGATGAGTCGTTTGCGATAGTCGATCGTGAGAGTCCAGAGGAGCCATGGCCAGGTACGGAATCAAGACCCCCAACCACCACACGACGTGGGAGAACATGCTGGAGGTGTGGAAGGAGGCAGATCAGGGCGATACCTTCGAGTCGGCCTGGAACTGGGACCACCTCTACCCGCTGCGTAGCGACGTGAACGGGACGTCACTCGACGGATGGGTGACCCTTTCGGCACTGGCCCGGGAGACCAGCCGGCTCCGCATCGGCTCGATGGTCAACGGCATGCACTTCCGGCACCCGTCGATAACGGCGAAGATGGCGGTCACCCTCGATCTGATATCCGGTGGCCGGTCCTATCTGGGATTGGGGGCGGGTTGGTTCGAGGAGGAGTCGGAGGCGCACGGGATCGACCTCGGGACCATGAAGGAGCGCTTCGACCGCTTCGACGAGGGCCTGGAGGTGATAGTCAGCTTGCTCACCGAGGAGGAGACCAGCTTCTCCGGCCAGTTCTACGAGTTGAAGGGAGCGTTGAACGAGCCCAAGGCATCCCAGAAGCCGCATCCCCCAATCTGCATCGGTGGCGTCGGCCGGAAGAGGACCCTTCGTGCGGTGGCGCGGTGGGCTCAGATGTGGGACGCCCTTCTCACCGAGCCTGACGAGTGGCTCGAGCTCAGGAATGTCCTGGAGGGGCACTGCCAGGAGGTTGGACGAGACTCGAGCGAGATCGACTGCTCGGTCCATGTCCGCTACTCGCAAGGCGACGACGTCTCTGAGATCGCCGACCAGACCGCCGCCCGATTCGAGGCCGGAGTCGACATCGTCATCTACACGCTGGGCACGCCCTACGACGCCTCGATGATCGAACCCCTGGCCAACGCGCTCTCCCGGACCTGACGATGCGGTCCGAGGAGGCTCAAGGCTTACGTCTCGTCGGCCACAACGCCCTGGGTGGCTACGGAGACGGCATGCAGGTGATGCGTCACGGCGACGCCCTCTACGTCGGCCACTTCGGGCCGAGCGGCATGGGGACCAGCATTCTCGACGTGAGTGACGCCACGAGCCCGACCCTGGTTCGACAGATCGAGGCGCCCCAGGGTGCCCACAACCACAAGGTTCAGATCGCCGATGGGCTGTTGCTCGTCAACCACGAAGCGTTCCGGGGCGGTAGGCCCGAGCGCACAGGTCTGGCGGTCCACGATCTCTCCGACCCTTTCGATCCGCGGGAGATCGGTTTCTGGCACTCCACCGGTCTCGGCGTCCACCGCATCGTCTGGGAGGGCGGCCGGTACGCGTATGTCTCAGCCACACCCGAAGGCTTCTCCGAGCGGATCTGGATGGTGGTCGATCTCGAAGACCCGGAGAACCCGCGGGAGCGGGCACGCTGGTCGTGGCCGGGCATGGAGGAAGGGGGGCAGCGTGACTGGCCCGAGACCGAGGAGCGGTCGGTGCACCACGCCCTCGTCTCCGGAGACCGCGCCTACCTGGGATTCTGGGATTCCGGCCTGGTGATCCTCGACCTCTCCGACCTCGACCACATCGAGGTGGTGTCCCGGGTCAACTGGAAGGTCGGCGGCCACACCCACACCGCACTCCCCCTCCCCTCGAGAAATCTGGTGGCAGTCACCGACGAGGTGACTTTCAACGACTGCCAGGGACCGCCTCACATGATCCGGCTCGTCGACGTGTCCGACGAGCGCGACCCTCGGGTGAGGTCCGTCTGTCCCACCCCGGGCGAGGAATTCTGCCTTCACGGTCTGCGCTACGGCGCCCACTGCCTCCACGAGAACCGGCCCGACAGCTACCGCAGCGAGACCCTCGTCTTCGCCACCTATTTCAACGCCGGTCTCCGCGTCTACGACATCGCCGATGCCGACCATCCCGCCGAGGTCGCCCACTACATCCCGGAGTGCCCACCCGACCAGGAGGCGATCCAGATCAACGACGTGTTCGTCGACGAGAGCCATCTGGTGTACATCACGGACCGGGTGAACGGCGGCGTCTACATCGTCGAACCCGACCAGTCGCTGGCCGAGCGAATGACTGCCAGCCGGCTCTGACCCACCGAAAGGAACGCACATGACCGAACTCGCCTTCGGCCCTTCCGAAGACCCCCTCGTCGTCGAGCACGGAGGGTTCTATCGACGCTGGCTCAGCATGATCGACGACATCGACGAGCTCCGTGCCACGGTGGCCCGGCTGAAGGGAACGACCCAGGACCATTGGGTCCCGGTCTGGCAGGAGCGGGGCGAGAAGCACGAGGAGGAGGGCGACCGTCTCGAGGAGCTCGGTGACCACGAGTCGGCGCGGAAGTCCTACCTCCAGGCCAAGACCTACTACGCCATCGGCAGATTCCCCGGCGAGATCACAGACGTGAAGACCCGGATCAGCGAGGCGTGCGCCCGGGCATACCGGAAGGCCTCTGCCCATCTGGACCCTCCCCTTGAGGTGATCGACGTCCCCCACGACGGCCGGAACGTCAGGGTCCATCTGCGAATCCCCAAGGGCTCCGACGGGCCTCTTCCCGCCGTCTTGATCATGTGCGGCGCCGACGTGTTCAAAGAGGATCGGGGCTGGGCCGCCGAACTCGCCCTCGAGAACGGTCTGGCTTCGGTGGTGATGGATGGCCCGGCGACCGGTGAGAACCCCTTCCCCTGGTCACCCAGTTCGGTGACCGCCTGGGAGGCGGCCGTCGACTACCTGGCCGCCCGTCCCGAGGTCGACGCAGAGAGGATCGGCGCCTTCGGCATCAGCCGCGGCGGCTATTCGGTGATGCAGCTCGCCGGTGTGGCGCCCGAAAAGGTGAAGGCGGTCGTGGCCAACGCCGGGCACCCGTTCGGATATCGGATGACCGACGAGGAGATGAACGAGTTCGTCGCCTACGCCAATCAACGCGCCACCTGGCGTTTCGGCGAGCCGGATGGCCCGCCGTCGTTCAACCCGACGAGCCGTGAGCAGGAAGAGGAGCGTTTCGCCACGTGGGCCCTCTCCGAGCTCGGTCTGGTGGAGCGGATAACCCAGCCGGTGTTCATGATCAACGGCAAGCACGACTATCTGGCCCCGATCGGCAACATCTACTTCATGTTGGAGAGTGGACCGCCGACGAAACGGTCGGCCAAGATCTACCCCGATGGCGGCCACTGCGCCTTCAAGTACCAGTCGGACTGGGCCCCGGCCTCCTTCAGCTGGCTCCGCGAGCAGCTCTGAGCCGTTCGGTGCTGGTTTTGTGTCACCAGGGCGACCACAACCCGCACACAAGGGTCGACGAGCCTCACCCTGTATCCTGCATTTTATTGTTGACACAACGCTGTTCTGCCACCTATGTTTGAAATCGCCTTCACAAACGATTGCAGGGCTCGTCCCCACGGCCCCTGAATGGAGTTTGTGAGGCCCCGGCTCATGAGGAGGACAAGGGATGAAACTGGCCATTCGTAAGTCGAGGTCGCTGTTGGCGATCCTGGCGATACTGGCCCTGGTGGTGGCCGCGTGCTCTGGAGACAGCACCGATTCCACCGACGCACCGGGCACGACGGTAGAGGGTGAGCAACCCACCGCCACCACGGCCCCCGACGGCAGCAGTGATACCACCGCTGCCCCGAGCGAGGGCGGCGTGTCCAACCCGGACACTTTCGTCCACGCCGCCGACGACGAACCAACCTCACTGGACCCGGCACAGGTCGAGGCCGGTGAGGGTGGCGAAACCGTCATCCTCCAGGTCTACGACCGTCTGGTCGAGTTCGCACCCGACGGACCGGAGTTGGTCCCCGGTCTCGCCGAGGAAGTCCCCACCACCGACAACGGCGGGATCTCAGAGGACGGCACCGTCTACACCTTTACGATCAGAGAAGGCGTGGTCGACCATGCGGGCAACCCGGTCGACGCCACCGACGTCAAATTCTCCTGGGATCGGGCCCTCACGATGGACCTCCCTGAGAGCAACGTCGGACTCCTCTCCGACACAGTGGCATCCACCGAGGCGCCCGACGCCACGACCTTCGTGGTGACGCTCAACCAGCCCAACGCCGCATTCCTGAACTCTGTGGTCACCCAATCGGTGGCCTCGATCATGTCTCAGGAGTTCGTCGATGCGAATGGTGGAGTGGAAGCGGGGACACCCAACGAGTTCATCGCCACCAACCCGGTCGGGACCGGTCCCTACGTGTTCGAGGCGTGGAACCGCGGTGAGAACATGCTCTTCACCGTCAACGACTCGTACTGGGGAACCCCGGCCAACCTGGACCTGCGGATCGAGATCGTGCCCGACCCCGATGTCCGTGTGCTCGGCGTCCGCGCCGGTGACTACGACACCATCGAGACCGACCCATCCTTCGTGGGTGACATCGAAGGTGCCGAGGGTGTGACGGTCTTCCAGGGTGAGTTCCTGCTCGAGCCCATCCACATCGGCTTCAACCTGAACTACCCGGTCGACCAGCTCCCACCGGAAGACACCATTTCCGCCGACTTCTTCAACGACCCTCGGATCAGACAGGCGTTCAACTACGCGTTCGACTATGAGGCGTTCATCAACGGCGCACTCGGTGGCTTCGGCGCACCGACCCCGTTCTACCTGCCACAGGGCGTCCTCGGTTACAGCGAGGATCTCCCCGTCTACAGCCAGGACCTGGCCATGGCCGAGCAGCTGTTCACCGAGGCCGGAGTCTGGGACGAAGGCTTCAGTGTGTCGGTGATCGCCGAAGGTGGGAACCTGTTCGAGATCGCGGCCCTGGTCCTCAAGGACTCCCTCGAAGGGTTGAATCCCAACTTCACGGTCAACGTGCTCGCCCTGGCCGAAGCGCAGTTCGACGAGGCCCACGCCTCGGATCCGATCCCGTATGCGCTTTGGGTGAAGAACGCCGACCCGTTCGGTGACCCACACGCCTTTGCCAGCGAGTACATGGACCCGAACGGGAACTGGGGCCAGGTCCACGCCATGGCCAACGGATATCAGGACCCGGAGGGCATCTCGGCGAGGATCGAGGAGGCGTCGGTGATCACCGATCCCGCCGAACGCGAGGCGATCTACGCAGAGCTGGCGCAGACGTTCTACGACGACCCGATGTGGATCATCGCCGGAAACGAAGTGGCGGTGATGGCGCACCGTGACTGGGTGCAGGGCTTCGTCATGAACCCGCTGTGGCCCCGGCCGTCCCTCAAGTTCGCACTGTTCGACAAGGGATGATCGAAGGCTCCCGAACCGAGAGGGGCGCGGGACAACGCGCCCCTCTCTCAATCACGATGCCATGCCATGATTGAGTCCTGATGCAGATCAGGGACTATGTGCTGCGCCGGATGATGGTCCTACCGATCCTGATCATCGGGACCTCACTCATCGTGTTCGCCCTCACCCGGGTCGGCGGGTCCCCGGTCGGGATCTACCTCTCCCACGAGATGACCCCCGAACAGGTCGCCGAGATCGAGGAGCGCTACGGCCTCGACCAACCACTTCCCATCCAATATCTGACGTGGGCCGGAGGGATGCTCACCGGCGACTGGGGCTGGTCCGGAGTGGCTGCGGCACCGGTCCGGCAGGTGTTCCCGGACAAGCTCGGCGCCACCATGGAACTGTCGATCGCCGCCGCGGTCGTTGCTGTCTCACTCGGAATCGCCCTCGGCACCTACGGCGGGGCGAGACGTGACCGTTTCCCCGACCACATGGCGCGCGTCTTCTCGATCAGCGGTGCCGCCATGCCCATCTTCTGGTTCGGCATCCTGCTGCTCATCGTCTTCTGGGTCGGTCTCGGCTGGGCGCCGATCGGGAGGTCGGACGCCGACATCTTCGGGAGCATCGCCCACCCGACCGGGCTCTACACCGTGGACGCCATCCTCGCCGCCAATTGGAACGCCTTCGTCGATGCGATCTGGCATCTCATCCTCCCCGCCATCGCCCTCGGCTTCGGCACCACAGCGATCATCACACGGATGATGAGGTCCTCGCTCGTCGAGACCATGAGCGAGGAGTACGTCGATGCCGCTCGGGCCAAGGGACTCCCCGAGAAGCTCGTCCTCAGGCGACACGCCCGACGCAACGCCCTGATCCCAACGGTCACCGTCATCGGGCTCAGCTTCGGGTTTCTCCTCCAGGGCACGGTCGTCGTCGAGATCATCTTCAGGTGGCCGGGACTGGGACGCTGGATGGCTGACGCCGTGCTTCGCGGCGACCAGGCCACGATCATGGCGTACGTGATGTTCACCAGCATCCTCTTCCTGCTGGTGAACCTGGCGGTCGACGTGACCTACGCCTATCTCGACCGCAGAGTCGTGCTGGGGACCTGATGGCAGTCGAAACAGTCGGAACCAAGCCGCCTGAGCCACGTGCCGCTGCCCTGCGGACCCGCGCCACACGGTTCACCGAACTGTCGCGTGACGTGCTGCGCAATCCGACGACCCTGATCGGCCTGATCTTGATCGTCGGCCTGATCGCAATGGCCATCTTCGCCCCCCTCCTAGTCGAACCCAACACCCCAGACCCCTATCAGATGCCCCGCGATTGGGCAGCCCTCAACGAGCCTCCGGGCACCCCCGGTCACATCCTGGGCACGACCCAGCAGGGCGGCGACGTCCTCTACGGGGTGATCTGGGGGGCCCGCACCTCGCTCCGCCTCTCCCTGATTGTGGTCTCCATCACCGTCGTGATCGGTCTCATAGTGGGCAGCCTCGCCGGGTTCCTCGGCGGGAAGATCGACGAGTTCCTCATGCGTCTGGTCGACGTCTTCCTCTCGATACCTGAGCTGATCTTCGCCCTCGCCATCGCAGCAGTCCTCGGGCCTTCCTTCGCCAACATCATCCTCGCCCTGGCGGCGGTGTTCTGGGTGAAGTACGCCCGGATCATCCGGGGACAAGTGATCACCATCAAGCAGAACGAGTACGTGGACGCGGCGCGGGTCATCGGCGATTCGCGATTCCGGATCTACATGAAGGACGTCCTGCCCAACTCGATCACCCCGGTCGTGGTCCAGGCGACGCTCGACATGGGAAACGTGGTGCTGATCGGCGCCACCCTGAGCTTCATCGGCCTCGCCGAGGCCGGACTGGCGGAGTGGGGGGTCCTGGTGAGTCAGGGCCAGGCCGGCATCTCTGCCGGTCGGTGGTGGGCGTCGACGTTCCCCGGTTTGATGGTCTTCCTCTGGGCCCTCGCCTTCAACCTGTTGGGCGACGGCTTCCGCGACATCCTCGACCCGAAGACCGAGTCGAAGCGATGACTGTGGCACGCGCCCCAGAGCCGGGCACGACCGACGAAGCCGTCGCGGTCGCCTCGGTCGTTGGCCTCAAGGTCCACTTCGAGTCGAAGGCGGGTCGGGTCCATGCGGTCGACGGTGTCGACCTCGACATCCGAGACGGGGAGACCCTCGGTCTGGTCGGTGAAACCGGATGCGGCAAGAGCGTGACCGCCCGCTCGTTCCTCCGTCTCATCCCCATGCCCCCGGGAATCCACGCCGGCGGCTCGGTGCTGTTCCGCCCTCACCGCCCCTGCCCCCACTGCTCCGGCGTCGGGTGCCCGGAGTGCGGAGACACGGGACGGCTTCCCACCGCGTGTCCCCGCTGCGAAGGTTCCGGCTGCTCGGTTTGCGGTGACACCGGGATCGAGACCATCGACCTGAGCACCCTCCCCGAGGCGGGGCTGCGCGACATCCGCGGCGACCGGATCGCAATGATCTTTCAGGATCCGGCCAAGGCCCTGAACCCGGCCCTGACCGTTAGGGAGCAGCTGGCCGAGGCCTTCTACCAACACCGGACCGACGAGGTGCTGTCCCGAGCCGAGATGGCCAACACCCACAACGTCCTGCTGCGTCGCCACGCCTCCCAGCGCTCCCGTCTCATCGAACGATGGCTTCTCGCCATGCCCCCGCTGCGAGGGCAGCGTGACCGGATCGAAGATGTGGTTGACGACATGGTGGCCGCCGCACTGGCCGAGACGCAGATCCCGAACCCGGTCAAGGTCATGGAGCGCTACCCCCACGAGCTGTCCGGTGGGATGAAGCAGCGAGTGATGATCGCTCAGGCGCTCGCCTGCAACCCCGACCTCCTGATCGCAGACGAACCGACCACTGCCCTCGACGTCACCGTGCAGGCGAGGATCATCGAGCTCATCAAGGAGCTGCAAAGCCGTCGCAAGTCGGCCGTCCTCTACATCAGCCACGACCTGTCACTGGTGAGGAGGGTCTGTGACCGGGTGGCGGTCATGTACGCCGGTCGGGTAGTCGAGGTGGGGACGACCGACGAGATCTTCAACAATCCGCTCCACCCATACACGAGGGGGTTGCTTGCCGCCATTCCCTCGCGCACCCATCTCCGCGGGAAGCTGGTCGCCATCAAGGGCACCGTCCCCGAGCTCATCGATCCCCCTCCCTCGTGTCGCTTCGTCGACAGGTGCTCCTTCGCGGTCGCGGTGTGTGGGGAGGAGGACCCCCTTCTCGAAGAGACCGAATCTGGCCACTCCGTGGCATGTTTCATCCACAACCCACCGGCGACCGCCGGGACCCTGCCCACGTACGCGACGAAGACGTCATGACCACCACCATCGACACAACCAGCAGCTCCGACGCCGCAACCCGTGGTGAGATCGCCATCTCGGTTCGTGGCCTCCACAAGCACTTCCCCATCCGCGAAGGCGCCCTGCAGCGGGTCGCCGGCCAGGTCCGGGCGGTGGACGGGGTCAGCTTCGACATCAGACGGGGCGCCACGGTGGGTCTGGTCGGTGAGAGCGGCTGTGGCAAGACCACTCTGGGTAGGTGTGTGAGCGGTTTGACCGATCCCACGACCGGTGGCGTCTACTTCGACCTGACCGAAGCCGAGCATGCCCGTCTCGACACCCTCCTCGCCACACCCGAGGACGATCGCAGCGACGAGATGAAGGCCGAGTTGGAATCGATCGGCAAACACCACCGCATCGACCGGCTGGAGAAGAAGGAATGGGTTCGCTATCGGCGCAACTGTCAGGTGGTGTTCCAGGACGCTTTCGCCTCCCTCAATCCACGTCATCTGGTCAGGGAGATAGTCGGCCGGCCCCTCAAGGTGCACAAGGAGGCGTCGGGCGACGACCTCACAGAGCGGGTCGTCGAGCTGCTGGAGAGAGTCGGGATGGGACGACAGCACCTCTACCGCTACCCCCACCAGTTCTCGGGCGGCCAGCGCCAGCGCATCTCGATCGCCCGGGCTCTCGCCCTCGACCCCGAGCTGATCGTGCTCGACGAGCCGACCTCAGCCCTCGACGTTTCCGTCCAGGCCCAGATCCTGAACATCCTCCACGACTTGCAGAGCCAGCTCGACCTCACCTATCTGTTCATCACCCACGACCTGTCGGTGATTCGGCACATGGCCGACGAGGTCGTGGTGATGTATCTGGGCCGTGTCGCCGAGGCGGGCTCGACGACCGACATCTTCGACGACGCCCGCCATCCCTACACCCGGGCCCTCCTCAAGGCCAGCCCCGACCTAGAGGACGACACGGATGCCGCGTTCGTGACCCTGGAGGGCTCGGTCCCCGACCCGGCCCGTCCTCCGCAGGGTTGCCGCTTCCACACCCGATGCCCGGTGGCCACGAGCATCTGTGGATGGGAGGTCGACGATGTCGTCAGGGCCCTCGAAGAGACCGGTGGTGGCCTATTCGGTGCATTGACCGAGGTGACCCGTGACAGCGAGTTCGCGGCCGATCTCGTCTTCTCGGAGGAGGAGGCGGCTGCCGAGATGGAGGGTGCCCTCCGTTCCGACCGGGTTCCTGCCGCGGCAGGTGAAGCACTGATCGAGTTGCGACGGGAAGGTACCAGAGTCCGGATCGCGTTCCAGGAAGTGCCGGAAGTCGAGCTGACCGAGCGGGGGCCGGGCCATGTGGCGGCGTGCGTCCTCAGCGAGCCCCGTCCTGAGTAGTCACGATGGTCTACGACGTCCACGCCCATTGCATCCCGCCCGAGTTCAGGGTCTGGCTCGAGTCCAGCGGCCCGGACGTCGGGCTGGAGATCGTCGACCAGGGCCGGGGCACATGTGTCAGGTTCAACGGTCAGTTCACCACCGCTCCACTGCGCGACGACCTGGGCGATGTCGGAACCCGCGTCGAGGCGATGGACCGCATGGGAGTCACCAAGCAGCTGCTCGCAGGCTGGGTCGACCTCGCCGGCTACGACCTCGAACCGTCCCGGGGAGCTACCTATGCGCGTGCTCACAACGACGCCCTCGCCGAGCATGCCTCGTCGATCCCGGATCGCTTCCTCTCGCTGGCCACGGTGCCACTCCAGGACCCATCGGCAGCAGCCGGCGAGTTGGCCCGCGCCATGAGCGAGCTGGGAATGGTGGGCGCCCAGATCGCCACGACCGTGGGAACTGACTGGGTGGACCAACGGCCGCTCGACGAGTTCTGGGAGGCAGCCACCGAGCTCGGCGCCTTGATCGTCCTCCATCCGATGGCCCCATTGACAGGCGTCGATCTCGACCGCTATTTCATGTCGAACGCCGTCGGGCGTCCCGCCGAGACCACCATCTGCCTCGCCGGCCTCATCTTCTCCGGTGTGTTCGACCGGCATCCGAGTCTGGCCCTTTGTGCGGTCCACGGCGGCGGATTCGCCCCCTACCAGGTGGGCCGGATGAACCGGGCCTACCTGGCCAAACCCGAGTTGGCCGGGAAACAGATCAGCAAGCTCCCCGGGGATTACCTATCCAACCTCTACTTCGACACCGTGGTGCACGATCCGGATGTCCTTCGCTTCCTCATCGACTCGTTCGGCGCCGATCACGTCATGTTGGGGACCGACTACCCCTTCGAGATGGGCGACGACGACCCGGTCGCTCTGGTCGACTCCGTCCCCGGGATCACCACCGAAGAGAGGGAAGCCATCCTCACCGGCAACGTGGAACGTCTGCTCGGGACCGGAACATGACACCGGACCCGGAGCACGTCGAGATCGTCGAGGATGTGGCCGGTAGCCAATTCCCCGTCCACCTCATTTACGTGGAGACCTGGGACGGCCTGTATGCCCCCGTCGGACTCCGGCTCCCCTCCGGGGATGGCCCGTTCCCCGTCGTCCTCCTCGCCTCGGGGAACGGCGGCGGTGGCATGGCATGGATCAGGGACGCCGTCCGAAACCGCGGATACATCATGGAACGGCTGCTCTCGGCGGGCCTCGCATGCACCTGGATCCGATACCGAACCGAGGTGGAGCTCGGATACAACCTCGGTGGTGCGTTGGTCCGTGACATGCGTCAGGGGCGGGGGATGTTCAACCGGTCGCCCCTGGAGTACGAGGACGAGATCGCAATCATCGAGTACCTGAAGTCACGGCCCGACATCGACGGGGACAAGATCGGGC
Source organism: Acidimicrobiia bacterium (assembly GCA_035762545.1). Lineage (GTDB taxonomy): Bacteria > Actinomycetota > Acidimicrobiia > Spongiisociales > ZC4RG35 > JANQRA01. The sequence continues at coordinate 19,545 of DASTOM010000039.1, forward strand.
TGATCGGTTCGAGTCACGGCGGGGAGATGGCGCTGAAGATCACCTCCGAGTACCACGGCGTCGCCGCCGCGGTCGCCAACGAGCCGGCAGCCCACGAGTTTCTCGTGCTGGAACCGGACGACACCGTGTCGGTCAACGAGGCCACGGGTCTGCGCAACATCGAAGAGATGCAGATGTCAGACGTCGACTATGTGCTGGGCCGGATCGACACAAGCGTCGCCCTCGACCGGATCTCCACGATCGAGACACCGATCCTCGTCCTGGGCAGAGAGGCAGACCACCTCCAGGGCATCTTCCGTTCGACCTATCAGCTCCTGGAACAGGCGGGCAAGGACGTGGAGTGGGAGTCGTACGACCACCCACTGCATGGATACGTCTTCCCGTTCGCCGATAGCGACGGGGTGCCTGAGGTCGACCCGATCCAGGACGAAGCGATCGACCGGGTGATCGGCTTCCTCAAACGCCACTTCGGGTAGGCCAGTCGGTCAGCCGGCACCCAGCGAGGCGTACAGCTCCTCTTCCTGATCGAAATGCAGCCTCAACACCGCATGGAGGCCGTAGAGGGTTCGCCGCAGGTCCCGGATATCGGCCGGCGAAGGTCCTTCCGGGGCCAGCCCGTCCACCTGACGTCGGTATGACTCGATGAGGTGAAAGATCTCCCGATGGGCACGGCTCATGGTTCCCAGCGGGTCGACGCCGGGAAGGATCTCCGCCACCGCCGGGTAGACCCGGGCCTCGTCATCAGCCTCGTGGGGCACGATTTCCTCGATGAGGAAGTCGCGCACCTCTCCGAGGGACTCGACGGCCGCCGTTCCTGGTCGAATATCGAGATCGTCGGCGACGATTCTGAGCTTGTCCAGCTGAGGAATGAGTCGATCGTGCTCAACACGCAGTTGTCGGGACAGGTCGGCGGGGAGACTGGGACCGCGCTCCGTTGAGCTCGATCCGCCCAGGGCCCGGAGAGAATTGAGAATCGCCACAACGTCGATCAGTTCCTGAACCAGGGCGCCGGCGAGTGGAAGCAAGAGGCCCCAAGCGGCTGCGGTCATGGCAACCAACGAGAGGCCCATGCCGATGACGACACTCTGGATCGCGACGCGCCGAGATCTCTGTGCAATGCCCATCGCGTCAACGAGAAGCTGGAGTCGATCGACGACCAGGACGATGTCCGCAGCCTCCGAGCTGGCGGTGGCGCCGCGTGCCCCCATGGCCACGCCGACGTCGGCGGCAGCCAGCGCCGGAGCATCGTTGATGCCATCTCCCACCATGGCGGTGGTGCCCGAGCGCTGGAGGTCCCGGAGCACTCGGACCTTCTCCTCCGGGGTTGCCTCGGCGAGGACATCGTCGACTCCGATGGACATACCGACAGATCTGGCAACGATCGGTTGATCACCTGTGGCCATGATGATCTGGTCCACCCCACATCTACGCAGAGCGCGGATCGTGTAGGCAGCGTCGGCGCGCACACGGTCGTCGAAGACGATTGCACCGGTCGGACGTCCGTCCACGGCGACATAGACGAGGGTCGGCGAGACACTGCCAACCGAGTTGCGGAAGGATCTGACTGGGTCCGGCTCCGGTGAGCCGTCCAGGATCCACGAGAGCTTCCCAACGGCGACCTCCCGGTCCCCCACCTTGGCGGCGACACCAGACCCGTGAACGTCACTCACATCCGTGGGCAGCGCGAAGTCCACACCGCGCTCATGCGCGGCATCGACGATGGCGCGCGCCAGGACGTGTGAGGACACCTGGTCCACGGACGCGGCGAGCGAGAGAAGCTCGTGCTCGGTCGTGGCACCGTCGAAGACGGTGATCGACCTAACCATTGGCTGACCGACAGTGACGGTCCCGGTCTTGTCGATGACCACGTGCCGGGTCCCGGCAAGGGCCTCGAGGGCTCCTCCGCCCCGGAACACGACCCCTCGTCGGGCCCCGCGCGATATGCCCGAGACGATTGCGATCGGCACGGCGAGGAGCAGGGGGCATGGCGTCGCCACCACGAGGACAGCGAGCCCCCGGACCGGATCGCCGGAGAGGACCCAGGCCAGCCCGGCGGCACCCAGCGCGATGGGCACGAACCATCCGGCCCATTTGTCTGCCAGCCGAACCCCCGGAGCTTTCGACTCTCGAGCCGCCTCGACGAGACGGATGATGCCGGCATAGGTGGAGGCCGCAGCCTCCTCTGTGGCGCGGATCTCGAACAGGTCGGATGCGTTGACGGATCCGCTGCTGACCAAATCTCCACGGGTTCGCTCGACGGGCAAGGGCTCACCGGTCAGAGCCGATTCGTCGACAGTCGCGACCCCGTCGAGCACGACACCATCGACGGGAATGACCTCCCCCGACTTGACGACGAGGCGATCACCCGAGCGGATCTCGGCGACGGCGACAGTCTCGATCCTCTCGCCGACCAGTCGGTGGGCGACCTTCGGAGCACGGTTCACCAACGCCGTGAGCTCACGTTGTGCCCTTCCCGCGGCATAGTCCTCGAGAAACTGACCGGTGGCGAGCATCAAGCCAATGACGGCCGCCGTGAGGAGCTCGCCCAGCGCCAGCGAAGCGCCCACAGCCAGGAAGGCGATGATGTCGACGCCGGGTTGGCGACGCCTCAGCTTCCGCCAGATCTCACGAACCAAAGGGATCAGGGGAACCACGGCTACCGCTACGAGCGACACCTGAACGCCCAGGTCGACGTCGAGCAGAGCGAACAGACCGGCAAGAAGTAAGCCAGCCCCGGTAAGCACGAGCATGAGCAGCGGACCGCGTCCCGAACTCATGGGGGGAAGTCAATCAGCCAAAGGGCCATCGAGCCAGTTCTTCCAGTCACTTCAACCGGTGACTTTCGACCCCATCGGACCACCCGTCCACTTCAGGCCGAAAGCCTCTATCGGAGCCCATCGAGACGTATCACGATCGACGGTGAAAGGAGTGAAGGTGGACTCCAACGGATGGCTCGTTGCGGGCCTTATCGCAATCTGGGTCGGAGGCGGCCTGTGGGTTGCGCTGCGTATGGCTCGTGCCGGCCATAGCCTGAAGCTGACCGTCCCTCTTGGACTCGTGCTCGGCCCTTTCTTGGCCTGGTTCGCGGAGACCCAGCCCAAGGCCCATCCTCAGGAGAGACCCGTGTCGATGCCAACCTCCACCGGTTCCTTGGATGTATTGGTCGGTCTCGATGGATCCGCCGAGTCGGTATCGGCGGCTCGAGCAGCGGTCGAGCTCCTTCGTCCGTCGCTCAGCTCACTGATCCTGGTGACAGTCCTCGACGTCGAGGATGAGGGGCTCCGCAGTGGGATCCCCTCACAGTCTGCGGCCTACGCAGATCTGGTCGATGTCGCGCTACAGCTCCAGTTCGAGCCGACCGAGCTCGAGCTTCTCTACGGGGCCCCGGCTCAGGCTCTCGCCGATCGAGCCAGCCAAACTGGAGTCGAGCTGATCGTGATCGGTGCACACGGTCACGGTCTGTCGGACAGACTTCTCGGGAGGGTTGCCTCCGAGCTGATGGAGATCTCACCGGTGCCGGTGATGGTTGGTCCGGGCCAAAGCGCGGCCCGGATTCGTAACGGCTATCTGCGCCTACCGGCCTGACCTCGCCCCAGTCCTGTTTGCGCTGGCATTGGACAATTTGCACTTGCGCTCCAAGTCATGTGACTCAGGAGAGCTCGCCGCGCTGCTCCGTCATCCACAATCCCGGTCATGGGTAGGGCCCCCACGGGCACAGTCACGTTCCTTTTCACCGACATCGTCGGCTCAACCCGTCACTGGCAGGCGGATCGGGCCGGCATGGAACGCTCCCTGTTGATACACGATCAGATTCTGCGCCAGACCATCGAAGACGAGGAAGGCTACGTCTTCGCCACCGGTGGCGACTGCTTCGCTGCAGTCTTCCCGACTGCAGTTCAGACGATGACCGCCGCTATCGAGGCGTAGCTGAGGTTGCTCCGTCAGCCTGGGATGGCGACCACGATGCGGCCAACTCGCTCCCGTCTCTCGCCGAGGCCCAAGCCACAACCGTCGGCCTGGAGATTCTCGACCTGATCGACCGTTGGATCGTCCCACACAGCTTCAGCGGGAACGGAGGGGGCTCTTCGGAAGCGGACTAGGGCTACAGGACCTCCACAACCACCGGCTCACCGCTCGCACCTGATCGGGTGATGGCATCGAGAACGGCGGTCATGTGGACCGCCCGCTCTGCGTCGAGCGGACCGGGATCGGCTGAGTCGATGCCCTCGACAAAACGGGCCACGCCGGCCGACCAGTCGACCTCGGCACGTCCGCCCACGACCTCAACAGCCACCTCGTCACCTCCATACGGGCGGTACCAGAGCCCGGCGTTGGGGACGAACCACGACTCGAGCCGGAGGCTGGCGTCGTCCCCGTGGAAGACGATCCCCTCGTCCCCTTTCACGTAGAAGTCGACGGTGAGCCGCACTTTCACCCCGTTGTGGTGCTCGAGGTGGACGAGCCAATAGTCGGGAGAACCCGGGGTGAAGGTCGTCCCGTCGAGAGTCACCCGATCGCTCATGACCGTCGAAGAGACCGCCTGGAGCCAGTTGAGCGGTCCAAACACCTCGATCAGCATCGCCAGCGGGTAGACGCCCACGTCGAGCATCGGACCGACCTCATAGAAAGGAGCCGGGTTGGGGTGCCAGGTCTCGATCCGCCCGTGGTTCACCTCGGCGTAGACGAGACGCACCTCTCCGAGCCGACCGGATCGGACCCACTCGATCGCCGTGGCCTGAGCCTCACCGAGAAAGGTGAACGGAGCGGCGCCGAGACGGACTCCGTGGCTCAAGGCGAGATCGGCGAGCTCGACCGCCTCTTCGATACGCAGCGCCAGGGGCTTCTCCGAGTACACGTGGCGTGATCGGCTCAACGCCGCCTTCGAGACCGGGTAGTGGGCTTCGAAGATGGTGAGGTTGAGGACCAGCTCGACGGCTTCGATGGCGTCGTCGAGACTCGCAAATGCTTCTCCTCCGAACCTCTCGGCGTATTCGATCGCCCGTTGCCGGTCCACGTCGTAGAAGCCGACGAGGTCGACTGTCCCGGCGGCGATGAGGTCGGCGGCATATCGGGCGGCGATGTTTCCGCAGCCGACGATGACAGCACGGATCACAGCGCCTCCACCCACCTGGCGAGCAGCTCCCGGGCAAAACGCAAGTCGTCGGTGGGGTCCCACCCGTCGGGTTCGTGTTCCACTCCGACCGCACCCCCGTAGCCCGAGGCGGCCAACGCTGCCAGACAGCCCGGGATATCGGCGGCACCCGTTGTCGGACGTCTTCCCTTTCCGGTCTCGGCGTCGACGTCCTTGAGATGGACGGTGAGGGTCACATCGGCCAGCTCGGCGATAGCCGTTGGCGGATCGTATCCCTGGATGGCCCACCACCCGGTATCGGGGCAGGAACCGAGCCATTCGGAGTCGCCGATCACCCGCCGCACCTCGTCGGGGGTCTTCTCGGGATGGTTCTCGATGGCGAAGCGGACGCCGTGGCCCGCAAGGATGGCGAGAGCATTGTCGCGGTCCGAGATGAGGAGCGGGCTGCCCCCGGCGATGATCGAAGATCCGACCTCATTGGCTACCCGGCAGAAGCCCTCCAGCGCATCCAGGTCATGGCACCAGGCGGCCAGGCTGTTCACCGAGACGCCACGATCCCCGAGAACCCGGCGAGCGGCATCGAAGTGCTCATCGGTCGCCCACCGGTGATGGAGGTGTGCGCCCCAGAGGTCGATGGTCGTGTAGCCGAGGCTGACCACGTCGTCGATCAGGTCACCGAATCGCTGCTCGTAGGTGTCGACAGGCGCGAAGAAGTCCTGGGTGGCCCTGTCGCCCTCCGACCAGTCCTCCATCGTCCCGAAGCCGATTTGGCGAGTGACGTAGCTGGCGGTCACCAGCGAGATGGTTGGCATCAACTGAACATACCGCGCATGAGTGGCCTCAGGATCCGGCCACAATGCCCCGGTGAACGAGCGGCACAGTGAGATGTCAGGACCGGCTGCGAGATGGGCGTTGGTGGCGATCGTGGTGGCAGCGACCATGGTGGCCCAGGCCTTCGGACGATTCACCTACGGTCTGGTGTTGCCCTCTGTCCAGCGGAGTCTCGATATCTCATACACACTCGCCGGGACCCTGGGGACCCTGAATCTCGCCGCCTATCTCCTATCCAGCCTCGGGGTGGCATGGCTCTCCACCAGGCTCCCGCCCGACCGCCTCATCCGCATCGGGATCGGGTTCTCTGCCCTCGGGTTGGCCGGACTCTGGTGGTCACCGAATCTCGGGGTGATCGTTCTCGGCATGGTGGTGACGGGAGCGGCCGGCGCTCTGATCTGGATCCCGGCACCGGCAGTGACCTCCAGCCTGGTGTCGGTCGAGCGCCGGGCGCTGGCCATCGGCTCGATCGGCATCGGGATCGGGCTGGGGTTCGTCGCCGCCGGATGGGTGGCGCGGGGCGTCGGAGACAACTGGACCGCGGTATACGGGTTCGAGACCGTCGTGGCGGTGATCGTTGCCGTTCTCGTCTGGATCCTGGTGCGGGTGCCTGCCGAGGCGGGTGGGACTCGTCCCTCGATGCGCGCCCTCGGCACCGTACCGGCTTGGGGCTACCTCCTCGGCACCTACGGGGGGTTTGGGCTGTCAATGTCCCTGTTCGTCAACTTCTTCGTGGCGCGGCTCGAGGAGGACTCCGGCTATTCGACGGCGACCACCGGCCTGATCTTTGCGGCCCTGGGGGTCGCCTCCGTCCTCGGTGGGCCGGTCTACGCGGCCTTGTCCGACAGGCTGGGACGGAGCAGGGCGATGGAGATCGGATTCGGCACGATGGCCGCCGCGTCCCTGCTGCTCCTGATCGGGACGGGACCATGGCCCTGGCTGGCCGCGATACTGTTCGGCCTCGCCTTCGCCGGCGTTCCCTCCACCACTGCCACCTACCTGCGCGACCACCTGTCGGCGCGGGAGTTCGGGTCAGCTTTTGGCGTCATCACCCTGGCATTCGGGGCTGGTCAGCTGCTGGCGCCACAGGTCGGCGGATGGCTCGGGGACACCATGTCTTCGTTCACCCTGGTCTTCATCCTGGCCGCGATGGTGGCGGCGCTTGCTGCGATAGGAAGTTCCCGCCTGGCCGGCAGATCGCCTGTGGCGTCCGTCTGACTCGGCTCCGGATCAAGCGGTCCAGTCGAGGAGGGACTCGCCCAGGCTCAAAAAGAGCCACCAGAAGAGGACTGCGGCGACCGGAACGACCGGTGTCCAGACCCGCCGGGTCTGAAACACCCGGATCAGCGGGTACCAACCGGCGAGCCAGACCCCCCAAAGGACGACCAGCCAGGGCATCGGTACGACCAATCCGCTCGTCAGAAAGACGACACCTACAGCGAGGTACAGGACGATCCCGATGACACCAGAGATGGTGGCGCCGATGGTGTGCGCTGCGTGCTCAGAAGTGGATGTGCTCATTGCGCCGGATTATGACGTCCGATGGAGTGACTCGTTGCCCAAACGAGGCAGCTCGGCCAGCCCCCACGAATTCCACCGAAATGGGATACTGGGGCCATGACGTCCGACACAGCCCCGTGGGCCAGCTGCCAGGTGTGTGGCCATCACGACCACCCGTATACGCGTCATCTCAATGAGGTGACCGTTCCGGAGTTCGTGAACACCTCGGTCAACCGACTGCGGAAACTGGAGATGGCCGGCACTGACATCCATCCGTTGGTGATCGACGTCGAGCACCTCGTCGCGGACGAAGATGGCGGTCGACGGGCATGGGCCATCTGGCTCCTCAAGCTCCTCGAGGAGCTGGAAGACTCATCAGGGGCACCCGAGGTGGTGGCTGAGATCGAGGCCTTCCTCGACGGCTTCTCCAGATAGCGCGCCGGGCTCAATCCGTACAAAACTCAAGAACGCGTCGACAACGTCCGATCAAGTTTCGTGGTCGTCGCTCTCATCCTCAGCGCCGCGTCCCTGGCGATCGCCGCCGTGGGAGCCCTGCTGGTCGACTGCTCATCCTCACTTCTCGATGTCGTTGCAGGCGATCCCCTGCAACTCTGCGCTTCCGTGTCGTCTCTCGGCATGACCCCCGAGCCCTGGATGGGGATCGGCCTGATGGCCGTCGGTGCCCTCGGGCTCGTCGCCACATGGGCCCCGGCCCGGAAACGTCGCGCCACCCAGGCCGACCTGGCTTCGATCGCCGCCCTGAAGCGCAACCTCGACCGCGTGGACGTGTTCTCCAACCCGGTCAAAGGGGCGATGCCCGCGCCGCCGCCCGATCCAAAGCCGGGCGAGAAGGCACATGCGCTCCGCGGGCTGATCGAGGACCTCCGTCAGGGCCTCGAGGAACAAGCCGGCAGCGAGGGGATCATGACGACCTGGATCGCCACTCTCCACATCTGCAACGACCTCAACAACGCCGGCGTCCTATCACCCGCCGAGTTCAAGGAGCTCAACACCAGCCTCCTCGCTCTGGTGACGCCTGATCTCGAAGACGACATCTCGTCTTCCCGCTCGACGGTCTGAGCTTCTGACGGTCTAACCCCCTTTTCAGACGCGTGGTGCCGGTTTACCGCCCCCCACAGCATCAGGAAGCCCTTTACGAGGGGACCGGGAGCAAGTTGAGGAGCTCGGTGTTGAGACGAATGAAGAGGGCGCTGGGGAGCTGCGCCTGGGCGTGGCGGCGGTTCAGTTCCTTCAGCAGCTTCAGCCAGGTGGCGAACACCTGGTCGGGTGGCACGGTTTCCTCGCTCATCGCCTGGGCCAGCTTGTCGATGGCCTTGCGCAGGTCGCCGTACTGCTCCTCGGGTTCAGTGGGCTTCAACCGGCTCGAGATCGACCGGTTCGCGGTCATGGTGTCGCCGGGTTCGGGAACCTTCCCGTTCCGCAGGCAGCCGAAGAACTCATCGGGGTTGGAGACGGTGAGGACCACCTCCTCATCCTCGAGCCGGAGATGGAATCCGTCAGCAAGGGAGACCACGTTCAACTTGTCGAGAGGCCAGTCCCCGAGCGATTTCTCGCCACTGGTCAACTTGAGACGCTCGTCGGAGATATCCACGATCACACTGACCGGGAGCTTCTGTTGGCCAAGCAACCGCAGCCTGGCATCGAACGACGGCATCTCTCTCCTTTGATGAACCCATATAGGACGTTCGACCTATATCGGCCAAGGATCGCCAGGAGTTGATACCTGACTTCGTGGGATTTCACGCCGAGAGGGCGGAAGCCTCCTGGAGGGGCTGAAGTGCACCGATCGACTCGGCTACGACGATCATCCCGTCACCGACCTCGAAGATGAAGCCCTCGGCCGGGTTGGGGATGGTGATCTCGGACCTGGTCACCGCCAGCAACGTCGCCCGATGGTCACGCCGTAGCCGGATGGCCACCTCGTCGGACGTCAGTCCGACGAAATCGTCGGGGAGACTGACCCCGTAGAGCTCCGACCCCTCACCCCCGGAGACGATATCGACCACGAGACCCGACAGGCCGGGATACATGGCGGTGCGGGCGAGAAGGTGGGCGGCCAGTTTCGACGTCACCATGATCTCGTCCACCGATGCCCTCTTGAAGTGGTCCACGTGCTCGGGGTTGTTGACCTCCACGACCGTCCGCACATGGGGAGCCAGGGCCTCGATTGCGAGGACCGTGAGGATCGAAGTCATGTCGGATTCGTTCGATGAGTCGGATGGGCAGATGATTGCCGAGACCGCATGCTCGATCCCGGCACGCGCCAGGTCAGCCGAATTGGTCTGATCGCCCCTGACGAAATAGACCCAATCTGGTGCCGGGCTGCGCTCGGCTTCGTCGATCAGGACGACCTTCGATCCGTACTCGTCACTGCCCAGCTCGGCGATCAGATCTCGCGCAGTCGCGTTCCAACCGCATACCACGATGTGATCGCGGTATCCCGAAGCGCCCATGCCTTGTCCCTCCTTCAGTAGGAAATCGATCACGAAGCCCACCAGGGCCCCGGTGATTGTCGCCACGATCGCCACCCCGAAAAGTCCCAGCAGCCAGCCGACCCCCCAGCCGACCGGCCCCGTGGCGAATTCTCCATGCCCCAACCCGAGCACTGTGGCACCCGCCCAATAGAGGGAGGCCCCCAGCTCGGAGAAGGTGAGGTCCCGCTCGATCAACCACACGATGACCGCGGCAATCGTCACGATCCCGGCCAGACCGAACATCAGCGAAGTGAAGAACCGACGATCGACCTTGTCGCCGACTCGCTGGATGTGCCAGCGGACACGCCGCAACACTGGCGAGTCGAACAGCCCTTTGACCCATTGGAGCATTTGGCGGAAAGTTAATCGCCACGATCAGGCATTGGTCCCGCTGTCCGCTGAGTCGCCCTATGCCACCAGCTTCCGCTTCCAGATGCTCGAGACACAGGCCGACCTCGAGGATCTGTACCGGGTCGACATCGACCAGGTCATCAAGGTCAACGCCGAGGTCGACGAGAACCTGGAAACCCTGGTCTCGGCGGAGCGCGACGTCATGTCCACCGCAGTGCGGGTAGACGGGGCACGCCGTATCGACGTATTCACCGAGCTCGAGGATCTGACCCCGAGGGAGAGGGAGGTCGTCGCCCTCATTGCCCGTGGCTACGAGTACCGCGAGATCTCTGAAGACTTGGGAATCAGCCAGAAGACTTTGGAGACTCACATGCGAAACGTCTTCGACAAGCTGGGTGTCGCCTCCCGAAGCGAGGTGACCAGACTCGCCTTCGAGACCGGCTTCGCCCGACCCGGCGACTGACAACCCGTACGATCGGCCGGTGACCTTCTCAGACCATCTCCTTCTCGTCGGCGAGCCGGTGCAGTAGCCGACCAACGCCCGAGCTGCAGGGAATTGCCTCAGAGGCACTCGGATCCACGATCGGTGAACGAGACATCCCGAGCGTGCAGGGGCTTGACTCTGAGGCACCCGGATGCACGATCGGCGATGCGGAACCGCCGACCCGGATGGTGTGGCTAACGCTCTTCGAGCACCGGGAGCTGGTCGAGGTCGGCCGTCACCGAGGCCACGAAGACCATGCGGTCCCGCTGGTTCCGCCAGTCCGCCACCATCTCGTCCATTTCCTCGCGGTGCTCGGCGAAACGCATGAACCGCTGCTCGTAGATCTTCTTGTCGAGTCGTATCGCCAGTTCGACGGCCACGACTTGCTGGAGGAACTCGAGCTCTTGGTCGCTCAGCCGGGATGCGGCGTGCGGGCCTTCAGATGGGTCTAGATCGAATGTCGCCATGTTTATCCCTTCGAATCCGAAGAGCGGCGTGCGCCCGCTGAGATACACCGGCGTAGATTCGGGCCATGACAGCCTCACATCCGATCCGGATCGCGGCCCAACTACATCCCCAACACGGTGACTTCGCTGGACTTCGTGCAGCAGCCTTGCGGGCCGAGGAACTGGGCTACGACATCGTCTACACCTGGGATCACTTCTATCCGCTCTACGGGGAACGGGACGGCAAGCACTTCGAGTGCTGGACCACCATGGCCGCCCTGGCCGAGGCGACCAGCAGGGTGGAGATCGGCCCTCTTGTCGTCTGCAACTCGTATCGCAATCCGCATCTGGTGGCGGACATGGCCCGCACGATCGATCACATCTCGAATGGTCGGTTCATACTCGGGCTCGGATCGGGGTGGTTCCGCCGTGACTACGAGGAGTACGGATACGAGTTCGGGACCGCGGCGAGCCGGCTCCGTGACCTGGAGCGGAACCTCCCCGAGATCGAACGTCGCTTCGAGCTCCTCAATCCGCCCCCGGTTCGCAGGATGCCGATCCTCATCGCCGGCACCGGGGAACAGATCACCACCCGCCTTGTCGCTCGTCACGCCTCGTCGTGGCACGCCCGCTTTCCGGAGAGTGTCGCCGACGTGGCCCCGGCGGTCGCCGCCCTGGTCAGGTGGTGTGAGGTGGAGGGTCGAGACCCGGACGAGATCGAGCGCGGTCTTGGTCTCGAGCCCGACGATCTCGACCGGTTCCTGAACGAAGACGTCGACTCCTACCTCGAGATGGGCTTCACCCAGTTCACGCTGGGCTTCAACGGCCCCGACTGGGAAGTCTCGGCGGGACAGGCATGGCTCGACTGGCGGGATTCCCGTAACAACTGACCACCTACTCCCGGAACTACAGCAATCGGCCGAATCTGTCGATGTTTCCTGGTGGGCCGCGACAAACACCGACCCGGCAGATCGGGCGGCGGCTGGCTGGCTGTTGCCATCGCCACCTGGAGTCTCGCGCTCGTCTGCATCGTTTCAGGCGTGCTCTACCAGCGGACCTCGACTGAGCCGATTGGCGAGGGTGAGCTGTTCTACGACGACGCCGTGACGGCCGCCCAGATCGTCTCTGACTCTCCCCCACCGACGACCGGTGTTCGGGTCGCCCGCAATGCCCTAGAGGTCGAGGCCGTCTCTCTCGTCGCCGCTGACGGAGTCGTTGCCGAATCGACCTCCGACAACTTGGTGGGCCAACCGCTGCTCAACCCTCTCCTGGAGTACGGCCTATCCAGCAACAGGTTCGCAGCTCTCGCCGCTCCCTCGGACGTTGCCATCGAGATCGACGGTGTCACGGCCTGGCCTGCAGGCTCGGTTCTCTACGAGGTTCTCTTCCCCCGGGAAGACGGCACCGGGATCCTCCTCCACTACGACGTCGCCGCGCTGCTCGCGAGGAGAGTTCAGCCGGGCGACATCCAACCGCAGACCGTTCAGCTCCTGACACTCGCCGGGGTGTTCGGGATCCTGGGCACTGTGATCTTCGTGGGACACCACCGGGCCCAGGCCCGACAACGCCAGCTGAGCAGGGAATCGGCCCTCCTCCGGGCCCATGCCGACGAACTCGAGGAGGCAAACAGCCAGTTGGCCGAGGCGAGGACGAGAGCGGAGCGGGCCCTGGCGCTCGCCGAGGAGAAGATGCGCATTCGTTCCGACTTCGTGCTGATGATCAACCACGAGCTCCGAACCCCGTTGACCTCGGTCGTCACCGGAGCCCGACTCCTGGAGGAGGGCGCAGTCGCCAGTGACGAGGCAGACATGGTCATAGGGCAGATGGTCAGACAGGGTGAACGACTCAACGAGATCATCGACCAGATGCTGGCGGTCGCCCGGATCGAGAACCGAGGCCTGGGCTACGAGCTGACCGACACCCCGCTGGCGGAGGCGGCGGAGGCGGTTGGCGCGACGACTTTCACCAGGTCGGATCTAGCCGAGCTCGACGTCAGGACTGACCTGGGGACCCTCGGCCTGGTGATCGGCTCGCTCTCGGACAACGCCGATACACACGGCGCCACCTCGGTCAAGGTCACCTGCTCCGACAGACCGATCATCGAGCAGATGTTGGAACACGGGAAACAACCGCAGAATGCCGTCTACTTCGCCGTGAGCGACGACGGCCCGGGCATCGATCCCGATTTCCTTCCCAAAGCCTTCGAGAAGTTCGAGAAGAACTCCGCCAGTTCGGGGACGGGTCTCGGGTTGTACATGGTGCGGCTCATGGTCGAGGCGCTGGGAGGGGCGGTCGGCGTGACCACGTCACCGATCGGGACCACGTTTCAGATCGCCATCCCGGCGGTCAGCCACGTCAGGGAGGTCGAAACGGTATGAGAAACACGGTGGCGGGCCTTGCAGCAGCAGCCCTCGTCATTGCAGGGTGCAGCTCTGATTCCACGCCCGCGGGCTTCGACCTGTCCGAATTCGACGTGGATGGGCCTTCGTCGCTGCCCGAGGGCGCCCAGACGATCCAGGTCACCAACAGTGGTGAGTTCCCCCACACTCTGGTCGTGACCGACCGTGACGGGAAGGTGGTCGCCGGCACGGACCTGCTCCAGCCCGGGGAAATGACGTCCATCGACCTCGACGTAGACCAGGGCCGTTACCAATTCACGTGTCGCATCGTCACCGAGATCGAAGGGGGAGAGATCATCGACCACTTCCAGGAAGGCATGAACACGACGGTCGATGTCGGCTGACACACCCGGGTCTCCCCACCATCGCCCCGTCGCCCTAGGCTGGTGGTGAGAAGAGGAGATTCAATGGCCAGCAACCAACGCATCAGCTACGTACCACTCGACGACATGACACCGGAGATGAGGGCGGAAATGGAAAGGTGCGCCAGGGAAGGCACCCCAAGGCCGGAGAGCTCCGCGATCAGAGCCCATGTCCCGAAGGCGTTCTGGTTCTTCGCCAACAGTTGGCGCGACCTCTTCCGGGAGGGCATCGTCGACCACGACATCAAGGAGCTGTGCAGGGTCTACATCTCCAGGTCGGTCAAGTGCGAGTACTGCGGCAACCAACGGTCGGAGCAAGGCCGCGAGATGGGCCTCACCGAGGCCAAGTACGACGAGCTGATCAACTTCGAGAGCTCGGATCGCTACGACGAGAGGCAGAAGGCTGCTCTCGCCTACGCCGAGGCAATCGCCTGGCACCTGGACACCGACGATGCGTTCTGGGTCCGTCTCTACACCCACTTCAGCGAGGCAGAGCTGGTCGAGCTCGGATGCTTCATCGGCCTGACCATGGGGCAGCAGAGCTGGCTCCGACTACTCAACATCGAGCATCACGAGGTGATGCCAGGCACGGCCGCATCGATGGCTCCCGGGTTCGAGGACGCCGAAAAACTCGCCACCTCTAAGTCATCGGACGCGTACTGGGCCAACGCCTAGTAGCCCCCGCTGCGCCAGTCCCCGACTTCCGATAGCAGTCGAGTCGCCCATAGGCTCCACTTGGTCGCGAGTTTCGCGATCTCCTGAGGACACCGCTCCTCATTTCCCTACCCCCGACTGGTCCATGATCTTCAGAGAAATCCCAAACGCGTGTTTCAACACGCCCGTCCAGGGTATGGATGCAGGCTCATGAGCGTCCTCATATCAATTCTCCTTCTTTTCTTCGGGCTGGCTGAGCCCGAAGACCTGGCCACGGAGCTCGAAGCCGTGGCCTTCGAGGAGCTGGCAGACCCCGTGGAACGCTGGCGCCCCTTGGTCGAGCAGTACTTCCCAGCCGACGAGATCGACACCGCCATGTGCATCATCGAACACGAATCGGCGGGCGAACCCGACGCAGACAACCCCCGCTCGTCTGCCACGGGACTGTTCCAGATCCTCGCCGGCCACTGGGGGGATCACTATGGCTTCACCGAAGAAGAGTTCACCGACCCCGAACTGAACGTACGACTAGCCCGCGACATCTGGGATCAGCTCGGTTGGGGTGGCTGGACCACTCGGCGCCTCTGCGACTGAGGGTCTTCGCTACGGATTGGGCAGGTATCTGCCGATGACTACTGGAGACAACCAGGAGAGAAGGTTTGTCACCCAGGAACGACCAACTGGCCGTCCTTCGCAGGCTGAAGAGCGAGGGACGCATCAGCGAAGCCGAATATGACCGCCTGGCAGGAGACATCGCCACACCACGGGTCGAGGCCACCACTGTCGAGACAGAGCCGGTCGCGGAGCGAGGATTCGATGCCCATAGCCCCACCGGGGACCCCTCTCACCCCCAGGGCGAGGACCTCTCCGAGACCTCCGAGGACGACTTCACACTGGTCCCGCCGCTTCCACCGCGTCTTCGCGCGGATCTGAACCTCAACACGATCGGTGTGATCCTGCTGGTGGGGCTGACGATGATCGTTCTCGCCACAGTGGGTGCCGTCTCGTGGTGGGTGTCTTTCCCGGCGATTCTCGTCCTGATCACGACCCTCTTCGATGGCTGGCGGATCGTCACGGTGGGCGGGTCCCTGGTGGTGGCGGCGCTCCTGATCGTCGGGCTCGCCGCATCTGCAGGTGACAGTCCGACTCCTGAGCCCGAGGTGACGGCCACCGTTTCCCCTCCCAATCCCTTCCCACCAATCCCGGGGTCGCTCGGCATCTACATGGATCAGCTCCCCGACCTGTGGAATGAGGTCAGCGGAACGCCCCAGATCACCCGTGGTCTGACCCGGCACGACGAGATCGGCGAGTACGACACCTTCATCTACCGATTTGGCGAATGGGGTCGTGTCGCCGGTGCGTACGCACCGGGCAACGACGCGATCTTCGCCTTGCTGGTCACTGGCCAACTCGACGGAGAAGGCACCGAACAGCTCTACCTTCACACATGTCACCTGGTCGCTGCCTACTCCCCCGACTGCATCCATTCGTACCAGGAGGCTGGTCTCGCCGGATTGGCTCTCGCCGACTATCTCGGCCAGACCCGCGAGGCGGAGTGGATGGTCGGTGAGTCGACATGGCGTCTCGAGATCGTCGGCAATGTGCTGACGATCAGGGTCTACGGGCCCGACGCGGCCTGACAGCGATTCGTCGGGCCACCACCGCGCCATCCCAGCTCGACACCATCAGAACCGACCTCACCAACAAACCTGGGTAGCCCACAAACGCGTCAGGTGTCGTGGTGACCCTGATCGATGCCTCCGCTGAGACCGGCTGGGTGGGCGGGAGCCAATTGGCTGCCCGCCCACCCACTGTCCCCCTTCGTGATTGTGGGTGTGACTCTTGTCGCAGGACCGCGCCGCCGGATCATGTACACACCCACATCGATGTAATCGCTGAAGGCGTGGTTCGCGATACGGGTCGGTCGACCTACCTGGGCCGGCACCTCGTTCCTTCGCCTTGTCGACAATGGGACGGGGCATGTCGAGTCGACGTACGATCGGCACGTGGAATCCCACGCACAGGACATAGCGGTGACGGTCGACCTCATTGCCTTCACGCACCGACACGACGTGTTGAACGTCGTCCTCGTGCAGCGCAGGCACGACCCGTACCAGTGGGGATGGGCCTTACCCGGGGGCTTTCTGGAAATCGACGAAGACCTCGCCGAGGGTGCCAGTCGGGAAATGCTGGAGGAGACGGGTTTGGCCGTCCCGTCGTCTCTTCTCACCCAGGTCGGTGCCTATGGAACCCCGGGCCGCGACCCGAGGATGCGGACCGTCACAGTTGCCTTCGCCGTGCTCGAGGACGATCTCGGCGAACCGAAGGGGGGAGACGACGCCGCGGCCGCCCGGCTCTGGTCGGTGAGCGAGGTTCTGGCCGACCCCCACTTTCTCGCATTCGACCACCTTCAGATCCTGACTGACGCCCTTGCGAAGCTTGGGTTGGGGGTACCTGGTTGACCGAAGTCTCGCTCACCGTCTCCCAGGTTCTCACCAGATTGCGTGAGGTGGTCGTCGGAGGATTTCCGTCGCCGGTCTGGATTCGTGGTGAGGTCACCGGGTTACGCCGCACCAATCGTGGGGCCGGGTTCCTGCGGCTCGCCGACACAGAAACGCCCGGAGCATCATTGGAGGCCATGGCGCGTGGCGTGGTGATGGGCGATATCGACCGCATCCTCGGCGAGTCCGGATTGGGCAGTCTCCGCGACGGGGTCGAGGTTCGGCTCCGCGGCACCATCGATGTCGACCAGCGGGGCTCGGTCGTGCGTCTCAACATTCTCGAGGTCGATCCCTCGTTCACGGCTGGGAAGCTCGCCCTGGACCGGGCCGAGGTCATCCGACGGATGACCTCCGACGGGTCGATGAGAGCCAACCGCGTCCTGCCGATCCCGTTGGTCCCTCTGCGGGTGGGTCTGGTGACCAGCAGAGGCTCGGCGGCGCACGGGGACTTCACGGACCAGCTTCGCCGCGCTCCGTACCGGTTCACTGTCATGACCGCGCACACGAGGGTCCAGGGGGACGAGGCGCCGGATGAGATCGCGGCCGCACTCAAAGCGATGATCGCACTCGATGTGGACGTCGTGGCCATGGTTCGTGGAGGTGGCTCCAAGCTCGACCTCGCTGCCTTCGACACCGAAGTCGTGGCGCGTGCCGTCTCCGCAATGCCTATCCCGGTGGTCACCGGGATAGGCCACGAGATGGATCGGTCGGTGAGCGATGAGGCTGCCGCGGTGGCCCAGAAGACCCCCAGCGCCGCCGGTGAGTGGCTGGTGGCTCGGGTGAAAGACTTCGCCGACCGGGTCGACGTGGCCCGACACACCATCAGGTCGGAAGCCTCGAGTGCGCTGAGGCGGCAGAGACAACTGGTGCGCACGGCAGCTTCCGACATATCGAGATCGAAAGAGACACTTCGTCGGCAACAGGACCATCTGTCTCGTCTCCGGAGCGATATCGCCCACGCCTCCCGTCAGGTGTTGGATCGACAGCGCGATCAGGTCCGCGGTCTCGACGAGTGGTTCTCCGCCGTCGATGTCGACTCCACCCTCCGCCGCGGATTCGCCATCGTCACGAGGGACGACGGCAGCCTCGTGATCCGGTCGGTGGGGCAGGTGGCTGGAGGTGATCGGCTCAGAGTCCGGCTTGCGGACGGTACGGTCACGGTCACGGTGGTGGACGAATGAGCGACCAGGAACTGACTTACAGCGCTGCGCTCGATGAGCTGCGGATGATCCATGCCAGGCTCCGGGCCGACGATGTGGATGTTGACCACCTCCTGGAGGACGTGTCTCGCGCCGCCGAGCTTCTCGAGTTCTGTCGGCGCCGGATCACAGCCGTCGGCGAGCAGTTGGACGAAGTCCTCGTCGAATTCGAACGTCCCGGAGAGGGCTGAATCAGCGAGTTCTGATCAGGATGAGGTGATCGGCTGCCGACTCGGCACCCCACACCTCACCGGGGCGACCGTGGATCTGTCGCACATCGCCGGGATCATGGGGCAGCTCCAGGACGGTGAACTGCTCGGTGGCCGGGTCGAAACGGACCATCGCGTTCGCCGAGAAGTCGGACAGCCAGACGATGTCCATCTCGTCGACATAGACGGCATACGTCGATGCCTCGCCCGGTAGCGACCAGGTCTTCCACTCACCCGTCGTCGGCGTGTAACGACTGACGTTGCCGCTGTTCCACTCGCTCACCCAGATGTTTCCCTCGGAGTCGCCCCACACCCGGCGTGCCCCCTGCTCGGGGGTGGGAGGCTCATGCACCGTTACCGCGCCGCCCTCGCCTATCTCACCGACGTATGACCCGGCGAGGGACGCATAGAACACGAGACCAGCGGTGTGGGTGATCCCGTAGGGGCCGCGACCCTCAGGTGCGTCGTAGACGTCCATATCGCCGGTGTCCGGCCGCAGGGCACCGGCGACGCCCTCTTGCCCGGTGAACCAGAGAGTCCCATCGACATCGAAGACGGCCGTGTTCAGGTTGGCATCAGCCCGGTCCGATGGGAGCTCGTAGACGGTCACCTCGGCGGTTTCCGGATCGACCGACACGATCGCGTTGAGCCCCCCGTCAGTGATCCAGGGCTTACCGTCATCGGACACGATCACCCCATGGGGCCGCGATCCGGGCCCGAGGTCGATGTGTCTGGTCTCGCCGGTTGTGGGGTCGAGCCAGCCGAGCTCCCCGGATCCTTGTGCGGTGTACCAGACACCGCCGTCAATGGCCGGCGCCACGTCGTGAGGTCTGGAGCCCGCGGGCACCGGGAACGACTCGATGGTCAGAGAGTCGGGGGCCAACGTCGAGGTCGTGGTGATCGGAGCGGGGGTCGACGTCGTTGTGGCTGGCACCGGCTGGGTGGTCGCAGCGGACGTAGTCGATGTCGTGCTGGGGTCGGCGGCGGTGGTTGTTGTGGCGCCACCGCCGACAGCCGCGCAGGCGGTCAGGACAAGGAGTGTGGCGAGGACAGTCGCCCTCATCTCCTCGAACCTACCCAGGAGACTGCGCTAGTCGGCCGATTTCAGAGCGCTCTAACGTCGATACGTGGTCGGAGTCCTAGTCAATGTCCTGGTGCCCGTGTTCGGCATCGTGGCTGTCGGCTTTGTCGTTGCCAGGGTGATCGGAGCCGAGACCAGGACACTCGCCACTCTCTCCTACTGGATCCTCGGGCCAGTCTTCATCTTCGAGATCCTCTCCACCGCAAGACTGTCCCCCGACGTGGTCCTCAAGATCGTCGTCGCCAGTCTGGCGACGATGGTCGTGGTCGGCGTCATCGCCTATGGCCTGATGCGTCCCTTCGGCGCCACGTTCTCCGTGGGCGCGGCCACGGTGCTGACCGCTACGCACGGCAACGTCGGCAACTTCGGGTTGGCTATCTGCGCCTTCGCCTTCGGCGACGAAGTGCTTCCGATTGCGGGGATCGTCATGGTCGCCGTCAACACCCTCGGCATCCTGGTGGGAGTGGGCCTCGCCTCGGTCCGGAATGGCTCGCTGCTTCGGGCCGTTGGGACCGCGGTCGGTTCACCTCTTGCTCTGGCGGTCATCCCGGCGCTGTGGGTCAACCTCACCGATGCCACCCTCCCCCTGTGGCTGGCCCGTCCGGTGAGCCTGCTCGCGGCGGCGATGATCCCGGTGATGCTGCTCACGCTGGGGATCCAGTTGGCCGGAATGCAGGCCCGGCTTCCCTCACCGAGGCTCGTCGTCCCGGTGTCGCTCAAGTTGGTCGCCGCTCCGCTGGTGGCGGTGGGTTTCGTAACCCTGCTGACCCTCGACGGGGACCCGGGGAGAGTGGTCGTCCTCCAGGCGGCGATGCCGGCGGCGGTCTTCACCTCGCTGATCGCTCTCGAGCACGACCTGGAGGCGGACTACGTCACCTCGGTGGTGCTCGTCGGCACCCTCCTGTCGGCAGTCACCCTTCCGGTGGTCATCTCGCTGCTCTAGGGCTCGAAATGGGAGGTTGACTCGGCTTACAGGCGCTGTGGAGCCGGGTATCGGCCCTACAGCATCAGGAGAGCGAGAGGGCCGCTCCGGCGCCGAGAGCGGTCATCTTGGCCCGGGCGACCTCTCGGGAGAGGGGGACCATTCCGCAGTTGGTCGATGGGAAGATGCGGTCTGGAGGGATGTGAACGGCAACCGATTCGATGAGAGCGGCCACCTCGTCGGAGGTCTCGACCCGGTCCGTCGCCACGTCGATGACCCCGGCCTGGACACTCTTGTCACCGAGAAGGTCGAGCACCTCCAACGGGACGTTGGACCCGGCGATCTCCAGCGAAACCTGGTCGATCGATGAACCAGCCAGGACCGGAAAGGTCGACTCATACTGACGCCACTCAGGGCCGAGACCGCTCTTCCAGTCGATGTTTGCCTTCACGCCATAGCCGTAACAGATGTGGACCGCGGTGGTCGCGGCGATCCCGTCAACGGCGCGATTGAGAGCAACGACGCCCCAGTCACCGACCTCGTCGAGGAAGACGTTGAAGGCCGGCTCGTCGAGCTGGATGAGATCGACACCAGCTGCCTCGAGCTCACGCGCCTCGGCGTTCAGCGCCTCTGCGAAGACCATCGCCAGCGTTTCACGATCCCCGTAGTGGTCGTCCTGGAGAGTGTCGACCATGGTCATCGGACCGGGCAGCTGCATCTTGATGGGCCGGTCGGTGAGCGACCTCAAGAATTTGGCGTCGTCCACGAAGACACCACGAGTCCGGGAAACCGGTGCAACTACTCGAGGCACGGAAGCCTCATACCTACGCCGGATCGTGACGGTGGCGCGGTTGACTGCATCGACGCCGTCCAACCCTTCGATGAAAGTGGTGACGAAGTGTTGACGGGTCTGCTCGCCGTCGGACACGATGCCGAGGCCTGCCGTCTCCTGCTCGGCCACGGCGACCCGGACCGCATCCAGCTGTGCCTCCCGCAAGTCGTCCCCAGCGAGGCGCCACCCCGCCCAGAGTTGGTCATCGGAGGCAAGCCAACGGGGCTTGGGGAGACTGCCGGCGATCGTGGCCCGAGACGACAACCGGGTCAGCCAGCGTCGGGGAGGCCCTTGCGGCCGGCGTCTCGCCGGCCATCCTGGAAGTGGGCCAGGGCGGATCTGAGGTCGATTGCGGCCTCGGAGGACAGGACGCTGGGCTCGTCTTCCACCACCGGGAAGTTCTCACCCGGGACCCTCGTCGGCAATGTCGCCACCATCGCCGTCGGTTCGAGGTCGATCGAGAGGTCAGGCGAACCACTACGGGTTCGACCGTTGCCCATCGGTCTGCCAGATGCGCCGGCGCGCAGGGGGGCGAAGATCGATTCGAGGAAGTCCTCTACGTCCATCACCGGTGCATCCTCGGTGAGTTCGATCGTGACGTCCGGACCGGGAGCGAACACCGGCTCTGGGGCAGGTCGACTTGGCAGGGTGCTGACCCGTGACGGCGCCGGAGTGGATCGAGCTGGCAGGATCACACCCGCAGGAACCGTTACAGTCGCCGTGGTACCGGGCGATCCCGGGGCCAACCGGACGTCGAGCCCGTGCTTCGCAGCCAGGCGCGCTACGACCGTCACCCCCAGCGACATCTCACCGTCACGGGTAGATGGCGGCCTGGCCAACAGCCGATTCAGGGCTTCGATCATCGTCTGGGAGATACCAACTCCGTCGTCAGAGATAGCAAAGACATATGCGCCGTCGACGAATCTGCCACTCACCCGGACGGTCTGGTCGGGCGCTGAGAACGCGGCACCGTTGTCGACCAGCTCTGCGATCACCTGAGAGAGGGCGGCCACAGACTCGGCGCCGACCTCCCCGGGCTCGAGTGTGGTCACCTCGACACGCCCCGCCTCGACACCGCCTAGGGCAATGCTCATGAACTCGGTGATATCCATCTAGCTCAAACCCTATCTCTGGCGGCGTCGGGCGGCCAAGGACCACTCACCCCGTCGCCGCCTCGCTCGTCGCCATGTCGAGCGCATGCTCGACAACCGCGATCAGAGCGTCCTGGACTTCGCTTCGGACCCGAGCGTCGCAGTACATGATGGGGATACGGGTGTCGATCTGGAGAGCATTGCGCACTTCCTCGATGCCGTGCACACGTGTCCCGTCGAAGGTGTTGATGGCGACAACGAACGGGGTCTGTCGTTTCTCGAAAAAGTCGATGGCCGCAAAACAGTCTTCGATTCGCCGCGTGTCGACGAGAACGACCGCGCCTATCGCACCACGCGCCAGCTCATTCCACATGAAATGGAATCGGGTCTGACCCGGTGTTCCGAACAGGTAGAGGACCAGATCGTGTTTCAGGCTGATGCGCCCGAAGTCCATGGCCACAGTCGTCGTGGTCTTGGTGCCGCTCTCGTAGAGGTCGTCGACATCGATACTCGCCTCGGTGATCAGCGCCTCGCTACGAATAGGCTCGATCTCCGAGATCGCACCGACGAACGTCGTCTTGCCGACACCGAAGCCTCCGGCAACGACGATCTTGACCGGTGTCCGGCCTCTCGTTTCAGAGTGACTTGATTCCATCGAGGACTTTCTGGAGGAGGTCTGTGTACCCCGAGTCAGAGCGGTCGATCGCGGGCGGGTCGCTGACCGTCACCGCTCCGTGAGAACGCAGGTCGGCGACGAGGACCCTCACCACCCCGATCGGGACATCGAGGAGCGCAGACAGTTCGATCAGCGCCTTCTCCTCACGGCTCCAGCCGATGATCTCGGCGGCCTCCCATTTGAACATGTGCCGCATCTTCAAGCCGTGGGTGGTGGTCGCCACCTGTGCTTCCAGCGCTATCGCCGGTGCACCGAACCCGGTGCGGCCGCCGGTCATGACGTAAGGCCGAACCACACGTCCGCCTTGTCGGGTGGCGGGGAGGTCCCAGACGCTCATTCGCCTTGCAGAAGCTGAGCCTTCAGTTCCTGACGGACTTCGGCAGTGAGACTCTCCCCAACTCTCTGCACGAATATCGACATCTCGAAGGCGATGGTCCCCATGTCGACGTCCTTCTCGGTGAGACAGCAGATGAGCGATCCGTCCCTTATCCCGGTGACGAACAGCCAGCCCCGTTGCATCTCGACGATCACGTTGGACACCGGACCGGCGCCGAAGCGCCCGGCCGATCCGTAGGCCAGACCGATCATCCCTGACGAGACGGCGGCCAGTCGTTCTGCAGTGTCGCGATCGACCCCATCCGACTTGGCCAGTGCCATCCCGTCCGAGGACACGACAACGGCCTGCTTTATCGCAGGGACCGAGTCGCAGAGCCTGGCGAGAAGCCAGTTGAGATTGGTTGCGGCCCTTGTGGTCATGGTCATGCATCCCCGACGTCGAGATCTTTGGCGGCGCGACGGCCCCTATCGAACGCGGTCAGGGCCGATCTTATCCCGATGGCCTCCTCCCCCGGGCTGGTGCTCTCGGACTCATCATGGGACGCATACGCGGCTCCGGGGTTCCGTCGCGGGAGAGGTGTCAGGTCTCCTCCTTCGACGGTCGACTCCGGTCGGGTCAGATCGATCACCTCTTCCCCCGCTGACGCGGTGGGTGCGGTTGCATGTTGGGTCCTGGCGATCACGTAGGCACGGGAGGCGGCATCGGCCAATTCGCTCAGTTGTGGGCCGCGGGGGCCGACTGGAACGCCACGCTCGACCTCCCAGTACTTCTGAATCGGGCGCTCCGGAATCTCGAGGTGATCGGTGGGAAGGACGATCGTGGCGGTGATTCCGGGAACCTCCGGCGACAACTCGATGCGGACTCCGTGCTTGTGGGCGAGTCTGGCCACCACGTACATCCCGAGGGTGGGCTCGACCGTGAGGCCCATCGTCGGTGGTGTTGCGAGGATTCGGTTGAGGTCCCTCATCCGGTTCGCCGAGATGCCGACCCCCCGGTCGCTGACCGTCAGGCGGTAGCCATCCGGCTCCACCTGTCCTGTGACCCGAACCACCTCGGACGGGGGCGAGAACTGGAGGGCGTTTTCGATGAGCTCTGCCAGCAGATGTGACATGTCGCTGACGGCTCCACCAGAGAGCTTCGCCGACTCGAGGGCGAGAACCTCCACTCGGTGGTACTCACCGACCTCGGCGACTGCTGCCCTGATGACGTCGGAGAGCTCCGTCGCCTTGGCCCAAACCCGGGGTGAGTCCGATCCGGCGAGGACGAGCAGGCTCTCGGAGTTCCGTCGCATCCGGGTGGCGAGATGATCCAACTGGTAGTAGCTCCCGAGAGTCTTCGGGTCGTGCTCTCCCTCCTCCAGTTCGTCGAGGAGGGCGATCTGGCGGTCGATCAGCGAGGAGTTTCGCCTGGCCAACGTGACGAAGATGCTGGAAACGCCGCGGCGCAGGGTCTCCATCTGCCGACCGCCCACCTCGATCAGAGACCCATGGAGATTGGCGAAGGAACGGGCCAGATCCCCGACTTCGTCCGGCCGCTCGACATCCAGCTCCAGGGGCCCTATCGAGTCCAGATCGGGTTCCGGATCGCTGAGCCGATCGAGTAGATCGACGAGGTCCTCGGTGGCGACCTTGTTGGCCGCAGCGGTCACCTCGTTGATCCCCTTGCTGACCGAGTTCGAGCTCAGATGGACCATGACCACCGTGGCGACTGCGACCAGCAGGACGAGACCAGCCACCGTGATCGTGATCGCCGGTTGGAGTTCAGGTCCTGACGCGGTCAACCACCAGGCCATCAGACCAGCCAGCAGCACCGATATGACCGCCAATGGCAGAACGATGAACGTGAGCCGCGAGGGGATGCTCAGTTGCCGGAGTCTTGAGCCGCGGGAAACCTGAGCGTCGACGTTTTCGCTCGTAGTCATCGGCTTCGACGTTACCGGCGAAGCCGGCCAATCCCCGGTAACTCAGGGCAAATCCGGCCAACGACAACGCCCCGGCCGGAGCCGGGGCGTTGCAACTCACCGCGAGGAGGTTCGGTAAGTACTAGGGACGAACGAGCTGGCCCTCGATCTCGAGTGTGATCTCTTTGGAGACGAGCCAGCCGCCGCCCTCGAGAGCCGCATTCCAGGTCAGGCCCCAGTCCTCGCGATTGATGCGGGCGGTGGCGCTGAACCCGACGTGGGTCTTGCCCCAGGGGTCGACGGCGGAGCCCTCGTACTGGGCGTCGAGGTTCAGAGGGTGGGTGGTTCCCCGCACGGTGAGATCGCCGGTGATCTTGAAAGCGTCACCATCTGCCTCGATAGAGGTGGACACGAACTCGATGCTGGGATGGTTCTCGACGTCGAAGAAGTCGTTGGACCGGAGGTGGTTGTCGCGATCCTCGGCACCGGTCGTGATACTCGAAGGATCGATCTTCACCTGTATCTCGGAGTCGGTGAGGTTGTCGGCGACGACGACGTTGGCCTCGTAGGACTCGAAGTTGCCCCGCACCTTGGTCACCATGAGGTGCTTGGCGACGAAGCCGATCTTGGTGTGGCTCTTGTCGAGGGTCCAGACACCGGTCTCGATGTCTGGGCGGATGGTTGTTTCGATGGTCACGGTGTCTCCTTTGGTCGCTTCCGTGAGGTCCCCTGTCGGGATAGTTGCTTGTTACAACCATTGTGACCAACAACTATTCCGAATAGAATTCGGAGATGCTGAGAAAACCCCCGGATTCGGTTCGCGCCTGGCGACAGCTGATGCATGTACATGCGTCGGTGACTTCCGCCCTGGACGAGCGGCTTCGCCGCGAAGTGGGAATCTCCGGCGACTGGTACGAGGCGCTCGTCGAGATCGCTCTCGCCGGCGGCACGATGCAGATGAACGAGTTCGCTCGCGAAACCACCCTCACCAAGAGCGGAGCGACCAGGTTCGTCGATCGGCTCGAGAGGGCCGGATTGGTGGAACGAACCGCCTGCCCGACCGATCGTCGGGTATGGCACTTGGCCCTCACCGCCCAGGGAAAGGCTCTCCAGCACGAGGCCGATCCACATGTCCTCGCCGTTCTCGAAGAGCATTTCGGTCGGTTCCTGGAGGACGAAGAAGCGAATGAGCTCTACGAGATTCTCGTTCGCATGGTCCCAACCCCGGTGACGGCGTAGCCTGCACTGCCAATGGCTGACGTCCTCTTGGCCGCCGCCCTGGCGATCGGGCTCCTCATGCTGATCACGTGGGTGATCAGTGTCCTCGTCAACGATGCATCGATCGTCGACATCGTCTGGGGACTCGGATTCGTCGTCGCGACCGTGACGGCCTACTTCGCCAGCCCTCTCGACACGATGACAAATCGGCAACTCCTCGTCCTGATTCTGGTGGGCTTGTGGGGTCTGCGTCTCAGCATCCACCTGGCATGGCGCAACATGGGCAAGGGGGAGGATCGCCGGTATCAGGCGATGCGTAGGAGGAACCCCGACTCGTTCTGGATCGTCAGCCTCTACAAGGTGTTTGCGCTCCAGGGGGTCCTGATGTGGGTCGTGGCAGTCCCCGCGGTCGTGTCCATGGCCATCGACAAGCCGGTCTGGTGGCTGGATTGGGTCGGGGTTGGCCTTTGGGCGGTGGGCATCTTCTTCGAGACCACGGGCGACATCCAGCTGGCACGGTTCAAGTCCCAACCCGATTCGAAGGGGAAGGTGATGAATCGCGGCCTCTGGCGCTTCACCAGACACCCCAATTACTTCGGGGACTTCTGTGTCTGGTGGGGCATCTACCTCGTGGCGGCGGCGGGTGGTGCCTGGTGGGCGGTCTTCTCGCCGCTGGTCATGTCGGCTCTTCTCATCCGTTACTCCGGCGCCGGGCTCCTCGAGAAGACAATCACCCGCCGTCGTCCCGAGTACGCGGAGTACATCGAGAGCACCAACGCCTTCTTCCCGGGCCCACCCAAGTCCTGAACCGGTCAGGCTCCCAGCTTCACCACCATCGCCCACAAGGCAACGAGCACCACGGCGACCTCGACCGCAATCGATCGGCTGGCGAACCGCATCGCGGCAGGCACGTCACCACCGGTCTCCACTGCTTCCAGCAGTCGCGCCTCCGTCTTCGACGCCACCAGGGGCTGCCAGACAGCAGAGAAGATGAAGACCCCGATCCCGATCAGGACGAAGGTGTCGTTCCAGGTCCACGGGTCCTGGGTCCAGACCAGCGCTATGCCCGTGAGGAGGGTCAGCACCGCGGTCGGGCCGAAGTAGCGGTCTGCGCTCTTGGCCAGTGTCTGCAGCGCACCACCCCCCCGGGCCGACTCTTTGGCTATCTGGGTGTAGGAGAACCAGCCATAGAGCCCACCGCCGATCCACGCCGCGGCACCCAGGATGTGGAGAAACAAGAGCCCGTCACGCATACGCTCAAGCTAATCACCGCCGATCGCGTTCGTCAGTTCGATCACAACCCTTTGGAAGTCCGGGTCATGTCCGGTTTCCCGGACGTGGGCGACCTCGTGCAACACGGTCCACGCCCGAGCAGGTCGTTCGATCACGATCAGCCGCGATTCAGGGTCATAGACACCTCCGATCCGGCCCTCGAGGTCGTCGACGATCAGAAGCTCGACAGGCTGTAGGTCCAGAAAGTCGAACAGTTCCCCGGCGAGTGACACCGCCTCCTCGTCGGTGAGGATCGTGTTGAACAGTCGGCTCATCTCCGATCCGAGACCTGCCTCCCTCACGGCTTCCTCGACCACGCAGTAGTCGAAGGAGCAGGTCTCGAGACCATTCTCCGCCACGTTCGAGGCGTTGAGGACGTTGTAGATGGGGACGACGGCGAGGGCCAGGGCGGTCACCAACGCGACACCGATGAGAACAGGCCTTCGCCAAGCCGGCGACGGCTCCTGGTCAGGCTCGTCCTCCCCATCCCAGAAGTCGATCGGGAAGTCCTCCTCGGGCGGGAGTTCCCCGTCGTGTGTCACCGGCTCAACGCCCGATGTCGGGATCTTCCTGAGTCACCTTGGTCCGGATCGTGTAGACGGAGTCTCCGGAGAGCACCCCTCCCCTCCCGAATAGGCGACCGAACTGCCAGTTGGACAAACCGAGCTCGGGCCGATTCAAGGCGTATTGGCCGTCTACCCATCGGGTGAAGCCATTGCCGACGAACGGAGCGTCGATGGTGTCGAAGAACCAGGCGTGCTCGGCTGCCGATGAGGAGATCAGGCTGGCGACCAAACGGGGGCTCTGCTCGTTGAACAGTGTCACCGCAGAGGAAACGTCGGGAACGATGTGGAGTGTCACCTCCGGACTCGCCTCCCACTCCCATTCGACACCCAGAGACTCGTCATCGATCAATTCGGCGCGAGGTTCGATCGCCACCCCACCGGCACGCTCGATTGCGGCCTCCTCGAACCAGGCGGGGGGAACGTGAGGACGAGCGGCTCGAGTCACGTGAAGCTTGGAGACGGCTTCCCGGCGCTCTCCGGCCCGGTGCAGTGCGTCGAGAAACACAGGGACGAGGACGTCGGCGCGGGACTCGACGATGCATGCGGTGTTCAGGGTGTTGCACACCTTGCGGTCGAGCGAGTTGTAGACGGCTGCACCGAAGCCATCGGGATCGGCCGAATCGGAGGCGATGATCCAGGCACCACCGGTTCCATGAAGACTCACCGGTATCCCCGACTGCCGGGCCACGGAGCCCAATTGGGCCACAGCCTCACCGGAACCCCTCGCCACCGCCAGACCGAGGCGGGCATCGGAGAACATGGCCCAACCCGCGGCGTGTGACGGCGCGTCGACCAAAGACACTGCACCGTCGGGCAATCCGGACCCGGCGATGGCCGGGGTCAGGGCATGATTCATTATCGCTCGGGCCGTTCCCAGGGCGTCGGAGCCGATGCGGAAGACGACGGTGTTCCCGGCTGCCAGGACGCCGGTGGCGTCGGCGAACACATTGGGCCGCCCCTCGAATACGAACCCGACCACGCCGAGACCGGCCCTGATCTGTTCCAGCCGCCAACCCTCGTGGTCGACGGTCTCCTCGATCCGTCCCCGGCCGACGTCGCCGTCCGCCCAGAGTCTCAGCCCCTCGATCATGTCCTTTCGCATCCGATCGCCGAGGAGGAGCCGGGTCGTGGAGCGCCCCCGGCTCATGGCCTGGCTGACATCGGCTGCGTTGGCCTCTGCGATCGGGGCGAAGCTCGTCTCGTCCTCGAGATGGTCGGCGAAGGTGCGATAGAACGTGGCGAGTTGGTCGCCTGTCACCAGACCCATGTTTGGGAAGGCAGCCACGGCCGCATCGACGGCGTGACGGGCGGTGTCCCAGTCCTCTGCAGGGATGTGGAGCAGTGCACCGGTGTCCTGGATCACCACCAACCGGTCCCCAGCCGCGAAACGCGTGGCGAGTTCCTCGGACACTTCGACGACGCTATCTCCACCGAAGACGATGGGCATGCCCGGCGTGAGGCTGGTGAGGGGTTTGACCACGTGGGAATCCTATGTCAGGACGACCAGGTCGTCGCGATGGATGACCTCGCCCCCTGCGACGGTCGTGTGTTGGCCGAGCGCCCTGGCGATCTCTTCTGCACTCATCGCTACCAGGCCTTTCGCCACCAGGCTCTCCTGGTGGGCGACTTCGACGGCCGCTCCGGGCCCGAAGTCCCCGTCCACACCGGTCACACCCGCCGGGAGGAGAGACTTGCCCGAGTCCGCCAGAGCACGCACCGCCCCGGCATCGATCGTGAGTCGACCCTCCGGTGGGGCGCCGAAGGCGATCCAGAGCTTCCGGGCAGAGAGGCCCGACTCCCGGGGTGAGACCCACGTACCCACTTCGTCGCCGGCGATGACTCTCACCACCACATCCGGCTCCGCTGCCGACGCCACGACCGTGGGGATCCCGGACCAAGCGGCCATTCGGGCTGCAGCGATCTTCGTGGCCACGCCTCCGGACCCGAACACACCGCGAGACTGACTGTTGTGGAGTTGGTCCAGCACCTCGTCGGTGTGTTGCACCGCTTTGAGCAGTTCAGACGATCCGGAGGTGACCGGGTCACCCGAGTAGATACCGGGGGTGTCCGTGAGGAGCACGAGGACCCCGGCCCCGACGAGATGAGACACGATGGCGGCGAGACGGTCGTTGTCCCCGAACTTCAACTCGTCGACGACCACCGTGTCGTTCTCGTTGACCACCGGGACCACTCCGACGTCCAGCATTCGCTCGAGGGCGGCGCGTGCGTTGAGGTATTGCTCCCGTCGGGCGAGAACCTCCCGGGTGATCAGGATCTGGCCTGCCGTTCGTCCCACCGCCGCAAACGCCTCGGTGTAGAGAGACATGAGCCGCCCCTGACCGACCGATGCCGCCACCTGGAGACCGGGCAGATCCCGTGGGCGTTCGCTCAGGCCGAGGGCGGGAAGCCCGGCTGCGGTAGCCCCGGAGGTCACCAGGACAGTTCGATGTCCGGCATTCCACCCGGCTTCCACATTGGCCACGACGCGCCCGACCGCATCGGGATCGATGCCGGGACCGTCCCCGGTCAGGCTCGACGTCCCGATCTTGACGACCACAGGCGCACCTGTCGCTATCGGATATCGCATCGCTGGCTCATGTGGGGAAGGCACGGTAGTTCCACACGTATGCGCGGTTTGCGGCCCAATGGATTCAGCTGCTGTCGGCTTGGCGGTAGAGGCGAGCAGATGGTCGTCCCTGGCCATCTCGCTTCCCGAAGTGTGACGCTCCCGAGGAGGTCGCGAACGCGTCGCCGCATGGCACGACACCCCGGTTAGCTCGAAGTTGAGCGGATTCGACCCATATCCGGGCTGAGCAACCCCGGGTTCGCATCACGGCGGCCCTAGATCTTGGGGAGCTTGAACCCCGACTTCTCCACCACATAGTCGCGCGACTCGTCGACGGCGCGTTTCACGGCGTTCCAGTCGACATGAATGAGTTGGCCGTTTCGCTTCATCACCCGACCGGCGATGATGACCGTGTCGACGTTTCCTGTGTCCATGCCCGCCACCACGGCGGTGGCCGGATCGTTGAGAGGGGTCGTGTTGAGCCGATCGGTGCGGAGCATGATCAGGTCAGCCTGTTTCCCCGGGGTCAGCGAGCCGGTCTTGTGGTCGAGACCGTTCGCTCTCGCCCCGTCGACGGTGGCGTAGGTCAGCACCTCCCGGGTCGAGACCGGGTCACGTTCGAGGATTGCGGCCCGGGCTCGTTGCAGAGCGAGAACCGACCGCATCTGGTTGAACATATCGCTCGGCACGTTGGTCTCGACATCGATGCTGAGGCTGGGACGCAGCCCCCGGTCAAGGAACTTCTGGATCGGGGGCATCCCGTGGCCCATCATCATCTCGACCGGCGAGGCCAGGGAGACCGTGCCGCCCGAGTCGACGATCATCTGGATCTCGGTGTCGTTGAGCGTCGTGCAGTGAATGTAGGTGGTGTCGGCCCCCAGGAGCCCGGCCTCCCCCATCTCCTGGAGTTTCGAGTCGAGCCCATAGCTACCCACGCCGACGTGGACCGAGAGACGGGCGTCGGCTTCCCGCGCCAGCTTCCAGTGGTCGCGGGAGACTTCGAAGTCGGTGAACTCAGGACCGGGTGCGGCAAGCGCCAGCGTCACCATCTGGTCCTTGGACGAGAAGTGCTCCGTCGCAGCCCTCACGAACCAACTCGGCTGACGCTCCTCCCACTTGCCCCACCACGGGAACCCGTAGGCGAACACGGCGCGCATGCCCGAGTCGTTGAGCGCCTTGACCACGGCGTCGGTGTGCGCCGGCGAGCCCTGGATGTGTGACCAGTCGAGGAGGGTCGTGATCCCGGCGTCGATCGCCCCAAGAGCTGACACGAGGTTTCCGACATAGGCGTCCTCTGGGCGGAAAGCCGGCGCCAGTTTGTGCAGGACGAACGAGATATAGCTGGTGCGACCCTCGAGAGGGACATCGGTACCGATGTTGCGGAGCACTCCCTCCCAAATGTGCCGGTGGGTGTCGACGAATCCGGGGAGGACGATCATCCCTGTGGCGTCGATGACCTCCGCCCCCTCCCCCCCATCCAGGTTGACGCCGACCTTCACGATCTTGTCGTCCTCGATGAGGACGTCGCCGGTAGGGAAGTCTCCCACTGACGGGTCCATGCTGAGGACCGTTCCTCCCTTGATCAGCTTGCGGCCGGTAGAGACAACGGAGAAGTCGGGAGCATCGGGGTAGAAGTCCGGGACGTCCGCGGCGACGGCAACACGGCTGCCCAACACCAGACGACGGGCCCTTCGGAAGTTCCTCTTGACCAGCTCTTTCAAGTCGCCGAGTTGGAACAAGACGATGCCGATCAGGACCAGGGCGCCGATGATGATCTGGCCGTCCGCCGGGGAGAGCCCGAGGAACGGCAGCACGGTGATGATGAGCGCGAGCAGGACTCCGGCCACGGCGCTGCCGACAAACGTGGCTCGGCCACCGGCCAGCGAGGCTCCACCGAGGACTGCAGCTGTGATGCTGTTGAGAGCGAACGAAGACCCGATCTGGGCGTTGCCCAATGGCGAACGGGCCATGACGAAGAAGGCGGCGATGGCGGCGAAGAGGCTGCACAGCACGAGGGCACGCACCCGCACCCAGTTGGTCCGTATCCCTCCTCGCTTGGCGGCGGTCTCGTCGAACCCGACCGCCCGCACCTGGAGACCCGAGCCAGAGGCGTGGAGCCAGAGGTCGAGACCCACCGCCCCGATCAGGATCACGAAGAAGGCGATAGGGATGGCACCGACTTTGACCGTGAGAAAGGCGACGAGATCTCCGCTGATGATCCCCTGAGCAGTAGGGCGAAGTGTCAGCGCAATGCCGTCGAGAATCGAAAGGGTGGCCAGTGTGGCGATGATCGAAGGGATCTTCACCCCGCGGATCAGGCCGGCGTTGACGAGACCAAGCCCGACACCGGCCAGAAGCACCACGGTGCTTCCGATGACGATCTGGGAGAACGACGACTCGGCGCCGATCAGGAACGAGGCTAGGACGACCCCGAAGCTGATCATGGCCCCTACGGAGAGATCGAGATAGCCGACGAGGAGGGCTTGGGTCTGGGCCATAGCCGCCACCATCAGTGGCATGGCCAGGATGAGGATGTTGAAGACGTTGGTGGCGTTGAGAAAGCCCTCGAACCGGGTGGTCGTGTACCAGAGAAGCCCGGTGATGAGAAGGATCTGCAGCACCACCGGCATCCACAGCCGGAACTTGACCACCTTGCGCCACTTGTTCTTGTCCCGGGCGTTGCGCATGACCTTGCGCACCTGCTGCCGGGAGCGCTCCACCCAACCTTCCGCTGTGTACTCGCTGCTCACGACGCATCCCCCGAGGTGGCTGTCTTGGGCATGGCGACACCCAACGGTGACCTCGCCGCCCTGGACATGCCCGGGCCGCGCACGATCGCCTCGACGATTCGGGTCTCCTCCAACTCGTCTCCTGGGATCTCTTCGACGATCGTCCCACGGGACATGACGAACACCCGGTCACACAGTCCCGAGAGCTCGATCGGGTCGCTCGACTTGACGAGAATGGCGGCGCCGGCGTCGCTGCGGATGCGCAGCGCCTTGTAGATGTCGAAGCGGGAACCGACATCGACCCCCTGGGTGGGCTCGTAGGCGAGTATCACCGCGGGGTTCTTGAGGAAGGATCTGGCGACCGACACCTTTTGCTGATTTCCCCCGGAGAGAAACTCGACCGGCTGTTCCAGCGACGGTGTCCTGATTTCCAACTCGTCGACGACCTCCTCGACGGTCTTGCGCTCCGCGCCGCGGCGGAGGATCCCGGCGAACGAGAACCGCCGCAGTGACTGGACCGTGGCATTGACCCGCACTCCGAGAACGCCCATCAAGGCCTCGGTCTTGCGGTTGCCGGGGAGAAGCATCACCCCGGCGCCGACGGCCTCGTGCGTTGAAACCAGAGAGAGCTCCTCCTCGCCGACTTTCACCAGACCGGCGCGAGGCGGGGTACGCCCGGCCAGCGTGTCGAACAGCTGCTGTTGGCCGTTGCCCTCTGCACCGGCGATGCCGACGATCTCTCCGGCCTCGACGGTGAAGGTGACCGGGCCGAATGACTGGCCCTGGAGGCCGTCCACCACCAGCACCTCTGCGGCCTCCCCCTCCCGGTGTTTGGCGTCCGGGAACGCTGCCTCGAAAGGGCGACCAACGATCTTCTCGACGAGCTCGTGCTCGGTGGTGGTGGCAGCGTCGAAAGTCCCCTGATGACGCCCGTCGCGGAGGACGGTGATGCGGTCCGCCACCTCGATCACCTCGGGAAGCCGGTGGCTCACGTAGACCACCCCGATGCCCCGATCCTTGCAGGCGACGATGGTGCGATGCAGGGCCTCGACTTCGTCGGGCCCGAGGGCCGTGGTGGGCTCGTCGAGCAGTAGGACCTTGGGATTGGTGACCAGCGCCTTGGCCACCTCGAAGAGTTGGCGCTCGGCCATGGTGAGGAAACCGGCAGGCACATCGGGGAAGAGCTCGATGTCGAGATCGAAGTCCGCCAGCAGCTTGCGCGCCCATTTCTTGCGCCGCCAGTAAGGAGGCCGCTGCTCCGGTGGGGCGGCAAAGTAGAAGTTGTTCTTGACCGGCTCCATGCCCACTGAGGAGCCATCCTGATAGGCCATTGCCAGGCCCAGCTTCCGGGCCTGAGCAGGTGAGTCGGTGCGGAGACGCTGGCCCCCGATCATGACCTCACCGGTGTCGGGGTCGACAAACCCCGATGCGATCCCGAGAAGTGTCGACTTTCCCGAGCCGTTCTCGCCGACGAGGGCATGGATCTCACCGGCGCGGCAATCGAAGCTGACGTCGGTCAGCGCCCGAACGGCCCCGAACTGACGGGACACGCCCGTCAGTTCGAGGACCAGTTCGCTGCCCACAGAGGTGGGCGTATCCCTGGAGGGATCTGTTGTCATCAGCCGCCGAACATGATCGCCAGGACTTCGTCGGGAACGAGCGAAGTGCCGGAGACGACCTCGTTGGGTCGATCGGGATTGCAGTCTTCGGGCGTGACCTGACGCATCACGTGAGGCACGATGACCTCACCCGGCACGTCCGCACCTTGAAGTGAGAGCATCGCCGCAGTGACGCCGGTCCGGGACTGGAAGTTGCCACCCGCCGAGAACCAGATGTTGTACGTGGGCTCGTTGCGCTCCGCCCAGTCACAGAACAGTGACTGCTCGTCGGTGCGCAGGGCCACACTCAGGTTCTGCACCGGGATGCCCAACTCGTCGTATGCCTGAAGCCCGGTGAGGATGCCGTCGGCATACTCATAGGCCCAGCCACCGAGGTCCGGGTTGGTGGTCAGGATCCCTCGCATCGCATCCAGAGCGAAGCTGTTGACCCAGAACGTGTCCCCGGTAGTTGTGTCCTCGTTGGCCGGTGGGTTCGCAACTACCAGACCACCCTCTTCGACCGCGGGGATGATGCACTGCTGCCATCCCAGGGTCAAGGCGTTGTTCGGAGTTCCTCCCAACAGACCGATCTCACCGCCAGC
Source organism: Acidimicrobiia bacterium (assembly GCA_035762545.1). Taxonomy (GTDB): domain Bacteria; phylum Actinomycetota; class Acidimicrobiia; order Spongiisociales; family ZC4RG35; genus JANQRA01. The sequence continues at coordinate 55,458 of DASTOM010000039.1, forward strand.
GGCGACGTTGCCGTTGAGGACCTCGGCGAAGCTCTCACCGAGCTCGCAGAGATTCTCGCCGACCACGGACGTGTAGTCCGTCCCGGGGGTGAGGGCGCCCTCGGTCCCGGGTAGTCCGACATAGCCGGCCGAGAACGAGACGTAGGGGATCCCTGCCGCCTCAGCAGCCTGGATCGGCTGGGCCAGCGCCGCACCGAAGTCCGGGTAGCCGACGATGAAGTCGACCGGATACTGCACCAGGAAGTTGATCCCGTTGATGTGAACCGCCGGGTCCTGGTCGAAGTTGGCCTCAGTGGTGACGATCTTGCCGATCTCGGGATAGGTCAGCGCCTGAAGGATGGCCTCCATGCGGCTGACACCACGCCAGACGTTGACGGTCTTGCCGCCGCCGTCCGCGTACCCCATCACCAGCTCGCCACCGGTGCCGGTGTCACACTCCGGTTCGTTCCAGCAGGTCATGGCGATGTCGATCGTGGCCTGATCGAGGTCCTGTGTCGCCCGGGCGATCGAGGCCAGAACGATGTTCCAGCTCGCCTCGTCGGACGGCTCCACCGGCCCCAGGGCCTTCTCCACCAGAGCCGGATCCGCGGCCGTCGGGTCTTCGCCGAAATCGGCGAGCGGGTTGTCGGCCATGGCCCCGGTCGTGGTGGTGTCACCGCCACCTCCGCTGGTGGTGGTGTCGGCAGGCGCCGCCGTGGTGGTGGGGTCGTCGGTCGCCTCGGTGGTGGTCGTATCACCCGACTCCCCACCCGAGCAAGCCGCGACCAGCATCGCCAGGATGGCAATCAGGCCGATGATCTTGGATTTCTTCATTTCCTCCTCCTGCGGGCCCGATCGGGGCCCTGGGTTATGACAATGGGTTTCGATGTGGTGAGGGTTGCGCCGGTCTCCTTTCTCAACCCGTGAGTTCTGGTGAGTCAGTTGTCTCTCGTTCTTTCGTGCGGCCGGGTCTTCGTCGTTCACGGAGCACCTGCTCCACTCCCTTGATGATCCGATCGCCCGAAACCAGCATTCCGCCGATGATCACGAGGCCGAACACGACGAACTGCAGCGAGGTGGGCAGTCCGAGGGCCCGCATCATCTGGTTCAGTCCGGTGAGAAAGATGGCGGCGGCGAATGTGGACACCGGGCTGGCGAGACCCCCCGTAAGCGAGGCGCCGCCGATGACCACAGCTGCAATTGGACCGAGGAGATAGGCGGATGCGATGTTGACCCCTGGGTTGCGCAGAATCCCCGCCAGTGCGATTCCGGCGATGGCGTAGAAGATCGCCGCCACCACGTAGACCATGATCTGATTGAGCATCACCCGCACTCCGACCACGTTCGACGCCACCGGGTTGGCCCCGACTATCTGGAATCGACGGCCGATGGTCGTGTAGCGGAGAGCGACTGAGAGCAGGATCGTGGCGACGACACCGACCCAGAACACAGGGCTCAGCCCCCAGATCCGGGTGGAGGT
>DASTOM010000040.1:0-14238 GCA_035762545.1 Acidimicrobiia bacterium
GTTGGTCATGCCTACTCGCTGCCATCGAACCGACATCGCCGCGTCATGCGCGGGCCGTCTGCCGCTTGACTGCGTGAGTCTCTCAGCGTTTGACTCCCGTTTGACGTCGATCGCCCGACCACCCGAATCCCCAACAACGACGGGCCTCCCCGCTCCAACCGCACCTAATCCGGGGGCGCCTGACGCGCTTTTCCATTTCATGTGGGATGAGTTGGCGCGCGGGGCGATCGGCGCAGTCGTGCTCGTAGACACCCGTCACATCGAGGAGTGCTTCGCTGCTTCCCCACGGTGGACGCGCTCGACCAGATAGCACCCCAGGCGGTGGAGGAGTCATGCCGCGCCGGAGGGGTGACCCGACCGGACGTCCTAGAGGCTTGCATCTTCGACGTGATGATCACCGGCGACGAGGGATTCGTCCATGGCCACTTCTCGATGCAGGAGTCATTACCCCTGCTCAGCGAGGGCCCCACAGTTGATGGCGCGAATCGGATCGTGGTCGGCCCCGTCGAGTTCGAGGGTTTCACACCGGGTCGTTGCACCGCCGACTCCATCGAGTTCACCGCGGATGGCTCCTTCCCGGATCCCTTAGGACAGGTCGAGCTCACCATCCAGTACGTCGCAACCGAGCCTCCGATCCTTCGGGTCTTCGTCCGGGTGGATGGTCAGTATCTGGCCTGGGCAGACACCACCGTCGATCCTCCGAGTGCCATCCTCGACACCATCGATATGAGCGGGTCGACCCTGACGGCGTCCGGGGTCGGCCTTCCGCAACGTGCGCTTCGACCCCGACCTCATCCCCACCCTGGGCCTCCCGCCGGGTAGCGCACTGGTGCCGTTCGAGCTCATGGGCTGTGACCGGTGAGGGTGTCCTCGCCGGCAAGCGGTGAGGTCAACCGCAAGTGACGCTGATGACCCCCTCACCCACATCCACGGGTGACGGGTTGCTCCCGTCCTGGGCCGGTTGCTTGAGCATCGGGCCCGAGTAGGACATACTGGCGCCCGAGACCTCGATGCCATCGCCGTTGACAGCCAGGTCCGGGTAGTAGGTGATCGGGCCGTTCTCCCCCTCGGGGTTGGCCACCGTCATGTCGATGGCTCCGAACCAGGCGCCGTCCGCCAGGCTGGCTCCGCCACCGAGCGTGACCTCGTTGTCACCGATCCGATGGGAGAAGGTGACGGAGTCCTCGGCAATGCTGCAGCCGATCCCACCAGGTTCCGTCATGGTGTACTCCAACCCGTCGACCATTACATAGGCCTGGCCGGGCGGTTGCTGATTGACGACATCACCGCTCTCACCATTCCCCCCCGGTGACTCGGTCACGTTGGGTGTGTCCGGCTCGCCAGCGGTCTCGTCGGTCTGGTCGTTCCCGCCGCAGGCGGCTGCCATCAGAAGCAGTGCGGTCAGTGCTGTCGCAGTCCTCCAGGTACGCATGGTCATTCCTCCGCTCCCCTCAACCTGTCGGGCTCGCCGTGACGGCGACGGTGGACCCTTCGCCGTCCGCCATCACCTGGATCGAGCCACCCGTGGCCGGGCTGTCCGTGGTGAAGCCCCAGATGCAGCACGGAGGGTCGAGTGTCGAGATCACCGAGAGGCCCAGGTCGGCTATCAGTTTCTCATAGTGATCACGGAGCGTCTCGGGCGGGTCGGTGGAGCGCCAGCTGATGTGGATGGCGGACTCCCCCTCGAGTCGTGAGAACTCCTCATCGTTGGATGGGGCGAGGGCCTCGGCCAGCTCGATGTAGTCGCCGATCTCACCGGTTGGCTCACCGCTGCCATCATCGCCACCACCCGTCGTCGCCACGGCTGTCGTCGTCGGTGACGTCGCCCCGTCGGTGGTTGCCGTCGTGTCTGTGGCGGTGGTTGAGGTGCTGGTGACGTTGTCAGAGCCGCAAGCGCTCATAGCGACCACCGTCAGGGCGACCATGACTGGTCTCCAAAACCTGTGAGTCATGATTATGAAGCTATGACGCGGTCCTGAAGAAGCGCTTAACGTGCTCCCGTGGTAGGTGGTCGGCAGAAGTCAGGGAGCACGCGCGCCATATCCCTCTTGGGCCCGTTGGAGGTGGTAGTCGACGGTGTGAGGGTCCCCTTGTCGCCGGCCCAGCGGCGGCTGCTCACGATTTTACTCGTCCAGCCCCGTGAGTGGCAGACCGAGGCGCTCATCGAGTGGATGTGGGGAGACGAGCCACCGGCATCGGCGCGCAACGCCCTCCAGGTCCACGTGTCGGCACTGCGCCGGTGGCTTCCCATTGAGACCACTGGGTCCGGGTACCGCCTCCAGCTCGAGGGAGTGGAGCTGGACCGAGACGTCTTCGAGGGGCGGGTTGGCGCCGCCGTGGAGCATCAGGAGGCTGCTCGATGGGATAGTGCACGCGAAACGGCCCGGGAGGCGAGGGCCCTGTGGCGGGGGTCTCCCTATGCCGACCTGGATGGCGACACCCACGGCGCTGTGACGCGTCTCACCGAGTTGCTGTTACAGGCCGCAGATGTGGAGGTAGAGGCCCTGCTCGCGACCGGTCGCAATGCCGCGGCAATAGTTCTTCTTGCCGAGCTCATCGAGGAGCACCCCTACCGGGACCGTCTTCGCCACCGTCTCATGCTGGCCCTCTACCGCGACGGGCGCCAGGGCGAAGCCCTGCGGGAGTTCCAGGACTATCGACATCTTCTCGGGGAGACAATGGGAATAGAGCCTGGAGAGGAGCTGAAAGGGCTCGAGGAGCAGATCCTCCTACACGATCCGGGGTTGGGTCTGGCCGCCGAGGCAAAGGTGCCCAACAACCTGCCACCGAGCCCCTCGAGCTTCATCGGGCGTGAGGATGACCTCCGTCGCATCACCAAGGAGCTCGCCGAGGTGGGGATCGCTTCGGTGGTCGGTGAGCCGGGGGTGGGAAAGACACGTCTGGCGATCGAGGTCGGGCGCGCCGCCTTGGAAGACCATCCGGCCGGTGTCTGGTTCGTGGACCTCACCGGTGCCACCGACATTCGCTCCCTCACCGCGATGGTCTCGGCGGCTGTGTCCGCCCCCGAGGGGGCCGACACCCTCGATCTTCTCGCCGCGGCTATCAGGGGGCGACCGTTGTTGCTGATACTGGACAACTGCGAACACGTCGTTGAGCCGGTCAGGTCTCTCCTCCTCGCAGTGGCGGCGGAGCCGGCCGTCTGCCGTGTGTTGTCGACCAGTCGTCGCCCGGTGGGCCTGGAGTCGGATTCGGTGTACCGGCTTCGCCCGTTGGCCATAACCCGAGACGAATCGGTCGCGCTCCTGGTCGACAGGGCACGGTCCGTGGACAGGACATTCTCGGTGTCCGATGGCGACGCCCTCCTCGACCTCTGCAGTCGACTGGACGGCAACCCGCTCGCCATCGAACTGGTGGCGCGGAGGGTGCCTGTTCTGGGGGTCGTCGACATCGCCCGTCTGCTCGACCAGGTCAAGGAGGACACCGCGCTGGATGCCGCGGTCGAGTGGAGTCTGAACCTGTTGCCTCCGGGCGATGCCGACGTCCTGGCCCGTCTGGCGATCTTTCGCTCCCCGTTCACCCTCGACCGGGCGGTCGATGTGGTGGGGCAGGGCGAGCGGGCAATGGCCATCACCGGATCGATCTCACGCCTCGTCGACGGATCACTTCTGAGGGCGGTCTGGGCGGGTTTGACCGCCCGTTACCAGATGCTCCCACCGATCCGTGATCTGATGTCAGCCGCGATCCGTCAAGAGGAAAGACCTGTTCTCAGCGGAGCGCATCGTGCCTCGTTCCTCGACTCGGCCGCAGATCTGGTGGCCGGCTGGCAGGGTGACCATCAGACAGAGGTCCTTGCCGACGCCGGCATGGAGATGGCCGACTATCGAGCGGCGCTCGAAGGTCTGGTCGACTGTGGCGATTGGGCCGGGGTCATCGGGGTCTGCGAGGCCCTCACCCCTTACTGGTATGCCAACTTCCTGGGTTGGGAGGGCCTCGTCTGGCTCGACGAAGTTCCCGTCGGAGACCTCGATGTCGGGTCGCAGGCGGCGTTCCACAGGGTCGCCGGGTATCTCACCTGGGCCTTGCACGACTATGCCCGCTCCGATGCGCACTATCTCGACCTGGAGGCGATCGGGTTGGAGCTAGGCGACCGCGTTCTCGAGGCGGACGGTCTACGCGGGCAGGGTTTGATCCACCAAAAGCGTCGCTTCAAGGACGGCGGGGCCATGCTGGATCGGGCGGCATCCATCTACGAGGAGCTCCTCCCCGGCACCGCGCGCCAGCTGGGGGAGTGTCTGTTGTTTCGTGGGATCGACGACGCCTATTGGGGACAGGGGCACGACGGTGAGGCCCGACTGGCGCGAGCCGCATCGCTTCTGGAGGATGCCGGGCACACCAGGCAAGTGTCCAAGGCGGAACGATGGCTGGCCCACTGCGCCTGGCGCAGGGGGGACGAGCCGGAGGCCCACCGGCACGCTCGTCGAGCGGAGGAGCTCGCCGTCGCCGTCGGTGACCGGATCGCCCTGGCCGGGGCCATGGTGGAACAGGCCAATATCGCCATCACCTGGGGAGAACCGCAGGTCGCGGCGAGGCTGATCATCGAGGCCCTCGCCCAGGTGCCCGTGACCGACGAGATCGACATGGCCCAGGTGTTGATCCCGGCGGCCCGCCTGGCGGTCCGTCTCGATGATCACATCGTCGCCGGCTCAGCCCTGGACTGGGTGGAGAGCGCCTTCGAGCGACACGGATGGCGCGCCCTGGGGGAGATACCCACTGCGAAGTCGTTGAGATCTCAGGTACCGCGACACACCCCTGGGACCGCAGAGGAGGCCCGAGGAGTGGTGGCGGCCTTCCTCGATTCAGTGGCTGCGACGTAAGGACGTGCCTAGTCCCCTGGTCGTCCATCGAGGCCGGGGTCCGATGCTGGTCACTCGAGGTGTTGGGACTCCCGCCAGGTCTCCCGCGCCTCGTTCATCGCGGCCACCGCCACCAGCATGGGTGGGCCTCCAGGGCGAGTTGTGCTGAAACAGCGGCCTGCAACGCCTCCAGCGCGGTGTGGAAAGCCGCGGAGAAGGAGTCGCCTCCGGTGGCGAACACCACCCCGTTGTTGGCCTCGATGGCGGACCTGAGTATCCGATCGTGGTCCACCAGGCTGGCCTGCATGCCCATGCGGTCCGTCTCCCACAGTGTGCTCGACCCGGCAGTGTCGGTGAATAGGAAGCTGACGGTCCCCGAGGGAATGCCCACGGGATGAGCGTATCGGACGACCCCGGTGGCCCAGGTCAGACCGTCTACTGCAACGTGATTCGGATCAGAACGATGTCGGGGAGTATCGCGACGATTTTGTCCTCCACGATGGCGTCGCCTTGTGCTCGATGACCCCGAATGCCTTGGCGTCGATGGGGCGCCTTTCCAGATAGCCCATCATGAACTCCAGGGCCTCGGCGTCGCCCTGGGTCGTCTGCGATTCTGACAAGGGGGGGTTGGTCGCGGCATCCCCTACACCCAGCCCGCAGAGCAGAGGGGTTTCAGGTCCGGTCGCTCAGCGTCTATAGAAAGGGCTTGCTCACCGGTTGGGGCATTCGCTCCATGGTCTGACCCTCCATGGGTCTCGCGATAGGCACATGTTTGATGCACAGTCCCCTGAACAGGGCAATCGGCAAGTCAAACCAAAGAATTCGCCCGTCGCTGGTTCTATTCCGGGGCAGCATTCGGTTTGACATGGTCTCGCGAAGTCCCAGTTCAGAGCCACTGGCCCTAACCAGGAGTCTGGTCGTGTTGGAACGCGGAGTCAGAGTGTTCGATAGACGCGTGATCGATGGTCGATGCGGACAACCTCAATACGTGACGTTTCCTCGACGATTCGGTAGACGATCCGGTAGGCGCCTCTCCTTGCTGACATGTATCCAGCCAATTCGCGGACGAGAGGTTTGCCTACGCGGTGGGGGTTCTCAAGTAGCGGTCCGAGCATAAATTGGACGATGGCTGGGGCCACCTTCTCCGGGAGTCTTGCGAGGCTGCGTTCGGCGGACGGGGCAACCACCAGCCTCCAGTTGGTCACTCTTTCAGGTAGGTCGCTCGGAGTTCGTCGGCTTCGATCCCAAGGCCCGAGTCGATCTCGGCCTGAGCCTTCCGGATCTCCTCCAAGGCTCCCTGCGTCGAGAGCAGGTCGAGGGTCTCTTCAAGGGATTCGAGATCATCGGGACTCATCAGGACTGCCGCCGGCCGCCCTCTGCGCGTCACGACAACTCGATCGTGGTGATGCTCGACACGATCGACCATTTCGGAGAGTCGTTTCTTGACTTCGGCGAGTGGAAGGGTGTCCTCACTCATGACCAGAATCATAGTCATGTTGTTCGAGCTTGGGAACCCCTTCCGAGCGATGTCCGCCTCTCGTGCCGGTTTGACCCAAGCGCCGAATTGACGAAACCGCGGGGCCTATCCGAGCTGGCGCGTACGGATCGCCAACACGACCTAATCCGGGGGCCGAGGGAGCGGTCCGCTCTCGTACATTCTGAATCTCTCAGGTCAAGCTGCTGGCGGTATGTCGAGAAGGACTGGGATGGGCTCCCGCCCTGGGGCTGGCTCTAACTAGGTCACACGGCCCGCCAAAGTGGGTGGGCGAGGGTCGACAGGTCATTCGACGGACGGCGGCTTGGCCCCGTCAGTCGGTTTCATCGGATCAGGGTTGTAGTCTCCGGGGAGGAGTAGAGCCATGTCCAGAGAAGTAGAAGTCGGACCTTCGTCCGAGCTGACTGCGGGAACCGTCAAGGGAGCCGGTCGATATGCCGTCGGCAACGCGGGCGGTGAGCTCTTTGCCGTGACGCGCCGCTGTCGCCACCTCTTCGCAGACCTTGCCGATGGAAGCATCGACGAGGACGGGTGTCTCGTCTGTCCGTGGCACGGCTCGAAGTATGACGTGGCGACAGGCAGGATGGTGCGAGGACCACAAGGTATCTATGCCAAGGTCCCAGGTCTAGGGACTGCGTATAAGGCGCTGACCCTGGTGTTGCCTCTCGGGCGCGGGAAGGTCGTCGAACACGACGACACGCTCTTCGTCGAATAGTCACGACGAAGAATTCATACCCTCACCAAGCACGATTCGTTCTCGCGTGCAGGGGGCCAGCCCTGGTTGTGTTTGACCACCGTTTGATTCGGATCACCACAACCGGACTGAATAGCCCCTAGCCATTGACATTTCGAGACCAACCACACCTGATCCGAGCGTAGGGTGAACAGGTTGAGTAAGGGGGTCTCTCCTGCCGATCGTACTTATCCACGTAGTCAACACACGACGTACCAAGTCGTACCGAATCGGTCGCCGAGCGAGGGGTTGTTGACCCCTCGCCGAGAGTCCGGTCGATGTTTGCTTCGTATTACGTGGCCAGTTTGCCCCGCCTAGGGAGTGAGCACCAAGGAGTCGATCACGGCCCTCACTTCGGCCAGATCCTCTTGTCCGGCTTCGGTGAGGTTCCCGGCGTACCCCTCGAACCAGATCGCCTCGATCATCGCTATGGAGCCGTCTATGTCGAAAGACCACGCTTCAATCACGGCACCGTCACTGACCGAGATATGCGCCAGCGGTCCGTAGTTGCCCGTAAACCCTGGATCGCCCCCGAACTGGCACCCTTCTGGCAGCTCGACGACCACGTGGTATCCGTCTCGGCCGAAGGCGCTGACCGGCTTTGGCTTCTCCAGGACGGTGAAGCCGCTGGCTGCGATCTCGGCGGCCAGGTCGGCCGCCGTAGACCCGGAAGGCAGAGGGGCGCCCCAATCCAGGCCACACCCCGGTATGAACGGTTCGACAAACACGTGCAGGTGGAGCGTGACCCCATTCCCCCCGTTGAAGTTCAGCCCTCTTGTCCAACCTATCCACCTGTTGTCCTCGATGATGACGGTGGCACCTGCTGGAGTGGAGGGTCTTTCGTCGGCGTCGAGGAAGTAGTAGCCGGGTCCGATCGGCTCGTAGTCCTCTTGTGTGAGCGGGGTCGGGCTGGGGAGCGATGTTGGAACCGTGGTCGGGCTGGGCACGACGGTTTGATTATCAACCACCTCGCCGTCGTCTCCACTGAAGGCGAAGAACAGCCCGCCCGCAGTGATGACGACTGCGAATGTCACCAGCGCCCATGCAGGCCCCCGATTGCGGCGCGGTTGTCTGGCGACCGAAGGACCCTGCGTTGCGAGGTCGCCTCGTACTCGTTTCTGCACCACCGGGTTGGTGACCTCATCGGCGCCGATCGGACCAAATACCTGCTCGTGCAGTCGCCCATAGTCTGCGAGTTGTTTCTCCAAGCTCATGATCCGACAACTCCGATCTGTCGCCTAAGCGAAGTCATCCCTCGCTCCAGGTGGTTCTGCACAGCGGTCTTGGAGATACCCATCACACCGGCCACCTCCGTCAGGGTCCACTGGAAACAGTGGACCAAAACGACAGCGGTCCGTTGACGAGTAGAGAGTGCTGCCAATGCCTTAGGCAGAGCCGGTTCGATGTGAGGCGTCGAGTCGTAGGGGACATCAACGAAAACGATCTGGGTGGGTCGGCGACGACGACTCAGATTTCGACCCACCTTGTAGAGGTAACCGACAGGATTCTCCATGCTGCCAAGCCGTTCCCAGTGCTCCCACCCATACTCCAGGGCCTCTTGCGCAACCTCCCGCCCGACGGCTGACCCACAGACGGCAATAAGTGCCTGGCGGAGCTTCGACTCATTGGCGACGACGAACTGGGTAAACGAATCGATCTCCGGCTTCTCAGTCAGCATGTCGATTCCCCAACGTTCATACCTAATAAGGGCACATCGCGGCCTCCGCGTACCACACGGCTCCTAAGTCGAAGGCAAGAGATTTCCGCTCAATAAGGATATTCCCGGGTCGTAACGAGCATTTCGCCAGGTGCGCGAGAACGGCACTTCCTGCTCGCCTGACATGCTGGGTGTCGCCCGGGTGATTCGAGCTCCTTGCTGAAGGAGTCAGTCAGTCAGTCAGCCGGTCGGTAGCGGATCGAATCTGATGTGGATGATCAGTTGGCGCGGCCCTTGGGGTTCCCCGGGATCTACCGCCCCGAGCGCAATACTCAATTCACCGGTTCCCGGGGCAAGTTCCTTTGCTCCGCTGTTGAAGTCCGGTTTGTTCTCGAGCGGTTGAGTCATCTCCCAACCCTCGGACTCGGCGAACTCGACGGCGTCGACCAGCAGAGACCTTGCCTGACTCTGATCTTCAATCCGATAGGTGCGTCCTACCTCCGCCTGCCGTGGCGCACTACCGAGAAAGCTGGAGCGTTGAGCATGCTCCCACGCGTCGATCAATTCGAGTTCTTCCGCTGGACACCGGTGGAGTCGTCGCCATTCCTCAATCGTCAGTGAGCAGCGTCCATTCTCGAAATGAATCTCGATATGTCGACCGTCGGCCGTGACGGCTGCGATCGAAGAGACGGTCGGTCCTTGTTCGTGCGGCTCCGGTCGCAGTCGAAGACCCGAAAGCCGCTCGGCATGCCTGAATCTAAGACGAGGAGTTCGAATGGATGATCGTGAGCGTCGCGAAGCTGCAGTAACGCGAAACGCGAGTTCAGAAACCACGTTGCGGTCTATTTGATCGTCAACACGATGTTGGTGGTCATATGGGCGTTGAGTGGCCAGAACTATTTCTGGCCGGTATGGCCCATGCTCGGCTGGGGTATCGGGCTCTTGCTGCATGGCTGGAACGTGTTCTTCGAGAAGCCGATCTCGGAGGACAAGATCCAAAGAGAGATGGCCAAAGGCCGCTGATCGGCCAGCTTCGAGCCTCCTCCGCCAACCGCGCCTGATCCGGGTCGACATAGAGCGGATCTTGAACGCGTCTCGACAGTCTCTAGATGATGTTCGGTCAGTCTCCACTGAGGCGGAGACACCGCCAAGAGTCGAAGGAGACGAAATGACCGCACTCGGAGAACGGCACACCGGTTCAGCAGGTTCGGTGGGCACTAGAAATCTGTTCCTGGGCGTCGTGTTCACATTGGCTGGCTTGGCAGCGGGTTTCGCGATTGGACAGAACGTTGACTTCAGCGATGAGCCGGATCGGACCATCGCCGCCGGCCCGCTCGTGGAACGTAGTCAAGCGATGCAGGCCAACATCGATGCCCTCATCGAGGGCGGGCGAGCCCAGGCTGGAGCGTTGGCCGCGGCCGGAGTGATCTATTCAGGGCCTTTGGTTGACCGGAGTCTCGCAATGGATCGGTTCTACACGACTGCCTATGAGGGACCCTTGGTCGAGCGAAGTCTGGCAATGGACCGTCAAGTCGAAGCTCTCATCGAGGGGGCGCAGGCTCAGGCGGCCGCCCTCTCCCATGGCGAGTAGAGGGAAGAGGAGGCGAGGCACCACTTCGAGGGTGCCTCACCTCCAGGTCAGGTGGAAGCAAGAGAAGTCTGCTGGCGGCGAGCACGAGCGACCACGCGCGTGAAGGCCCAGCCAAAGCGCCCGAACTACCTGGCAACGGTCGCCGGGTCAGATGTCGGCGCTACAGACCGGTCCCTGTGCAACGCAGCTGATTCTGCTCGCGTGAAGTCATCCAGGGGTTCTTCGACGGCAGCGCCGCACGATTGCGTAGCGTCCTGGGGTGTCCCGCTCCGGTCATGGCAGGAGCGGGGTTTCTGGGGCCGCAGGGTCGAGTCGTGCGGCGCAATTGGATCTGTCAAGGGTCATTGAAGGGGTGCCGCTTGCAGGCGAGGATGTCCAGCCGAGGTTTGCAGTTCCAGCTGTTGGGACGACTCGGGGTGCGATCCGAGATCGGCTATGTAGCGCTGGGATCACCGAAGCAGAGGGCCGTCCTCGCAATCCTGCTGCTCCATGCGAACGAGATCGTGCCGACCGATCGAATCATCGATTTGGTTTGGGGGGATAGCCCGCCCCGGACTGCTGAGCACTCGGTACAGATATATATCTCCAATCTCCGCAAGATCCTCGCGGTTGACGGGGAATCCGGTGTGATCGAGACTCGGCCACCGGGCTACCTGCTCAGTGTGTCTCGCGATGCAGTCGATGCCCTGCGGTTCGAGCGCCTGGCACGTGAAGGGCTGGCGGCGGTCCGGTCAGATAATCTGGCCGTGGGACGGCTCACGCTCGAGAAAGCGCTAGCGACCTGGACGGCGACTCCGCTGGCCGAATTCGTCTACGACGATTTCGCCCAGGGATACATCCGGGCACTGAAAGAGCTGAGATCGGATGCTGTGGAGGTTCTGGCCGCAGTGCATCTCGAACAAGGGAACCTCGAAGCGGCCCGTGACCTCGCCAGACAGGCGATCGAAGCCGACCCTCTGCGGGAGGAGCCTCACAGAGTCATCATCCTCAGCCTCTACCACTCTGGCCGTCAGGCCGAAGCGCTCCGCCACTACGGCGAATACAAGAAGCTCATCAGCGACGAGCTCGGTCTCGAGCCGTCTGAGGGTCTCCGTCACGTGGAAGAGCGAGTGCTTCTGCAGGACCCGTCTCTGAGTCCACCGGTGCCCAGCCGAGCTGGCGCTAATCCGTATCGGGGGTTGCAGCCATTCTCCGAGGAGGATGCCGAGGTCTACTTCGGACGGGAGAGCCTGGTGAGCGAAGTGGTCGAGAAACTGGACGGAGGCTCGAGATTCGTTTCGATCGTCGGGCCCTCGGGATCCGGGAAATCAAGTGCCGCCCAGGCAGGACTGATCCCTCTGCTTCGGGCTCGAGGTGAAACCGTGGTTCTGGTCACGCCAGGCCCGACACCCCTTCGGGAGCTGGCCTCGGCCTTGGACCGGGCCGGGTTCGGGGCGCAGGCCACTCTCCTGCGACGTTTCCACACGAGTCCAGAGTCATTGGCCGCCACCGTGGGCAGACCGACCGTTCTGATCATCGACCAGTTCGAGGAGCTGTTCATGTTGGCCGACACAGAGGCGGTCGCCCGGTTCTCCCAGCTCCTGTCGTTCGCCGTCGAAGACCACAAGAGCCCACTGCGATTCGTCGCAACGCTGCGAGCTGACCACTACGACAAGCCTCTGTCCGTTCCATCCCTGGCTGGGTTCTTCTCGGACTCGGTGGTGAGCGTCAAGCCGATGACAGCCGAGGAGATAGAGCGGGCCGTGGTTGAACCGGCCCGAGTCACCGGAGTCGAGGTGGAGCCCGCCCTGTTGGCCCAGCTTGTGGCCGACATGCGCGGTGAGCCGGGGGCGCTCCCGATCTTCCAGTTCGCCCTCTTCGAGCTCTTCGAGAGAGCCTCAGAAGCGTTGACGCTGACCCGATATCAAGACCTGGGCGGACTCCAGGGGGCTCTCACCTTCGCGGCTGATGAGCTACTCGGAGAGCTGGATGACGAGGGCCGCGAAGTCGTGGAACAGGTCATGCTCCGAATGGTTCGTAAGAGTCGATCCACCGATCCTGCCCGCCGCCCGGTGCCCGTGCGGGATCTCCTGGATCTCGGGATGGATCCGGTGGCGTTGCAGGCCGTCCTCGACGCCTTCGGGTCACGGCGACTACTCACCTTCGATCGGGAGGCTTCGGGGGCTGCAGTCGTCCAGATCGCCCACGAGTACCTGCTCACGGAATGGCCTCAGCTCGCGTCTTGGATCGAGGCGCACTCCGAGGACCTGGATCGAATCCACGCCCTCGACGCGTCCACCGAAGAATGGATTGCATCCGATCGGTCAGAGGACTACCTGCTCGTCGGTGAGCGGCTGAAGAGCTTCGAGGGCTGGCGATCCGGAACCCGACTTCGACTCACCAAGGGGGAAGAGGATTTCCTCGACGCCTCGATCGCCCTTCGGGACCGGCCCCAGATCCCGCCGGCAGTGGTTCTGTGGGGAGTCTCGGACGAATACACCTTCGGGAGGCTGATAAGAAAAGGCCTCGATCAGGCCGCCGAGAGACATGGGGTTGTCGCGGAGCACCTGGCGGACGACGTGGGTCGGATCATGAATCTGGCCAACGTCGAAGATCGTCTCTCCAGGGGAACACGCCTGGTGGTGTTGACGGCTGGCCGTGCGATGAACGAACCCGTTGTCGGTCGGTTGATCGAGGATCATCCGGAATCCGTCTTCTTGTGGCTCGACTGGCATGAGTCCCTCGGCTCCGATGCGCCCAGACACAACGAAGCTCACATCACATCCCGTAACGACGAGCTCGGGTTCCTTGCCGGCGTGGCCGCCGCTCACAAGACCGCAGCCGGTCGCGTCGGAATCGTGATTGGGATGGACGCCCCTTTCATGCACCCCTACCACGAGGGATTCGAACAGGGCGTGTCCTACGTCGACTCTGGGATCGACGTCAGCCACGTTTACCTGAGCAGGTCGGCGGACGGCTTTGCCAGTGAGACTCTCGGCGGATTGGGGGCCCGATCTCTCATTCATGAAGGAGCCGATGTCGTGTTCCACGCCGCGGGGCAATCCGGAGTAGGCGTTTTCGAGGCGATCCACTCCGAATCCGTGCGGTCAGGCAGGTGGCTGTGGGCGATCGGCATCGACGAAGACGAGCATGCCAAGTTCCAGGCCTGGAAGTCTGAGCCGTGGGCCAGTCAGAGTGTGCTGGCGGGCTGGCAGTCACGCACACTCACTTCGATAGTCAAGCGGATCGACGTGGCGGTGTTCGAGGGCGTCGACAACTACCTCACTACCGGCGAGGTAGGCG
Source organism: Acidimicrobiia bacterium (assembly GCA_035762545.1). Classification (GTDB taxonomy): domain Bacteria; phylum Actinomycetota; class Acidimicrobiia; order Spongiisociales; family ZC4RG35; genus JANQRA01. Next base: position 13,573 of record DASTOM010000040.1, read on the forward strand.
ATATCTCTGTTTCGATCGAGAGCGGCGGGATCGACTACACCAAAACCGGCGGTTTTGTCGATGACATCGTGCCGGTGTTGGAGGCCGCCAAGAACGACATCAGGAACCAGTCGTACCAGCTCGGTCTGAATGGTCTCGACGAAGTGCGCCACGTGCAGGATCTCCTCGCTCGCTAGTGGACTAGCCGCCTGAGTGCGGCCGAGGACCGGGGAACCGGTGCCGTGTCGAGTTCAGCCCGGGGTACCGCGACTTAGCCGTACCGAGCGAGCAGCCATAGGCAGTTTTCCTCCGAGTGTTCACGCTGTTGGCTTGTTAGCGACTCCTGCCTATTCACCCCATTGTCGCGTTTGACCCTCGTTTGACCTCGCTGGCCTGACCACCCTAAATCCCAACAACCACAGGCCTTCCCTCGTTTAGTGCACCTAATCCGCCGGTAGGCCGGTCGGGTTGATGCGAGGTTGCCGCTGTGATCTGTCCGGAGAGATCCGACTACGAGCCCCGGTATCGACAGCATTCGGTCACCACGGAAATCCAGCCCGTTACCCGAATCAGGTAGCTGGTATCGACGCTGCCGGTAGGGGGATTACCACCGCAGGGTATTGAGTCGGGGCCTGAAGTCGCGATTAGATCCAGAGACACCACGGGGTGTGGTGATAAGTACCCGGC
>DASTOM010000041.1:0-77839 GCA_035762545.1 Acidimicrobiia bacterium
GTGTTCCGGCTTGGCTCGACAGCCCGGTCCCTGACAGTGACGGTCTCTGGCGGTGATGGCCCGTCTCTGTGCCGGGCTCCAGACTCTGGTCCTGCGTCCCACGTCCAGTACCTCGCCTTCGGGTCCGAAGATGATGCGGGTAATGGAGCAGTCGCAGGCGACCATGCGGAGGGTGTCGATGTCGATGATGGTGCCGTCTTGGGTTTCGTGGAGGCCGCCTGCGATGCCCTGCAGTGCGGCGAGGTCGGTGTGGAGAGTGATGTGTGGTTTCTCTGCGCCGATGGTGGGGGTGGTTCCGTTGTCGAGCCAGTCACGGCACAGGTTTTCCAGGGCGTCGTGGCGGCGCTGTCGTGGCGTGCGGGTGTCTGCGTCCCGGGGTGGCGGCATGTTGGCTTCGATTCCGGCGAGGAATGCCTGGCCGGCGAGAGGGGTCATGGTCCCATCGACTTTGAGCATCCCGTTGACCAGCCATGAAGCGGACAGACCTCTACGGATCTGTTGTTTCTCGGCGTCGAGATCACCAGGACCATCGACCGCCTGCCGCCAATACTCCACGGCTCGTCTCGTGTCCACGGCGTCGAGTCCTTCGACGATGTCCACGAGCCGCTGTTCGGCTTCGGGATAACAGTCGGGGAGTGCATCGGCAGCGGAGAACAACCAGCGTGCCTGGTCGGTAGACAACCGTCCGTCCACCCACCCTCGATAGGCGATCGGAGCTCTGGCAGTAGCGTTGGCATACGAGACCACCTGTCTTGCCCGCCAGGGCGTCATCCGCCCGACGTCAACCAGGAGGCTGGTGGGCGAGGAGTAGCCAAGAGCCTGATGGTCTCCCCGGTCGGCCAGTCGTTTCGTCTTGCGGGCGATGAGAACCTCGACCAGCTGACCAACGTGGACGAGCTCGGCAATATCGGCCACGACCTCCTCGGCCGTCAACTCGTGATCATCGACCGAAGCGATTTCGTCGAGAACTGATCTGAGTTGGCTCATACAGATTCCCCTCTGTCCAACCCGCGACTAGGAACGTACAACAGGGCTGGGAGAGATTCTCAGGCAGCGATCGACCGTCCGGGGGACGCAGCACGAGTGAAGGCACCAGACCGGCTGGTTTGAGATCGCCGGAGCTGAAGAATGGCGTCGAGCCGATGACCCAAGCGGCGCTGCATGCGGCCAATGCGATCGCATATCTGCCATTGAGCGAGCGTCCTGACGGCAAATCGCCTCCTTTGCAGAGTCATCTTGGCACTGCGATCAGATCCCGCCCATACCTTGCCGATACCCGTGCGGCCCGAATAGGCTGACACTCAAGAAACGCTCATCTAGAGCGGCTGAGGGAACAGGCCCTGCGAAGCCGCGGCAACCGACCCCACCGTCACAAGGTCACGGCACGGTGCCAATGCCTGGATTCGATGAGTGACCTCGAGTCGTCGGCTCGTGGTGCTCGCAGCGTTTCGAAAGAGACAAAGGAGCACCCATGAGCGACAAGCGAAGCTATTTGCAGGCCGTTGACTCGGGCGTCGTTGTGTTCGATGGAGCCTCCGGCACCAACCTCCAGCTCGTCGGGCTCACCGATGAGGACTTTGGTGGCCCAGAGTTCGACGGGTGTATCGACATCCTCAACGTCACCCGGCCCGATGTCGTCGCCGAGCTTCACCGTTCTTTCCTGGATGTCGGCGTGGACGTCGTCGAGACCAATACGTTCGGGGCCTTCGCCGTCCCGCTTGGGGAATACGGCATCGCGCACCGCGCTTACGAGATCGCCGCTGCCGGGGCATCCATCGCCCGCAAGACGGTGGACTCGTACATCGACGAAGACGGGCGAACCCGCTGGGTGGCCGGATCGATCGGCCCGGGGACCAAGTTCGCCACTCTCGGCCAGATCTCCTACCGGGACCTTCGTGATGCCTATCAAACCGAGACGGCGGGTCTGATCGACGGTGGGGTCGACCTCCTCATCATCGAGACCCAGTACGACCTCCTCGGCGCCAAGGCGGCGATCGAGGGGTCGCGGCGAGCGATGACGGCGGCCGGGGTCGAGTTGCCGATCCAGGTTCAGGTCACGATCGAGTTGACCGGTCGGATGCTCGCAGGAACCGAGATCGGCGCCGCCCTCACCTCGTTGCGAGCCGTCGGACCTGACATCGTGGGACTCAACTGCGCCACCGGTCCGACCGAGATGTGGGAACCGCTGCGCCACCTGACCAGACACTCGAAGGCCCCGATCTCGGCGATCCCGAACGCCGGCCTTCCCAAGGTCGTCGACGGCGAGGTCGCCTACGACCTCGACCCGGAAACCCTGGCATCTCATCTCCACGACTTCGTCACAGAGCTTGGCGTCGGAGTGATCGGCGGCTGCTGTGGGACCACGCCGGCACATCTGGCGGCGGTGGTCGAGAGGGTGCGAGGGAAGGTGCCGGCCGAACGAGAGGCGACGGTCCTCCCATCGGCCGCTTCGATCTACTCCCAGGTTCCCTTCGATCAGGACACCTCGTTTCTGATGATCGGAGAGCGGGCCAACACCAACGGATCCAAGGCATTCCGGGACGCCCTCCTCGCCGACGACATCGAGGGGTGCGTCACCATCGGGCAGTCCCAACTCCAGGAGGGCGCCCACCTGGTCGACCTCTGTGTCGACTACGTCGGTCGTGATGGGGTCGAGGACATGTCTCGCATCGCTGCCGCGTTCGCCACGGACGTCGCCGCTCCGGTCGTTCTCGACTCGACCGAGCCGGAGGTCATGGAAGCCGGTCTCGAGCGTCTCGGGGGCCGAAGCATCCTCAACAGCGCCAACCTCGAGGACGGCGAGGCCGAGGGCTCCAGGCTCGACAAGGTGTTCAAGTTGGCGGCGCGACATGGCGCCGCAGTCATCTGTCTCCTCATCGATGAGAAAGGCCAGGCTCGAACCCTGGAGTGGAAGCTCGAGATCGCCCACAGAATCCACGACCTTGCCGTCGAGCGGTACGGGCTAGACCCATCCGACCTGATCTTCGACGCCCTCACCTTCCCGCTCACGACGGGTGGTGAGGACCTGCGACAGGACGGCATCGCCACCCTCGAGGCGATCAAGAGGATCAAGAGCGAACTTCCCGGCGTTCGGACCGTTCTCGGTGTGTCCAACGTGTCGTTCGGTCTCAACCCGGCTGCCCGCCAGGCACTCAACTCCGTGTTCCTCCACGAGGCCGTGGAAGCCGGGCTGGACGCGGCCATCGTCCACGCAGGGAAGATCGAGCCGTTGACCAAGATCGACCCTGACCAGCGTCAGGCATGTCTCGACCTCATCTATGACCGGCGGTCGGAGGGGTACGACCCGCTGGAGCGAATCCTCGAGCTGTTCGCCGACGCCAAGACACGCGACGATTCCGTCGACTACTACGAGGGTCTTGACACCGGTGAGCGGTTGGCCCGACGCATCGTCGACGGCGACCAGAAGCACATCATCGAAGACCTCGACATCGCTCTCGACGAGGGAACCAGGCCGCTCGACATCATCAACGATTTCCTCCTCGACGGGATGAAGACTGTCGGTGATCAGTTCGCCAGCGGCGAGATGCAACTCCCCTTCGTTCTCAAGTCGGCCGAGACGATGAAGAAGGCGGTGTCCCACCTCGAGCCGCTGATGGAGAAGTCGGACACGACACGGCGTGGCGCGGTGATCCTCGCCACAGTCTCCGGTGACGTCCACGACATCGGGAAGAACCTGGTGGACATCATCCTGCGCAACAACGGTTACGAGGTCTACAACCTTGGGATCAAGGTCGGTATCAACGAGATGATCCAGGCCTACGAGGAGAATCGGGCCGACGCCATCGGGATGAGTGGGCTGCTGGTGAAGAGCACCCTCATCATGAAGGACAACCTCGAAGAGTTGGAACGACGGGGCCACGGCTCGGTACCGGTCCTGCTCGGTGGCGCCGCCCTCACCCGAAGCTACGTCGAGGCCGACCTGCGGTCGCGGTACGCCGGTCCGCTCTACTACGGGAAGAACGCCTTCGCCGGTCTCGACGCCATGGGTCGGATCATGGCCGGCGACCCTGCCCCCGAGCCGGCCACACCGAGACACCGCCACACCCTGGACGAGCCGGCCGAGATCGTCCCCGACCGGGCGCCGTCGGTAGAGGCGGACAACGAGGTGTTCCATCCACCGTTCTCGGGATCCCGGGTCGTCAAGGGAATCAACCTCGATGAGATCGTCCCCTACCTGAACCTGACCGCCCTGTTCCGTAACCAATGGCAATTCCGCCCCAACCCGGGGGAGAACGATCGTGAGTTCAAGGAGCGTCTCCAGCCGGTTCTGCGCGATCAGCTTGCACGGGCTCGCGCCGATGAGCTGCTCGTTCCTCAAGTGGTCTATGGGTACTTCCCGGCCAACGGCGACGGAGACGATCTGGTGATCTGGGAGGACGAGTCGAGGACGAAGGAGCGCACCAGGTTCTCGTTCCCACGGCAGCAGGAGGAGCCCTTCTACTGCATAGCCGACTTCTATCGCCCGATCGACTCGGGGGAGGTCGATTACGCCGCCTTCCACATCGTCACAATGGGAGACAGGATCTCCGAGCGGACCAAGGCCCTGTTCGACGGGGATGAGTATCAGGAGTACCTCCTGGTACACGGTTTGGGTGTCGAGCTGGCCGAGGCTCTGGCCGAGTTCTGGCATCACCGCATCCGCACCGAATGGGGTTTCGTGGACGAGGACGGCCCGACTCTCACCGGCCTGTTCCGACAGAAGTACCGCGGTGGCCGCTACTCATGGGGATATCCGGCGTGCCCCGACCTCGAAGACAACCAGACCGTGGCCGAACTGCTCCAGGCCGATCGGATCGGAATCGTGGTGAATGAGGAGACCGGGTATCAGTATCAGCCGGAGCAGACCACGTCGGCCATCATCGCCCACCACCCCAAGGCCAAGTACTTCATTGCCCGCAAACCCAGGGAGACGCGTTTTGCTGACGCATGAGAGCGGTTGGGTCCGCATCGCCGAGGTCAATCCTCCAGAACTGCCTGAGGCCCGTCATCACGACCTGTTCCCCGCTTGGCGGAACGTCTTGGTCACGGACAACGTGTTCGGTCGGATCCGTCTCTCGCCCTACGCCTTCTCGGCCCGGATCACCCACGATGTGCCGCACGTTCATCCGACGGTCGTGGTTTCGACCCGGGACCGGAACATCCTCGCCATCGAATCGGAGGTGCGTGGGGCACTGATGAATGGTGTCGACTCGTTCCTCGTGGTGATCGGTGACACTCTTCCCCAGGTCGATCATCTGGCCCATCACCACGAGATCGTCGACCATCTCACCGACCTCCAGGAGGAGCTGCCCAGGTTCGAGGTCGGGATGCCGACCCGATTCGCCGAGTGGCAGTTTCGAAAGAGGATCGAGTTGGGGACCCAATTCTTCGTTGCGGGTCCGGTGATCGACCCCGAGTCGGTGGAGCGGCAGGTGGCGAAGCTCAGACTCAAGCCCGACGACCCACCGGTCTACCTGATGATCATCCCGCCGTTCAGTGTCGACTGGGTGGAACGCATGGAGTCGATGGGCGCCGTTCCGGCGAGTGCTGCCCTCAAGCAGCGACTCGATGAGTATCCCCCCGACGTGCAACGCAAGGGGGGTTGGGAAATCACCGGTGAGTTGGAGCAGCGGGCTCGTGACGCCGGGTGTGCCGGGGTGGTCCTGATGGGGCTCAAGTTCGACTCGGTCGTCAAGGAGGCACCCGGAGCCTGGCCGTCGCTCTGACTTGCGGTTTCACGACCCGCCGTGGGGCTTATGACCTATTTCTGATGTTGCAGGATCTGCCGATCAACCGGACATGGCAAGTGTGGCGCGTGCCCATTCTCGGTTTAGTCGACGCAGTGTGGTCTATGCAGTAGGCGCCGCGCTGCTGGTGCTACTCGTCGTGGCTGGTCTCGTATTCGTCAACTCCATCAGCATCGCCCGCGTGACCAACAACGCCAGGTCTCTGCACTGGACCAACGCCACGATGGGCACTGCTGCACTCACGAGGGCAGGTCTCGCTCAAGCGGCAACCTTCGCCGAACTTCTCGACTACGGCCTGGTCGGACAGGACGACCTCACGTTCGCAATGGACCAGATCGACGCGGCCTTCGAAGAGCTGACCCATCTCGCCGACATTGGCCCCGGCCACGCCTCGCAGGCAGAACTCGCCCGGCTCCTGGTCCCTGTCGGGGAAGCCATCGAGCTGATTCGCGCCGGCAACGTCGAGACGGCCCACGACATGATTCAGACCGAGGTCGAGGGGACCTACATCGACCTGGTCAATGCGCTGCACATCGAACAAGACGAGATCCAGGCAGCCATCGAAGACAACACAGCGGACGGTCGGGCCCTGAACGGTTGGGTGGTCTTCCTCCTCACCCTCGCCGTTCCGGGCTCCGCCGTCATCGTCTACTTCGTTGTCACTCGCCGGCAGGTCAAGGCGCTCCGAGAGCGGAGCCGTCTCGAGCTCGAAGCGGAGCGGACGATCAATCGGGCCAAAGACGACTTCATCGCCGGTCTCTCCCACGAGCTGCGGACCCCTCTCACTTCGATATACGGATTTGCCGAGATCCTCTCCGATGGGGGAGTCCAGGGCCCCGAAGCCACCGCCGAGACTGCACAGATCATCGCCAACGAGGCTGCAGAGATGACCCGCATGGTCGACGACCTGCTCACTGCATCTCGTTTGGACAGCACCGGCATCGAGATCGAGCTGGCGGCAGCTCCGGTTCAGCAAGTGATCGATGCCGCGGTGACGCCATTCGAGCGAGCCGGCATGACCATCCATCGCCGGCCCACCCACGCCGTGGCGATGGTGGATGCCGCCAGGCTGCGTCATGTGGTCGTCAATCTCCTGTCGAACGCGGCTCGACACGGGGGCCCGAAGACCGAGATCGAGGTCAGCGCGGGCCCGGAGAACGTCGAGATCGAGGTCAGCGACAACGGGCCCGGGGTGCCCGAGGACCGGATCCCCACCCTGTTCGAGCCCTTTGGACACGACGGCCGGTCCGCCCTCCTTGCAGGGAGTGTCGGGCTCGGCCTCGCTGTGGCCTCCCGTCTCACCGACATGATGGGTGGTTCGCTCCGCTACCAACGGTTCGGGTCCCGCACCTACTTCGTGGTATCCGTGCCGGCGGCCCCGGTGGGCCTCGACCCTGAAGACGACGGATCGTCTGTGGCGGCGATGATCAGGTCGCTGGCCCGGTGAGGCGTCTCGCCGCGCTGACCGTTGCAGTCGCCCTGGCCCTGCCCGCCGGTGTGGCGCTTGCTGGCGAGACCGCCGACTATCGAGACGACTTCGGTTCGGGCGACTACTCCGGCAACGACGGCAGTCTCGAGTTCAGCGCTGCGTGGTCTGAGTTCGGGGATTCGGGAGGCCCTTGGTCGGGCAATGTCCACGTCGGGCAGGAGTACTGCTCCAACAACGATTGTCTACACATCGAGGGTGGGGAAGGCCTCGATCCCGGATTGGTCCTCACCTCGTTCGGTGTCAGCCGGGCGGCGGACCTGTCATTGTTCGAGAGCGCCGAATTGTCTTTCGACATCCAGGTAGTGCCACAGATCGGGTTGCTGGAAGCGACCAACGCCGATCTCTGGGTGCAGGTCTACGACGGTTCACAGTGGCACAGCTTGAAGGAGTACGACCTGTCTCAGGCCACCGACCACCACAAGACGATCAGCGTCAGCGAGCATCTCGGCTCGGGATTCAAGGTGAGGTTCAAGGTCCCGGACGCAAGCGAGGCGGGGTTGGGAGGGCTGGAGCTCTTCTACAACGGTCACGCCATCATCGATCGGGTCGAGATCAACGGTCACCTTCGGCAGACGAAGACCACTACACCGTCAACGTCTTCAACGACCACGACGACCCGTCCTCGTTCGTCGAATTCCCTTGTTTCGACTCAGACCAGTACCTCATCGACAACGCTCCCGACTACGACGATTCCGAACTCACCCTCCACTTCCGATCCGCGGTCGACGGTGAATGCATCTCCCGATCTCAGCGGCAACGGAAGAGTCGAGTCCGATGGCGGGACGACCACCACGACTGTCCCCGGTTCGACGACGACGACCGAAGGTGTGACTGCCGTGGTCCCGCCCACATCGCCACCCGGAGGCGGGTTGCGGGATCCGGGAGTCGGCCTGATGACCGACTACGAGTCGGGGATGATGGGGCAAACGGACGCAGGCGGAGTCGAGGTGCTCGGCGCCGAGTTCGACGCCGACTTCTCGATGGCAGTCGAGTTGGTGGAGGCGGCCAGGCTTTGGATCGCATTGCTCGCGCTGGTCATCGGGGCCGCCTTCATCGGCAGCCTCGATCGGAGTCGAAGCCAGAAAGAGGTCCGATAGTCACCCTGCGAGTCGCTTGTCGCTGGGTGAGCGAAACCGGGGGGTGATCACCGTCCCGTCGAACCACTTCTCCAGCCGGGCCAGTTGGTCTTCGACCCGCGCCACGGCCTCGGCCCCCACATCTTCCATCAGCTCGTGGTTGATGGTCCCGTCTCGTCGTTGAGCCCAACCCCCGACGGCGCGTCCGTCGACCCAGATCGTCGCCCCGGCATTTCCGTTCCCGTCGAAGAGAGCTGGGGTGTGCTCGCCCATATACCAGTCACGCTCTTTCCAGCCCATCGTTGTGGGGTCCAGCGACGGGAGTGCTGCAACCCACGACTCGGAGGCATCCACCGGCTCCAGGTCGTCGGGGAGCACGTAGGCAATGCCACCTTCGACTTGCACTTCGACCGCTCCGTTGGCGGCGAGGGCGGGTCTGAGTTGTCGCAGAGGCCATCCGGTCCACCATTTGACATCGATCTCCGTCGCCGGGCCGAACGCACGGAGGTAGTCGGCGACGAGGAGTGCGCTCGCCTCGTCGACTGACATTTGCGGCATCGGGGCGCCCAGCCATCCCTCCATCGTCGACCAGGCGTACTGGCCGCTGATCCAGGTGCCGGCCGGTCGGGTGCGCACGATTCGAGATTCGAGTGCGAGCTGGTTGATCACCCGGGAGCCGGCCCCGGTGGTCCCCATCAACCTGCCCGCCCGGTTGTAGAACTCGATGCCCTGGCGGAGCGATGGGATGTCGGCGGTCAGGTCCCGGGTGAGCCGCTCCCCATGACTGTCCAGGGCGGCCAGCACTTTGGGCGTCATCTCGCTCAGGAAGGCGGCGCCGTCGTCGGTGACCTTTCCATCCTCGAGGATCTTGATCGTCCGGCGTCTCTCCATCTCTCCGAGCCGGGCGGTCGAGGAGTGATGGATGATCGGCAGCTTCGCCCGGTCCGCCACCCACAGGGTGCGTCGCATCCCGAAGACCCGAATCAAGGACTTCTGGTGGTAGAGAGCCGACTCGAGGTCAGCCACCACGAGCCCGGGAACCCTTGCCTTTAGCGACAGGTACACGGTCGTCGGGTCAGAGGAGTGCAGAGCAACGACTGAATTGGTCGCATCCACGACGTTGGACGAAGGGATCGCCAGTTGGTGACGCAGGCCGAGTCGGGCCCGGCGCTCGGCTACGTCGATCCGTCGCATGGCGCCTTGTATAGCTCGTATGGCGGCTGGCATTGCCTACCTCCCGAAGCGGTACCCTCGAACCACGCGACGACGAAAGGTCACACATGGCACTCGACAGCACAGCCCGCACTCATTGGGAGGGCGATCTGTTCAATGGCTCCGGCACGGCGTCCATGGACAGCGGGGCCGGTGGTCCGCTTCAGGTCACCTGGAAGGCACGCGCTGAGGAGCATGGCTCAACCACGAGCCCAGAAGAGCTGATCGCGGCGGCACACTCGGCCTGTTACTCGATGGCCTTTTCCAATGCTCTGGCCAAGAACGAGACCCCGCCGACGAGTCTCGATGTCACCGCCACTGCCACCTTCGTTCCGGGGACCGGCATCACCACCATGGCCCTCACAGTTGTGGGCGATGTCGAGGGCATCGACGAGGAGAAGTTCCAGGAACTGGCCCAAGCCGCCAAGAACGGCTGCCCGGTCTCACAAGCCCTCGCCGGAAACGTGGATATCACGTTGGAGGCGAGCCTGGCCTGAGTTTCCGTAGGAAACTCGAACCTGACCAAAGGTCAGGCTTGGCGCTTGCGGTAGGCGGCGACGGCTTCTCTCGTCGAGCACGTGTTGGAGCAGTGACGGCGGGATCGGTTGCGCGATGTGTCTATGTAGACGTCGGCACAGGTCCCGGAGTCGCATACACCGAATCGGTCCACGCCGTGCTCGACTATCACGCTGGCCAGACCCATCGCAGTGATGGCGCCAAGCCAGCACACGATCGAGCTCTCTATCGGCTCGAAGTGGAGATGGGGGTGGCCGCTGTGGGTCGAGAGTCGGGGGGTGGCCCCGTACTGCTCGAGCAGCTTGTTGACGCGCGCTGAGGCGTCGCGCTCGTCGTCCGACTCCATGATCGCGCGGAGCGCCGACCGCAGTTCTATCACCTCGGTCAGATCTGTCTTCCGGGGCGGCTTCGCCACCCCCTCCCAGAGCTCTCGATAACCGTCGAGAAACTCAATCAGGTCCTCTGGGGAGTCGAGGGTGTCCGTGGTGACGCCCTGAGTGTTCGTGAGGGCGACGGCTAGCTCGACGGGTTTGGTGGTGTAATGAGAGAAATCCATTTGACTCGTTACGTGAAACGCTCTATCGTAAGGAGTGTAAGCGGTAATGGTTCTTACCGCAACGAAAAGTTTCAGTTACAGGAAAGGGAACGACATGTACGACGTTGCCAGAAGCATTCAAGTAGACCGCCGGCATGAAGCCGACATTCAGAGGTTTGCCTCCAACCTGCCCAGGGAGCGATCTTTGTCGGTGGGCCGCTATCGCCTGACCGTGTCCAAGCGGTCCGGCCGGCCCATGTCGGCGGCCTGAAGTCGGGACGGCCGGTAGGATCCTTCCTCCATGCCTGTCGGCCACCCCGATTCTGTCGAAGGCCACGCCGATCGTCTCATCCGTGAGGCGATCGAGCGTGGCGACTTCGACCACCTGAAGGGCACCGGGAAGCCCATCCCCGGCGCCGGCACCACCGATGACGACATGTGGTGGGTCCGGGCCTGGCTCGAGCGAAACCGCGAAGGCTCTCAGGACCCGAGCAAGTCCGAGTAGAGACTCGCATTGTCTTCGTTGAAGCACACGAAGAGGACGAGATTCACCGCACCGAGCGCACCGGCAAGCCCCGTGACCGTCTCTACGGCGACCCCCGCCGCCGGCTTCTTCGGGTAGCCGAAGATCCCGGTCGAGATGTTGGGGAACGCCACGGATTCGCAGCCGAGACCGTCCGCCTTCGCCAGGCTGTTCGAGTAGCAGCGGGCGAGGAGCTGGCGCGCCTCTTCTGGGGGATGTTCCCCGAATACCGGGCCGACCGTGTGGATGACATACCGGCTTGGCAACTCTCCGCCCGTGGTGACCATTGCCTCACCCGTGGGTAACGGGCCATTGTCGGCGACCCAGGCCTGACACTCGGAGAGGATGGAGGACCCTCCGGCCCGATGGATGGCTCCGTCGACTCCACCCCCACCAGCCAGACGGCTGTTAGCGGCATTGACGATCGCATCCACCTCGACGGTGGTGATATCTCCCTGGACGACGCGAAGCGTGGTCATCTCGAAGGGTGTCCCGGGCCCCCACGGCCGGGACACCCCTTCGACCTACACAGCAGCCGGGGTGCGCTCCGACTCGCGCTCGAACTGGTTCCGGCTTGCTGTCCCAGACAACCCCTCCTGGGCCACGAAGCTGACGTGCCCACAGTTCTCACAGATGGTCCTTTCGATACCTGAATTCCGGACAGTGACGGTATCGGTGTGCTCGCAATCTGGACGAGCGAATCTGGCCTTTTTGGCAAACATCTCGGAGCCTCCCTGGCGTCGAAAAGTCGAATCCGTGAATTCGATTGTCGCGGAGGTCGAATGAATCCGACATGGTTCTGACGACCCAGAAATGCGGATCGGTTCCTGAAAGACCCGGAGGCTGTTGGATGGTCTAGTCCAACCTGTCGGCCCAATATGGCCCCTGGCATTCGTGCACCTCCGTGGTTAGCTTGTCGCCAAGGGAATCCTGTTGGGAGGCAGGTTGAAACAGAGGCGGAACTCGGGCTGGTGTTCACACGGCACCACGCTCACCACTATCACAGCCGGAATGGCTCGCGAGGTTTGCGAGACTTGCGGACAGGTCAGCCTGCGCTACGTCGAGGACTCAGTCCAGTCGTACCCAAAGCTCTCCCGGATGCGTCCACCTTCGGACGAGGACTTGCGCGACATCGCTCTCGAAGAGCAGTTGAGTCAGACGGTGCCGCAGAGACGCTGCACGTTCTGCCGGCAACGCGCACTCTTCATGATCCCGGATGGCCTGGTGTGTGACGAGCACGCCTGGCAGGCAGCGGCCAGGCTCGACTGGGACGTCGCAGACCCCTGGGTGCCGATCCGCATCGACAAGTCCAACGCGTAGACACAGCCAACTAGCGTTCCGGTCATGAAGCAGATCCATCATTGGGTCGACGGATCGTTCACGGCAGGCTCGTCGGGCCGGTCGGGTGCGGTGTTCAATCCGGCGACGGGTGTCCAGACCGGTGAGGTGGCGTTGGCTTCGGCGGAGGACGTCGACCGGGCGGTGGGTGTGGCTGCTCGGGCGTTCGAGTCCTGGCGCTACTCCTCGTTGACCCAGCGGCAGAACGTGATGTTTGCCTTCCGCGAGTTGGTGGCGGAGCGTCGTCGTGATATAGCCGAGGTGCTGACCTCCGAGCATGGGAAGACGATCGATGATGCTTTGGGGGAGGTGCAGCGTGGTCTCGAGGTGATCGAGTTTGCCTGCAATATCGCCCATCTGTTGAAAGGTGACTACTCCGAGCAGGTGTCGACGGGTGTGGACACCTACACCATCCGTCAGCCGTTGGGCGTGGTGGTTGGTATCACTCCGTTCAATTTCCCGGCGATGGTTCCGATGTGGATGTATCCGATCGCGATCGCGTGCGGGAACACGTTTGTTCTCAAGCCGTCGGAGAAAGACCCCTCGCCTTCACAGTTGGCTGCGGAGCTTTTGGCTGAGGCGGGGCTGCCCGATGGCGTGTTCAACGTGGTGCACGGGGACAAGGAGGCGGTGGATGCGCTGATCACCCATCCTGATGTGGCTGCGGTCTCCTTCGTGGGCTCCACCCCGATCGCCCGGTACATATACGAGACCGGCACCCGGCACGGGAAGCGGGTCCAGGCTCTCGGCGGGGCCAAGAACCACATGATCGTCCTCCCCGACGCCGACATCGATCTCGCCGCCGACGCCGCGGTATCGGCCGGATACGGCTCGGCAGGCGAGCGCTGCATGGCCATCTCCGCTGTGGTGGCCGTGGGAGACGCCGGTGATCAGCTCATCGAGGGTGTGCAGACTCGCATCGAGAAGCTCAACGTCGGTCCGGGCGACCAGCCCGGTGTGGAGATGGGGCCTCTGGTCACCCGGGAGCATCTCGACCGCGTCCGCGGATACGTCGACGCAGGCGAGACCGAGGGTGCCCTGTTGATCGCCGACGGCCGGGACTTCGTCGTCGATGGATACGAGAACGGCTTCTTTCTCGGCCCCACGCTGTTCGACAACGTCAGACCAGAGATGTCGATCTACACCGACGAAATCTTCGGACCTGTCCTCTCCACGGTGCGGACCGAACACTATGAAGACGCCATCAGGCTCATCAACGAAAACCCCTACGGGAACGGCACCGCGGTATTCACCAACGACGGTGGCGCCGCCCGCAAATTCCAACAAGAGATCCAGGTGGGAATGGTCGGGATCAACGTGCCAATCCCGGTACCACTCAGTTTCTACAGCTTCGGCGGATGGAAGGACTCGATATTCGGATCCCACGCCATCTACGGGCCGGAGGGAGTCCACTTCTACTCCAGACAGAAAGTCGTCATCTCCCGCTGGGCCGATCCAATCCACCGCGGCGTAGACCTCGGCTTTCCCACTCACGCGTGAGTTCCGCAGGAACTCCAGCCTCCCCGACGGGAAGGCGCTAGCTGAATGGGGCGATGGGAGCGGCTCGGGCCCCGTGCTCGCCAGACCATCTCGGTCATCGGTGTGGTCCTCGCTCTCATCGCCGTGTGGGAGACCTACAAGCTGATCTGGTCGTCGCTGGGATGGATCAGGCCGGTCCGACCCGACGACGTGGTGATGCCTCACGTGTGGGACATGGTGATCGAGCTCTTCCGTCCTGTCCGGAGAGGTGGCAGCCTGCTGATCGTCGATCTCTTCGGCAGATCGTTGTGGACACTGCGGGAGGCGATCGCCGGGTTCCTCGTCGGTGGCCTGATCGGATTTGGTCTCGGGGTGTGGTTCGTCAGGTCCCGACTCGCGGAGCGAGCCTTCATGCCCTACGTCGTTGCCAGCCAGACCGTCCCGATCCTGGCCATCGCACCGATGGTGGTCGTCTGGGGAGGGTCGGTCGGTTTGTCGCAATGGATGGCGGTGTCGGTGATCGCCGCCTACCTCACGTTTTTCCCGGTGGCGATCAACACACTGCGAGGGCTGCGGTCGCCTGACCCCAACAGTCTCGAGCTGATGCGTTCGTACGCGGCTGCACCGAACGACGTCCTCTGGAAGCTCCAGGTGCCGTCGGCGTTGCCGTACATCTTCACCGCCCTCAAGGTGTCAGCTACCGCAGCGGTGGTCGGGGCCCTGATCGGCGAGCTACCGGCTGGCTTTCAGCATGGGCTGGGCCGAGCATTGCTCACCTTCTCGTCGCAGTTCGCCGTTCAATCGAAGAAGCTCTACGCCACTGTGATCGTCTGTGCCGCCGTGGGGATCCTCTTCGTCGGACTGATCAGCTTCGCCGAACGCCGGTTGGTGCCACAGCGAGGGGCGAAGGAATGAGCGTCGTGAGCGCCCGCGGCGTGGGGAAAGTGTTCGGTCGCGGTGAAGACCAGGTGGAGGCGCTGCGTGGGATCGACCTGACCATCGAACCCGGGGAGTTCATCTCGCTCATCGGCCCCTCCGGCTGCGGGAAGAGCACATTGCTACGGCTCATCGGGGACCTGACCACGCCGACCAGCGGCGAGCTCCTCATCAACGGAAAGCAGCCGGCGACTGCCCGCACTGATCGCGACTACGGAATCGTCTTCCAGAAGGCGACACTTCTCGACTGGCGCACCGTTCAGAAGAACGTCGAGCTTCCACTGGAGATCATGGGGGTCGAGGATCGGACCGGGGCCACCCGGATGCTCGATCTGGTTCAGCTCGGAGACTTCGCCGGGCTCTACCCGTGGCAACTCTCGGGGGGCATGCAGCAGCGGGTGGCCATTGCACGTGCTCTCACGTTCAACCCTTCGCTCCTCCTCATGGACGAGCCATTCGGGGCTCTCGATGAGATGACCAGAGAGCAGATGCAGCAGGAGGTGCTCAGGATCTGGACCGAGACCGGTACGACCGTCGTCTTCGTGACCCACTCGATTCCAGAGGCCGTCTTCCTGTCGACCCGGGTCGTGGTCCTGTCGCCGCGACCGGGTCGAATCAGCGGCTTGATCGAAGTCGGACTGGGTCATCCGAGAGATGAGGACACCCGGGAGTCGGCTGACTACTACGACAAGGTCACCGAGGTTAGGGAAGCCCTCCGACATCAGGAGAATGGTGGCTGATCAGCGATTCGTCGATGCTTTCAGCCCTGGTCCGCGCTATCGGGTCAAGAGTTGGCTGCCTCCGATCATTGCCTTCCTTGCCGTGATCGCGGTGTGGGAAACCGCGATCCGCGTCTTCGACGTCCAGGCTTTCGTGCTGCCGGCTCCGAGCGTCATTGTCAGTCGGTTCTTCGAGACGAGCGACGTGATCTGGTCGGCGGGCCTGGCCACCCTGCTGGAGGCCCTGGGTGGCTTGGTCCTTGGCACCTCCCTGGCGGTCCTCGTCGCCACGATGACGGTCCGATGGATCCCGGTCCGTGAAGGGCTGATGCCGTTTGCCATAGCCGCCAACTCGGTGCCGATCATCGCCCTGGCGCCGATCGCCAACGGCATGTTCTCGATCACGAGCCCGGTTCCCAAGATGGTCGTTGTCGGGGTCGTCGTGTTCTTCCCGGTGATGATCAACACCGCCCGCGGCCTTCTCGAGGTCGATCCTGACGAATTGGAGCTGATGCGGTCCTACGCCGCTACCCAAGGGGAAGTGATGTGGAAGATCCGGGTGCCCCACGCCCTGCCCTTCTTCTTCAGCGCCCTCAAGGTGGTCTCGGTTCTGTCGATCGTCTTCGCCATCGTGGCCGAGTATTTCGGCGGCCCCCAAGATGTGCTCGGCCAGTACATCCTCACCAAGGCCAACCTCTTCGTATATCCCGACGCGTGGGCCGGGATCCTCGTCGCCTCGATCCTCGGAATCGCCCTGTATGGCGTCGTGCTCGTCATGGAACGACTGGTAATGCCATGGCACGTGTCATTCCGCGCCGCCGACGCTTCATGATCTGGAAACACTCGACCGCATGATGCCGCAACATTGCTACGGGTAATCTCCGCGGCCTGCCTCTAGGAAGAAGGAGAAATCGATGAAAACCAGATCGAGGTGGCTTGTCGCCCTGCTTGCGGCAGCCGTGATCCTCGCCGCCTGTGGCGGCGATGAGGGGGGTGGTAGCGACACCACCGATGGTGGCGATGGCACCGCGGCCCCGGTCGAGTGTGAGAGCACCGACCAGGTTCGGCTCCAGTTGCAGTGGGTGGCCCAATCGCAGTTCGCCGGCTACTTCGTTGCCAAAGACCTCGGCTTCTACGAAGAGCAGTGTCTCGAGGTGGAGATCCTCGAGGGCGCCGTCGAGATCGTCCCTCAGACCGTGCTGGCCAGTGGCGGCGCCGAGTTCGGCCTCGCCTGGGTCCCCAAGGCCCTGGTGTCCCGGAACGAAGGGGCGGACATCATCAACATCGCCCAGGTGTTCGAGAGATCGGGGACCCTCATGGTGTCCTTCGCCGATCAGGGCATCACCTCTGTGGCCGACTTCGCCGGCAAGCAGGTCGGGAACTGGGGCTTCGGAAACGAGTACGAGCTCACCGCGGCGATCGAACAGGAAGGGATCGCCGACCAGGTCGAGTTGGTCGCCCAGTCCTTCGACATGCTGGCCCTGCTCAACGGTGACATCGACGTAGCCGAAGCGATGATCTACAACGAGTACGCCCAGGTCCTAGAGGCGGAGAACCCGGACACCGGCGAGCTCTACCAGCCGGAAGACCTCAACGTCATCGACTTCAACGATGTTGGCACCGCGATGCTCCAGGATGCCGTGTGGGTGAATGCCGACTGGATCGCCGACGAGGCGAACGCCGACATTGCCGAGCGGTTCCTGTACGCCTCGTTCAAGGGCTGGAGCCACTGTCTCGAGAACTTCGACGAATGTGTCCAGATAGTGCTCGACAACGGCTCGACCCTGGGGGCCAGCCACCAGGCGTGGCAGCTCAACGAGATCCTGGGTCTCATCTTCCCGGCCACGAATGGCATCGGGGTGATGAATGAGGATCTGTGGAATCAGACGGTCGAGATCTCGACGAGCCAAATCCCCGAGCTCGAAGGGGTCGAGATTACAGCCGACGCCTTCCGCACCGACATCGCCACGGCAGCGGTCGAGCGTCTCGAAGCCGATGGCATCGATGTCAGCGGCGAGGGGTACGAACCTCAAACCATCGAACTGCAGCCGGGCGGCGAATAGAGGGTCGGTCCAAGCCGTTCTGTGCGGGTTGAGTGCGCGTGGCGCGTGCGAAACCCGCACAGAACGGTGTGCCGTCTCCGCTAGTAGGTTTGGTGAACACAAGCTTCCAGCCAGAGGAGGATTCGATGGCCAACATCGTGCGCGCCGCGATCGTTCAAACGACCTGGACCGGCGACAAGGAATCGATGGTCGAGAAGAACATGAAGTACGCGCGTGACGCCGCAGCGCAGGGCGCACAGGTCATGTGCTTTCAGGAGATGTTCAACGCTCCGTATTTCTGCCAGGTTCAGGACGACGATCACAAGGACACCGCCGAGCTCATCCCGGACGGACCAACCATCCAGAAGATGATCGGGCTGGCCAAGGAGACCGGGATGGTGCTCGTCGTCCCGATCTACGAGAAGGAAGACGACGGTTTCCTCTATAACACCGCCGCGGTCATCGACGCCGACGGCACCTACCTGGGCAAGTACAGGAAGACCCACATCCCCCACGTGAACGGGTTCTGGGAGAAGTTCTACTTCCGTCCCGGCAACACTGGCTACCCGGTATTCGACACCGCCGTGGGCAAGGTCGGTGTCTACATCTGTTACGACCGGCACTTCCCGGAGGGCTGGCGGGCGCTGGGTCTCGGGGGAGCGAAGATCGTGTTCAACCCGTCCGCGACCAGCCGGGGCCTCTCCAAGTATCTCTGGAATCTCGAGCAGCCGGCGTCGGCGGTTGCCAACGAGTACTTCATCGGAGCGATCAACCGGGTCGGAAAAGAGGAGTTCGGAGACGCCGACTTCTATGGGTCGTCGTACTTCGTCGACCCGAGAGGTCAGTTGGTCGGTGATTCTGCGTCGGACACGGATGAGGAGCTGGTGATCCGGGACCTCGACATGGACATGATCGACGAGGTTCGCAAGGTGTGGGCGTTCTACCGGGATCGCCGGCCCGACGCATACGACGCTCTCGTCGCTCCCTGATCGACGTGGGTAAGCACGCCGAGCTATTGGCCAGACATCGGGAGGTCCTGCCCTCTTGGATGGCCCTCTATTACAAAGAGCCGATTGCCATCGTCGATGGTGAGGGGCGGCATGTCGTCGATGCCGAGGGAAACGAGTACCTCGACTTCTTCGGCGGGATCCTCACCACCATGTCGGGCTACAAGGTGCCTGAGGTGGTTGCCGCCATCAAGGCGCAAGCCGATCGGATGCTTCACACGTCCACGCTGTACCTGATCGAGAATCAGATCCAGCTCGCGGAGAAGATCGCCGGATTGAGTGGCATTCCTGGGGCCAAAGTGTTCTTCACCAACTCCGGCACCGAAGCCAACGATGCTGCGCTGATGCTCGCCACCCAGTATCGGAAGTCGAACCAGGTGTTGGCGTTCCGGGGCAGCTACCACGGGAAGTCGCACTCCGCGGTGGCGATCACGGGTCAGAGGGCGTGGTCGGCCACCAGCCTCTATCCCTTCAACGTGACCTACGTTCACGGGGGCTACAAGTTGCGCAGCCCATTCGGCCATCTCCCGGACGACGAGTTCATCGCCGCCTGTGTCGGTGACCTGCGTGACCTGCTCGAGGTTGCGACCGCCGGGGATGTTGCCGCGATGATCGCCGAGCCGATTCAGGGTGTCGGTGGTTTCGCGACGCCGCCCGATGGTTTCTTTGGGGCGATGAAAGAGGTTCTCGACGAGCACGGGATCCTGTTCATCACCGACGAAGTGCAGACAGGATGGGGCAGGACCGGCGAGCACTTCTGGGGGTATCAGGCTCACGGCTTGACCCCGGACATCCTCACCTTCGCCAAGGGTCTCGGCAACGGGTTGGCCATGGCCGGCGTGGTCGCCCGCCCCGAGATCATGGACTGCCTCCAAGCGAACTCGATATCGACTTTCGGTGGCAATCCGCTGGCGACTGCCGGGGCGTTGGCCAACCTCCACTATGTGCTGGACCACGATCTTCAGACCAACGCGCTCAAGACCGGCAACCAGTTGAAGGAAGGCATCCACCGAATCGCCGACGAGGTTCCCGAGATCGTCGAGGTGCGGGGCAAGGGGCTGATGGTCGGGGTCGAGTTCGGAGACCCCGACGACAAGGCGCCCAACGTCGCCCTCACGGCCGCGGTCATGGAGGAGGCCCGGGCCGGGGGGCTCCTCATCGGGAAGGGCGGGCTCTTCGGGAACACCCTGCGTATCGCACCCCCCCTCTCCATCACAGAGGAAGAAGTCGAAGAAGGCCTCGGCAAGCTCAAAGAGGCCATCGATCGGGCACGGAAAGCCTGATGGGCGTTCTGAACGCGGTAGGCCGATGCCTCTCGAGCTGCGTTCGAGAGGTAGGGAGATTTTCCAGAACACCACCTGTCCGAGGGACAGGCACCGCCCGCACAGCATTAGGGAAGGGGTAGCGCAATGAGCAAGCAGTTGATTCGTGGCGGAACCGTTGTGACCGCAATCGATCAGATGGAGGCTGACGTCCTCGTCGATGGGGGCAAGGTGGTGGCGTTGCTCGGTCGTGAGCACACCGTCGAAGACGTCGAGGTGATCGACGCAACCGACAAGTTGGTGCTTCCTGGCGGGATCGACGTGCACACTCACATGGAATTGCCCTTCGGCGGGACCTTCGCCGCCGACACCTTCGAGACGGGCACCCGCGCCGCTGCCTGGGGAGGCACGACGACCATCGTGGACTTCGCCGTTCAGACCGTCGGCCAGTCGGCGATGGACGGCTGGGAGGCCTGGATGAACAAGGCCCGGGGCAACTGTGCCATCGACTACGGCTTCCACATGATCACCGGTGACATCAACGATCAGACGCTCAAGGAGATGGAGCTCCTCACTCGGGAGGGCGTGACCAGCTTCAAGATGTTCATGGCCTACCCGGGAGTCTTCTACTCCGATGACGGCCAGATCCTCAGGGCGATGCAGAAGGCGGCCGAGGACGGCTCCACCATCTGCATGCATGCCGAGAACGGCATCGCCATCGACGTGTTGGTCGAACAGGCTCTGGAACGCGGGGAGACGGACCCGATCCACCACGGGTTGGTACGCAAGTCGATCCTGGAAGGTGAGGCCACCCATCGCGCCATCAAGCTCGCCGAGCTGACCGGGGTGCAGCTCTACATCGTCCACCTATCGGCACAAGAGGCTCTCGACGAGGTGATTCAGGCTCGGGACCGTGGTCTGAACGTCTATGCCGAGACCTGTCCCCAGTACCTGTTCCTGTCTTTGAAGAATCTGGGCAACGGTTTCGATGGGGCGAAGTACGTGTGCTCTCCGCCGCTCCGTGACGAGGATGCGGGGCATCAGGATCGGCTGTGGCAGGGACTGCGCACCAACGACCTGCAGATCGTGTCCACCGACCACTGTCCGTTCTGCATGGGTGACCACCACACCTTCGGTACCCAGAAGCAGCTGGGTCAGGGAGACTTCTCCAAGATCCCGAACGGGATGCCTGGAGTCGAGCCACGCATGTCGCTCCTCTACAGCGGCGGGGTGCTCGAGGGGCGTATCGGCCTGAACCGGTTCGTCGAGATAACAGCAACGACACCGGCGAAGATGTTCGGGATGTACCCCAAGAAGGGGACGATCGCGGTCGGCTCGGATGCGGACATCGTCGTGCTCGACCCACATGGCAAACACATCATCTCCGTCGACACCCACCACATGGACGTCGACTACTCCGCCTATGAGGGTTGGGAGATGACCGGCAAGGTCGAGACAGTCATGTCGAAGGGCAAGGTCATCATCGCCGACGACAAATACCTCGGCGCCCCCGGCGATGGCGAATACCTGGTCCGCGGACAGAGCCAGTACGTTATCTGACGTGAAGCCGAGCGGATTTCGCCCATATGCGGGCTGTCGAACCCCGGGTACGGGTTAAGACGTGGACTTTGGTGTAGTTCTCCAGACCGACCCGCCGGCGAGCGAGGTCATTCGGTTGGCGAAGCGGGCCGAGCAGTTGGGCTTCACCCACGGCTGGACGTTCGACAGCCACGTCCTCTGGCAGGAGCCGTTCGTCATCTACTCCCGGATACTCGCCGAGACCGAGCGCATGGTCGTAGGGCCCATGGTCACCAATCCGGGCACCCGGGACTGGACCGTCATCGCCTCGCTGTTCGCCACTCTCAACGACATGTACGACGGGCGGACGATTTGTGGCATGGGCCGCGGCGACTCCGCTCTCCGGTACATCGGCGAGACGCCGACGACGCTGGCCACGATGGTGGAGTCGATGGCAGCCATCAAGGCCCTGGTCGCCGGGGACGAGATCGAATACAACGGGAAGACCCTGTCGATTCCCTGGATCGAAGACGGCTGGGACCTGCCGATGTGGGTGGCCGGGTACGGTCCCAAAGCCCTGCACACGATCGGCACCCACGCCGACGGGTTCATCCTCCAGCTAGCCGACCCTCAGGTCCTGGAGTGGACGGTGGGCGCGGTGCGTGAGGCCGCCGCCGGGGCAGGTCGTGAGCCCGACGCGGTGACGATCTGCGTGGTAGCCCCGGCATACGTGGGCGAGGACATCGCCCACCAGCGAGAGCAACTGCGCTGGTTCGGCGGGATGGTGGGCAACCATGTGGCCGACATGGTCAAACGCTATGGCGAGGACGCCTCGAAGGTACCGCAGGTGCTGTCCGACTACATCAGGGCCCGGGAGGGGTACGACTACGACCACCACGGAAGGGCCGAGAACCCCTCTACCGACTTCGTCCCCGACGAGATCGTCGACCGCTTCTGCCTCCTCGGCCCGGTAGAGCAGCACATCGAGAAGCTCCGGTTACTCGAAGCGATGGGTGTCGATCACTTCGGGATCTATCTGATGCACGACGACCGGGAGGGGACTCTCGACGCCTACGGCGAGGTCGTCATCCCGGCGATCAACGGGTGAGCGAAAGGTCCTCCGCTCACACGTAGGCGACACCGACCGCGGCGGCATAGATGGCGATCATGAGGATCAGCAAGAGATAGCCGAGCTCGCCTCTCCTGCCGAAGTCGTCGTTGATCTTGGTCGCTGTCAGCACGACCGCCGCCAGGAAAAGGATGGTCCCAATCCATTCGGGCATTGCGCGCCTCCCGCCTTTCAGTTGCCTCGGCACGAAACATACGCATGCAGGGACGGGCGCGTTGGATCCATCAGAGGGTCGTATCAAACGCGCTAGTACGCGCTCTTGGCGGGGGAGAGATTGGATCGGTGGATTGGAGGGGGACGGCATGCTGCCTTACGGAGAGGTCGAAGCGATGAGGAAACACAAGGTCACCGGGTTCACCCGGGAGCAGGAGCAGGCGGCAGCCCGGCGACGGGCAGCCAGGAACGAGCCGGGAAGTCTCAGCGAGTTGCTGAACGCACTGGCCCAAGGACTTGCAGGGATCGGCCTGCCTGGGGGCGGGGGAAGAAGGCAGCCGGCTCGACCGGCCTTCTAGAAGAGGCCTCCCGGGTCGTGCATTCTCACCGGCACGACCGCAGGCAACGAGAAGGGGGTCCCCGCTTGCCGGGACCCCCTTCTCAGATCAGCATCACCAGGCGTGGTCGCGGTGTGGATCGCGGTGGCGAACGAGGACCCTCCCCAGATGATTACCGGGGTTCTGGGTGCCGGAGAGGCCGACGCACCCCACGCCTTGATCAGTTGCGTCGATCCACTTGTGATCGGAGGCGTCGCGGCGACCTGCCGGCCCGGGAGTGGCCCAGACGACCTCGTCTCCGTTCTCATCGAAGACGCCCACCCCCTCGACGCCGTCGAACGCTGCGGGATACACAGGCTTGGCTCGGGCCCAAGAACAGGCCAGGGCAAGGCAGGATCCCGAGCGGTTCGTGTCGGCGGCGTCGTTCGTCGCCGTCGGCGCCTGATCTCTACCGAATACGATCAGTGATCATGGAAGCCCTGACCCACGGTGAGCTGCTGGCACTTGCTGCCTCCGGCGACGTTCGGGCCTGGAATGACCTCGTCGACCGCTTCTCAGACATGGTCTGGTCGGTGGCGAGGAGCTTCCGACTCGACGATGCCACTGCGAAGGACGTCTCACAGACGGTGTGGTTGAAGCTGGTCGAGAACCTCGACAAGATCTCCGATCCGGAACGTCTCCCCGGCTGGCTGGCCACCACTTGTCGCCGTGAGGCACTCAGGGTCGCCAAGGCAAGGGATCGGATGATCCCGACCGATTTCGAATATGACGTGGCGGACGATTCCCCGTCTTTCGATGAGATGCTCATCGACGACGAGGATCAGAGGGCGGTCACCCGGGCATTCAAGACTCTCGATGCCACATGTCGGGAGTTGCTCCGGCTGATGACTGCCGAGCCGGCCCTGTCCTATGAGGAGCTGGCGGAGGTCACGGGTCGGCCGATCGGGAGTCTTGGGCCGACGCGTGCCCGATGTCTGGACAAACTGAAAAGGGCGATGTCGCGTATCAGCGACGGTCCCAGGGACTCTTGAATTCAGGAGGTGAGCACTGTTGAGTGAATTCAAGACATCGAGAGAAGACCAAGAGATGCTCGAGAACCTACGGGAGGGACTGCTTTCCAGCGATCCCACCCCGTCGGACATCGCCGAGTTCGCCAAGGCCGCATTCGAGTGGCGTGGCATAGATGCCGACCTCGCCGAGCTGGATTTCGATTCAGTCGAAGACGATCAGCTGCAGGGGGTGCGGTCCACCGCCACGAGCAGGATGATCTCTTTCCAGGCCGGCCAATGGATGCTGGACGTCGAGTACGACGAGGCAACCCGACGGCTCATAGGACACATCTCTCCTCAGTCGCCCTACACCGTCGAGCTCCACACCAGCGGCGCTCTTTTCTCGCTCGAGTCCGATGATCTGGGGCGCTTCGAGGCAGAGTCGGTGTCATCCGGGCCTCTGAGCATGGTTTTGCGCTTCGAGGACGGATCGGTGATCAAGACCCAGTGGGTCGTCCTCTAGCCTCGAATCCCTCGTATCACGCCAGGGTCGGGGCCCTCTTCACCCACATGACCGTCGCTCTGGTGCGGCGGATGAGAGAGGAGAGCTGATGCTCTACATGTCCCAAGCAAAGGACTCTCGCAGTGCCAGACGCTGGGCGTGGGCGCACCGCCCCATTCAGTCGCTGGACAACCCTGTGAAGAGATACCTGGGCAACCGCGCTGTCGGCCCCGGCTTGTGGAAGCGGCCCGTTCGCTGGCTCTGGACGCTCGAGAGATTGCGTCCGGCGTTCTGAACGGCTGACCTCGGGGGAGATCCGAACCACACGGGGGACCGGGAGATGACTTCCGGTCCAGGGGGAGAGAGCAGACGGGAGATAGGGGGACCGTCCCCAGGACGGTCCCCCTGGCCTGTCAATTGTGAACACAGAAAGAACCCCGGGCTCGCGATGAGCCCGGGGTCGGTCCCCCCTGTCGGATGCCTCGCTGTCACTCGGCCGTGAGTGGGCCGAGATACCCCTCTCGGGCGGTGGTCGGGTTGGACTGAATGGTGGTGAGGACCGGTGTCTCGTCGGAGGCCGGCCGGGTCACGGGAACCGGGGGTTCCGGTGTCTCGATGGCCGCTCCGGTGGCGATGCCGGCGGCGAGTGCGGATCCGGCGATGGCCGCGGCGAGTGCGATGACCGCTCCAGCTGCGGATGCTTTGGCCATCGGGGATCCGGGATGAGATGGAGCACCCGGATACGAAACTGACGTCGACAATGTCACTCCTCTGTCTGTCTGTGGGTGAAGAGGGGAAGGACGAAGCCCAGATACGCGTTGTCTCCGAAAGTCATGGAATTGGGAATCACCAGCTTCGCCGAGACCATCCCCGCCCTCGGCGGGGAACGTCCCGGGCACGGGGAGCGTCTCCGTCAGATCGTCGAGGAGATCGTCGTCGCCGAACAAGTCGGACTCGATGTCTACGGATTGGGAGAGCATCACCGTCCCGACTTCGCCTCCTCGGCTCCGGTCGTCGTTCTCGCCGCCGCTGCAGGGAAGACGTCCCGGATCCGTCTGTTCCCGGCCGTTTCGATACTCAGCACCGACGACCCGGTACGGGTCTTTCAGCAGTACGCCACACTCGACCTCGTCTCTTCCGGTCGTGCAGAGTTACTCGTGGGCCGAGGGTCGTTCATCGAGTCGTTTCCCCTGTTCGGGTACTCGCTCGACGACTACAACGAGTTGTTCGCAGAGAAACTCGACCTGCTCCTCCGAATTCGTGACAACGAGGCCGAGTTCGACTGGAGCGGTCGATTCCGATCGCCAATCAACGGCCAAGGCGTCTATCCGAGGCCGGAGCGCCCGCTGCCGGTCCGTATCGCAGTGGGTGGGACACCGCAGTCGATAGTCCGCGCTGCCACGAGAGGCCTGCCGGTCGCCCTCGCCATCATCGGAGGGTCGCCCGACCGCTTCGCCGCGTTCGCCGATTTGCACCGCCAGACCTTGGTCGAATCCGGGTTCGACCCGGCCGAGGTGCCGCTCTCGGTCCACGCTCATGGGTACATCGCCGACACCGATGAGGAGGCCGCAGAGGAGTACTACGGGTCCTACTCGGCTGCAATGTCACGTCTGGGTCGGGAACGAGGTTGGGGTCCCATGACGCCTGAGCAATTCGACTGGATGAGATCGGAGGAGGGGTCGCTGGTACTCGGATCACCCGAAACCGTCGCCCGGAAGATCCTCAGGTTCCAGGAGATCCTCGGGGTGAACCGATTCGAGTTGCACATCAGCGTGGGCACGGTGCCGCACGACCGCGTCTTGCGGTCCATCGAGATGCTGGGGACGAAGGTCGCGCCCATGGTGAACGCCGACTGATCGTCGGTCTCACGCTCCGGTGTCGGAGACCACGTGGCCGTCGCTCAACTCGATCACACGGTCGGCGATCGCGATCGGGGCGGGGTCGTGAGTGGCCACGATCGCGGCGATGTTCTCACTGTGGACGAGGTCCACTATCAGGTCGATGATGACACGACCTGTCCTCGAATCGAGTTGACCTGTCGGCTCGTCCGCGAGGAGGAGACGGGGGCTGTTGGCCAGTGCCCGGGCGATGGCCACCCGCTGTTGTTCTCCACCTGAAAGCTCTTCCGGGCGGTGGCCGGCCCGGTCGGCCAGGCCTACCTGGTCGAGAAGGCGACTGGATCGGGCTCGACGCTCTCCCGCCGACGTCTTCATCAGACGCATCGGCACCTCGACGTTCTCCGTGGCGGACAAGATCGGGATCAAACCGAACGCCTGGAAGATAAAGCCGACCTTTGTCCTTCGGGTCTCGCTGAGTGTGGCCTCGTCCATGGCGGTGACATCCTCTCCATCGAGGAGAACTGTCCCTGTCGTCGGTCGGTCGAGACCTCCGAGCATGTTGAGGAGGGTGGTCTTGCCGCTTCCGGAGCGCCCTCTCACCACTACGAAGGATCCGGGATCGACTTGGAGGTCGAGGGCCTGTACCGCATGAACTTCTGTTGGACCGGTCGTATAGGTCCGGCCGAGCCCGGACGCGCTCAGCAGATGGGTCGCCACTGCGACGTCACTCATCGGAGCCCTCACGATCGGGCCAGACGTTGATGTGGTCGGGGTCGAGGGTCAACCGGACCCGTCGTTGCAGCTCCAGTGCGTCGACGTACTCGTGGGGGAGTTGAAGACGACCCACTCTGTCGAGCACAGCGAACTCCTCGGCGATAGTCCGATGCTCTCCTTCGGCGTCGACCTCGGTTCTCCGCAGCACCTCGCTGCTCGTCCTCCCGTCCCGGATAGCCACGGTCCGGTTGACGTGCTCGGCTACCAACGGGTCGTGGGTGACCACCACGATTGTCACACCGCTTTCCTTATTCACCGTCTGGAGGACGTCGAAGATCTCGGCAGAAGTCGACGTGTCGAGCTCCCCGGTCGGCTCATCGGCGAAGACGACCTTCGGGTTGTTGGCGATGGCGGTGGCGATGGCGACCCGCTGCTGCTCGCCACCCGACAGTTCGGACGGTCGATGGTCCTGCCGGTCCGCCAGGCCGACCTGGTCGAGCAACTCCAGCGCCCGGTGTCGCCGATACTTGGCCTTGCCTCCGTCGAGGGTCATGGGCATCTCGACGTTCTCCCGTGCAGTCAGGTAGGGGAGGAGATTCCGAGCGGTTTGCTGCCAGACGAAACCGATGACCCTTCTTCGATAGCTCGTGCGTTGGGCGCCGGTCAGGTCGAGGAGGTCGTAGTTCGACACGCGGACACCACCGGCGGACGGGGTGTCGAGCCCACCGAGGATGTTGAGGAGCGTCGACTTGCCGCTTCCGGAGGCGCCGACGATGGCGATGAATTCGCCCTCGTCGACCATGAGGTCCAGGCCCTGGAGTGCCACCACTTCCAGGTCGGCCACCTTGTAGATCTTGACCAGGTTGTCGCAGAGGATGAGAGGGGCGACCACATCGCTTCTTCCGGCAGTCGTCCCGGTTGGTGCAGTTGTGGTCGTCATTCCTCACCCACCCTGAGCACGCGACTCACCTCGACGCGACGGTTCACGATGACAAAGATAACCACGGCCGCCGCCAGTACCCCGAAGATGGCCGCAGCCACCAACACGACGACTGTCCAGTCGATGACGATCGGGGCGGGGACCGCACCTCCTGTGAAGACGTCGAGGTTGAACACCTGTCCCAGCCCAAGAGCAGTCATCACGCCCACGAGAGCCCCGAAGGCAGTGCCAACCAGGGTCGGTGGGAGCTGCTCGATCACCGTCATGCCGGTGGCCTGCCCGGTATCGAGCCCCAGCGTGCGGAGGTAGGCGAGGTCTCTTCTACGCGTGCTGGAGGCAACGGCAAGGGATGCGACCACAGCAACGACCGCGAAGGTCACTGCGAAATAGAAGAGAACCTGGAGAACCATCACCGCCCACCCGATGAACGGATCCTCGATGATGGAGTCCAGCGTCTCGTACCGGGAGATGAGTCGGGCGCTCGGCGCCTGGTCGTCGAGGTTGGCCGCCAATTCGTCGCCGGCATCCCTCGTGGCGCGCAGGTAGGCGACTGTCGGGGTGAGTGACAGCTGGTCGAAGGTGGCGAGTGCGTCGAGCCCGACGACCACGAAGGGGACTCCAGTCGCGATGTCGGGATACCGGTCTCTCGTCTCCCTGACCACGACCTGCAGTCTCAGGGTGCCCAGGTCGAGGGTTATCACGTCACCGACGGACGGATCGATGTCCGCGGGCCAGTTTGCCGAGATGATGACCGGGATCGGGTTGGATGCGGTGCCGGCGTCCGGACCGGGGTCACCCGAGAGGAACGCTGGCAGTGCTACGTCACCAGCCGTCCCCTCGGTCAGCGTCTGATACGAGGTGGCGTCTATTGCCAGAGCCTCCGTCCGTGCGGAACGGACCCCCGCCTGGATGCGGGCGTTCGGGAACGTCTTTCCCAAGGCGGACGCGGAATGTGGTCCGAGACTCTCGACGTCTACAGACCCGGGGATGTTGACATCTGGCCCGAAACCCTTGACCGAATAGTCGGCACCCACCACCTGCCAGGAGCCCGTTTCCTGGCCGCCTCTGATCGAGTCAGCTGTGATGCTGGTGGTGATCGCCGTCGCCACGCAAACGACGAAGACGAGGACGGGCAGACGAGCCGCCGACGGCTGGCTCAGGATCCTCTTGAACCCGACGAAGCCGACCACTCCCGGTCGTTTCGAGGCGACCCAACCGAGGGAGCGGATGAAAAGGGGATAGATCCGCATGGCCACGAGCCCCGAGGCCACCGCGATCAGGGCGGGGGCAAGTGCCAACAGCAGGTCGAACTCACCGTCGGTGGTCAGGTCGTCCGCCTCGCCCCTTCGTTGCAGCAGGAAGAACGTCCCGATGGCCAGGGTGACCAGCAGGACCTCGGCCACGACTCTCCCCGGTGACGACTTGAACGAGTTGTCGTACTCGCGTTGGAGAGACCCGAGCCGACGGGTGAACAACGGCAGGCCGGCCGCGACCAGGACCAGCAGTGAAGCCAGGACCAGGATCGTCGTCGCGCGGTAGGAGAACAGGTAGTCGGTCCCGGTGAAGAGAAGGGCGGCCGCGAGAAAGCCGAGCAGCGCACCGGGCACCACGATGAGCAGACCCTCGTAGATGCGGGTCAATGTCAGCTGACCCCGCGATGCCCCGCGGTTCCTCTCGAGCACTATCGACCGCCGCTGTCGGCCGGTCATCAGGACCGCCAGCAGGAGGGTGACGGTGACCACAACGGTGAGGATGCCGGCGACGGCCAATGAGACCATTGCCACCGTGTGGCTCCGCTGTTCGAGATGTGACTGAATCAGGTCGGACAACTGGCTGATCACCCGGTAATCGGTTGGTCGGGCGACTACCGGGGTGAAACGAAGGAGGAAGGGCTCGAGCTCGGATTGGAGGGTGTCGAGGTCGGCCGTTTCGACCAGGTCCGGATCGACGAAATGGCGCCAGACGTAGCTGCGGCCCGCGTCGCCCATCGTGGAAAGCATCGACCGGTAGTCCTCGGGGGCCATCAGGCCGGTGGCGAAGATGATCCGGAAATCGGCCGTTTCCCGAATCGTGGGGCGATGCAGGGTCGGATCGGCGTACCAGTACTCGTCCTCCACGGCGGTGAGCTCGATGATCCCCGACACGGACACGACGATCTGATAGGCCAGGGCATCGGTTGGAATGCCGTTGAAGAGCGGATCGGTGGCATCAGGGGTGAGCACGACCTGTGATCCGACTTCGAGCCCCATGTCCTCCGCGGTGCGGGCCGAGATCGCCACCTGGTAGTGGGCCACATCCTCGAGACGGCACGAGTCCTCGGCCGGTTGGACGGCGCCCGACTCGAGTTCCTCCTCGAGGGCTGCTCGTTCGTCCGGATCCAGGGGGCAGTCGGTACCGACCAGCATGGTGATCGGGTCCTGAGGGCTGGGGAGCTCCCCTTCGACCACCATGGACTGGTCGTCGATGTGTTCCTGATACCGGAACGACAGGAACCTGGGGAAGGGGTGAGGTGGCTCCTCCCCGGGCATGGGCGACACGGCGAACCGGGGCGTATCCACCAGGTAGTAATGGTCCGAGACGATCTCCTGAAGGGAGGGTGGGAACTCCATCTCCGCAAAGAAATCACCCGATTCTCGGATCGATCGCATCGGGTCGTCGTCCGGCCCCGCACCCAACCGTCCAAACCTCTCCACCCGTATGTTGCGTTGCGCCGGGTCCGGTTCGCTGACCGTCGCCCGAAGATCCTCAGCCGACACCACCTCGAGCTGGCGGGGTGCGGCGGCTAGTAGAACGGATGCGATGAGAGTCGTCACGGCGATGCTGATGACAACCGAGGGCTGGCTCCTGAGCTCCCTGGCGATGACTCTCATTCCGAGACTCAGTGATCCGAGACGGTTCGCCATCAGTCTTCACCCATCCTGAGCAGCGAGCCGAGACCGACACGGCGGAGGATGAACGTCATCACGATGACGATCACTGCGAGGACGGCCACCACCGCAAGTTCGAGGACGGAGATCGCCGCCCACGGGTACTCGACGATCACCGGCGGAAACGCCTGGGATCCATCCTGGGTCAGGGTGACGAGGGGAAGGACGGTCGTCGTGATCAGCCATCCGACGAATGTGCCGAGAGCGAGGCTCACCACCACCAGGACAGACTGCTCGAGCACCAGCCACCCCCCGAGTTGGCGTGGCGACAAGCCGAGTGCCCGCAGGAGGGCGAACTCCACGAGCCTTTCCCTGGCCGACACGGTGGCGCTCACCGCGAAACCGACGGCTGCGAAGACTGCGGCGGCGACGAACCCCACGGTCAGTGCTCCGATCGTGCCGAGGGCAACCGGGTCACTGGTCAATTGGTCGGTCAATTCCTGGAGGCTCTCCGCTGAGAAGGTGGCTAGCGGTGGTGCCAGGACTGAGGCAAGTGCCTCATCAGGGTCTCCATCGACGGACATCCAATACTGGTCGACGGGACGGATCGGGTTGCCCGGTTCATATCCCATCATCTGGTAGGTGGGGAGATCGACCAGGACGAACTCGCCGAGGTCGGGGTCGATGGTGGGGAAGGCGTCGAGGGTTCCGGTGATGGTGACCGTGTCCTCGGCTATGCGCAGCGGCGGGAGGCGAACGGTATCCCCGACTCCAACCAATGTCGCCTCCGGGAAGGTGGATGAGACAACCACCGCGATACTGTCCGGGAGGGAGGTACCTGGCGGCCTGATGCTGAAGGTTGCGGGGGGAACGCCGAAGGCGTACCCGGTCTCCACCTGGACCGTCACTCCCCCGTCATCATCGGGCGTCGGCGATCCGATCGTTGGCCGTCCGGCCACGCTGATCACGTCAGTGACCGAGGTGGTCCAAGTCGTCCAGTCCTGGTCTGCCGCGGCGGGTGCAGAGCTTCCGTCGCCGTACAGGGCGGTGAACCCCGAGAAATCGAGGGTGACCGACCTCGAACCGGCCTCCGGGTAGAAGGACTGGACTTCGATGTTGACGATCGAAATCGGGTATGTGGGCCTCGCGGTTCCCCCGTCGGCGAGTCGTGTCACCAGCTCGATCGGGATCTCGACCAGTCCTTCGTTCGGCGCGACGAATGCGCCCTCGAGCCGGTGGAGCAGTCCGTTGCCATCCTGAACCACCAGCCACACCTTGCCGAGGAAGCAGGCATCCGGTCCCGTCGGGTCGGAACCACAATGCGGGTTCTCATCAGGGATGTCCTCTGTTGCTTCCACCCCGAGCACGACCGTTTCGGGCTCACCGGGGATCTCGACAGACCCCAGGGTGGGACGACGCTCGGCGAGCATCGCCATGAGGGGGCCGAAATCGGCCCCGAGGTCCTGCCGCAACAGGACGACATCCGATGCGACGTCGGCATCGAGGACGACGATCTGACCCAGTCCGCCCTCACCAGGCAGCTCGCCCGACAGTCGGACAGCCGGCATGGAGCTGGCGATTCCGGTGACGTCTTCCTGAGTCGATCTCAGCTGGAGGTCCGGAAGTGACGCCCCTACCGCACGGTTGGGGACCACCCTGAGGTCGGCGCCCACCTGGTGCGACGCCTGGTCGATCTGGGATTGGGTCCATGTCGTGGCGTATGCGGCCGCGAAGAACCCGATGCTCACGGCCATCATCAGGAGTAGCGAGGCCCGGGCATATCGGGTCGGTCGGCGGGCAACCTGCCAGGCAGCGAGTGCTGAGACCGTGGCTCGGCCCGACGAGGCGAGCCATTCGGCGACATGGGCGAGGAGAGGAACGATCCGGAGAGCGATCACGGCTCCGGCGAGCAAAGCCAGAGCCGGCGCGATGACCAGGAGCGGGTCGACACCGAACTGTCCCCGGACCCTGAGGCTGATCTGCGGGCCGAGCTCCTGGAGCTGCCAGAAGGCGACCACTGCGATCGCCACGAAAGCGAGGTCGAGACCTATGCGCTGTGGTCCCCACCGGCTCTGCTGCCGGCGATGCCTGGAGCCGGAAACTCCGAAACGGCGCGCCGAGCGATACGCCGGCCAGGTGAGGGCGACTATCGACAGGATGGCGGCCACGATCGCGAGCGCGTATCCCTCGACGGTCGGCTCGGGTGAGATCTGGAGGCCGACCGTGGCCAACGGACCGACCGCGTTGAGGATCTCGAGGAGAGCGGTGGCCAGCAGCGGGCCGAGGGCGATCGCCGGAAGGGTGATGATCAGTGCCTCGATCAGCGCGATCGACACGAGTTGAGCTGGACTGGAACCACGGGACCTGCTCAGCACCGTTTCGCCCCTCCTGGTGTCCGTGAGGAGGCCGGCGGTGAGAACCAGGGCGTACCCGGCGAGGATCGCAAGCTGGACCAGCACCGCGAGCACGCTCGATCTCGTGACGGTCAGCGACCGGTCGATGTCGTCGAGCAGGTTGGGAAGTCCAGTGGTAACGGTGAAGCCGGCGTCTGTGCCACTCGCAACAGGATCGACGACGGCGTAGAGATCGTCGGTGAGGTTCCGGGCGAGGTCGGTCGTCTCCGTGCGCAGGACGTCGACCTCGGAGACGGTCAGATCCTCGAATCGGGGCAGGACCCTCCAATCAGCGTTGACCCGCTGTGGTGTGAAGTTCTCGAGCAGTGACTCCCGGGCGACCACAAACGGTCCGAGAGTCCGGAACGACGGAGACTCGACTTCACCCACACTGGCGAGTTCGTCTTCGAACCAGAAGGGGTCTGTCGGGTCGTCAGATTGGTAGATCCCGACGATCTGCAACGTTTCGCTGAGGCTCGGGTCGCGCCGGTTGACCACAGTCACCGAGTCCCCGACGGAGACCCCGAGTGCGGTCGCAGCCGGAGAGTTGAGCGCCACCTCGGTGTTGTCATCTGTCGTCGGCCACGATCCGACGACGATCGTCGCCCGGTTCTCGATGTCCTCGAAGAACTCGATCGAGGCGAGATCGGCCCGGTCGCCTTCACCGGCACCCTCGATGCCGTACGCGTCCGCTTCCATGTGGGCAAACACCTCGGCCCCGGTAGTGGCGAAGGACTCCTCGACTGTGCCGCGCACGGATTCGTCCGCTGCCGCGTAGTAGTCGGGAAACACTTTGAGGGCGACGTTCACGTTCGCCTCCGTGACCGGTGCGTCCTCGAGTGTCCGCTGCAGTGCAGAGATCGTGACCGCGTCGGCGTAGATCGGGCCTGCGGCGAGGAGGCCAGCGGAGAGGAGGACCGTGATGAATACCGCGCCGACGATGACCCAGTCGGTGACGAGTCGTCTGACCACGGTGCGCATGGCTGCTCCCAGGGTCGAAAGCATCATGTGTTCCTTCCCTGCTCGACGGCCATGCTTCGGCGCGCACTCTAAAAGCGAGTTGGGCGTTTCGGTTGCGCAGCCGGGCTGCCTTTGCCACGGGGTTGACGCTCACGGAGCGGACTAGTACAACTCCCCTCGTGAACACAGCTGACCATTCGCAGAACTGCACCGACAACTGGTGGTGGTCCAACCCATAGAGGTGGCGACCGCGCAGCTGTTCATCTGAAAGCGACCCAACCCACCTCCCGGCCGAGAGGTGGGTTTTTCGATTCTGGAGACCCTTGCCGAGCCGGGCATGAGAGGAAACGAAATGGAATCGATATTCGACATACCGGCCGACCTGCACACTCCGGTCTCGGCCTATCTCCGTCTCGCCGGATTCCAGCCCCGTTATCTGTTGGAGAGTGTCGAGGGCGGCCACACCGGACGGTATTCCTTCATCGGGTTCGGCAACGCCCGTCGCTTCACGATCGAGACCGACGGCGTGCATGAGAACGGCGACCTGCTCGATCCCGATCTCCTGACCGGGCTCCGCAAGGCGCTCGAGGGCGCACCGGTGTGCCAGCCCTTCGATCCCGGTTCAGAGCCGTTCGGCGGGGGTCTGGTGGGGGTCGCCGCCTTCGATCTGGTGCGCAGGCTCTATCGGCTTCCTCCGGCGCCACATCCCTCATCGGTTCCAGACGGGGTCTACATCGCCACCGACGCCATCCTCGTCTTCGACCACCTGACCCGTCGGATGGCCCTCCTCCATTCCGGCTCCGAGACCGAACGGCAATCACTGCGTGGTGAGATCGCTGCTGCGCTGCGAGGGCCGCTCGACCGAACTCACGGGCCGGCCGGTCACGGCCCGGCCACTCCGAGCATGACCAAGTTCGAGTTCATGGACGGGGTGGAGGCTGTGAAACGCCACATCACCGCCGGTGACGTCTATCAACTGGTCCTGTCGATTCGATTCACCGGGGAGACGGAGGTCGACCCGTTCGCGGCGTATCGAGGACTGCGGCTCCTCAACCCATCGCCATACATGTACTTCATCGACACCGGGGACCGCCAGATCGTCGGGTCCAGCCCGGAAGCGCTGGCCCGGCTCAACGGGGGCCGCGCCGAACTCCGCCCCATCGCCGGGACGAGACCCAGGGGACGTGACGACGAGGAGGACGGGCGTTTGGAGCGAGAGTTGCTCGGCGATCCCAAGGAGGCCGCCGAGCACGTGATGCTGGTCGACCTCGCAAGAAACGACCTGGGACGAACCGCCACGGCCGGTTCGGTGACCGTCGATCCCTACCGGATCATCGAGCGCTACAGCCATGTGATGCACATGGTGAGTGGCGTGACGGCCGACCTACGCCCCGGTCTCGATGCTTTCGACCTGTTCGCCGCCTCGTTCCCCGCCGGCACCGTCTCCGGGGCACCCAAACTGAGGGCCATCGAGATCATCGACGAGTTGGAGCCGGTCTCCCGGGGTCTGTATTCGGGATCGATCGGGTACTTCGGGCACGGCGGGTCGATGGACCAGGCGATCACGATCAGGACGCTCGTTTTCGACGACGGGTCGTACAGCTATCAAGCAGGCGCCGGGATCGTGGCGGACAGCGACCCGGCTGCAGAGCACAACGAGGTCATCTCGAAAGGGGCCGCTCTCGAGTCGGCCCTGGATCTCGCCAAGGAGGGACTATGAGCCACGTGCTCGTCATCGACAACTACGACTCGTTCACCTACAACCTGGTACAGGCGTTCCTCGCGGCGGGATCGGAGGTCACCGTCCGGTACAACGACGAGATCGATACAGCCGCGGCCGATGACCTCGGGCCCACTCACCTCGTGGTCTCCCCGGGCCCGGGACGTCCGGAAGATGCCGGGGTCTCCGTCGAGATGATCCGCCACTTCGCCGGCAAAGCACCGATCCTCGGAGTGTGTCTGGGCCACCAGGCGATCGGGGTGGCGTTCGGCGGCGAGGTCGGATCTGCTCAGAGTCTGATGCACGGCAAGGCGTCGGAGGTGTATCACGATCGCCGCACCCTGTACGCCGGGTTGCCCAACCCGTTGGCCTGTGGGCGTTATCACTCTCTGGCGGTGTCGGAGGTGTCCCTTCCCGACGACCTCGCCATCTCCGCCTACACGTCGGATGGGGAGATCATGGGGGTGCGACACACCTCGCTCCCGATCGAGGGTGTCCAGTTCCACCCGGAGAGCGTTCTCACTCCGCTGGGCGATCGGCTGATCGCCAACTTCCTCGCCCAGCGGGCCCGCACCAGCAACGAGATGGTGGGAGCCGACAAATGAAGGATCTCGTCGTCAGGCTGCTCGATGGCGAAACGCTCAGCGAAGCCGAGGCCGGTCGGTTGGTGGACGGGTTGACAGCCGAGGATCTCGATCCCGCATTGGCCGCAGCAGCCCTGACCGCGATGCGGGTCCGGGGTGAGACGGCGGAGGAGTTGCGTGCTTTCGCCCTAGGACTCCAGGCGAAGGCAACCCGCCCTCCGATCTCCGATGTGGCCACGGCGGTCGACATCGTCGGCACCGGGGGCGACTCCTCCGGGAGTCTCAATCTCTCCACAGGAGCGGCGCTCCTCGCCGCCGCCGCCGGTGTGAAGGTGATCAAACACGGCAACCGATCCGTCTCATCGCACAGTGGCAGCTTCGACGTCCTGGCGGCATTGGGGTTGGACGTTCCGTGGGACCCGGAGCGGGCGGCGGCGATGTTCGACAGGACCGGATTCACCTACCTGTTCGCTCCGGCCTTTCATCCTTCCATGAAGTCGGTGGGGCCGGTGCGTCAGACCCTGGGCAGCCGCACGATCTTCAACTTGGTGGGTCCATTGGCCAACCCGGCCCGGACTCCGCGCCTGGTCGTGGGGGCATTCAGTCCCGAGTTCGCGGCGATGATGGCCGAGACGCTGTCAGGTATGGCGATCGAGCGGGCTTTCGTCGTTCACGGCGAGCCCGGCTGGGATGAGCCGACCCCCATCGGTCCCTACCTCATGTTCGACGTGTCGCCAGGTGTCGTCACCGAGACCACCGAGGACCCTGCCGACTTCGGTTTCCCGAGATGTCTGCCCGAGGACCTCGTCGGTGGAGACCCGGACTCCAACGCCCGTGCCATCGAGGCGGTTTTCAAGGGCGAGCGCGGCCCGCATCGCGACGCCCTCATCCTCGGGGCATCGCTGGCGATGCGACTCGCCGGGGCTGCTCCCGAGCAGGCAGTGAAGGCGGCCGGAGCGACCATCGACGATGGGCGTGCCGAGTCCCTACTCGCTGCTCTGTCGACTGAAAGCGCGGATGTCTGACTTCCTGACCGAGATGTCCGAGGCCAGTCTCGCCCGGGCCCATGACACCCGGCAGCGGGCGGGAAGAGCGGGGCTGGCGTCGCAGATGGACTCCGCACCGCCGCCCATCCCGCTCCGGCTCTCCGATCAGGGCTTCGACGTGATCGCCGAGGCGAAGCTGGCCAGCCCATCGGAAGGGCGCCTCACCGATGGGGACGCCGATCGAGTGGTGGAACTGGCCGGCGAGTACCAGGCCGGAGGTGCCGCAGCGATCTCGGTTCTGACCGAGGAGATCGCTTTCGCGGGTCACCTGAGTCATCTGGAGGCGGCGGCCGCCGCGGTGGAAGTCCCGGTCATGAGGAAGGACTTCCTGGTCGATCCGATCCAGGTCAGCGAGGCGCGAGCGGTGGGTGCATCGGGTGTTCTTCTGATCGCCCGGATCCTGCCCGGAGCCCTTCTCCAGGAGATGACCGACCTCGCGCTCAGCCTGGGCATGTTCGTCCTGGTCGAGGTTTTCGACCGGTCAGACCTCGAGACGGCGGTGCCGGTCTTCGACCGCGAGCTGCTCGTTGGGGTGAACTGTCGTGATCTCGCCAGCCTCGACGTGGATCGTTCCCGGTTCGCGTCCCTGGCTCCTCATCTGCCCGACCATCTCCCGGCGGTCGCCGAGAGCGGAGTGACCGAACCCGAGCATGCAGCGGAAGTCGTCGACGCCGGGTACTCGCTCGCCCTGGTCGGTTCGACCTTGGCCCGGAGCCACCGCCCGGGACAGCGGTTGGCCGAGATCCTCGGAGTCGGTCGTCTCGCTTGGGAGGTGGCGACGTCGTGAGCTTGTTCGTGAAGATCTGTGGGATGACCGACGAACAGGCGGTCGAGTCTGCTGTCGACGCAGGCGTCGATGCGGTTGGCTTCGTGTTCTCGCCGTCAGTCCGGTTGCTGTCTATCTCGCGTGCTGTCGAACTCGCAGGGTTGGTTCCTTCCGGCGTCTTGAAGGTTGCCGTGTTCCGGCGACCGACGGCCGAGGAGCTGCGGCGGGTCGTGGAAGGGTTCGTCCCCGATGTGGTGCAGGCGGACCACGACACCATCGCCGGTTTCGATGACATCGAGACGCTCCCTGTCTTTCGCCAGGGGACGTCAGCAGATCCTGACGCCCCGCGGTTCCTGTTCGAGGGCCCGCACAGTGGATCCGGTCAGGAGATCGATCTCGACTCGGCGGCGCGCAGTGCCCGGCTGGGTGAGATGGTTCTGGCAGGAGGTCTGAGACCGGACAATGTCGGGCGAGCCATCGACGTGGTCCGACCATTCGGAGTCGACGTGAGCAGTGGTGTGGAGTCGGAGCCGGGAGTGAAGGACCCGGCGTTGATCCGTTCGTTTGTGGCCGCCGTCAGGTCGGCTGAGGAGAGATTGGTGAGAGCATGACAACCGGTACGCAGAATCGAGCGGTGACGAGCGATGGTCGCTACGGCGACTACGGCGGGCGGTTCGTCCCCGAGACCCTCATGACCGCGCTCAAGGATCTGGAACGCATGTCGAGAGAGTTGCTCGCCGACGCCGGATTCCGGGCTGAGCTAGATGTCGAGCAGCAGACCTTCGTTGGCCGCCCCACCCCATTGAGCGCGGCCCCACGTCTCGGAGCCGCTTGGGGAGCGCAGGTGTTCCTGAAGCGTGAGGATCTGTGCCACACCGGCGCCCACAAGATCAACAACGCCATCGGCCAGGCACTCGTCGCCCGTCGCCTCGGTGTCGACCGGATCGTGGCGGAGACAGGTGCTGGTCAGCATGGGGTCGCGACGGCCGCTGCGGCCGCACGTGTCGGTCTCCCTTGCACCGTCTACATGGGTGCTGTCGACGTGGCCCGGCAGCGGACCAACGTCGAGCGCATGCTTCTGCTCGGAGCCGAGGTCATCCCGGTGGAGAAGGGGGACAGGACCCTCCGATCGGCGATCGACGAGGCGATGCGGGACTGGGTCTCCGATCCGGACGGGACCTACTACCTGCTCGGGTCTGTGGTGGGTCCCCATCCCTATCCGACTCTGGTCGCCGAGCTCCAGTCGGTCATCGGGCGGGAAGCCCGAGAGCAGTTGGTCGAGACCATCGGCGGTCTGCCCGATGTGGTGGTGGCCTGTGTCGGCGGAGGATCGAATGCCATGGGAATGTTCCGGGGGTTCGTCGACGACGACGAAGTACGTCTGCTCGGAGTGGAAGCGGGAGGGGACGGGCACGCCCATAGCGCAACCCTGGCGACCGGCACCGTCGGTGTCCTGCACGGAGCGATGACGCCCCTCCTCCAGGACGAGCACGGGCAGGTACTCGAGACTCATTCGATTGCACCGGGACTCGACTACCCGGGAGTGGGCCCCGAGCACGCGATGCTGCGCGACTCGGGTCGTGCCGAGTATGTCTCGGTGAAGGACGACGAGGCGCTCGACGCGCTCGAGGAGTGCTCGCGGGCCGAAGGAATCATCCCTGCGCTCGAGTCATCGCATGCCCTCGCCGGAGCGAGACGCTGGGCGGAAACCCATCCCGGCGCGGTGATCGCCGTGTGTGTCTCCGGACGCGGTGACAAGGACCTGGACATCATCAAGGAGGCTCGAGGTGAGTGATTCGATCAGCCGGGTGACCAGGGCG
The DNA here is from genome assembly GCA_035762545.1 of Acidimicrobiia bacterium. Lineage (GTDB taxonomy): Bacteria > Actinomycetota > Acidimicrobiia > Spongiisociales > ZC4RG35 > JANQRA01. The sequence goes on from DASTOM010000041.1 coordinate 40,159, forward strand.
ATCCTCGACGCCGACGGTCAGGCAATCGCCGGCTACGTCACCGCCGGGTTCCCCGATCTCGAACGGTTCCCCGCCATCCTCGAGTCGGTCGCATCCAGGGCCGACGTCGTCGAAATCGGTGTTCCGTTCTCGGACCCGATGGCCGATGGCTTGACGATCCAGCAGGCGAGTCATGTCGCACTCGAGGCCGGGGTCACGCTGGAGTGGATCTTCCAGACAGTGTCCGACATCGAACTCGAGGCGCCGCACGTCCTGATGGGGTACTACAACCCGTTTCTCGCCTTCGGATTGGAACGGCTCGCCGAGCGAATGGCGGAGGTGGGCACCTCGGGGCTGATAGTCCCCGATCTGCCGCTGGAGGAGAGCGCCCCGCTGGTCGCGCACCTGGAGGAGCGAGGGTTGGGACTGATTCAGCTGGTGGCGCCGACGACCCCGCCCGATCGTCTCGAGCTCCTCGCCGACGCCAGTCGCGGGTTCGTCTACGCGGTCACGACCAAGGGGACGACCGGGAGCGCCATCAGTTTCGACGAGGGGGTGCTGGCCTACCTGGATAGAGTCAAGAAGGTGTCGAAGCTCCCCGTACTCGCCGGTTTTGGAGTTCGCGAGCGCTCCCAACTCGCCCAACTGGCAGGGCACGTCGATGGTGTCGCTGTGGGTACGGCCTTGATCGACACGATCGAGCGTGGGGATGATCCGGCGGTCTTCATCGACTCCCTTCGACCCGTGGAGGCGAGATGATCGTCGTACTCGAGCCGTCCGTCTCGTTGAGGGACAAAGCCGCCATCGTCCGATTCATCGAGCAGCACGGTGGCAGGCTGCTCGTGAGCGAACTGGGAGAGGCGACTCACATCGGTCTGATCGACGACGCCGCCCAACGTCTCGCCGACCAGATTCGGGAGATGCCCGGTGTGGACACGATAAAGGCGGAGGCACCGCCGTATCCACAGGTTTCGCGTCAGTACCGGGAGTCCGACACGGTCGTGGACGTCCGCGATGTGGCTGTCGGAGGGTCTGAGGTCGTCATCATCGCAGGGCCATGTGCTGTGGAGTCCGGTGAGCAGCTGGCCATGGTCGCCGAAGGGGTGGCTGCCGCCGGAGCTCGCATCCTGCGAGGCGGCGCCTTCAAGCCGAGAACCTCGCCATACAGCTTCCAAGGGTTGGGGGAGGAAGGCCTCCTCCTCCTCGCAACGGCCCGCGAGCGTTCAGGGCTGCCCGTCGTCACCGAGGTGGTTGCTCCCGAGGACGTTCAACTGGTGTCGACTCACGCAGACATGCTCCAGATCGGCGCCCGCAACATGCAGAACTTCCGTCTTCTCTCCGAGGCCGGCGCCCAGCCGAAGCCGGTCCTGCTCAAGAGGGGGATCTCCTCGTCGATCGAGGAGGTGTTGCTCGCCGCCGAGTACGTCGCCTCGGCGGGGAACACGAGAGTCATTCTCTGCGAGCGTGGGATCAGGACCTTCGAGACCGCGACGCGAAACACGTTCGACGTCTCGGCGGTGCCGGTCCTGAAACAGAAGACCCACCTCCCGGTGATCGTCGACCCCAGCCACGCCGCAGGGGATCGATCCCTCGTCCCGCCACTGGCTGCCGCAGGCGTCGCCGCCGGTGCCGACGGTGTGATCGTCGAGGTCCACAACGATCCGGACAACGCCTTGAGCGATGGGCCTCAGAGTCTGACGATCCCAGGCTTCACCACGATGATGTCCATGCTCAAAGGTGTCGCCGACGCGGTCGGCCGATCGATCCGGTAGTCGCGTTCCCGGCGCGAAGCCGGCGCTTTCGTCTGCTACAACCTGGGACGATGCGTCTTTCTGACAGGAGAGTCGTGGTCACCGGAGCGTCCGGGATCGCCGCCGCAGCCGTCCGGAAGTTCGTGGCTGAGGGTGCCAGGACGTTCGTGGTCTCGATCGACGAGATCGAATGCCGTGAGCTGGTCGATTCCTCCGGTGCCACCGGATACGCCGCTGCCGATCTCACCGATGAATCTCAGGCCGAGGGGGCTTTCGCCATGGCGGCTGAGGCCCTGGGTGGAATCGATGGTTTGTTCGCCGTTGCCGGTGGGTCGGGCAGGAGGCTCGGTGATGGCCCACTGCACGACACCCCTCTCGCCGCCTGGACAGGGACGCTCGATCTCAACGGGAGCCCCATGTTCCTCGCCGCACGAGAATCCATCCGACGGATGCGCAACGGCGGAGGGTCGGTGGTTCTCGTCAGCTCGGTTCTCGCCCGGAGCCCGGTGCCAGGAATGTTCGCCACCCACTCCTACGCCGCAAGCAAGGGGGCGATCGACTCGATCACGCTGAGTCTCGCTTCCTTCTACGCAGCCGATGGAATCCGGGTGAACGCCGTCGCTCCCGGTCTGGTGGCGACTCCCATGGCGGCGCGTGCCGCAAACGATCCCGACATAGTCGCCTATTCGAAGAGGAAGCAGCCACTTGCCGGAGGGCTGCTCGACCCTGAGGACATAGCCAATGCCGCGGTCTTCCTGCTCTCGGAGGAGAGCTCGCGCATCACCGGGCAGGTCCTTGCCGTCGACGGGGGATGGAGCGTGACCGAGGCGTGATCCTGCCATCGCCGATCCTCGACGAGAAGGTGATCCCGGTGGCGAGGGGACTCGACACAACGACGGCACCGCGTTTGGTGTCTGCCTTACGGGCTGGCGGCATCTCTTCGATCGAGATCACCGTGGAGGGTGGCCGGGGCTTCGAGGCGATCGAGTCGGTGGCCGATCAGGGCGCATTGATAGGGGCGGGCACCGTCCTCACCATCGAACAGGCCCAGCGCGCCAGGGCCGCCGGAGCCGTCTTCATCGTGTCCCCCCATCTCGATCCCGGTCTGGTCCAGTGGGGCACCGCCGAGGGTGTGCCGGTCATCCCCGGAGCATTCACCCCGACCGAGGTGCACACCGCGTGGCGTCTCGGGCCACCGGCGGTGAAGGTCTTCCCGGCGAGCCTCGGCGGACCTGGATACATCCGGGCGCTGCTCGCACCATTTCCTGATCTCGCTCTCATCCCGACCGGTGGCGTGGATGCGACGAACATCGCCGATTTCATAGCCGCGGGGGCCAGAGCTGTCGGAGTCGGGGCATGGCTCACGGGTACCGACGACTCAGCTCTCGTGACCCAGAGAGCCAGGATGCTGCTCGACCAAGTTGTCTAGACAATTAACGACGCCGCGACCACACTGAGGCCATGGAACCCATCTCACTCAGTGTCGAAGACGTCACATACGAACAGCTGGCGGGGACAATCGACCACTCCCTCTTGAAGCCGACCCTGACCGTCGACGATGTCGTCGCCGGGTGTCGTCTCGCCGCCGACTACGAAGTGGTGTCTGTGTGTGTGCGACCTGCCGACGTGGCCCTGGCCACCAAGGAGCTCCAGGGCACGAGTGTGGCGGTCGGCACCGTCGTCTCGTTCCCTCACGGAGACTCGACAACAGCGATCAAGGTGGCTGAGGCGGAGCAGGCGATGGCTGAGGGTGCCGTCGAACTCGACATGGTCCTCAACATCGGCTGGCTGCTCTCCGGTCGCTACCAGGAGGTCAAGGAGGACATCTCTTCAGTCGTGGCAGTGTCGGGCGATGCCCTGGTCAAGGTCATCTTCGAGAACGCGTACCTCACCGATGAACAGAAGGTGACTGCGTGTCAACTGACCGAGGCGGCCGGCGCCGATTATGTGAAGACCTCGACCGGCTATGCCCCGAGTGGAGCGACCATCGCCGACCTCCGCCTCATGCGGGAGAACGTAGGTCCTGGCGTGAAGGTGAAGGCGGCCCACGGTGTGAGGACTCTCGACGCCCTCCTCGCGGTGATCGAGGCGGGGGCCGACCGTTGCGGTGCCACGGCGACAGCCACGATGCTCGACGACTACCGGGAACGGGTCAAGGCCTGAACACGCCGGCCAGAGCAGCGCCCACCGCTCCCGCGAACCGCCCGAAGCTGGCAGGCACGATCTCGATTCGCTCGGTCGGGACCAGCGTCACCCGCGACTTGACCGCTCTCGTGATCGGGCCCAAGACGAGGTCACCTGCCTCGGCGATTCCGCCCCCGACGACTATCACGTCGGGGCCGAACATCGTCACCACGTTGGCCAAACCGATGCCCAGGAAGTCAGCCATCTGCGCCACTGCAGCGACGCACCTCGTGTCGCCGTTGCGCGCCCCATCGAATACCTCGGAGGCGGTGGACTTCCCGGCGTTGGAGGCCAACACATCAGCCCGGACGAGGGCCTCGACACACCCCCGGTTGCCGCACCCACACAAAGGACCGTCGGGCAGAACGGTCTGATGGCCGAGCTCACCCGCAACACCGAACGCCCCGCGATGGAGACGACCGTCGATCATCAGGCCACCGCCGACACCGGTGCCCAGGGTTATGCAAGCCACCGTGGAGTGGCCCTTCCCCGCACCGAGTATGCCTTCGGCGAGGGTGAAGGCCCGCGCATCGTTGACCATCCAGGTGTCCATGCCGAGAGCACCTGCGACGCGGTCACGTAGCGGATACCCGAGCCACTCCCCGGGAAGGTTGGGAAACAGGACGATCGTCCCGTGCTCGGGGTCGAAGTGCCCGGGGACTCCCAAACCGAGCGTCTGGGCTTCGTACTCCTTCGCGACCGGCGATCCGACGGCTACGAGGTTGGCGGCAACGGCGTCCGGCCCATCGGCGGCTCCCGTCTCCACCGACTCCCGGCTGACCACCTCGATGGCCTCGTCGTCGCGGGAGACGACGGCCACCTTGATGTTGGTGCCTCCGAGATCGAGACCGAGATGGAAGGTCATGTCGGCTCGTCGCCGCGTCGGAGGACCGCACGGAAGGTGTAGCGACTGGCGGCATATCTCGTCTCGGTCCGCTCCAGGGCCTCGTTCTGATGGTCGTAGATCGTCCGACGCTCCGAGATGATGATCCCACTGGGAGACAGCCCGAGCAGATCTCGTTCTCGCTTGGTGGCACGACGGGCGCTCACCTCGGCGTGAGCCTCGGTCGGTCGGCGGCCAACCGCTCGGAATGCGTCGTGTAACGACCCGTTCTCGAAGCCTTCATGCAGCGAGGCCGCCAGTGCCCGGGGCATGGCCACCCTCTCGATCGCCATCGGTTTCTCGTCGGCGAGACGCAGCCGCTCCAGCACGAAGACGGTCTCGCCATAGTCCAGACCCAAGGCCTCCCGTTCGTCGTCGCTGGGAGCGACCTCGCCCATCTCCAGGGTCTCGCTGGAGGCGATCATGCCTCTTGCCTTCATCGACCCGGTGAACGACAGCGGCGATCCCAGGTCTCGGGGGACCGGCTGGTTCCGAACGAAAGTGCCGGCGCCGCGACGTCGTTCGATGCTGCCTTCGGCCGCCACCAGCTGCACCGCCTGACGGGCAGTCATCCGCGAGACGTTGAACTGGGCGCACAGCTCGGCTTCGGAGGGAAGCCGATCACCCTGTGCCGCCGTGGATATGACATCCCTCAGGTAGTCGGCGATCAGCTCGTACCGGGCCGGTCTTCCCTTGGTCATCGGTGGTTCGCTCGACATCCCAAGGCAAATGTATATACATTTGCGCTCATGTGTCCACGACGGAAGCCACCGCTTCGATGAGCAGCCTCGGCAGCTGGACCGCGGCAGCACGTGGTCTGCTCGACCACCTCGAAGACACACAGATGGAGGCGATCGAACAGGCGGCCCAATGGAGTGCTCGTGCCATCGCTGGTGGAGGTCTGGTTCATCTGTTCGGCTCCGGTCATTCCCGCATCCCCGTCGAGGAGATGTTTCCACGCTACGGATCGTTCCCCGGGTTTCATCCGATGGTCGAGCTGTCGATGACATTTCACACTCAGGTCGTCGGCAGCAACGGTCAGCCCCAGGCCATGTTCATCGAGCGCATGCCCGGGCTCGCCGAGGTGATCCTGTCCGGGTTCAGCTTCGGTGACCTGGATGTGATGATGATCTTCAGCGCCTCCGGTAGGGCGGCAGTGCCGATCGAGATGGCGTTGGGCGCCACCAGCCGAGGGATGAAGGTCGTTGCCGTCACGTCCGTGGCCGAGAGTTCTGCCCAGGCGGCCACGCACGACTCGGGTAAACGACTCTCCGAGATCGCCGATCTCGTGATCGACATCGGCACGCCACCTGGCGATGCCCTGGTGACGATCGACTCTCTGGACACTCCGATCGGGCCCGGGTCCACACTGGCCAATGCCGCGGTGGTCAATGAGATCAAGGTGCGGACTGCCGAATTGCTGGTTGCGGCAGGCACTCCGCCAACCGTGCTCACCGCAGCATCGCTCGTGGGTGACGTCCGATCAGCGGACCTTTTCGACCGGGCCTACGCCGAGCATGCCCGACGGTTGGCCCGGATCCTTCAGCGTCCTGATCCCGGTGCCGACCGAGCCTGAGTATCGCCGATCATGGTGGTGAACTCTTCGATAACTCGGCATAAGTCGGACACTTATGCTCTTGACGCATGCAAAAGTTTCTGGCATTGTGGTCTAACTGTGACTGGTGAGGACAGGGTCTCGCGACCCGGAGTCGAGACTCCGGGCGATCTCCTCTCCCTGATCCGTTCCGGTGAAGCCACGACCCGTGGTCAGTTGATCGAGATCACGGGTCTGGCTCGCTCCACGGTCGCACAACGTGTCGACGCCCTCATCAGCTCGGGTCTCGTCGTCGAGGCCGGTGAGGCAGAGTCGACCGGGGGACGCCCGCCCACCCTTCTCGGCTTCAACGACGACGCCGGTGTGGTCCTCGTCGCCGACTTCGGCGCCACCCACTCGCGGATCGCGGTCACCAACCTCGGTGCGGACGTGCTCGTCGACCAGACCGCAGAGATCGACATCAACGCCGGGCCCGAGGAGGTCCTGGGCTGGCTGGAGACCGCACTCGGCGCCCTCTTGGCCGAGTCCGGTCACAGCATCGAAGACGTCAAGGGGATCGGAGTGGGCCTGCCCGGCCCCGTCGACTTCGACCGCGGCGTCGCCGTCCACCCCCCGATCATGGCGGGTTGGCACGAGTACCCGGTCGCCGAGCGTCTCGGTCAGCGCTTCGGAGTCCCGGTCCTGATCGACAACGACGTCAACATCATGGCTCTCGGAGAGCAATGGGCGATGACTTCGCGTGTGTCGGACTTCATCTACCTCAAGGTCGGGACCGGTATCGGCTCCGGTCTCATCCTCGGTGGACGCATCCACAGGGGCGCACACGGTGCTGCTGGCGACATCGGCCATGTTCAGGCCGCCGACGAGGAGATCGTGTGTCGCTGTGGCAACAACGGATGTCTCGAGGCCGCGGCGAGCGGTGCGGCACTCGCCGCGGCGTTGGGTCTGAGGGGCAGCCGGGAGGTGGTGCAGGCAGTCCGCGAAGGAGACAAGGAAGCCAGCCGTGCCGTCCGCGAGGCGGGTCGTCTCATCGGTGAGGTGCTCGCCGGGACTGTGAATCTTCTCAACCCGGCCCTGATAGTGGTCGGTGGCGACATGGCCGCAGCCGAGCAGCAACTGTTGGCCGGGATACGCGAGGTCGTCTACCGCCGCTCGACGGCACTCTCCACGACGGATCTCCAGATCACCACGTCGAGTCTTGGCGATCGGGCCGGGGTGACCGGCGCCGCAGCGATGGTCATCGACCACCTGCTGGCGCCCGAGTCGATCTCTCAGGCTCTCGCCACGAAGGGCTGGCTCGTATGAGCCGGCCCGAAACGCAATCAGCCAAACAAGCCGCGAGAGCGGCGCTGGACAAGGAGGAAATATGAACAAGAGAACGGGTCTGCGTCTCGCAGCCCTTCTCGGGGCCATGGCGCTCGTAGTCGCTGCCTGTGGTGACGATTCGGGCGAAGGCGGGGACGACGAGTTCGTCCTCGGCGTGAGCAACACCCTGGTGGGTAACGGCTGGCGTGAGCAGATGATCTGCTCGATCTACGCCGAAGCCTCGGCCAGCGGTGTCGTCTCCGAGGTGGTCACTATCAACGAGAACGGTGGTCCGACCGAGCAGATCGCGGCGATCGAGTCGCTGATCAGCCAGGGTGTCGATGCCATCATCCTCAACCCCACGGATCCGACCGCACTCAACGATGCGATCGGTGAGGCCATCGCTCAGGACATCGTGGTCGTGTCGGTCGACTCGGCCGTCACCGCCGAAGGTGTCTACAACGTCACCAACGACCAGGAGGCATACGGATACCTCGGTGCGAAGTGGTTGTTCGAGGAGCTCGGAGGCGCCGGGACCGTCGCCTATATGCGTGGCATCGACGGTGTACCCGCCGACACAGACCGCGACACCGGATTCCAGCGGGCCCTCTCCGAGTATCCCGACATCGAAGTCGTGTCTGAGGTGTTCACCGGATGGGACGGCGCCGCCGGCGGCGAGCTCGCCCTCGACATCCTGACGACCACCGAAGTCGACGGGATCTGGACCTCTGGCATCGACCTCACCGTCGTCGACCAGTTCGAGGTGGCGAACGTCGATCCGGTGCCGGTCGTGGGAGCCGACAACAACGGCTTCATCGCCCAGATGATCGACGGACAACCCGGTGTGGCCGTCACCAACCCGCCAGCCATCGGTGGTGTCGGTACCTCGATAGCGATCTCGGCCCTCCAGGGCGAGTCGCCGGAGAGCACAACGCTGCTGACCCCAGCGACGTTCTCGTTCGAGGACACCGACCAGCTCGAGGAGCTGTACGACCCCGATCAGAACGAGTGGTGGAGCACCTATGTCGAGATCGATCCCTACACGAGCTACGAAGCTGCCGATGTGACTGCCTGTCAGGCACCCGGCGCGGATAGCTAGAAATAGCTGATGGTGGGGCGCCGATCATCGGCGCCCCACCACCACACCGATGGAACAGGTTCCCCTTCTAGAAGCGCGCGGCATCGCCAAGAGTTTTGGCGCCGTGGTCGCGCTTCGGTCGGCAGATCTCGTCGTCATGCCCGGCGAGGTCCACGCATTGCTCGGGGCCAACGGCGCCGGCAAGAGCACTCTCGTCAAGATCCTTTCAGGTGTGTTCCCGGCCGATTCCGGATCCGTTCAGGTCAACGGGGTCGAGGCCCGGATCGGGAGCCCCGTCGACGCGATGGCGTCGGGGCTCGCCACCGTCTTCCAGGATCCGGCTCTGATCCCGGACCTGACAATCGAACAGAACTTTCGTCTCACCGATGTCGACCTCGATGTCGTTCGCGGCTGGCTCGATCAGATGGAGGTCGAGAACATCGACTTCGGACGTCTGGTCAAGGGCATGCCACTCGAGACCCTGCGACTCCTCGACCTGGCGCGAGCACTCGCGCACGACCCACAGCTCCTGCTTCTCGATGAGATCACGGCTGCCTTGCCCGCCGACCACGCGGAAAAGGTCTTTGATGTCATGGACAAGTTGACTGCCATGGGTCGGTCTGTCCTCTTCATCACCCACCGACTCGCCGAGGTGCTCCGTGTCTGCGATCGCGCCACGGTCCTGCGGGACGGGCGGAAGGTGGCGGAGGTGGAGCCCAAGGCGAAGGGCGAAGCGGCTCTCCTCGAAGCCATGGTTGGCAAAGAGGTCAAGGCCGAATACCAGGACCCCGAGCAACGCGTCGTCCCCGCCGACGCGCCGGTGGCACTCGAGGCCATCGATCTCCACTCACGTGGGAAGGTGAACGGGGCGTCCCTGTCGGTGCGAGCCGGTGAGATCCTGGGTATCGCCGCGCTGGAGGGACAGGGTCAGGATCGTCTCTTCGAGTTGCTCTCAGGTGATCGCCAGCCGGAATCGGGCGAGATCCTCGTGCATGGCGAGCCGATGAGAGCGCGCTCTCCCTTCGACGCCATCGCCAGGGGCGTGGTGTCGGTCCCCGCTGACCGTCTCCACGCGCTTCTTCCCCAACGCTCGGTCAGGGAGAACCTGACAGTCCCGCTGTACAACCGGGTGAGACACTGGTTCGGGCTCGCCAGGAACGAGAAGGAGAGGGCCGCCAGCGCGGTAGACCGACTCGACATCGACACCCGGGCCCAGAGCCAGGTGAGGCGTCTGTCGGGTGGGAACCAGCAGAAGGTCGTCCTTGGCCGTTGGCTCGCCTCCGGATTCAACACGTTGTTGTGCTTCGACCCGACCCGCGGGATCGACATCCAGACCAAACGACAGATCTACGACCTGCTGCGTGAGCTCGCCGACCAGGGCAACGCGATCGTCCTCTACACGTCCGAGCTTCCCGAGATCCCACTGGTCTGCGATCGGGTGCTGGTCCTCTACAACGGTGAAGTGGTCCACTCCCAGGACGCATACTCGGCAACCGAGGAGAAGCTGCTCAGCGCGGCACACGGTCTGGCGGGGGCGTCATGACCACGCTCGAGGCGAAGACGGCGACCGATACCGGTCGGTTCCAGGGGTGGTGGTCGAGCCATGGATGGACCGCTGGAGTCTGGGTACTCATGTTCGTCCTCATCGCCTGGTACGCCGCCTTGATCCCGAAGTTCGGCGCATTCCAGGTGAACTCGATCGTCAAGAACTCGCTGCCTCTCGTCATGCTCGCCATCGGCCAGGCCGTGATCGTTATCGGGGGTGGGATCGACCTCGGGATCGGGGCGATGATGGTCCTCGCCAACAGCGCGGCCGCGGTCTTGATGGACGGCCGGCCGTTCGGCGTGACCCTCGTGATCGCAGTTGGTGTCGTCGTCGCTCTGGCAGTCGCCAACGGTGTCGTCGGTTGGATCATCTCCGTTTCCCGGGTCCCCGACATCGTGGTCACCCTCGCCACCGGTTTCATCTACGGTGGTCTCGCCCTGTTGATCCTCCCCGGACCGGGGGGAAGCACCTCCGAGGGGATGCGCTACATATTCACCGGATCGGCCGGTGGTGTCGGGTCCAACTTCGTTCCCCCCGTGTTGGTCGTGACGGTGGTGACGGTCGTGGTCGCCTGGTATCTCCGGCGAACCCGCCCCGGGCTGTCGATCTATGCGAGCGGCAGCGATCTCAACGCCGCCTACCTGTCCGGTGTGAACACGCACCGAACCAAGATCAGGTCGTATGCGATGGGCGGCGGCCTGGCCGGGCTCGCCGGCCTGGCGGTGCTCGCCTTGACCAACGTGGGTGACCCCAGGTTCGCCGTGGGCTCCGCCGCCACCCTGCAGAGCGTCGCCGCCATCGTGATCGGTGGTATCGCTCTCACCGGTGGAGTCGGGTCCGTGGTGGGAGTGGTGGCGGCCGCCATCATCGTCTTCTTCCTCGACCTTCTCCTCGTGGCAGTCGGGTTCGACTCCAACACCGCCCAGGTGGTGCAGGGAGCATTGATCGTGGCGGTGATGATGGTCGGTGGCCTCCTCGAGGTGCGTCGGAGGAGACTCGAATGACGGCTCTCGACACTCGCCCGCCCGAGGAGGCGCCAGAGACGAGACGATCCCTTTCGGAGATGTTCCAGCGCCGCCCCCTGCTGATGATGGGTGCGATCTGGATCGTCCTGATCCTCGTCACCGGATTGATCCAGCCGAACTACCTGAGCTTCGGCGGGATGCGGAACATGGTGCTCATCGCAGCGCCCCTCGGCATCATGGCCGGTGCGCAGACGATCCTCATGCTCACCGGTGGGATCGATCTCTCGGTGGGAATGATCGCCACGGCCGCGGCGTACGTCGCCGCCTTCCAAGCCAACGGGACCGTCGCCATCCTGGTGGGTCTGGGTGTGGCGGCAGTGATCGGATTCGTCAACGGAGTCGGAGTCGGTGTGTTCAAAGTGAACCCGCTGATCATGACACTGGCTATGTCGGCGATACTCGTCGGGACCCTGACATATCTCGCCCAGAACGTGTTCCGGGGATCGGCAGACCCTGCCGGCATCATCACCACGATCGGGGCTGGATCGATCTTCGGCAATCGGCTGCCCTGGTCGGCGATTCTCTGGGCGGCCATCGCAGCCGGAATCATCTACATGCTGCGTCGCACCGGCTTCGGCAGACTTCTCTACGCATCCGGTGACAACCCGGTAGCCGTTCGGCTCAGTGGTGTGCGTCTGTGGCAGGTCCACATCCTCGCCTACACCCTTGCCGGGGTCCTCGCCGGCATCGCGGGCATCCTCCTGTTGGGCCGTCTCGGAGCCGCCGACCTGAGTCTCGCTGCCAATGACCTCCTCCCCTCCGTGGCCGCCGCCGTCATCGGTGGCACCTCGATCTTCGGGGGCGTCGGCACGTACAGCGGCACCATCATGGGCGCGTTGATCCTCTCGGTCATCCAGTCGTTGCTCGGATTCCTCCAGACCGGCCAGGCTGTGCAGAACATCGTCTATGGAGCCATCGTTCTCGGTCTGGCGTGGCTCTACGCCCGAACCACGAGAGGAACTGGGTCATGAACATGCGAGACGTGAGAGCCGGCGTGGTCGGAATCGGATTCATCGGCGTCGCCCACGTCGAGGCGTTGCGACGTCTCGGTGTCGACGTAGTCGGCGTCGTCGGGTCGACCCCGGAACGAACAGCCTCCAAGGCAGACAGCCTCGGTCTGGGGAAGGTCTATGCCACGGTCGAGGAGATGGCCGCCGATCCAGACATCGACGTCGTCCACATCGCCAGCCCCAACCACGCCCATGCCGACCAGGTCAGAAAATGTCTCGAGGCCGGCAAACACGTGGTGTGTGAGAAACCGCTCGCCCTGGACGCAGAGGACACCGCCGATCTCGTCGCCCGAGCCGATGCCGCCGGCCTGGTCAACGCCGTTTGCTTCAACATCCGCTTTTATCCGGCCAACCATCAGGCGATGGCGATGGTCGCCGCCGGGGAGATCGGTGAGCCGAGATTCATCACCGGGTCGTATCACCAGGACTGGCTCCTCCGTGACACTGACTGGAACTGGCGGCTCCAACCGGAAGAGGCCGGACAACTCCGGGCGGTCGCCGACATCGGCTCACACTGGCTCGATCTGACCAGGTTCATCTCTGGTCGACGCGTCACCGAGGTGATGGCCGACCTCCACACCCTCGTTTCAGTGCGTCGTCATCCCGCCGGCCCTGTGGAGACCTTCGCGGCAGTGAGCGACGACGAGGAGCTCGTCGAGGAGACCATGTCCAGTGATGACGCCGCCGGCATCCTGCTCCGTTTCGAAGGCGGCGCGAGGGGCGCCGTGACGATCTCCCAGGTCTCCGCGGGTCAGAAGAACGACCTGCGTTACGAGATCGCAGGCAGCGATTCGGCACTCCGTTGGCACTCCGCTGACCCGGACGATCTGATAATCGGCCACCGCGGTCGACCCAACGAGACCCTGAGCCGTGATCCGGCCCTGATGCACGATGTCGCCGCCACCATCGTCGGGTACCCCGGGGGACACGTCGAGGGTTTCCCCGACACGTTCCGGGCCCTCTTCGGCCGGGTCTACAGCGACGTCCTGGCCGGTGCACCATCGGAGGAGCCCGCCTACCCGACGTTCGCCGATGGCCACGACGCCGTGCTCGTCACCGATGCCATCGCCGCCAGCCACAAGTCACAGAGCTGGACCACAGTTCGACGATGAGAAGGAGGACACAGTGAAACTCGGACTACTCACCGCACCTTTCCCGGAGGCGTCCCTCGACGATGTAGCCCACTGGACTGCCGCGGTCGGGTTCACTGCGATCGAGATCGCCTGCTGGCCGGCCTCCAGCGGTGACACCCGTCGCTATGCCGGCACCAGCCACATCGACGTCGATGGGATCAGCGACGCGAAGGCCTCTGAGATCGCGTCCGACATGGCAGACAAAGGGCTGGAGATCTCGGGTCTTGGCTATTACCCGAACCCCCTCCACGCCGACGACGAGCACGCCCGGATGGTGATCGATCACCTCAAGAAGGTGATCACCGCCGCAGGAAAGATGGGCGTCCCGGTCGTGAACACATTCATCGGAGCGGATCGCTCGCTCACACAGGAGGAGAACTGGGACAAAGCCACCCGGGTCTGGCCCGAGATCCTCGACCACGCCCGGGACAACGGGGTCCGGATCGCCATCGAGAACTGCCCGATGATCTTCTCCAAGGACGAGTGGCCCTCAGGGCACAACCTCGCCTACAACCCCAAGATCTGGCGACGTATGTTCGAAGAGTGGGACGAGACCATCGGGCTCAACTTCGACCCGTCCCACCTCGTCTGGCTCATGATCGACATCGAGAGCGCCATCTACGAGTTCGGGGAGCGCTTTTACCACTTCCAGGCCAAAGACGTGATGATCGATTACGAGGGCCTATACGAGAATGGGACCTTGTCTTCGGGCATCGGATGGCAGGTACCCCGTCTCCCCGGTCTGGGTCACGTCGACTGGTCGGTCGTGTTCTCCGCCCTCCATCGGGTGGGTTACAACGATCCGATCATCATCGAGCACGAGGACCGGGACTTCGAAGAGACCGAAGAGCTGGTCAAGCGGGGATTTCTGATCGCCCGGGACGTCCTGGCTCCCTACTGCCACTGAGCGGGTGGACAGTCTCGGCCACTTCGATGTCGTAGTCATCGGCTCGGGGGCCGCCGGCTCCAGCGCCGCCATTTCCTCCGCCCGCGGCGGGGCCAGCACCCTTCTCATAGAGAAACTGCCGTTCCTCGGTGGCAACTCGACCGCCGTGCTCGACACCTTCTACGGCTTCTACACACCCGGTGACCGGTCGAAGAAGGTCGTGGGAGGTGTCGGTGACGACGTGGTCGATGGCCTGCGTCGCCTGGGCAAGGTCCTGGAGCGGCCCAACACCTACGGTGCCGGAACCGGAGTGACCTATCTCGCCGAGCACCTCAAGGTCGTCTGGGAGTCGCTGGTGACCGATGCCGGCGCCAGAGTCCTGCTGCATGGTTTCGTCCAAGACGTGGAAGTCGCCGACGGCCGCATCTCGGGTCTCACCGTCTCCACCAAGGGCGGATCGAAGACGGTCACTGCGTCGGTGTTCGTCGACACCTCCGGAGACGCCGATGTGGCGCACTTCGCCGGCTTCTCATACGAGTTGGCGGGGGACCTCGACCCTGCACAGACACTCACCACGACCTTCCGAATGGCGAATGTCGACTACGAACGGCGGAAGGCGGTGAGCAAGGACGAGCTCCACGGGTTGATGGCCGAGGCCGCCGGGTCTGGGGACTACGACCTCCCCCGACGTGAGGGCTCCGACCACATCACACCCGTCGATGGCATGACCGCCACAGTGATGACCCGGATCGACCATGTCACACGGGGCCGGGACGGCGTCCCGTTGAACGCGACCGACCCCGACATCCTCACCGCTGTCGAGATGGAAGGGAGACGCCAAGCCCTGGAGTACGCGCGCTTTCTCGTGGACCGGGTCCCGGGGTACGAGACGGCGTCGTTGATCGCGCTCTCCACACAGATCGGCTTGCGTGAGACCCGGCGGGTGCACGGGGACTACCGGGTGACCCGTGACGATGTCCTCGCGGCCCGGCAGTTCGACGATCAGATAGGGCTCTGCGGGGCTCCGATCGAGGACCACGTGCCCGGTACCGGGACGAAGTGGGAGTACCTGCCCGACGGGGAGACGGTCGGGATCCCATGGCGGGCCCTGATCCCGGCGGACGGGACGAACACATTGGTCGCCGGGCGATGTTTCTCGGCCACCCATGATGCTCAGGCATCGATCCGCTCCATGGCCCAATGCATGGCGATGGGCCAGGCGGCAGGCACCGCCGCCGCTCTGGCTGCCTCCGGTGACGGTCAGGTGCGGGAGATCGACGTGACCGACCTCCGGGAGCTGCTCGTGAAGAACGGTGCAATCCTCGAAACCCCGGCGTGACAGGTCTCATCCGAACGCTAGGGGGTGACCTGGCGGTGGAGCTGGCGGGCGTCACGTACGCACACGAGCACCTCTTGATCGATTCGCCCGTCGTCGCCGAGACCATGGCACACATCCATCTGCCATCGGTCGACGAGGCGATTCGCGAGGTGCAAACCTGCATCGGCTGCGGCGTGCGCACGATGGTCGACGCCATGCCGGCTGCCTCCGGTCGCGACCCGGAACGTCTCAGCAGAATCAGTGTTCTCACCGGGGTTCGCGTGGTGGCAGCCACAGGACTCCACACGGACAAGTACTACGGGGCCGTCGAGTGGACCCGCAGTGAGACACCCGAGCAGTTGGCGCAGCGCTTCATCGC
This sequence comes from Acidimicrobiia bacterium, assembly GCA_035762545.1. Lineage (GTDB taxonomy): Bacteria > Actinomycetota > Acidimicrobiia > Spongiisociales > ZC4RG35 > JANQRA01. The sequence goes on from DASTOM010000041.1 coordinate 56,191, forward strand.
CGATATCGAAGAAGGCATCGATTACCACGACTACCGCAGTGACATCGTGGAGCGCTCACCGTTCCGCGCCGGCATCGTGAAGGTCGCGAGTCTCAGCGAAGACCTGTCAGATCGCGACCGCCGCGTCTATGAGGCGGGAGCAATCACTTCACAGGTGACTGGCGTGCCGGTCCTGACCCACACCGAGGGTGGCCTGGGCGGGCTCAATCAGGTCGAGTTCCTGCTCGGTCTCGGCGTTCCTCCTGGTCGGATCGCCCTCTCCCACACCGACAAGGTCGACGACCTCGGCTACCACCAGGCGATGCTGGAGACGGGGGTGTCCCTCTGTTACGACCAGGGGCTCCGTGAACCGGACCGCACGTTCGCATTGGTCGAGGCGATGGCGGCGATCGGTCACAGCGACCAGCTCGTGATGGGCACCGACGGCGCCAGGAGGTCACTGTGGTCGACTCTGGGTGGGAGTCCCGGTCTGGCATGGCTCTACGACGCAGCGCGCCGGCGTCTAGAGCCAGAGCTCGTCGGGCAGGTCTTCGTATCCAACCCGGCCCGCTGGTTGACCTTGGCCCATAAGGAGACGTGAGCGGCTCAACCGCCCGCGGCTGCCCGATCAGCGAACACCGTGCAGTCGGAGTGATTCCGCAGGAAGGTGGCGGGGAGGTCGGGACCAATCGGATCGTGGAGCACGCGCTCCAGGATCTCTCGTTTGTGCTCGCCAGTGACGAGGAGCCACACCTCCCGCGCTGCCATCAGCTCGGCCAGTCCCACGGTGATCCCCCATGACGGTGTGCTGCTGGCGCCGTAGGCAGCGGCGTGCTCGGCCGTGGTCGGGGCCAGTTCGACGACACGCGTCGGAAGGTCCACGGTCGAGCCGGGCTCGTTCATACCGATGTGACCGTTGCGGCCCAGTCCGACGACGGCCAGATCGATGCCTCCTGAGGCGATGTCTTCGCCGTATCGCCGAGCCTCGGCGGCCGCGTCGGCTGCGTCGACATCGGGAAGACGCAAGTCGCCGACCGTGACATGATCGAGTAGCTGGCGCCGGATCATCGACTGGCACCGGCCTGGATCGTTGGGCGGTAGTCCTCCGAACTCGTCGAGGAGGAAGACGGTGGCCCTGTCTAGATGGTCGACCAGAGCGTAAGCCGGGGCGAGGGTGTCACCGGTGGCCAGGCAGAGACGTCGAGCCGGGGCCAACGCCGATAGACGGGCAGCAACGGCCGCCGGCCAATCGGAGTCGGGAAAGGTCTCAGAGTGGAACGTCAACCGGTGACCAGATCGAAGATCTCACCGGTCTCCTTGTGGGAGAGCATCAGTTTGGAGCGGCCGTCGGGGAGGACTTCCGACTTGACGATGCTATGGCCGTCGTGGGTCGAGGCCTTCTTCTCGATTCGTGGGGTCGTGCCGGCACGCCACTCGATGTCGACCGGTTCCCATTGTCTCGACTCTGCTGACCGGTATGCGGAGTCCATGATGGCGTTGACGATGTATCCGTCATAGAACGTCTCCCGCGGCTCGGTGCCGTTGTCGATGGCGTCGAACATGTCGGTGAACATGTCGACGTAACCGAGCTCTGAGACCTCGTCGCCCACCGGGAACAGCCATCCCTCGGTCGACTCGAGTTTCTCGGCGACGTAGCCGTCGCCGCCACCGGAGCTGTACATCTCGTAGCCGGTGCGGAGAAAGTGGTTGAGCCATATCGTGCCTTCGGTTCCGGCAACCTCGTCCCGGAGGTCCATTCCGCCGCGGAAGGTCCATGAGACTTCGAACTGTCCCAGCGCACCCGACTCGAACTTGATCAACGCCACCGCGTTGTCCTCGGCGCTGATCGGGTGGACCAGAGTGTCGGCCCACGCCATCACCTCGATCGGCCGGTTTCCTTTCCCGACGAAGTTGCGGATGATCTCGATGCAATGGCACCCGAGATCGACGATCGCTCCACCGCCTGCCTTGTCCTTGTCCCAAAACCAAGCGCTGTGCGGGCCGGGATGGGTCTCCCGGGAGCGGACCCATGTGACATCGCCGATGGCGCCGCTCTCGACCGACGCAATGGCCTTGAGGGTCTTGGGTGTGTAGCAGAGGTCTTCCAGGTAGCCGGCGAATACCCCAGCCGACTCGACCTTGTCGAGGATCCGCTTCGCCTCTTCGCCGGAACGGGCGAGTGGCTTGGTGCAGAGGATCGATTTGCCTGAGTCTGCGGCGATCGAGATGACCTCCTCGTGGAGGAAGTTGGGGAGGGCGACGACCACGGTGTCGATGTCCGGGTGGTTGATCGCATCCTCGAGAGATGTGGTGTGGTGGGGGATGTCCCACCGCTCGCTGAAGGCCTGACCACGTTCGGCGGAGCGGGAGTAGGCAACGGCCACACGATCGCGCCCTCGCTGACCGTGGAGGGTCATCGTGTAGAAATCCCCGATCAGGCCGGTGCCGAGCATCGCCACCCTGTGCGTCTTCATGAAATCCTCCTGAAACCGATTGTCTATACAACTTATCAGGTCGGGTGTTCGCCCGGCACGGGAACACGGGTCGGAGGCGAGTTGTTGAATGGCACCGTGAGCGCCATCGCAGATCTCGTCCAACTCGGGTTTCCATGGGACGGGTACGACCCGTTCCTGTTCACCGTCCACCACGTCGACCACTACCCGGCCGGAAACGATCGGCTCGGTCCCGTCGCAGACCTCGTGGGGCGCAACATCGGATCCGACTTCTCCTACCGAGACGGATGGAGCATGTACCACGGTGGCACCGTTCCTGGCTTCCCCCAGCATCCCCACCGGGGCTTCGAGACTGTGACGGTGGTGCGTCGGGGGTTCGTTGACCACTCCGATTCCCTGGGGGCCACTGCCCGATATGGCGAGGGTGACGTCCAGTGGCTCACAACCGGGAGCGGGATCATGCACTCGGAGATGTTCCCCCTCCTCGATGCCGACGGTGACAACCCGCTGGAACTGTTCCAGATCTGGCTGAACCTTCCACCCGAGTCGAAGATGGTCGAGCCCTACTTCGGCATGCTTTGGAGCGAGGCCATTCCTTCCATCTCGCCGGCTGCCGGGGTGTCGATCGACGCCATTGCCGGAAGACTCGGCTCGTCCGTCCCGCCATCGCCTCCACCCGATTCCTGGGCGTCGCGGCCAGATACTGACTTCGCCATCTGGCTGATTCGACTCGGCCCGGGTGCTGTCTATGAGTTGCCCCCCGCTGAGGCGGTCGGCACCAACCGGACGCTGTACTGCTTCATGGGTGACGATCTCACCATCGATGGGACTTCGATCTCTGCTGACGTGGGGGCGCGGCTTCGCGCCGGGTCCAAGGCGACACTCGAGAACCACGGGGCACCAGCCGAGTTCCTGATGCTGCAGGGCCGTCCGATCGGTGCCCCGGTGTTCCAGATGGGCCCGTTCGTGATGAACTCGGCCGAAGAGTTGCGTCAGGCAGTCGACGACTACCGACGTACCCAGTTCGGTGGTTGGCCCTGGTCCGGTCCCGATCCTGTTCATGCCCGGGAGGAGGGAAGGTTCGCCCTGCACGCGGATGGTCGGGTGGAACACCGCGATCGGGAACAGGTCTAGGAGCCGAGCACCATCCCGGTGAGGGCACCGAGCCAGAGGAGGCTCTCCACGCCGAGGAGTCGATTGAGCCGTTGCCCGGCCACTGTTGCCGCGACCCGATCTCCTGAAGTCACGGCGGCCTCGAGGCGTTTGGAAACGGGCCTTGCAAAGACCGCTCCGATCACGATGGTTGCCACTACCAATGTGGCCCCGATCCACACCCCGTATCCGACCGTCGATGCGTCGACGGCAAATGCCAGTCCCATGCCGGCGAGCAAGGTTCCCAGCCCGGTTACCTGACCAACTCGCTCGGCTCGCTGCAGTCTTCCGAGGAAAGGTCCTGGCGCGGTTTCGCCTCTGATCGAAGCCTTGATGTCAGCCGGCACCAGCAGTTTGTGGCCGAACCAGGCGGCGGCCAGCGCTATGTGGAGGACGGTGAGGGCGACGACCATCGGGTTGACGACTCTACGCTCGGCATGTGGTCGACGCCCAGAAAGTCAGGGAGGAGCTCTCCCAGAGGAGGGTCGAGCTCGAGTCGGAGCTGGGACGGCTCACCGAGCCACCAGAGGAGGGGGCGTCTGTCGGTTTCGGGAAGAGGGTGGGCGACGGGACCACCGAGGCTGTCGAGCGTCTGGCCACGACCGCAACGGCCCGATCGATCGCCGCCTCCATCGCCGACGTCGATCGTGCCCTGGCCCGTCTCGACGAAGGCACCTACGGAATGTGTGAGGTCTGCGGACTGGAGATTCCCGCAGCAAGAATCGAGGCTCTCCCAGCCACCACCAGATGTGTGACCTGCGCTTCGGGTACGACTCTCTGATCCCGCGCTCGCGGGGTACCGCCTCGTCGGGGCGGGCCCCTGGCAGAATTCGCCCATCAGTTTCCTGAGTGCCGCCCGCCGGCTCGCCGAGGCCACACCTGAGTCACGCAATCGTGTGGTGGACCTGATCAGGGTCCTGTCCATCCTCGTCGTCGTCTTCGGGCACTGGCTGATGGCGGCGATCACATTCGAGGACGGCGAGATCGTCCCCGGGCATCTCTTGGAGCTCGCAGAATGGACCCATCCCCTCACCTGGGTGTTCCAGGTGATGCCGTTGTTCTTCTTCGTGGGCGGCTATTCCAACGCCCTCTCCTGGAGGTCGGCGCGCCGCCGGGGTGAGGGCTACGGAGGTTGGCTCCGGGCCCGTTTGCGGCGGCTTGCGCTGCCCGTCGTCCCATTGCTCCTGATCTGGACTGTTGGTGGATGGGTCGGGCTCCGGCTCGGGCTCGATTGGGAAGTTCTCCAGCTGGCGTCGCGGGTGGCCCTGGTTCCCACCTGGTTCCTCGCAGCGTATGTAGTGATCGTCACCCTGGCGCCGCCGGCGCTGGCACTCTGGGAAAAGACGGGCTGGTGGTCGATCGTCACCGGAACTGCACTCGCTGGTCTGGCTGATCTGCTGTCGATCGGTGGTGACGTGGTGTGGGTCGGTTTCGCCAACTACGTCCTGGTGTGGGGCACGGTCCATCAGCTCGGCTACGCATGGGTCGACGGGTCACTGGCGACGATGCGGCGCCGGGTCGCCCTGACGGCGATTGGTCTCGGTGGCCTACTGGCCCTGGTTTGGCTGGGCCCATATCCCGTGGCCATGGTCGGTCTGGACACCGCCGAGGTGACCAACTCATACCCGCCCCGCGTCACGCTCGTATTCCTGGGGATGTTCCAGGCGGGTGTCGTCCTGTTGGTCGAACGCTTGCTCCAGCGCTGGATGATGAATAGGACCGCCTGGACGGCCGTGGTCGTGGTGAGCTCCCGCATCATGACTCTCTACCTGTGGCACCTGACCGCGATGGTGCTGGTCATCGGGCTCGGGCTGGTGGTCGACGGATGGGGCTTTGGCTTGGAACCGCTCGGCTCTCAGTGGTGGTGGACCAGACCGGTTTGGTTCCTGGTCGTGCTGGTTCCCACCCTCGTCCTGGTTGCGATCTTCGGTAGGTATGAGCGTCCCGAGGTCGACGACAGACCGACCCCGGCCTGGTGGCGTCCGGTCCTTGCCGTGGTGTTGATCTGCGCCGGTCTCGGCTTCCTGGCGGCGATAGGCATCGCCGACGAAGACGGTCTGAATGGTCTCGTCCTCTTCCTACCGATCATCGGAGTGATCGTCGGCGGTGTGTCACGGTTCCCGGGGGAGAGGTCGAATCACTCCCCTTAGGATCAGGTGTACTTGGCGACCTTGCCGTCGTCAGGCAGAACTGCGCTGATGATCCAGCCGACGACTGCAACGACGATCGCCGCCAGGAACGTGTCCCAGAAGAACCCGTCCGAGGTCAGCCCCAGGTCCCACACCCCGGAGAGCCAGACCGCGAACTGGAGCACCAGGGCATTGACGACGAGGAGAAAGAGCCCCAGGGTCAAGACGACGATCGGGAGACTGAGCAGTCTGAGGATCGGTTTCACGATCGCGTTGGACAGCCCCACGATCAGAGCGCAGATGAGGAACTGCCACCACGTACCGGAGAAGTCGAACCCGTCGATCATCCAGGTCGCCACCCAAAGGGCAGCTGCTGTCCCAGCCAGACTGATCAAGAACGCCATTGGGTCAATCTATCCAATGAGCCGACACCGTGTCGGATCAATCGGGGACACTTGCGATCGCCTGCAGCTCGAGGACGAGCCTGGGGTCGGTGGCCAGACGTACCACCTCCACCGAGGTGCTGGTGGCCCGGTGCTCGCCGAGGTATTCCGCCATGACCCGGTTGATTGCATCCTGATTGCGCTCCTGGTCCACCATGAATCGGACCATTTGGACGATGTCGGTCAAACCGGCGCCCGCGGCCTCGAGGACTCGCTTCAGGTTGTCCATCGCCATGACCGCCTGTTCCCCGGGGTCTCCCGGGATCGCATCGAACTCGTCGGGTACGTGTGGATGTGAGTGGTAGACGGGGGCGGCGGTCACTCCTGAGACGTACACAGTCGAGCCCCCCGTGACCTTGATCGCAGGCGTATAAGGCATGTTCCACCGGGGGTCGTTGTCCTCGGTGTGAATGTGTTCGACTCTGTACTCGGTCACGATGTCCCTTTCGACGATGCGGGCGAAGATAACGAATACTGCAAGCGAACAACCGCTGCGTCTCCCGATCGCACTGCGAGCAGGGAATGGGCGTAAGTGAGACTGCGCGAGACGATCGTCTTGTGTAGTGTCGCTGAACAGTTGCACCGGCAACCAGGCAAACCATTCTGTGAGGAGGATGACAGATGAGACGCCACCCGGCATGGAAGTATCTCGCCGTTCTCACCGTTCTGACGCTGCTGGTGGCAGCGTGTGGCGGTGGCGACGGCGGCTCCGACACGACAGCTGACAGTGGGACTGAAGAGCCCACCGACACCACCGCACCTGCGACCGACACCACCGAGCCGATGACCGACACCACCGCGGGTGGAGAAGCGAGCGGTGACCCAATCCGGATCGGGGGGACTCTTGCCCTCACCGGCTTCCTGGCTCCGACGGCTGCCATTCATCAGGCCGTGGGTGAGGTTTTCGTGGATCGGATCAACGAACAAGGTGGTCTGCTGGGCCGCCCCGTCGAATGGGTGCTGCTCGACGATGAGTCGGCCCCGGACACATCAGCCGCCCTTTACGAGCGTCTGATCACCGAGGACGAGGTCGACCTGGTCATCGGCCCCTATGGGACGGGCAACATCACCGCCGCCATGGCGGTTGCCGAGCGCTATGGCTATGTGTTCCCCCACCACACCGCAAGTCTCACCTACGCCTACAACTACGCATGTCACTTCAGTTCGTGGTCGACCGGCCTGCACCCCAACATCACCAACCCGAACCTCGTTTACGACGCTATCGAGAGCAGTGGCAACACCCCAGAGACCATCGGATTCGTGATCAACGAGTTCCCGGGAACGATGTTCATCGCCTACGGCCAGGACGGCACTGACGAAGGTGGCGCGGTGACCGAGGCCGAGAAGCGGGGATACGAAGTCGTGCTGGACATCCAGTTCCCGACCGCGATCACCGACTGGGGCCAGGTTGCCGACCAGGTTGCAGCTGCCGACCCGGACTTCCTGTATATCGGAGGCCTGGGCGTCAACGCGGCAGACCTGATCACCGCCATGAACGCCATCGATTACAGCCCGAGGGGGATGTTCACTCAGTGGGATGCCCCGGGACCGCTGCTGGCCACAGAAGGCTCTGATGGGATCATGTCAGTGACCATCTTCGAGCAGCACCCACCGTTCATCGACGATCCTGAGGTCGTCGAGGTGGCCACGGAGATCAATCAGGCACTTGCCGACGCCGGGATCCCGTTCACCGACGTGGAGACTCAGGCGGCGGCGTCGTGGACGGCTTGGGAATATCTGCAGCAGGCGGCCGAGGGTGCCGGCAGCCTCGACCAACAGGCGATGTGTGACTATCTCCTCGAGAACGGGGCTGACACCCTGTTCCACGGTGAGATCGAGTTCTATCCCGAGGAACAGAACTACTACGTCGACCTGTCCAAGATCAAGCAGATCCAGGATGGGGGCTGGTACGTGGTGTACCCGGCCGAGTTCGCGGCGCCCGACCGCTCGGTCGTCTACCCCATCGAATAACAGTCCGAATCGGGGGTCGGTCGTCTTGGGATGACCGGCCCCCGGTAGGGTCGGATTTGCCCCAGATCGAGGTTTAGAACTTGGACCTACTCGCCCAGGGAATCGTCACGGGTGTGCTCATCGGTGGCCTGTACGCGCTGATGTCGTTGGGCGTCTCGCTGTCCTGGGGTGCTCTCAAGATCATCAACCTGGCCCACTTCTCGTTCATCCTCCTGAGCGCGTACCTCGTCTACCAACTCACCATCACCTTCGGGCTCGACCCTCTCCTGATGATGCTGGTGGTCGTGCCGGTCTTCTTCGTCCTCGGCGTCCTGATTCAGATGTTCTTCCACTGGGCCAAGGTGGACGAGTTCAAGTCCCTGATCGTCACATTCGGCATCTTCATAATCCTCCAAAGCCTGATGCAGACCTTCTGGAGTGCAGACTTCCGCCGAATCGGTTCGGAGTTGAACCCATACGAAGGCAACTCGCTCTTCATCGGCGACATCGCCCTGCAGATCCCGTCCCTCCTCGCCTTCATCGCCGCGCTCGGGATTGCAGTTGCGATGTCGTTCGTCCTCAGTCGCACCTACTTCGGTAGAGCCGTCCGAGCCGTGGCCCAGGATGCGGAGATGGCACGTGCCTATGGGGTCGATCCGAACCGGGTGGCAGTGCTGCTCTCCGGGCTCTCCGGTGCGTTCTCGGCGATGGCCGGAGTGTTCATCGCATTGGGCCAGGCGATATATCCCGGACTGGCAGTCAGCTGGTTCGGCGTGGTCTTCTCGGTTGTGATCCTCGGAGGTCTCGGGAACACTGTCGGCGCCCTGACCGCCGGGGTGATCGTGGGTGTGGCCGCCGGAGCGGCCGCTGTGATCTGGGGACCACTCGCCGCCCCGCTGGTGACATTCATCATCCTGATCGCTGCTCTGCTCTTCAGGCCCCAGGGCCTCCTCACTTCGAGGAGTGTGGCGTGATCTCGAGGGCTCGAGTCCTCATCGGTTTCCTCGCCGTGGCTGTCGTTCTGTTCTTCGTCCCTGGAATCCAGGAAGCTCTGGAGCTACCCCGCTTCTACGTGATCTTCCTGTTCACGACGTTTTTCTGGATCGCCCAGGCTTCGAGCTGGAACGTACTCACCGGGTTCAGCGGTTACTTCAGCTTCGGCCAGGGTGCCTGGTATGGGATCGGCGTCTACACCGTTGCCATCCTGACGGGAAAGCATGGGTGGTCGTTCATGACCGCGCTGCCGGTCGCGGGTCTGGCCGCATTGCTGGGAGGACTGGCGGTTGGTTTCGTGGCATTCAGGGTGAGACGTCTCAGTGGCGAGATCTTTGCTCTGACCACCCTTGCGATCGCATTCGTCCTGGCGTCCCTGGCCCGCATCACTACCGCCATCGACGGCGGGACCGGCATCTTCATGACCGGTACACCGATTCCCGAGTGGTTGGGGGAATACAACACGGCGATGTACCGGATGATGCTCGTCGCCATGCTGCTCACCGTGTTCACCGCATATCTGGTCCACGATTCGAGACTGGGATGGGGCCTCTTCTCGATACGGGACGACGAGCCGGTGGCCGGCGGGCTTGGAGTCCCCGTGTTCCGATACAAGATGACCGCACTCGGGATCAACGCCTTCTTTGCAGGATTGGTCGGGGGTGTCTGGTCCCTGCAACTGGGCTTCGTCACGATCGATGACGTCTTCAACATCAGAGTGCCGCTGTTCGTGATCCTGATGTCCGTTCTCGGCGGTCTGACCCACTGGATGGGGCCGGTCGTCGGTGCGGTGATCATCTACACGTTCTCCGACCGGCTCAACAGTGCCGGGCTGACCGATGTCAACCAGATGATCGTGGGCGCTCTGCTGGTCGTGCTCGCCCTGGCCGTGCGGGAGGGTATCTACATCCGAATGCGAGAGCGATGGGTCACGACTCTCGTCACCTTCGGATTGGCGATGGCAGTGAGTTCGATCTTCGACCTGGCTCAGTCGCTCGTGACCGACTTCGCCTTCGCACTTCTGGCCACGATCCTGATGATGATGGTGCCCGATTCCGTCTGGCACCGGATCCGGAGACGTGGGGGAAGTGAGCCACCCGAGGCGTCGCCCAAGGTCGACCAACTCGCCGGTGCCGGGTCATGAGCCTCCTCGAAGTCGAAGGCGTCGGCAAGCGATTCGGAGGAGTGGTGGCGCTCGACGGGGTCTCCATGAGCATGAGCGAGGGCGAGGTCCTCGGCCTGGTCGGCCCCAACGGATCGGGCAAGTCGACCCTGATCAACATCCTGTCCGGTTTCTATCCGGCGGACAGCGGCACCCTCAGGTTTCGTGGTGAGGACATAAGCGGGTTCCCTCCCCATCGGATCGCCTCGATCGGAGTCGCCCGCACCTATCAGATACCTCGTCCTTTCGACACCATGACCCCGAGGGAGAACATCGCCGTCAGCTACATGTTCGGACAGAGCAGGCATACCCTGGCCGAGGCTCAGGCGTCGGCCCAGGAGTGGCTCGAGTTCACCGGTCTCGCTGAAGTAGCCGACGCCGGCATCGGCGAGCTGACGCTCCACCAACTCAAGTTTCTCGAGTTGGCCCGTGCCCTCGCCACTCAGCCCAGCCTGCTCCTCCTCGACGAGGTCCTGGCCGGGCTCAATCCCAGCGAGATCAACGCCTCCATCGAGATGATCCGGAGGATCCACGAACGGGGGATCACCATCCTGATCGTCGAGCACGTGGTGCGAGTTGTCATGGCTTTGTCGGATCGGCTGGTGGTTCTGAACCAGGGGCATGTGATCAGCGAGGGGGAGCCGGAGAAAGTCATGACCGATCCGGCGGTCGTCACCGCCTACCTGGGGGAGAAGCGTCCCGGTGCTTGAGGTCAGCGCGCTGTCGGCCGGGTACGGCAAGGCCCAGGCGCTGTTCGATATCTCGTTGACGGTCGCGGAGGGCGAGATCGTCACCATCCTCGGCCCGAATGGGGCCGGGAAGACGACCCTGGTCAACGCCATCGCCGGGGTCGTCACCCCCACCGGTGGCTCGGTTGTCGCAGATGGGGTCGACCTGTTGCAGGCTGCCCCGCACGAGATCAGCAGTCATGGCATCGCCATCGTCCCCGAGGGCCGCCGGATATTCCCGAGGATGACCGTCGCCGACAACCTCGACATCGGCGCCTATGGCATGACGGCTCGAGCCCATCGTGATGAGAGCCTGGCATGGGTCCACGAGGTCTTTCCGCGTCTGGCGGAGCGCGCCGATCAGGAGGCCGGGACCCTGAGTGGTGGCGAGCAGCAGATGCTGGCCGTGGGCCGGGCGCTCATGTCGAAGCCGAAGCTGTTGCTTCTCGATGAGCCGTCGTTGGGTCTGGCGCCGATCATCGTGTCGGGCATCTTCGACGTGCTTCGCGAGGTGAATGCCTCCGGGGTGTCGATCCTCATCGTCGAGCAGAACGCAGTGGAGGCCCTCGATCTGGCCAGCCGAGGGTACGTGCTCGAGGAGGGCCGGATCGTGGGGGAGGACACCTCCGATTCCCTCCTGCACGACGAGCGACTGCGTAAGGCGTACCTCGGGATGTAGCAGCGCCGGCTCCGCCTCTCGCCGAGCCAGACGAACTAGGCCAGTGTGGAGTGGACGGGTTCACCGCCGACGACGGTGAGGACGGATTCGATGGCAGACAGGCTCTCATCGCTCACCGTCAGGGGGTCTTCGCTGAGGAGAGCGAAGTCGGCGTGCGAGCCGGGTGCCAGGTTCCCCCTGGTCTCCTCTTCGAAGGAGAACCAGGCGGCGCGCCCGGTGTAGAGCGACAAGGCCTCATCGCGACCGATGCGCTCAGACTCGACCCGTGGAGGGGCTCCGTCGACCGAGCGTCCCGTTACCAGCCACTCGACGCCACGCCACGGGTTGTAGGCGCAAGCGACGGTGCCGTCGCTCCCTGCCGCCACCGGTATCCCCAGGTCGAGCATCGAGCGAACAGGGGGAGCGCGGGTGATCCCGTCCTCCCCCCAGGTCGGAAGACAGTCGATGCCCCGCATCGACATCCCGTTCTGGATCGTGATGGCGATACCGAGATCTCTCACCCGAGCCAGATTGTCGTGTCCGATCTGGTCGGCGTGACAGATCGTGAACCGGAGCCGGGACAGAGTCTCGGCGCCGAGGGTGCTCCAGGCATCGAGCACGACGTCGATGGACCTGTCCAGAATCGAATGACAGTGCACCGGCCATGCGTTCCTCGCCAGCATCTCCGACACCTGACGCAATGGGCCCACTCGAGCGGTGATGTCCTTTGGGGCGAGGCCCTCCATGTCATGAGACCCGTAGTCGATCACCTCACCGGCTCCGAGGTGGCGAACGAATTCGTCGCCGCTGTCCAGTGAGACCATCTCGGTCCACCGCTCGAGGTCTTCGAACTCCGTTCCCGGGCTGGACGCACCGCAGAGCAAGCGGGAGCGGAATCCACGCTCACCGTCTGAGAAGACGGACATGAACGCCGAGTAGGTGTCGACACTGACCCCAAACCCGGAGGCGTCGATGGCGCCGGTCAGACCGAGCCGGTTCAGCTCCCGAAACAACGAGACGGTGCCGTCTCTGGCGGTTTGGTCGTCCACCACCGACATGCGAGCCCGGAGTGCGGCCATCTCAGCCTGACCCGTCACGTGCCCTCCCGGAGCCTCGCTATCCGACCATCCCATCTCCATCATCGCCCGGCTGTTGGCGAGGGATTCGGCGTATGCCCGCTGCACGAAGACCGGATTGTCGGGGGCGGCCCGATCCAGATCGGCGCGTGTCGGCATCCGCCGCTCTTCGAACTGGTTCGGGTGCCAGCCTCCCACAACTGCCACCCAGTGTCCCGGCCCCAGGTCCCCGGTGCGCATCGAGATGGCCTCGAGGGCGTCTCCGAGGCTGTGGTGGTCGTCCCACCTGACCTCGACCTCCCACGTGCGACCTCCACGCACCAGATGGAGGTGACTGTCGATCAGCCCCGGGATCAGGCGGCGCCGGTCCGCGTAGATGACCCTGGTGGTCGGGCCGGCCAACTCGAGCATCTCTCGTGACGAGCCACGCGCGGTGATCCTGCCGTCTGTGACAGAGAGCGCCTCGTCGTCCAGGACGTGACCGTCCCAGAGTCGCGCTCCCGCCACGACGAGGTCGGCGTTGGTTCCGCGCGACTCAGTCAATCGCTGGTGCGGCTGTCAGCGGCCCGCCCGACGACGAACCAGATGGCGTGCACCGGGACGTTGCCCCGGTTATACAGCCGGTGTGGCTCTGTGGAGTCGAAGGCGATCGAGTCGCCGGGGTCGAGTTCGAGGTTCTGGAAACCGATCTGAATGCCGAGCTGACCGCTGATGATGTACCCGTATTCTCGACCGTGATGTCTCATCAGCGACTGATCCGGAGTCGAGGTTCCCCCCACCTCGTAGGTTGCATAGAGGAAGTCGATGCCTTCCTCGCCTTCACGGGTCAGCTCCTCCCAGCGCACTCCTGACGCCAGATCGATCACCTGACGATCACCCGGATGCACCAACGGTGTCACGCCTTCGACGATGTCTGAAGTCGTCTCTGGCTCCGCGAACTCCTCACCACGGATGATCCGGTCCAGGGAGAGGTCGAGCTCGGTGACGATCGCGTAGAGGGTGCCCACCGATGGCTTGGAGAGCCCACTCTCGAGCTGGGAGATGAGACTGGCGGAGAGGCCGAGGCGACGGGCCAGCTCGCGCTGGCTGATTCCTGCCTTGACCCGCTCCTCGCGCAGTCGTTCTCCGATGCCGTCGAGCTCGGCGGGAACGTCTCGTGCGTGTGCGTCGCTCACATCAACATCCAACCACCATCGATGTAGAGATTGACCCCGTTGATCGCCCGGTTTTCGAGCAGGAACACCGTAGCGTCCACCACCTCGGCCATGGTGGGCAGGCGCCCGGTCGGCGTTCGGGCGATCACCGCATCGAGTGGCTTGTTCTCCCAGTACGGGCTGTCCCCGACGATCCCGGGGTGGAGCGAGTTGAAGCGGATCGGCTTCAACTCGACCGCAAGGGTTCGGATCATGGCGCTGACGCCTCCGTTCACGGTCGTGACCGTGGTCGAACCGGGGTAGGGACGGTCCTTGGCGCGACCTCCATAGAGGACGACCGAGGAGTCGTCGCTCAGTCGGTCGAGGAGGGCGTGGACCGTCTCGGTGTACCCGACCAGCTTCATCGTCGTGAGGCCGATCGCCCTTGAGATGTTGTAGTCGCGGACCGGATTCTCGTCGCGGTCCACGGCGGTGATCACCAGTCTCGAGATAGGGCCGAGGCCGGAGAGGGCTCCTGCGATCTCCTCGGGTTCGGAGAGGTCGACCGCCGCCCAACCGACGTTGGGCCCGATATCCCCGGCAATCGCCTGACACCGGTCATCGTCCCGTCCGGTGATGACGACGTCGTGGCCGGCTCCTACATAGTGCTTGGCTACTTCCCGACCGATGCCGCCGGTGCCACCGACGATGAGGACCGTTCCTTCTGCCATCCACGCTCTCCTTGATCGAACACAGCGAGGATATACGCAAAGAAGCGCTGGCGTGCAGTGAGGGTGAACACGGGTCTCCGGTGACACCGCTGATACCCACGATTGGCCACTTCGATGTCGAGCCGGACGCAAACTGTGTAGTGTCACTGTTCAGTGAGTAGCGATAGGCCGACTGTCGGGGTCATCGGCACCGGGCGGATGGGCGGCGCGATGGCCCGACGCCTCGCAGGTGTCGGTTTCGAGCCCCTGCTTTGGAACCGCGACCGGTCCAAGGCCGACTCTCTCGCTGCTGCCATCGGAGGTTTCTCTGCCGGCTCACCGTCCGAAGTTGCCGCCAAAGTGGACGTCCTCATCTCGAGCCTCTCCGACGACACGGCGGTGAGAGAGGTCTATCTCGGTGACGATGGCGTCGTGTCCGATATCGGTGCCGGGACCGTAGCCGTCGAGACCTCGACGGTAGACCCCACCACTGTGGTGGAAGTCGGCGACGCCGTCGACGCAGCCGGTGCCGGGTTCGTCGATTGTCCGGTATCAGGGAGTGTTTCTACGGTGGAGGCCGGTGGCTTGACGATCATGGCGGGCGGGGATGTCGACCTCATAGCCAAGGTCACCCCGGTGCTCGACCATCTCGCGTCCAGGATCGTGCCGGTTGGCCCTCGGGGTTCCGGGGCAGCCACCAAGCTGGCGGTCAACAGCCTGGTGCACGGTCTCAACGTCGCATTGTCCGAGGCGCTCGTTCTCGCCGAGAAGGCCGGAGTCGAGCGCTCGACTGCATACGAGGTCTTCGCCAGTGGCGCTGCCGGAGCACCCTTCGTCCAATACAAGAGGGCCGCGTTCGAGAGCCCGGACGAGACACCGGTTGCGTTCAGTCTCGACCTCATGGCGAAGGACCTGGAGTTGATCACCGCATTGGGCGAGCGCATCGGAGCGCCACTGAGTCAGGCCGCCACGACACTCGCCATCGTGGAAGCGGCCATCGCCGCCGGGATGGGCGAAGAGGACATGAGTGCGATCGCCGTCTACCTGCGTGGGAGGGAGAGCTGATGTCGGTCCACATCGTGAAGAAGGTCGCCGACCTCGAGTACGTCATTCCGGCCGAGTTTGAAGAGCGGAGCCACGGCTACTCCGCGGCTGAGGTGGTCGATGAGCCCGGTGGGTCCACTCAGATGGGGTTCCGGTTGGGTCGCATCGAACCCGGTGGCCACGCCGATACCCACGTCCATTCCTTCGAGGAATCGCTGTTCGTGGTGGAGGGGTCGCTGACGGTCGACACACCGGAGGGGAGCTATCTGCTCGAGCCCGGTGACTACGCCCTCCTCAACGTGGGCACCACTCATGCCTTTCGCAACGCATCGAACGCCCCGGTCTCCTTCGCCGAGATGAAGGCGCCCCTGCCCCGGGAGCGCTTCAACTACGACACCCAGTTCCCCCGGGCGATCGATCAGGCGGATCCCAAACCGATCGACGTCCGCGACCCGCGGAACCGCTACTTCGGCCACATCGACCCGGAGAACATGGACCCCGGGATGCAGACACAGGACCGACTCGCGTTGAGCGCGTCGATGAGGACCGCTCTGCTCGTTTACAGCGGGATCAGCGTCAAGATGATGGTCGATACCGATCTAGGGGCAGACCTGTCGACGATGTTCATGGTCCAATACGAGCAGGGAGGTTTTGCCGGCGCTCACGACCACCCCCTCGAGGAGGCCTATCTCATCCTCGACGGCGAGGTCGAGGCCGTGTTCGACGGGGTGAGATACCACCTCGAGCCCGGCGACGTGGCATGGGCCGGGGTTGGATGTGTTCACGAGTTCAAGAACGTGGGCGACGGCACGGTGCGTTGGCTGGAGACCCAGGCACCCGCGCCACCCCCCCGTCACTCGTACCGGTTCGCGCGCGACTGGGCGTACTTGGAGAATGCACTGGCCGAAGAGTCCGGTCGCTGAAGAAATCGAGGAGGATGAGATGACCGAATTTCCGGTAGCAACCAGCCCCGCCCCTGGGGTGATGGCGGTGGATTGGGAGAACCGAGTCGATTTCGAGCGACTCCGCCAGCACCGTTTGGAGCGTGTCCGGATGATGCTCGACGAGTTCGATCTGGGGGCGCTCCTCCTTTTTGAGACGTCGAACATCCGCTATGCCACCGCGACCCAGATCGGCTACTGGGCGTTCAACAAAGGCGAGCGCTGGGCTCTCGTGACCAAGGATGGCCGGCCCAAGGTCTGGGATTTCGGGTCGGCGGCTAAGGCGCATCGACTGCAGCTGCCCCATCTCTACGACAGGGAGAACTCGATCGGTGGGAACACCGGGTTGCAGGGAGCGATCGGCCCGGAGACCGGTCTCCATGCTCGGGCGGTGCGTGAGATCAAGGCTGCTCTCGACGACGCCGGTGTCGCCACCGAGAGACTCGGGGTCGACATGGCTGAGACGGCTGTGTTTCTCGCCCTTCAGGATGCCGGCCTGACGGTGGTGGACGGTCAGCAGGCGATGATGCGGGCGAGAGAGATCAAGAGCCAGGACGAGATCGTCCTCCTCACCCAGGCGTGTGCCATGGTCGACGGGGTCTATCAGGACATCTTCGAGATGCTCAAGCCGGGGGTCAGGGAGTCTGACGTCGTGGGTCTCGCCCACGCTCGTCTCTTCGAGATGGGCTCGGAGTTCGTCGAGGCGATCAACTCGATAGCCGGGGAGCGCTGCTCCCCGCATCCGCACGTGTTCAGCGACCGGATCATCCGCCCCGGAGACCAGGCCTACTTCGACATCATCCACGCCTTCAACGGATATCGGACCTGTTACTACCGCACCTTCGTCGTGGGACGGGCCACCCAGGCCCAGCGCGACGCGTTCAAACAGTCGCGGGAGTGGATGGACGCCGCCATCGAGCTGGTCAAGCCGGGTGCGACCACCGACCAGATCGCCAAGGTATGGCCCGAGGCTCACGAATTCGGGTTCGAGGACGAGATGGACGCATTCGGGCTCCAGTTCGGGCATGGCGTCGGCGTTGGTCTCCACGAAAGACCGATCATCAGTCGGCTCAACTCCATCGACGACCCGGTCGAGATCCAGGAAGGGATGGTCTTTGCGCTCGAGACCTACGCCCCTGCCGCCGACGGTCGTTCGGCAGCCCGTATCGAAGAGGAGATAGTGGTCACGGCCGACGGGCCCAAGGTCATCACCCTGTTCCCGTGTGAGGAGCTGATGGTTGCCAATGCCTACTAGCAGGGCCCTCGGGCCCGACTTCGACTACGCACTGCGCGAGCCGCGCCTGCCCAAACCCGTCGATCGGTCGCTGTCCGGTGCGGACATAGAGATCGACACCCGTCTCGGCATGTATCGAAAGCTCCAGGAGCTGCGCCAGTTCGAGAAGCGGGCGTACGACCTGTTCATGCAGAACCTGGTGAAGGGGACCAGCCATCTCTCCCTGGGGATGGAGGCTGTGGCCACCGGTGTCGCTGCCGCCATGAAGCCTGACGACTACACCTTTGCGACCTACCGCGGTCACGCCCACTCCCTTGCTCGCGGAATGGAGATGGGCCCGGCGATGGCCGAGCTGCTGGGCCGGGAGAACGGGATCCTGGGTGGGAAGGGCGGTTCGATGCACCTCACCGATGTCTCCAAGGGGATGATGGGCTCCTACGCCATCATCGGCGCCCATCTGTGTATTGCCAACGGTGCAGCCTGGTCGGCTCAGATGCGGGGCACCGATCAGGTGGCGGTGGCCTTCTTCGGTGACGGCACCACCAACATCGGCGCTTTCCACGAGGCCCTGAACATGGCGGTCATCTGGAAGCTGCCGGTGGTCTTCGTATGCGAGAACAACCTCTACATGGAGTACACGCCGATCGACTTGATCACCGCGGTGAAGAATCCGGCTGCTGACCGTGCCAGCGCCTACGGGCTGGATTCGATCATCGTCGACGGCAACGACCCCGACCACGTGTACCTCGAAGCACGTAAGGCGGTAGCCAAGGCGCGCGCTGGTGAGGGCCCATCGATGATCGAAGCGGTCACCTACCGGTCCGGCGGCCACTCCCGTGCCGACCCCGGGAAGTATCGGCCCGCCGACGAGGTGGAAGCCTGGGCCGACCGTGACCCGATACCGATGTACCACGACCGAATGCTGTCCCTGGGCACGCCTGAGGATCGGCTCACCGCCATCGAACGCGAGGTGGCGGGGATGGTCGACGCTGCCACCGAGTTCGCAAAGGCCGGATCCGAGCCGGGTGAGAGTTCGTTGATGACAGAGGTCTGGGCAGACGGGGGTTCGGCATGGCGGAACTGAGCTACCGCGACGCCGTCGCCTACGGCATCGCCCAGGAGATGCGACGCGACCCGTCGTTGGTGATGCTCGGTGAGGACATCGCCGCCGCAGGGGGCGTGTTCAAGACGACCGTTGGGTTGCTCGACGAATTCGGTCCCGAGCGGATCCGGGACACACCGATATCGGAGCAAGCCATCCTCGGAGCCGCCATGGGAGCGGCGATGACCGGCGTGCCGGTCATCGCCGAGATCATGTTCAGCGACTTCCTCGCCGTCTGCTGGGACATCATCGCCAACGAGATCGCCAAGAGCCGCTACATGACCAATGGCCAGGTCAGTTTCCCGCTGGTGATCCGCACCGCCAACGGCGGCGGATCGAGGTTCGGGGCCCAGCACTCCCAGAGTGTGGAGAACTGGGCGATGATGATCCCCGGCCTGAAGGTGGTTGCCCCCTCGACACCGCAGGACGTCGTGGGATTGATGGCGGCATCGGTTCGTGACCCGGACCCTGTCGTCTTCTTCGAGCACAAGTCGCTGATGGCCGGTAAGGCCGAGATCCCCGACGGCGAGATCGTGGACGAACTGGGCAAGGCCCGGGTCGTGAGGGAGGGAACGGACGTGACGATCGCAGCCCTGGCCCTCATGGTCCCCCGCGCCATCGAAGCCGCTGAGCGACTGGCCGGGGAGGGCATCTCGGCCGAGGTCATCGACGTCCGCACATTGGTCCCGCTCGACACCAAAACGATCCTCGACTCGGCCGTCAAGACCGGTCGGTTCTTCACAGTCGAGGAGAACCCTCGTCTCTGTGGGTGGGGCGCCGAAGTCGTGTCCATCGTCGGCGAGGAGGCGTTCTGGGACCTCGACGGGCCCAGCATCAGGATCACCACACCTCACATCCCGTTGCCCTCGGCGGCCTCCCTGGAGGACATGGCTATCCCTTCTGCGGACCGTATCTACAAGACCGTTGTCGAATCTCTGGACGTTGGAGCCGCCTGAGGTGCCCACCAGGCTGCTCATCAAGGGAGGCTGTGTCCTCTCGATGGACCGCTCGGTCGGCAACCACTCCGTCGCCGACGTCCTCATCGACGACGGGATCATCGCCGAGGTGGGCAGTGGACTGCGGGCACGCGACGCCGAGGTGATCGACGCCACCGACACGATCGTCATGCCCGGCTTCGTCGATACCCACCGCCACGCCTGGAAGACGCTGTTCCGAAACATGGGGGGCGGAGGGGCCGGGGAGCAGCCGGTCGGTCCGGCGATCTACGGGCCTCATTACAGCTCAGAGGACGTGTACGCAGCCACCCTGGTCGGGCTTCTCGCGGCCGCCGAGGCCGGGATCACCACCGTGGTCGACTGGGCTGACATCCTCGTGGATCCGTCCTACGCCGACGCGTCTCTCCAGGCCCACGCCGACGCGGGGTTGCGCACCGTATTCGTGGCCGCCGCCCCCGGCTGGGTACAGGAGGGAGACATCGATGTCTCCTGGGTCACCGAACTGGCCGCCACCAACGGATCCCCCGCTGGAGTCGCCTTCGGCCCCGCCGATCCGAGCCGTTTCGACCTGGACCGGGTGGCCGAGCAGTGGGGTGCAGCCCGTCAGGCCGGTCTCCGGATCCACGCCCACATCGGGCGCGACATCTCCGACCGCGGGGTCGTTGCCGCCCTCGGCAGCCGCGACCTCCTGGGCCAGGATGTGACCCTGGTGCACTGCACCAATCTGGATGGAGGCGACCTCGACGCCATCGCCTCATCCGGGGCGCGAGTCTCGCTCACACCCTCCAACGAGATGGCTGCCGGCTACGGGGCTCCACCGTTGCAGGCATTCATCGACCGCAGCATCCGTCCCGGGCTGGGCGTCGGCAACGAGCACGAGGCACCGGGCGACATCTTCGCCCAGATGAGGGCGGCCAACTCGATCCAACACGCCACCCTCTTCGACCTCAAGCTCTCCGGCAAGTCAGGCATCCCCAACCTGCTGAGCACCCGCGAGGTGCTGCGCTACGGGACCGTCGACGGTGCCAGGGTGGCCGGTCTGGGTGACTCGACCGGGTCGTTGAGCCCGGGTAAGCATGCCGACGTGCTCGTCCTCAGGGCCGACCGTCCCAACATCGCCCCCATCAACGACCCGATCGGAGCCGTTGTCTGGGGCATGGACACCTCGAACGTGGACTGGGTGCTGGTCGGGGGCGAGGTCGTCGTCCGGCAGGGCTCACTCGTCGCCGATGTGCCCGCAGTTCGCCGACTCGCCTCGGAGGCACATCAGCGGGTGGCATCGGCTGCCGGCCTTCTCACTACGACCGCGGGTGGCTCGTGACCGCGACCCGGGCCCCGTCCTCGGCCCTCACCCGCTTTGTCGTCGCCTCCCGATACATGCCGGTGTACATCGCCCTCGTGGTCCTCGTGGTGGTGGCTGCGATCTGGGTCCCGGCCACCCTCAGCGGGGTGGCCCTGGCGGCGATAGCACCCTTTGGTGCTCTGCTGGGTCTGGCGGCGCTGGGCCAAATGCTGGTGATCATGACCGCCGGCATCGACCTCTCAGTGCCGGGGACGATCACCATCTCAGCACTCATCGTGGTCGGTGTGGGTCAGCAGTCCGACGATCGACTGCTGTTGGCGGTCGGGACCGCCATTGGTGTCGCTGTCCTGATCGGCCTCGTCAACGGGATCCTCATCGGCGGCATCAAGCTCAACGCCCTGATCGTGACCCTGGCAGTGGGCCAGGTCGTGATGGGTCTGGTGAGCCGATACGTGCTCACCTTCCCCGTGCAGAGCCTGGTGCCTCCCCGGCTCGTGGAGTGG
>DASTOM010000042.1:0-31520 GCA_035762545.1 Acidimicrobiia bacterium
TACCGCGACGACGGTCTCTACCGTTACTACAACATCACCGCCACGGGCTCTCTCGGCACAATGATCAAGGGCGGCAACACATACACCAGCGGATGGGACACCATCACCGCAGTCGACCTCGACGGCGACGGCCAAGACGAGATGTTCTTCTACCGCGACGACGGTCTCTACCGCTACTACAACATCCAACCCAACGGCTCATTAGGACAACCAATCCTCGCCGGGAACGGATACACCACCGGCTGGTCGTCTATCACCGCCGTCGACCTCGACGGTGATGTGGACCTTGTCGTCCCTGGTGGCATTCGGGTGGCCCCAGGCGCTGACCTGGACGGCCTGGTCAAGTCGAGTCCACCGGGCACATCGTTCGTGCTGGCAGCTGGTATCCATCGGGGTCATCGAGTGCTGCCCAAGGAGGGCATGACGTTCTACGGCGAGTCCGGGGCCATCCTGGATGGTGGTGGCGTTGTCGACCGTGCCTTTTCGGGTGGTGCGTCGAACATCACGATCCAAGGGCTGATCATCCAGAACTATGTGCCTGGCTCCTCCCAGAGTGCGGTCGGTCAGGCAGGCAACAACTGGGTCGTGCGCAACAACGAGATCAGATACATCGCCGGAATTGGCCTTCACACCGGACAGGGCTCCGGCTGGCTTGTCAAGGGCAATTACATACACCACAACGGGCAGCTCGGACTGGCGGCTTCTGGCCGCAACATGGTGATCGAAGGTAACCGGATCGCCTACAACAACACCCAAGGTTATGACCCGATTTGGGAAGCCGGAGGCGCGAAATTCATCAAGACATCAGGGCTGGTCGTTCGCAACAACCATGTCCACGACAACAAAGGCCCGGGTCTCTGGACCGACACCGACAACATCGGATGTCTCTATGAGGCGAATCTCGTGGAGAAGAACACCCGGGAGGGAATCTTCCACGAGATCAGTTACGACTGTGTGATCAGAAACAACACGGTGCGCGACAACGCCAAAGCAGGCATCTGGATCGCCGGATCGCCAAATGTGGAAGTGGTCGGCAACGTCGTGACCAACAACCTCGAAGCCGGCATCGGGGCGAGTCAGGATCCTCGCGGCTCGGGAGCATACGGGCCCCACATCATCAGCAACCTCGACGTACACAACAACACCATCAGCCAACTCAAGGTGCCCTCGAACTCCTTCTGGGGGTGGAGCGGTATCCAACAACAGATCAATGATCCTTCCATCTTCACGAGCAGGGGAAACCGATTCCGGGACAACATCTGGTTGGTCGCATCAGGGATCTCGAAACCGTTCAAGTGGGCCGACCAGCGAGTCACCTGGAGTCAATGGCGTGGTTACGGGAACGATACGAGGGGGAGCTTCACCTACAAGTGACCTGCTGAGGCATCCTGTGTCGTCTGGTTGGTGATGGCGGGCTAAGTCCGGTCTGCGATCGGCGAGGAACCGCCCGGAACGGCACCCAGGCTTGCCTCGATCTTCCGTCGCGTTGGCAGCGATCGTGCGGTGGTTCCCTGAGGACTGGAAGGTTCCGTGTCGGTAGGCAGCATGTGGCCAGGTCTGGGACGCTTTCTCGCGCCGGCTTCCGACACTGTAAGTCTGTGATATCGAAGGCTCTGACGCTCCCGGGTAGGAGATGTCGGCGATTCGAGTATTGAAGCTTCCAGACTTGGCGGGCCATGGAGATCGGCGTCAGCGGCAGGATGTGATCAACCGCGTAATCAATCCTGGTGTTCTGAACGAACTGGATCCAACGTATTGGCCTGATCATCCGTCTGTGAGGTCTGAACTGGTGGGTCCCGTGGGAATCGAACCCACAACCTTCGGGTTAAAAGCCCGCTGCTCTGCCAATTGAGCTAGAGACCCTGGTGAGGTGCACAGGGTACTTTCGCCGGTGGCTATCTTCCCGCGCGATCGGTTGGGCAACCGAGAGTGAGAGAAGTGACCAGCCAACTCCCTGATACACCCTCATCGGAGGAATCTCCGGCCGAGCCGGATCCCGTAGAGAGTCGCTGGCGTCGTTACGAGGCGATGGTCCGCTCTCGGATCGACTCCGCCACCGCAGCGGCCGAGGCCAGACGTGGTCATTCCGTGATCGTCGACGCCGGCTACCTGATACTCGACCGCAACCACGTGTTCCCAACGTCACTCCTGGTCGGGGCGCTGGCCAGTCGCATCGTCATCTTCCAGGTCCCGCTGTTCGCCCTCGTCATCTTCGGCTTCGGGCTCTACGACGAAGGCAGCGGCGCCGCCGAACAGGCGGGTATGCCGGCTCTCATGGCCAGGGCGGTCGGTGATGCCTCGACATTCAACGACGGATTCAAGATCGCCGCCTTCCTCGCCACGCTTTGGGCAACCCTCTACGCCGCCAACTCGCTGGGACGCTTGGTGCGGCGGATCAGCTCGATCGTTTGGGGGGTCCCAATGAGCAGACTCCGACGTGTGTGGAGCCTCCCCCTCGTGGTCATCGGATTGACCCTGGTCGCCTGGGCCCTCACCGAAACCAGCGCCGTCGTCGATGAATGGAACTTCCAGTTAGTGATCGGTGTCCTGGCGGCCGAGGGGTTGGCCCTCACCACGTTCTGGGTGCTGGTGAGCCGGATGCTGCCCCACGATCCCGAGGCCTCCCGATGGACAGACTTCCTCCCTGGTGCTCTCTTCGTTTCCCTCGGAGTGGTCGGGCTGCGGATCGCGATGATCGTCTACTTCGCTCCCAACCTCGACCAACTCTCAGAGAGGTATGGGTCCGTGGCGATCGCATTGGTCCTTCTCACCTGGGCGTATTGGCTCGGGATGATCATGGTGGGCAGCGCCGAGATCAACGCCGCGCTCTTCCAGAGTCGGCGCATTCACAAAGCGCGCAAGCAGAAAAGGTGACGGAGGCTGGCAGGATTGATCGGGTGGCCAACCTGCGCTTCGGCATCTCCCACCTGCCCCCAGACACCGGGGACGACGCCGCGTTCCTAGACGACCTCGTCGAGCAGGGTCATCGCGCCCTCGAGTTGCCGTTCACGCAAGGCTTCCCCTGGAAGGAGAAGCGCTGCGAGAGCTTTGCCGCCCTTGCCGCCGAGCGCGACATCCGGCTCTCCGTGCATGCCCCTTACTTCGTGGGCCTGACCATCCCCGAGGAGGACAAGGGACAGCAGTCGGCGCATGCTCTCGAGCACACGATGAAGCTGGGCAACTGGCTGGGGGCACCGGTCATCGTCGCGCACTTCGGTTCGACCTACGACGAGGATCCAGGGGTGCTAATGGACCGGATCAGGTCCCGCATCGACTTCATCGCACCCAAGATCGAGACCCTGGGTGTCGGTCTCGGTCTGGAGACGTCCGGGAAGAAGAGCGCCTTCGGCAGCATCGGCGACATCGCCGTCCTTGCCTCCGAATACGGCTTCGTCCGCCCGGTGGTCGACTGGGCCCACATCCACGCCATGACCGGAGGAGGGCTCACCTCCAAGGATGCCTTCAAGTCGGTACTCGGATTCGTCAGGGACAGCTTTCCGGCATGGATGATCTCGCCCCTCCAGGTGCAGTTCTCCGACAATCAGTTCGGAGACGCCGGCGAGATCAGACACGTCGCCTACGGCGAAGGCACCCTCCGCGTCGGTCCCCTGGTCGAGGCCCTCGACGAGATGGGGATGTCGATGGTGCTGATCTCGGAGGCCCGGGACATGAAGTCACACGGGATGATCTGGGAGGAGGTCCGGGAGACGATGGCTTCGGCGGCCGCTCCGTCGGGAAGACCGGTCGCCTCCGCCGATGCCGATTTCCCCTCTCCGGTGCGGGTGACCAAGGACGGCGACCGTTTCGTCCCGGCGGGTGTCGACCGTCCGATCACGTTCTCAAACGTGGACAAGGTGTTCTTCCCCGACGCCGGCTTCACCAAGGGTGACCTGATCCAGTACTACACCTCGGTTGCGCCGCTGCTTCTCCCCCATCTCGGGGGACGCCCGATCTCGATGTCCCGATACCCGGACGGGATCGAAGGGCCCTCCTTCTACGAGAAGAGGGCGCCGGGGCACCAACCCGACTGGATGCCGACCACGCCGGTGATGTCCGACAGCCAGGGAGGGATCATCGACTTCCTCCTCGCCGACTCGACCGAGGCGCTGATGTGGTTCGCAAACATGGGCTGCATCGAGTTCCACCCCTTTCATTCCAGGGTGGACGATCTCGACAAGCCCACCTACGCCATCTTCGACTTCGACCCCGCTGAGGGGTCGAAGTGGGAGCAGGTCACCGGTGCGGCACAGCTCCTCAAGCTGGCGCTGGGCCAACTCGGGCTCGAGGGCTACCCCAAGCTGTCTGGGTCACGCGGGCTCCATGTCTATGTGCCGCTCGACCCGGTCCACTCCCACTCGCGGGTCCGCCGGTTCGTCGGCGAGGTCGGGGACTACCTGGCCGCAGCCAACCCCGACGACATCACGATGGAATGGGACAAGCCGAAGCGCAAGGGGAAGGTCTTCGTCGATCACAACCGAAATGCCTTCGGGCAGACGGTCGCCTCGGTCTACTCGGTTCGCCCCCGGTCCGGCGCCCCGGTCGCCGTCCCTCTCACCTGGGACGAGGTGGGGCCGGTGGCCAACGGTGACTTCACCATCGTCGACGTCTGGGATCGCTTCCAGAGATACGGCGACCTCTTCGCCCCCGTCCTCGGTGGCGGTCAGACCCTGGACGCGGCTGAGGAGGCGCTCGGGATCGGCCCGGATTGACTATCAAACGCCGTTGGGCGATGCCTCTCGAGTTGTGCTCGAGAGGTAGGGAGTTTTCTGCGAACACTCCCACAGCATTGGGAAAGCGGGTTTTCCCACCGTTCACTTGCGGTCTGTATGGTTTCGGGATGGATCTGTATGCCCGCGTCAACATTCTCGGTGGGCTCTCGGTCCGACTCCCCCGCGGCGGCCTGGACGAGGCGATCCCCCTCGACAACGACCCGATCGGACGCGCCAAGAACTGGATGCAGCAAGGTGTCGACTACCTCCATGTCGTCGATCTCGACGCCGCTGCATATGGCGATCACCGCAACCGCGACCTGATCCGCCGTCTGGTCGAGGAGATCGAGATCCCGGTCCAGGTCGCCGGTGGCATCCGTTCCGAGGGCGAGGGCGAAAGACTTCTCGAGATCGGCGCGTGGCGCATCGTCATGGGCACGGCAGCCATCGAGAACCAGATCATGGTCTGGGAGATGTGCCGGGACCATCCGGACCGGATCGTGGTCTCACTCGACGTCCGGCCCAACGAAGAGATCGCGACCCGTGGCTGGACCCAGAACAGCGGGCGTTTCCTCGAAGAGGTCCTCATCGAAATGTCGTCGGCGGGCGCGGTGGCGTTCCTCGTCGCCGAAGCAGGGCGTGACGCCCTGACGGAGCCACCCAACCTCCAGATCCTCGCTGAGTCGCTGGCCACGGTCCAGGAGCCGGTCATCGCCGCAGGTGGGGTCAGAGATCTCGAAGACCTTCGCAAGCTGATGCTCCTCGAGACCTCGGGACGGGTTCTCAGCGGAGTCGTGGTCGGTCGTGAGGTGACCGCCGGCCGATTCACCGTCGAAGAGGCGAAACAGGTCATCGCCGGTGGCGGACCTACCCGGGCTCCGGGTGGAATCACCACCACCCGCACCCCAGTCGGGGTGAGCAGTCTCCAGTCTTCTCTCGAGTTCTACCGCGACGTCCTCGGGTTCAACCAGGTGAGATCACCTTCCGCCGGTGTCATCGCCGCGGTCGTCGAAGCGGGCCCGGGCCAGCACATCGAACTGGTCGAGGGAGGGGAGGCACGTCCCGGCTCTCTGGTGTTCCACGTCGAGGACCAGACCCGCTGGAAGGACCATCTCGCCAAACTCGGTGTGACCGCCGAACCCGACGGCCCCCGTCTCGTCCTCACCGACCCGGACGGGCTCCGCATCGTCCTCGAATAGAACGGTCTAGGAGACCACCGTCCTCGACTGCTCCCGGAGGAACTGGCGGAGGTACCAGGGGCCGCCGCCTCCCGCGCCCGAGGTCCCCGAGCCTTTCCAGCCGCCGAAAGACTGGATGTCGGGCCAGGCACCGGTGGTGGCGCCTGCGGCTCGGTTGACGTAGGTGACCCCGGCTTGGATCCCGGCGAACCACCTCTCGATCTCTTCGTCGTCGCCGCTGAAAAGCCCTGCCGTCAGACCGAACTCGGTGTCGTTGGCCAGTTCCAGACCCTCGTCGAGCCCCGACACCGGAGCGACGGCGACGAAAGGAATGAACAGCTCCTTGGTCCAGACCCAGGATCCCTTTGGCGCGGCGACGACGGTCGGTTGCACGAAGTTTCCCCGCTCCAGTTCGCCGTCGGTGAGAACCTTGCCCCCTGCGAGAACCTCGCCACCGCTGGACTCGACCTCTGCCACGGCGTCCTGGAAGCGTTTCACCGCCGCGTGATCGATGACCGGGCCGACGAACACACCGTTCTCGCTGGGCACACCAACCGAGATCTCTCCGGTCTTGGCCACCAGCTTGTCGACGAACTCCTCGTAGACGTCGTCCTCGACATAGACCCGTGATGTCGCCGAGCACTTCTGGCCGCTGAACCCGAATGCTCCGCGCAGGATGCCCTCGGCCGCGGTGTCCAGGTCAGCCGATGCGGTGACGATCGCCGGGTTCTTCCCGCCCATCTCGGCAGTGACCGGCTTCGGGCGCTCCTCGTTCACCGTCCGGTACAGGTACATCCCGACATCGTGGGAGCCGGTGAACGTGAGCCCGTCGAGATCGGGGTGATGGGCCAGGTAGTCGCCGATCTCATCACCACCGGTGACCACATGGAGAGCGCCCTTGGGGAGCCCTGCCTCCATCATGATCCTGTGGAACTGCAGCGCCATCAGGGCACCGACATTCGACGGCTTGATGACGACCGTGTTCCCGGTGATCAAGGCCCCGATCGAAGGTCCGGCGGACAGAGCCAGCGGGAAGTTGAACGGCGAGATGACACCCCACACACCCCAAGGTCGGGACACCGACACGTTCTTCTCGTTCTCACTCAGGGAGCTGAGCTGACGAACGAAGCCATCGTTCTCCGTGATCTGACGGGAGTAGTAGTGAAGGAAGTCAACGGTCTCCTGGGCGTCGCCGAGGGCCTCGAGGCGGTTCTTGCCCACTTCGAAAGTCATCAGGGCTGCGAGATCGAACACCTCCGCCTGCATGACGTCGGCGGCCTTCAACATGACGTCGCGACGGGCCTCCCAGCCAACCGCCTCCCAGTCCTTCTGGGCAGCCTTGGCGGCGGCGATGGCGTCATCCACGTCGGCTTTGGTGGCCTGGGCGTAGCGACCGATCACGACGTCGCGGTCGACCGGGGAACGTTCTTCGAAGGTCTCTCGATCGGTCCGCGCCTCACCGTCCACGACCACGCCGTGGGTCTGTCCAAGCCTGTTTCCCGCCTCGGCCACTGCCTTTTCGTAGGCGTCGTTCAACTCCTCGTTGTCGGCTGACATGGTGGCGTAGGTGATTCTCAGGGCCATCGGGAGGTCCTCTCTGGGTGCGACTCGGCTACCACCTGACGATACAGGCCTGTCGGCGTATGGGTCGCTAGACCGATAGGTGCTCTGACCTGGGATTCCGATACATGAGCATGGCCAGTAGAGCTTCTGACATGCTGCTGGCGTCACGCCATGAGAGGTCACGCCTCCATCGGATGGTGGTCCGGGTAGGAGCGACAGCCGCGTGGGTCGCCACCGCGGTGTATCTCCTGGCGGGCGCTTTGACCCGCGACGAGAGCCTCCTCGTCGAGGCAGTCGGGCCTGTCATCGCCGCGGTCCTGATGACCCTGATGATTCTCCTCGGTCGCGAGGACGGTGGCATCGCCCTGTTCGGTTCGGGTCTGATCGTGGCCGTTTGGTACACCATGTTCGGCGACGAGGGCAGCATCATCCCCGCTGCCGTCGCCCTCGTCCTCATCTGTGCGCTGGCGTTGCTGTTCGTCGACTCCTACCGGAACGTGGTGGTGCCGACACTTGCCGTCGTTCTGTTCGGGATCCCGTTCCTTTGGGACCTCGGCCTCGACGAACAGGTCATCCTCGGTTGCATCATGGCGCTCAGCTTCGTGATGACCTACTTCATCCTCAGCTCGATTCAGGGCACTTCGGCTGCTCTGAATCAGCAGTACCAGATGATGTTCGAGGAGTCACCCACTGCGGCGCTCGAAGAGGATTGGTCCGAGGCCGTCGAGTACGTGAGGTCGGAGTACACCGGCAAGCCGGAGCGGCTCCGGCAGTTCCTCCTCGCCTACCCGGCAGTGGTCCGTCAAGCCGTGGCCAAGGCCAGAGTCCTGAGGGCCAACGAGGCTGCCTTGAGCCTCCTGGAAGTAGAGAACACAGCTCGGTTCCTCGGATATCGCAACCCCGACGTCGTGACCGATGAGAACCTGGAGACCTGGGTCAGCGCTCTCGTCTGCCTCTACGAAGGTGACCGCACCTGGGAGCACGAGACTCCGAACCGTCGTCGTTCCGGTGAGTTGCAGTGGTTGCAGAGCCGGTCGGTGGACACCTCCACACATGCGCCGGGAAGCTCGATCGTGGTCGCACTCGCCGACATCACGCACATGAAGGCCAGAAGTGAGGCGATGGCTCAGATGGTCAAGGCGAAGGACGAGTTCATCGCCAGCGTCAGCCACGAGCTTCGGACCCCGCTGACAGCCGTGATCGGTCTCACTTCCGAGATCGCTGCCAGCCAGGGCATGAGCCCCGAGGAGCGTCAGGAGCTGTTGGACCTCGTGGCCGAGCAGGCCGCCGAGATGGCCAACATCGTCGACGACCTCCTAGTTGCCGCTCGAGCCGAGATGGGGACGGTCTCCGTCGAGCTCGAGTCGGTCGACCTGATGGAAGAGCTCCGGTCCACCGTAGAAGGTCTGGGGATGACCGTTGGTATCCCCGAGGAGGAGACACCTCCGGTGTATGCCGACCCGCGACGGGTGCGCCAGATCCTCCGCAACCTCCTCACCAATGCGCAGCGCTACGGCGGACCCCATCGCCGGGTCGCCGTCGGCTCTCTCCGTGACCGGGTGTGGCTCGAGGTTCGCGACAACGGGGTCGGGATACCCGACGATGAGGCCGAGCACATCTTCGAGCCGTACGTCACCGGGCACTCCGGAGCGCGAGGATCGGTGGGGCTCGGACTCGCCGTGGCTCGCCAGTTGGCCGAGCTGATGGGGGGAACCCTTCAGTACGAGCGGAGCGCGGCGGAGACGGTGTTCCGGCTCCAATTGCCCATGTGCGAGGACCGGCAGCCGCTCTTGGCTTTCAACAACGACCGGTCGTAGCTAACTTTTCCGGTAATGCCGGTCATTTCGTCGCCGATCCTGTACTGGCCGTTGATGCTGGTAGGGGCTTATCTGTTGGGCTCGATCCCATTCGCCCAGGTTTTGGCGCGCTTGAAGGGAGTCGATCTCCGCAAGGTCGGCTCCGGCAACGTCGGAGCAGGCAACCTCACAGCCGCCGTCAGCATGCCCTGGGGGATCGCAGCCGGGGTGCTCGACGGACTCAAGGGCCTGGTTCCCGTACTGCTCTGCCTCCAGGCCGGCCTGGGCCCGGGTGCCGCTGGTCTCGTCGGTCTCGCTGCGGTCATCGGTCACAACTGGTCGATCTTCATGAAGGGTCGCTCCGGACGTGGTCTCGCCACGGCCTTCGGTCTGATCCTTGCCCTCCATCCACCGTTGGCCATCTGGACCACCGGTTGGGCCATTGCCGGATGGAAGATCGGTGGGGGCCTCGCCGGCTTTCTCGGCTGGGGGCTCCTCCCCATTGTCAGCGTCGCCCTCGGGGCGCCGGTGACCGAGAGCCTTGTGATCTTCCTGCTCACCGCAGTGTTGATTGGTCGTCGGATGCAGGGGAACCCCGGCGACGAGATGGACGCGGCATCGATGTTCCGTCGCGCCCTCTATGACAAAGATCTCGTAGCAGAGGCCGGCGGAGAGGCGGCTGACGAGCCTCTGACTCCGTGAGTCCAAAGCGGGTCTTCCTGATCGCAGGCATCGCCGCGGTCCTCTACGGCGGGTTCATCTACTGGGTGGTGACCAACCCGGACTTCGACCTTCCACCGATCCGGGGCGCCGCTCTGGCCATCATCGCTGTGGCCGCCGTGTGCCAGATCGGGGCGAAGTGGTTCTTCGGGCTCCTGTTCAAAGAGTCCATCCAGGAGACCGGATCAGACGTGCGCGCATGGTCCGCGTTCAAGGCCGCACTCGTTGGCGCAGGTGTGGCACGTCTCATCCCTGCGGGCGGGGCGATAACTCCCGTGGCGATGTCGTGGACCGTCCGCGATGAAGTCGAGGAGAGCACGGCCGGTCCAGCCATTCGAGCCGTGCTTCTCAACTACGCCGGCCTCCTGATCCTTGCTGGTGCCGGACTCCTGATCGATCGCCCCGGCCGTTCGGTCCCGGTGTTGGGAACATCGCTCTTCGTGATCGCCCCGATCATCCTGATCATCGGTCTACTCGTGATGTTCGGTTCGGGACGTCTCGGCAGCATCGCCAAGTACCTGCCGAGGTTCATCCGGGAGAAGGTCGAGTCCTCGATGGTCAACCACATGCCCGGATGGCAGTCGCAGATCTTCACCTGGGCCCGACTCGCACTCGAGGCAGCGGCCTTCTGGCTGGTGATGCAGGCCTTCGGGATCGACGTGTCATGGACCGAGGCGATCGCCACCTACGCGGCTTCCCAAATCGTCGGTGGCCTGCCCGGGATGCCCGGCGGTCTGGGTGTGACCGAGGGAGCCATCACCGCCATCCTGGCTGCTTACGGCTATCCGGTGGCGACGACTCTCGCTCCGGTTCTCGTGTTCCGCATCGTCTCCTACTGGCTTCCGGCGGCCCTCTCCTTCCTGGCCGGTGGCTCTACGTTCCTCAAGTCCGACGAGGCCAAGGCGGTCGCCGAGGCCCAGTAAGGTCGCCCAATGTCCGCTCAGGTGACCTTCGATCTACCCAACCAGGACGGCGAACAGGTGTCGTCAGCCGATCTGGCCGGCCGCAAGTACGTGATGTTCTTCTATCCCCGTGCGATGACCCCGGGTTGCACCACCGAGTCGTGCGACTTCAGGGACAGCTACACCGCCTTCGGCGAGGCCGGATACGACGTGATCGGGGTCAGTCCCGATCCACCTTCCAGAAACGCCAAGTTCAAGGAGAAGGAAGGCCTCAATTTCGATCTTCTCTCCGATGAGGACCACGCCCTCGCCGAGTCCCTTGGTGCCTGGGGCGAGAAGAAGATGTACGGCAAGACCAGCGAAGGCCTTATCCGATCGACTTTCGTCGTCGACGAGTCGGGAACCGTCACCAAGGCCTACCGCAACGTCCGAGCCACCGGCCACGTGGCGAGGGTCAAAGCCGACCTTCTGGGGTCCTAGAACGCTTCTGGGCGTGTAAACCCTCTGTTTTCGCGGGGTAAATGCGCCCAGAACGGCTCAGTCGACGCCCAGCTCTTTGCCGGTGAGGTTCTCGAGCGCCTTGACCAGGGCGTGGTTGCCCTCACCGCCGAGACCGCGGTTCTGCAGGGATCGGTAGAGCTGGAAGACGAGAGCCGTCCCGGGC
The DNA here is from genome assembly GCA_035762545.1 of Acidimicrobiia bacterium. GTDB lineage: Bacteria > Actinomycetota > Acidimicrobiia > Spongiisociales > ZC4RG35 > JANQRA01. The sequence goes on from DASTOM010000042.1 coordinate 11,533, forward strand.
AGCGAGGTCCCGACTTCGTCGGCCGCCTCGAGCACCAGACGGAGGTCCTTCTGCTGGAGGTCGATGGTGAACCCGGGTCGCCAGTCCCGGGCGATCATCTGTGGGCCACGATTGGAAAGCATCCACGAGCCGGCAGCGCCGCCCTCCACCGCGGCCAGGGTCTTCTCCAGGTCGAGCCCGGCGGCGTCGGCCAGCATCAGTGCCTCGGAGGCGGCCAGTTGGTTGAGGACGACCAACACCTGATTGACGGCCTTGACCATCTGACCCGACCCCGGGTCGTCCCCGACGTGGACGATCGACCGGGAGTACGCCTCCATGAAAGGGCGGGCCCGTTCCAGCGCCGAGGCATCACCACCTGCCATCACGGCGAGCGTTCCCTTCTCCGCACCCTCGGACCCGCCAGAGACCGGTGCGTCGATCCACGAGATCCCCAACTCGGCGGCCTGGGTGGCGAACCGGGCCGTGGCGACGGGGGAGATGGTCGAGTGGTCGACTAGGACGTCTCCGTCGGTCATTCCGTGGATCACGCCGTAGTCGCCGAACACGACCTCCTCGACATCCGGCGTGTCGGAGACGCAGACGAAGACGATGTCTGACTCGGGCCCGACTTCCTGGGGGCTGTCGACAACTCTTGCCTCGAGGCCCCCGGTCTTCGACGGTGTGCGGTTCCAGACTGTTACGGAGTGGCCGGCCCGAATCAGGTTGGAGGCCATGCCCCGACCCATGATCCCGAGCCCGATGTATCCCAGACGTTCCACCACCCGCACCCTAGAGGGGTGAACTAAGTTCGAGGCACGATGCCAAAGGACCGTCTCGACCAACTCCTCGCCGCCGAGCTAGCCGACCTCGAATCCACCGGAACCAACAAGGGGGCTGAGAAGATCGTCACGGAGGTGATCGCGCCGCGGGGCGGCTTCGGGCCGCGCTATCGCCTTGCCGGTCACGACCGTGACTTCCTCAGGATGAACTCCAACAGTTATCTGGGCCTCTCCGGCCACCCGGCAGTCGTCGACGCCGAAGAGTCGGCGACCCACCGCTTCGGTGCCGGCCCGGGTGCAGTGAGATTCATCTCCGGGACCTACCAGGCGCACATCGATCTGGAACGACGTCTCAGCTCATTCCACGATCGTGAAGACACGATCATCTACTCGTCCGCATACGCGGCGGTGGTCTCGACACTGACCTCGCTGATCACACCGGAGACACTCGTGGTGTCGGATGAGCTCAATCACAACTGCATCATCAATGCCATACGCATGAGCCGCCCCTCGGCACGCCAGGTCTACCCGCATCTCGATATGGATGCCCTCGACCGGCACCTCGCCGGTGCCGACGACACCGTGAGACGGGCCGTGGTGGTCACGGATGGAGTGTTCTCGATGCGGGGCGATTTCGCCGATCTCTCCGCTCTGACTGAAGTCGCCCGCCGACACGATTCCAGGTTCCCGGAGAACGTGGTCGTGGTCGTGGACGACTCCCACGGCGTCGGCGCTTTCGGTGAGACCGGAAGGGGCACCGAGGAGCTGACCGAAGGTACCGCCGACGTCCTGATCGGCACTCTCGGCAAGGCGTTCGGCGTCAACGGTGGTTATGTGACGTCGTCGGCAACGACTGTCAGCTATCTCCGGGAGAAGGGGCCGATGTACATCTACTCGAACCCGATCACGGTGGGAGAGGCAGCGGCGGCCGAGATGTCGGTGTCGATTCTCGACTCGCCTGAGGGATTGGAGTTGCTGGCGCATCTGGCCGCGTTGACGGAGCGCTTCGAGTCGGGTCTGGTGACCGCTGGATTCGAGACCATCCCAGGCCCTCACCCGGTCGTCCCGTTGATGGTGCGCGACACCGAGAGGACGGCTGCCCTCGTCCAACACCTCTTCGAGAACGGGGTCCTGGCCACGGGTCTCAACTACCCCGTGGTCCCCAAAGGTGATGAGGAGATCCGCTTTCAGGTCAACGCCGACCACACCGCGGCGGACATCGACCAGGTGCTCGAGACCCTCGGCGGGTTCTGACCGGGGTCAGACCCGTCTCACGTAGCTGATGTTCCACAGATCTGTCCAGCTCCGACCTACGTCGCTCGATCTCTGCCAAGCCCACTCCAGGGAGTCCGGGGTCACGTCGTTGAACACCATCCGGTTGACGACGATCTCACCGTCCCGCTCAGTCGGCTCGGTGGCGAAGACCATCACGCCATCGACGACGCCACCTGTGAACCAGAGATAGCTCCCACTGCTGTCGACCCAGGTTTGTCTCCAGACCGCTGCCCGCTCGTCGTACAGCGAGACGCTGTGACCCCGATACCCGCCGTCGCGCGTCGTGAAGTTCTCCTCGATCACGCAGTTGTCGAACAGACGGGTGATCGAGTTGCGCCCGGTGAGCCGCTCCCCGGGCTCGCCACCAGTCTGCTGCGCGGGCCAGCTCAGATCCCACTCACCGAGCCAGAAGTCCAGCTGGCGCGCTTCAGGAGACGAACAGGGTGCGTCGCTCACCCCACCGACCCTAACGCAGCCTCTCCATCGGATTCGAGGACGATCAGGACCGCACCCGCCTCGACTTGGTCGCCAGGAGCGCAGAGCACCCGACTCACAGTCCCTGCCTGAGGGGAGCGAAGCGTGTGCTCCATCTTCATCGCCTCCATCACCACGAGAGTCTCACCCTCTCCGACACCGTCACCTTCGGCGACGTCGACCCTGATCACCCTGCCGGGCATCGGGGCGTGGAGAGAGCCGGCGTCTTCGTCCCCATCACGTGTGGGAAAACGGGGGACGACCTCCAGTCTCGCCGGACCGTGACGTGAGTCGATGTACCGGACATCGCCGTATCTCGAGATGCTGAACTCGTACTCCTCGTCGCCGACGGCGAGACGTACGAAATCCCGACCTGCTGCCAGGACATCGATGTTCCCCACCGCGTCGAGACTGAAAGGCCCACTCATCGTGTATCCGACGGCATGGGTTCCGAACTCACCCGAATAGCTGCGCATCTGGGGTTGGCTCGCCGAATTGCGCCAACCGGATGGGATGCTGGTGAGAACCCTGGCCGACTCCCGCTCGATTGCCTGGTCGGCCAGCGCCGCAGCCAGAGCGGCGAGACGCTCACCGGCTCGATCGAGGAGTGGTCGACCCAGGTCGGTGACGTCGTTGCGGATCAGGAAATGGGTGTCGGTCTCTGCACCGAGGAACTCAGGATGCTCGAGGATGCGCACCAGGAGCGCCCGGTTGGTGGTCGAACCGTGGATGTGAGCCGTCCGAAGTGCCGACGCCAGTGCAGTAGCCGCCAGTTCTCTGGTCGCGGCGTGGGCGATGACCTTGGCGATCATCGGGTCGTAGTGGACCGAAACCACCGACCCGTCCGCAATGCCCGCATCGACTCGCAGGCCGTCGATGTCGGGGAAGGCGAACCTGTGGAACTCGCCGGTGACGGGCAGGTAGTCGTTGAGGGGGTCCTCGGCATAGAGACGGGCCTCGATGGCGTGACCATCGATGCGGGGTCCCTTGTCGGGGAGAGTCATCCCATCGGCCACCTCGATCTGGAGTTGTACCAGGTCGATGCCGGTGACCATCTCCGTCACCGGATGCTCCACCTGAAGCCGCGTGTTCATCTCCAGGAAGTAGAAGCGTCCGTCCTGGAAGAGGAACTCGACGGTCCCCGCCCCCACGTAACCGACGGCCCTGGCTGTGGCGACTGCGGCCTCACTCATCGCCTGCCTCGTCTCGTCGTCCAGCGCCGGCGATGGGGCCTCCTCGATGATCTTCTGATGTCTGCGCTGGATCGAGCACTCGCGCTCGTGTAGGGAGATCACGTTCCCGGAGGCATCCCCGAAGATCTGGACCTCGATGTGTCTCGGTGCCGTCAGGTACTTCTCGAGGAAGACGGTGCCGTCACCGAACGCACTATCTGCCTCGCGCGCCGCGCTCTCCAGGGCTTCTTTCAGATCACGGTCGGACTCGACTATCCGCATCCCCTTGCCGCCGCCACCTGCTGAGGCCTTGACCAGCACTGGAAAGCCGAGGGACATCGCGGCACTCCCGACCGAGGTGAGACCCCCCAACTCCACCGAAGGCAGTGTCGGGACCCCCGTCTCCGCCATCAGCCGCTTCGACTCCAACTTCGAGCCCATGATCTCGATCGCCGCGGGCGGTGGCCCGATCCAGGTCAATCCGGCGGCCACCACCTCTCGAGCGAACCCGGCGTTCTCCGATAGGAATCCGTATCCGGGATGGATGGCGTCGGCCCCTGCCTCCTTGGCGGCAGCGAGGACGGCCGCCACGTTGAGGTACGTTTCGGCGGGGGCGTCGCCGGGCAGGAGGATCGCCTCATCCGCTTCCCGGGCGTGCGGCTCGTCGGCGTCCGCGTCGGAGTGGATGGCCACCGTGGCGATGCCCATCTCACGGCAGGTTCGGAAGATTCGCCGCGCGATCTCACCCCGATTGGCGACGAGAACCTTGGAGATCATCGGCTCAGCAGGCTACTTGCGGCCGCCGACTGGGTATAGAGGACTTGCGGGCCCATGAAACTTCTCGGCCGTCCGTGTCGTCTAAACACACAGACCAGGAAGGATTGAGATTGTGAGCGTTGACCTCGAACCGGTACGTCCGGTGGAGTCCCCTAAGATCGAACGTGTGGAGAACGAGACCAAGAAGTCTCGATTCCCGACCGTTCTCGTTGGCCTGCTGATCGTTTTCGTCGGCTTGGCCCTGTTCACGTGGTGGGGAGTGCGAGCGGTTATCGACCGGGTGCCGACACCCGCCGATATCGCCGCTGTGTTCGAGCCGGAGCCCTACGAAGAGATCGGACCAGTGACTATCACCGCCATCCGCGATCTCGCCCAGCTGACCACTGTCGAATCGGTTCAGTACACGATCGTCGAGAAGGGGACCGACGCCGGATGGCTGGCGTGGGCCCGTGGCGACTCCCTCCGCATGTTCGCCGTCGCCCGTATCGGTGCCGGCGTCGACCTCAGCGAACTGACGGTCCGCGACGTGACGGTTGACGAGCAGGGTGTCGTGGAGATCGTGGTGCCCTCTGCGGAGATCCAGTACGTCGATCCGGACGAGGAAGCCACCCAGGTCCTGTCCCGTGACGTTGGCATCTTCACCAGCGGTGATCCCGGTCTGGAGTCCGACGTCCGTCGCATCGCCGACGAGGTACTGGTCGAGAACGCGGTCGACGAGGGAATCCTCGAGCGCGCCGAGTCCAACGCACGGTCGGTCCTGACCGACTTCCTCCTCAGCGTCGGCTACACCGACGTCGAGGTCACCTTCACCCCCGCGGAGGGGCAGTAATCGCAACCCTGGGTTTTCAGCGTCGCTCACCGACGCCTGGAACCCGGGGTACGTCGTGTCAGGGGAGGTAGACCGCCTCCGCACCCGTGACGACGCCGTCGGCGATGGTGACGTTCATGACTATGGGGACGCCCCCGGGGATGCCATAGACGGGTTCGTCGTGTGTGCCGCTGTCGTAGATCTGGGCGAAGGTCGTGGCGTCCACGAGGACTTGCTGGGACGTGTCGTCCCCCGAGATCAACACGAACTCAGCCCCGTCCCCAACCGGAACGGGCTCGAACCCCTCCACCTCGTTGAGGATGAAGAAGTCGTTGGGCAGGTCTTCACCCTGGCCGATGATTCCGGCGTCGACGGCGGCCTCACGGGCCTCCTCACCGGTGAGCATCTCTGCTGGGTCGATCCTCAGAACGCCTCCGTCATCTCCCACCTCGACAAAGGCGAACAAGACCCCGTCTTCGATGGCGGTCGGAGTGGCCGGCGCCGTCGTTGAAGCCGCAGGTGTCGTGGTTGTTGTCGCCTCGCCACCATCGGAACAGGCGGCGAGTATGAGGATCCCGGTTAGAAGCACCCCGACCGGAGGGACCATTCCGCGTCTCATCTCTCCTCCTTTACGAAGGCATCCATCGATGCCAGGTCGCGAGGAAAGCTACATCCGAAAAACGCCGAATCGGTCCGTTCCTTCGACCGGTCCGGAGTGGATGGCCGAGAGGGCGACACCGAGCACGGTCCGGGTGTCCCGGGGATCGATCAGACCGTCGTCGCGCACCCGAGCGGTCGAGAAGTAGGCCTGCTCGGTCTGCTCCATCTCCTCCATGAGAGCCTGTGTTCTCTGGGTATCGGCGTCCTCGTCGAAATCGATGCCTCGGGATTCGGCGGACTGTCTGGCGACTATCGACATGACGCCGGAGAGCTGTTTGGGGCCCATGACCGAGACCTTGTGGTTGGGATAGCCGAAGACGAACCGAGGCTCGTAGGCCCGACCTGACATCCCGTAGTTACCGGCTCCGTATGAGACCCCGGCCATCAGCGAGATGTGAGGCACCTCGGAGTTGGCCACGGCGTTGATCATCTTCGCCCCGTCCTTGATGATCCCCGCCTGTTCGTAGTCCTTGCCCACCATGTACCCGGTGGTGTTGTGAATGAAGAGGATCGGCGTGTCGTAGCGGTTGCAGAGTTGGATGAATTCGGTCGTCTTCTTGGCCTCTTCCATGAAGATCACGCCCTGCTGGTTGGCGATGACACCGATCGGATAGCCGTGCAGCGACCCCCACCCGTTGAGGATCGATGTGCCGTATGCGGCCTTGTATTCCTCGAACTCCGAGGCATCGAGCGTCCGGGCGAGGATTTCCCTCATGTCGAAGGGGACGCGGAGGTCGGAGGGGATCACCCCCAGGATTTCGTCGGGGTCGTGGATCGGGTCGGTCACCGGCTTGGTCGGCCCGTATCCGAGCTTTCGCCAGTTGAAGTGACCGACGATTCCGCGGCCCATGCGGATGGCCTCGTGCTCGTCGTCGGCGAAGTAGTCAGACAGGCCCGAGACCTTGGAGTGCATCTCGGCGCCGCCCAGTTCCTCGTCGGTCGACTCCTCTCCCGTTGCCATCTTCACCAGTGGCGGTCCCCCGAGAAAGACTTTGGCCTGTTCCCGCACCATCACGGCGTAGTCGCACATCGCCGGGAAGTAGGCACCCCCGGCGGTGGAGCTGCCAAACACGATGGCGACGGTGGGGACACCCATCTTGGAGAGACGGGTCAGATTTCGGAACCACTTTCCGCCGACCAGGAAGACGTCAGCCTGGTCGGGGAGGTCGGCGCCACCGGATTCAACGAGATTGACCAGGGGCAGCCGGTTCTCCATGGCGATGTCCATGATCCGAAGGGACTTCGCCAGCGTGTAACGGTTGAACACGCCGGCCTGGCTGGTGGGGTCGTTGGCGAGGATGGCGCACTCGACACCATTGATCACGCCGATCCCGGTGACGACGTTCCCGCCCAAAGGCTTGTCGGTGCCCCAGGCGGCGAGGGTCGAGAGCTCGAGAAAGGGGGAGTCGGGGTCGACGAGGAGCTCGATCCGCTCCCGAGCGAGGAGCTTGCCCCGCTCCCGGTGCCGTTGGATGTACTTCTCACCGCCACCCTGACGGGCCTCTGCCTGAAGGCTCTCGAACTCGACGAGCTTGTCCTCCATGGCGGCGCGGTTGGCCAGATACTCATCCGAACGCGTGTCCAGACGCGTCTTCAGCACCTGCATGGAGGTGAGAGTAGTGGTGCGCCGCTTTCGGTAAGCGGCGTCGTCAGCCGCTGTGGACTGCGGACTCCTGGTAGGGCTCGAGCATGATGCACTCTCCGGGACACTCCTCGGCGGACTCGATGACGTCGTCGATGAGCCCATCGGGGACCCGTGCCAGACCTCGGGCACCGTCGGGGGCGTCTTCGCCGTCGAAGACCACGGTTCTGCCGAAGTGCTTGGACTCCTCTTTGACCACCCAGAGGCCATCGTCCCGACCAACGAACACGTCGGGTGTGATCTCCTCGCAGATGCCGTCCCCGGTGCAGAGGTCCTGATCGATCCAAACCATTAGCTTGGTTGCGTCGGCCATACCCCCAACTTAGATGGTCGGGGCCCGCTACCCAACTTTCCTAAGGTAGGTGTTGGTCAATGGGTTCTGGTGGCGCCCATACGAGTGAGGCGCTAGCGGCCCGAAATCCACGGCGCCACCACCCTTTGATCGAACAACACCTACCTGCTCTGGGGGCGGTATACCGGCCCTACAGCGTCTAGAAAGGTGCAGGTCATGCAAGAAGTCCTGGAAAAGCTGCAGAGTCAACTCGGTCAGGAAACCGGAGTCAGTGGTTGGTGGGAGATAACCCAGGATCGAGTGAATGAATTCGCCGAGGCCACCGGTGACCACCAGTTCATCCATGTCAACCCGGAACTGGCGGCGCAGACCCCGTTCGGGGGGACTATCGCTCACGGATTCCTCACCCTCTCGTTGACCGTGGCGATGGGCGCCGAGATCGTGCGCGACGTGGGTAATCCGATGATGGGGGTGAACTACGGCCTCGACAAGGTCCGTTTCCCTGCTCCGGTGCCGGTCGGCTCCAAGATCCGGGTTCGGATCACCCTCGACGAGGCTTCCGAGGTGCCCGGCGGGATCCACCTCAAGGAGACTTTCGTCACCGAGATCGAAGGTGGCGAGAAGCCGGCCATGGTGGCCGAGCGTCTCACCCGTTTCTACTACTGACGCGAACGAACCCGGGGTCAGCCTGTCGACCTACCGCAACCCGGGGTTGCACAGCCCATATATGGGCCATATCCGCTCGGCTTGGGAGATCGACACCGGCCCGAGGTGAAGGTGAGCGGGTTCCACCCATATATGGGCTGACGTACCCCGGGTTCGAGTTCTGCCTGGGCTAGCTCAGGGAGCGGCCCCCACCCACGACCACGACGTGGCCGGTGATGTAGGAGGACAGGGGGGTCAGGAGGAACCAGACGACGTTGGCCACCTCCTCCGGTGAGCCCATCCGGTCGAGGGGGATGGCCGCCACCATCTTGTCCAGCACCTCTTCGGGGATGGCCATCGCCATCTCGGTGCCGATCAGACCGGGAGCGACGGCGTTTACGCGCACGTTGGGCGCGAGCGTGAGGGCCATGGCCCGGGTCAACCCCACAACCCCGCCCTTCGACATCGAGTAGTTGAACTGCCCGAAATTCCCTAGATAAGCGCGAGAGGCGATGTTGACGATGGCTCCGCCATCCGTGATCTGGTCGGCCAGCGCAGTGGACAGGTTGAAGGCGACCCCGAGATTGACGTCGAGAACTGCCCGAAAGTCCTCGTCGGCCATGTTGACCAGCCGGGAGTCCCGGGTGATGCCCGCGTTGTTGACCAGACCCAGCAGGGGGACGCCGGACGAGGCGACCGCCTCTTTCACTGTTGCGATCCCTTCGGGCGTGGTCAGATCGACCTGAACGGGGGTGATCGTGTCGACGTCGGCGAGATCGGGGGAGAGGTCGACCCCGATCACCTCGAACGACGGATTGGCGGCGAGACGCTCGGCGATGGCTCGCCCGATTCCACGGGCAGCACCGGTGACGACGATCGTCCCGTTCACGGGAGGGCCTTCCCGATGTGCGACGCCCCGAGACGTATCACTTCCCCGGTCACCCCCCGTGGGTCGGTGGCGAGTCGCTCCGCCCACTCGGTGACCAGATCCGGATCGGTGTCTTCGTCGTAGGCGACGACGTTGGCTGCCCAACCCTTGCGTGACCCCTCCATGGCCGCTGTGCGTGCCGCGGAGAGGAGCCCGGTGGCGACCATCGCCGATCCGGGCCCACGTCGACCGAGCAAGTCGTCGCTGTGGACCACGAACACGAAGGACTCCTCGGCGCGGGCCGCTTCACGGCTCATCACGAACGCCCGCTCCAGCTCATCGCGAACCGCGTCCCAGTCGTCGCCTACCTGGCTCGCCCTGAAGATGTTCACGGCGAAACCGCCCGACCTTCGTCGACCATGGCGTCGATGGTCGCAGGGTCGACACCCATCTCCTTGAGGATGCTTCGGGTGTGTTGACCGAGGATCGGAGGTAGGGAACCGGCTCTGGCCTGATCGCCGTCAATTCGAAGCGGGCTGCCCGTGGTGCGGACGTGGCCTGCGATCGGGTGCTCGAACTCGACCAGCATCTCGTTGCGTCTGGCCTGTGGATCGTCGAACGCTTCGGCGATGGTGAGGATCCTTCCCACCGGTAGGCCCGCCTGCTCCAGCAGCTCGATCCAGTACTCGACCGGTTCGGTCTTGAAGATCCGGGCGAGCTTTCTCACCAAGGAGTCGACATTGGCGATCCGGTCGTCGTTGGTCGGGTAGGCGTCGACGAGGTCGGCTCGTTCGACGGCGTCACACAGCAGCTCGAAGTGACGATCGGAGACGACGGCGAGAGTGAATTGCCCGTCGGCGGCCTCGAAGACCTGGTTGGGGGCCAGGAACGGGCTGGCGGTCCCGGTTCGCTCCGGTTGTTTGTGGGTTGTGAAGCTGATCGCGTTCCACCCGGACTGGACGGCGAGGAGCCCATCACGGAGGGAGACATCGATCCGTCGGCCCTGCCGGGGTCGCTCCACCAGGGCGGCGGTGACCGCCAGGGCCATGTTGGTGCCGGCGACGTAGTCGCCGATAGTGGTCGCTGTCTTACGTGGGCCGTCCTTCGGATCGCCGGTGATCGAGATCATCCCCGACTCGCCCTGGAAGATGATGTCGATGCCCGGTCGTTTCGCATAGGGCCCTTCGGCGCCGAACGCCGAGACCACGGCGTAGATCAGGTTCGGGTTGAGCTCCCGACACCGGTCCTCGCCGAGACCCAGTCGTTCCATCGCCCCGTGGCGGAGATTGTGCAGGACGACATCCGCCTTTCGCACCAGGTTGTCGAGCACCCGTTTCGACACCCAGTCCTTGGTGTCGACGGCGATCGACTCCTTGCCCCGGTTCACAGCCATGAAGAACGCCGACTCACCCCTCTGGTAGGGGCCGAACTGGCGCCCGAGATCGCCGGACCGCGGTTCCACCTTGATCACACGCGCCCCCAGGTCGGCGAGGAGCATGGCGGCGTATGGCGCGGCGATCAGGTTGCCGAACTCGACGACGAGCACCCCGTCGAGTGGTCTAGGCACGCTCGATGACGGTGCTGATTCCTTGGCCGACGCCGATGCACATGGTGGCGAGGCCATAACGGGCCTGGCGGCGCTTCATCTCGTGGACGAGGGTCACCAGGATGCGCGCCCCGGATGCCCCGAGAGGATGTCCGATGGCGATCGCCCCTCCGTTGACGTTCACCTTGGTCGGGTCCAGCCCGAGCAGACGCATCGAAGCCAGAGTCTGGGAGGCGAATGCCTCGTTGAGTTCCACCAGATCCAGGTCGTCGACGGTGATTCCCGCCCGTGCCAGGGCCTTCTCGGACGCGGGGACCGGGCCGATTCCCATGATGTCGGGGTGGACGCCGGCGGCGCCGGAGGAGAGGACGCGGGCGATGGGCGTGAGGCCGTGTCGATCGAGCCCTGCTTCGGTGGCGAGGAGAAGGGCGGCCGCACCGTCGTTCATCGGCGACGAGTTCCCGGCCGTCACGCTGCCACCCTCCTTGAACACGGGCTGGAGCTTGGCGAGGACGTCGAGTGATGTGTCGGCCCGAGGCCCCTCGTCGGCAGTGATCGTCACCGTCTCACGGCGTCTCGTGTCTTTGGGGACTTCGATCGGGTCGATCTCCGCCTCATATCGACCTGCTGCCACCGCCACTATCGCCTTCTGATGGCTGGACAGGGCGAAGGCATCCTGGTCTTCCCTGCTGACGTCGTACTTCGCCGCAACCTCCTCGGCAGTCATGCCGAGGGTGATCGGGGGGTAGAGCCTCTCCATCTCCGGGTTGACCAGACGCCACCCGAGCACGGTGTCGGCAGAGTCGGGCATTCCTGTTGCGAACCCTTTCTCCGCCTTGGTGATCACGTACGGGGCCCGACTCATCGACTCCGAGCCTCCGGCGATCATCACGTCGCCCCAACCGTCGTTGAGGGCATGCACCGCCGATACCACCGCCTGCATTCCGGAGCCGCAGAGTCGGTTGACAGTCGCACCCGGCACCTCGATGGGAAGGCCGGCGAGCAGTCCGGCCATCCGAGCCACGTTCCGATTGTCCTCACCGGCCTGGTTGGCGGCGCCCCATTGGATGTCCTCGATCGCCATCGGGTCGAGGTCGGGGTTGCGTCGCATGATCGCCTTGATCGCATGGGCCGCCAGGTCGTCGGGGCGGACCAGGGCGAGCTGACCACCGAGCTTGCCCATCGGCGTCCTGGCCCCATCCACGATGTACACGTCGGTCATCTCATCCCAATCTTGGTCGATCGGAAGCGGTCATGGGGGCGGACATCCCGTTCTGTGAGTGGAATTGCCCGGAATCCGGGCAATTCCACTCACAGAGCGGTTCAACCACTGTTCTTGGTAGCGTCACCGGCGATGACCAAACCGGACAAGCTGTTCTTCACCGAGTCGGATGAGGCCAATGAGCTGCTGGCCAGCGATGGGCTGGCGTTACTGCTCGGCATGCTCCTCGACCAGCAGTTTCCGATGGAACGTGCGTTCTACGGCCCGCAACTGCTGAAGGAACGCATGGGTGTGGATCTCGACGAGCGTCGGATCGCAGAGTGGGATCCGGAGCAGATGGCAGAGATGTTTCAGGGCCCGCCCGCCATCCACCGCTACTGGTCGGCGATGGCAGGACGCACCCAGGCGATGTGCCAGATGCTCGTCGACGAATACGACGGCAGAGCAGAGAACCTCTGGGAGACTGCCGACACGGGGGCCGAGCTCTTGAAGCGTCTCAAGGCGTTGCCCGGCTTCGGCGACGGGAAGGCGCGCATCTTCGTCGGCTTGCTCGGCAAGCGGATGGGAGTCACACCCGACGGTTGGGAAGAGAAGGCCGCCGACTGGCCCAGCATCGCCGATGTCGCCTCGTTCGACGATGTCGCCGTGCTCCGCGAGCAGAAGAAAGCGATGAAGGCGGCAAAAAAGAACTGAAGTCCTATCAACCTCCTGACGATTGGTGCCGATACGACTCTTTAGAGAGGGACGATGTTGGAAGGTCAGAATCTTTCAGGACAGTTGGCGGATTGGAGCATCACTGATCTGCTCCAAATCATGCACGTCACCAAGAAGACGGGTTCCCTCGACATCTCCGGTGAGCGAAGTGGCCGGATCCACTTCGTGGACGGCACCGTTATCGGGGCCGACCTCAAAGGGTCGCGCCAGACCTACGTCGCCACCGATCGCAGCTCGGTCGCCGATGTCCTTTACGTCCTCTCCTCCCTCGAGTCCGGTTCCTTCTCTGTTGGTGCCTCCGAGGCTCCCGCCAGCAGCGAGAGCTGGTCGGTCGAGGAGATCCTCGCCGACGTCAGCAGCCTGAGCGAGCTCGAGTCCAAGGTCGCGGAGTCGGGTCTGATCGAAGCAGCCGGCATCCGCATGAACGATGACGTCGACGAGCGGGTCACCCTCGAGCCCGAGGACTGGAAGGTCATCGTCGGGCTCGTCCAGCCCTTCACGTTCTCCCATCTCGAGGCCCGGTACGGTCGCGGCGGCGCTGTCCGTGTCCTTCACACCCTCGTGCGTCTTCAGGTCGCCGAGCCGATCACCGACGATGAGTCGCAATGGCTCGACCAACTCGCGGACAACCTCTCCGGTGACAGCAGCGAGCCACTCTGGCTTGAGCAGGAGACCGACGAACCGGCGGCAAAGCACCTGGCCCCTGAGGGCGAGGAGACTGAAGAGTCCGAGCACGCCGAGCCGGTTGAAGTGGCCGACGTCGTCGAGGTGGAACCAGCTCCGAGTGGTGACGGCCTGACCGCCGACATCCGCGGGGTGTCGGCCCCGGCATCGACCACCCTCACCGACGGCGTCTATGACGAGATCCGTCGGCTTCGTAGCAGAGTCTCCGAGAAGTAGCTGAGTCTCGGCTGCGTCGAGACGTTCCGAGTTGCCGCGCAACTCCGCCTCGTTGCTCACCAATTAGCCTCGCCCGCCATGCCCGAGCTCAGTCCCTGGAAGCCCGACCGACCTCTGTTCATCGGGCTCGCCGGTGGCTCCGGCTCGGGGAAGACGACGATCGCCGAGGAAGTCGTCGACCGGCTCGAGGGACGGGTGGCCCTCCTCCACCATGACGCCTACTACCGGCACCGGATAGACCTGAGCTTCGAAGAGCGGACCCGTGTCAATTACGACCATCCGTCGTCACTGGAGACCGAATTGTTGATCGACCACCTGGAGGCGCTTCGCACCGGGATCGCGATCGACCACCCTGTCTACGACTTCACCAAGCACCTCCGATCCCCGGACTCGATCCGCATCGAGCCTGCCCGTGTGATCATCGTGGAGGGCATCCTGGTCCTTTCCGAGCCGGAGCTCAGGTCGGAGCTGGATCTGAAGATCTTCGTCGACACCGATCCTGACCTGAGATTGGCGAGACGTCTCGAGAGAGACATTGCAGAGCGGGCCCGGTCGGTGGATTCCGTGATCACCCAGTACTTCACCACTGTCCGACCCATGCATCTCGAGTTCGTCGAACCGTCCCGCCGTTACGCCGACCTGATCATCCCTGAGGGCTACAACCCGGCGGCCGTCGCCACCGTCGTCGAGTTGATCCGGTCGCGTCTCAACTGACCAGCCAGAACTCCTCCTGGCGGCCGTCGAGGAACCCGGTTCCGTCTTGGCCGAGGAAGGCATCCTCCTCGAGCATGATGCGGCCCGACTGGCCGTCCCACTCTTCGATGTCGATCTCGACGGCGAGCTCGATCGACCACCCGGTGTTCTCGCCGAGCGGATAGTCACCGGCCCCGGGCACTCCCTCCTGAGCGTCCCACAATCCGATCGTCGAACCGGCCGCGTGTCCGTGCAGCCCGATGGGGTGGGTGTAGACGACGGGTCGGATGCCTTCGTCGAGTCCCCGCTGACGAGTGGCGGCCAGTACCTCGTTGCCGGACCTTCTTGGCTGCATCTCCTCCATGAGAATGTCCTGCAACCTGTTGGCCTGCGTGAGACCGGCGATGAAGGAGGACGGTGGATCGGTCTCTCCCTTGCGAAGGACGTAGGCGTGCTGCTGCTGATCGGTGTGATAGCCGTTCCTGACGATCCCGAAGTCGATATGGATCAGGTCACCGCGCTCGATGATGCGGTCGGAGAGTCCATCTGCAGGCGAGGCGGCGCCATCACCGGCCCGTTGCACCGTTACTCCGGGGTGGAACCACAGCCCGTGTCCGGCATCGTGGGAGCTTTCCGCCAGCCACCAGGCGACGTCCTGGGTCGAGGTGGTCCCGGGATGGACCACCTCATCCGACAGGGCCCGGCGGAGGAGCTGATGGGCGAGGACGCACGCTTCGGCCATGGCCTCCCGTTCTGCGTCGAGCCGGGTTTCCAGCCATCCGATCGCGACGCGTTCGGCGGAGATCAGACGGTGGCTATCCAGGGAGCGCGCCAGGTCCACGTGCTCGGTCGAGGTCAGACCGTCGGCGAGGGCATGGATCGTCGAGGTGTTGATGCCGACATCGCCCGTGACATCGGAGAGGAATCCACCCAGGGCCTTCCACTGGTCAGGCTCGACCTCGGGTTCCCAGACCGACGGGAATGGTCCCACCGGGTAGCGCGAGATGGCTCCACGTGTGCGCCCACCGTCCTTGAAAACGAGGATGGTCCGACGTCGGGCGGTCCGGAGCCATGTGGCCGGCAGCATCGTCGCCGCCACCGGGTCTTCGTTGTACTCACGGGAATCGATGACCCACGCCTCCAAGCCCGAGGCCGCCATGAGGTTGGGGACCAACTGGTCGAGTCGCCTCTCGAGGAGGGCGTCGTTGGATGTTGCCGCCGAGCGAAGGTCCATTGAGCGAAGCTAACACCGGCTCTTAGACTCTCGCTCGTGACCGAACGTAAGACAGTGGCCGTCATCGGAGTAGGCGCCATGGGCGAGGCCATGGTCGCCGGGCTCATCGCCGCTGGTTGGGAGCCTGCCGAGCTGAGCCTGTGTGTGCGGCGTATGGACCGTGGTGACGAACTGGCCCACCGGTTCAGCTGCGAGGTCACTCTGGATCCCGTTGCGGCAATCGCCGGCAAGGACGCAGTGGTGGTGGCGGTGAAACCACGCGACGTCAGCGAGGTGCTCAAGCAGATCGCGGGGTCGGTCGGTGCAGGGCAGACGGTCATCTCGCTCGCTGCCGGTGTGACCACACAGACCTACGAAGCCGCGTTGGGGATGGTGCCCGTGGTCAGAGCCATGCCCAATACCCCGGCCTTGGTGCGTGAAGGGGTCACCGGGATCGCACCGGGGAGTCACGCTGGAACCGACCATCTCGACACCGCACGTCAGATTCTCGGAGCAGTCGGCTCGGTGCGGATAATGGAAGAGCCCCTCATGAACGCCGTGACCGCGGTCTCGGGCACAGGGCCGGCTTATGTGTTCCTACTCGCGGAGGCACTCACCGAGGCGGCGATGCGGGAGGGTCTGCCCCGCGATGTCGCAGAGAGCTTCGTCCACCAGACCATCAGAGGGGCCGGCCATCTGCTCACCGAGACGGGGAAGAGCCCGGCGCGTCTGCGTCACGAGGTGACCTCACCCGGTGGGACGACCGCTGCTGCGATCCACGTCCTGGAGGAGAAAGGCTTCCGGGCAGTGGTCGAGGACGCGGTCCGTGCAGCCGCAATACGCGCCAGAGAGCTGGGGAGCGGCATCTGACCGTCTTCTCCCGGGCGACGGTCGCCGTGACGAACTCGGCGCCTGTGGAGAAGCTGTTCACGTCGACGCGTCCGGGTCGGGCCCTGGCGAATCGCTTCGTCGCAGGCGACACCCTCGACGGCGCGGTGGCAATAGCCAAGGAGCTAAACCGCGGGGGTTTCGAGGTCTCACTGGACCTCCTGGGTGAGGAGGTGCGAGATCAAGACTCGGCACTCGCGGCGACCGACGAGTACCTGGCCTGTCTCGACGCCATCGAGTCGGAGGCCCTCAACGCCAACATCTCCATCAAGCCGACCCAACTGGGCCTGGCCATCGACGAGGGCTTTGCCGTCGAGGCGATCGGGAAGCTGGGAGCGCGCGCCGCGGAGGTCGGCACCACGGTCACCATCGACATGGAGGACTCGAGGTACACCGAGGCTACGGTCCGGCTGTACGAGAAGGCCCAGGGCGAGACCGGGAACTTCGGCATCGCCCTCCAGGCGTACATGCATCGCACTCCTGATGATTTGACCCGGCTGATTCCACTGGGTGGGCACATCCGGCTCTGCAAGGGCGCCTATGTCGAGGACGATGACGTAGCGCTCACGTCGAAGGCCGAGGTCGACCGGGCCTACGGTCGACAGCTACAGATCCTGATGTCCGCCGAACAGACACGCCCGGCGATCGCCACCCATGATCCTGTCCTGCTCGATCTCGCCCGCCGGCTGGCCAAGGGGCGGAGCAGCGAGTTCGAGTATCAGATGCTCTTCGGGGTGCGCCTGGACCTCCAGCGTGAGATCGTTGCCGCCGGCGACCGCCTGCGCATCTATCTGCCGTTCGGATCGCAGTGGTACCCCTACCTGACTCGAAGGCTGGCGGAACGACCATCGAACGTCTGGTTCTTCTTGAAGGCGCTGTTCGGAGCCCGTTGACTAGTTGACTTCGACTTCGGTTCAAGTCGTAGGTTGGCGTATGTGACCTCCGACTTCGACGCCCTCGCCCATTACCAAACCATCGACCTGACGACCACCGGACGTCGCACCGGGCAGCCACGGACAGTCGAGATCTGGTGGTTTCGCGTCGACGGCAGGTTCGTCATCACCGGCACGCCGGGTCGGCGTGACTGGCTGGCCAACGTCCTGGCTGACCCCAAGATCGAGATCGGAGTCGGCGGACAGACTTTGGTTGCCACCGGTCGGCCGGTGAGCGATCCGATCTTCAGGAGGAGGGTGTTCACCGACTCGGCCACTTCCTGGTACACGTCCCAAGCGGAACTCGATCATCTCATCGACACGGCTCCGATGATCGAGGTCACATTCGAAACCGAGGGCTAGATCTACCCTTCCGAGCGTGCCTGGCGACCGGTCAGACTTCGAAAAGCTCATAGGCCCGGATCGCCGGCGCTTACCGAAGCCAACCGGGTTGGCCTGGGCGATCATCGTCATCGCCGCTCTCATCCTGATCGGTCTAGTTGCGCTCTGGCCCCGATCGGGGCCGGAGATCGACGTCGACCCGTTCGGGTTCGCCGACAACGTCGTGCGCGCCGAGACCGAGATCGCGACTGTGGGGCCTTGCCCGTACGACCCCGAATTCGAGTGTCTCCTGTATCAGTTGACGGTCCTCGACGAGCCGGCCGGTGAGATCGTGTTCCTCGACTTCCCCAACGAAGTGGGCCAGCCGGTGTTCGAGGAGGGCGACGTCCTGTTCCTCTCTGTGACCGAGTTCGAGGATGGGACCGTCGGGTACCAGTACGCCGACCGGGATCGGCGGATGGTCCTTCTGGTCCTCACTGTGGTCTTCGCCGCAACGGTCGTGGCGCTGGGGCGAATGCGTGGCGTCGCCGCTCTCGCCGGTCTGGTCATCAGCGTCGCCATCCTGGTCCTCTTCATCCTCCCTGCGATCGTCGCCGGTAGTGACGCCATGCTCGTGGCCCTCGTCGGCGGAGGGGCGATCGCCCTGGTCTCGCTCTATCTCGCTCACGGCTACAACCCGCTGACCCATGTGGCAGCGCTCGGCGCTTTCTCGGCTCTTCTCCTGACCACCGTTCTTTCGTGGCTCGTGGTGGAGGCGGCTTCGTTCTCGGGGCTCACGTCGGAGGAGTCGTTTCTCCTCCTGGCGGTGCCGGACCTCGATCTCAGTGGCCTGATTCTCGCCGGGATCGTCCTGGGGGCGATCGGGGCCCTCGACGACGTGACCGTCACCCAAGCTTCGGCGGTTTGGGAGGTACACACGGCCAATCCGGCGCTCGACTCACCGGCTCTGTTCGAGTCCGGGATCCGGGTGGGCCGGGACCACATCGTCTCGACCGTGAACACCTTGCTGCTCGCCTACGCCGGGGCATCGCTGCCGCTGCTGCTGTTCTTCACGATCTCCGCCCAGTCGTTCGGGCTGATCGCCAGTTCCGAGGTAGTGGCGGTGGAGATCGTGAGGACCCTGGTCGGCTCGATCGGGCTCGTCGCCGCCGTGCCGATCACAACCTGGCTCGGCTCGAGGGTGGTCACGAGTGAGACGCCGGTGCGGGTCTCCCCCCAGTAGTCAGAGACCTGACGCCCCGACCCGAGACACCTCCCGATCGAAGGCGTTCTGTGACTGGTTCATGCGAGACGTATGCCCTGGTTCGGAGGATTCTCGGGTGAACCCGGGGTTGCACGGCCCACATACGGGTTGAGCAACCCGGGGTTCGTGAACGTGATCCCTACACTCGCCGCCCATGGCAGCTCCGAGACGGCCGACCGCAGCGCAGGCTCTGGAGACCCTGGGTGTCCTCGGTGCCTTGGGGACCCTGGCCCTCGGTTTTCTCGGGACTCTCCCCGAACACCCGGATTTCGAAGTGGGAAGGGAGGTGTTCGGCAACATCCCCGACGCCGTCGTGCTCGTCTTCTACATCGGATTGTCGGCCTTCATCTGGCTGATGTTCCACCTGTTCGCCGTACGGGCAGCCAGTTGGCAGCAAGGGGGGGCCGACCGCCGCACCGGCAACTGGTCACAGCGGCTCCATCGTCTCTACGAGGGATTGACGATGAAGACCCTGATGCGGGACCGCCGCTCAGGGTTGATGCACGCCGCGGTCTATTACAGCTTCATAGTCCTCTTCCTGGGCACGGTCACGCTGGAGATCGACCACCTCCTCCCCGCCGACTTCAAGTTCCTCAAGGGTGGGTTCTATGAGGGGTACTCGGCGGTTCTCGACCTGGCGGGCCTGATCTACCTCGGTGGTCTCGTAGCGGCGTTGGGCATTCGGTACGGCCTCCGTCCGTGGCGGCTTCGTTCGAAGACGACCTCCCAGGACACCTTGATTCTCCTCACCCTCGCCCTGATCGGAGTCACGGGCCTGCTGGTCGAGGGTGCCCGGATCGCTCTTGCCGGCCGCCCCGAGTTCGAGGTGTGGTCCTTCCTGGGTTACCCGATCTCATTCCTGTTCGACCCTGCCAACGCCTCCGACTGGCACCGGTTCCTCTGGATCACACACGTGCTGACGTT
>DASTOM010000043.1:0-45609 GCA_035762545.1 Acidimicrobiia bacterium
TCACGCCGTGAACGCGGTGTTAATCGTCAGCCGTCGAGGGGGCGATGATCGTGGTTGCCGACACGTCGGGTTACGGTCAAGCAATGACCACCTCCGCACCTCGCACCGTGGCCCGGTGGCTGCTGGGTGTCGCTCTCATCCTCGCCGGGATCGCCCATCTCACGACGCTTCGGGACGAGTTCCCTGCCCAGGTGCCCGACTGGCTGCCGATCGACGAGGACGTGACGGTGGTGGTCTCGGGTGTAGTCGAGGTGGCCCTCGGCACTGCCTTGCTGACGATCAGTCGTCGCCGCGTAGCCGTGGGTCTGATCACGGCGGCTTTCTTCGTGGTGATCTTCCCGGGGAACATCGCGCAGTACCTAGAGGGCACGGACGCATTCGGCTTGGACACAGACGGGAAACGTTTTGCACGCCTCTTCTTCCAGCCGCTGTTGGTGATCTGGGCTCTGTGGTCGACCGGCGCAGGCGGGGCATTGGCCCGGAGGATTCGAACAAGGGATTCGGGGAAGTGAGGGCTCAGGCGGCTTCGGGTGGTCCGCGTTTGGCCAGGTAGGCGTGGCCAAGTGGGGATGTCCACTGATGGTCGCCATCGGGTAGACGGACGTATTCCCAGGGGGTGTGGTGTCGCATCATGTGGTGGTAGCGGCACAGTGGTGCGAGGTTCTGGTTGTGGGTGCGGCCGCCCTGGGAGCGGGGTCGACGATGGTCGAGGTCGCAGTTGATAGCGGGCATGCGACATCCGGGGTGGACACAGATGGGATAGTCGGCTCGGGCCTGGCGTTTCTGGGCTTGGGTGGGCCGATATCGGGTGGTCCCGGTGGCAACCGTTTCTCCGTCATGGGTGACAGTCCAGGTCCAGCGGCCGTCTCTCTGCCGAAGGGCGATCTGGCGGGCAATGTCGGCGATCACCGGGGCGTAGCCGGCCAAATCTCCTGGATAATCAGCGAGGTCGACAAGAGTGACTAGCGGAACGGTGAGATGAACCGACCCACCGCTCAACCCGTCCAGCCCTCCGCCTGCAGGGTTGGCGCCACGCAGTAGGGCGAGTGCGACGTCGGCCCGGAGCTGGTCCAGGGATCGTTCGTCCCCGTTGTTCTTGACCTTCCGTGCGATCCGGTCGACATGACGCAGAGCAGCAGACGTTTCAACAGGAGGGACCGAACAGACATGGAAACAGCCAGTGAAATCGGGGTTGGCATGAGCCGCCACCTTGCGATCATCGAGACCTTCCCGCATTGAGGAATTGGCGCCATCGGGGTCTGAGGTCATGACCAGCCGGCTTATCCGATGCCCCAGCTGGCCCGTCGTCAACCCAGGAGCCACCCCCAGAGTGGAGTCGAGGACGTGGTCCACAGTTTCAGTCTTCGAGGTGGGATAGCGACCGGTAGAAGAGTCCTGCTTTCCGCTCCGAAATCAAACCCGCCATGAGCGCCTCTTTGACGCGGTGACCTCCGGTTTCCAGCCATAGAGCCTGGTCCATCATCGTGGTGGCGGCCCGGCGGGTCAGTGACAGGGCAGCAGCCACCTCCGCCTCCGAATACTCCACCACATCACGAGTCCGCTCGACCGGTGAACCAGCGTCGCCGGGAGGACAGTGAGCGATCTCAGCCACCGACGCCAGCTTCTCAGCCGTGACCCCAGCTTCGAGACGGGCCTCCGCCTCCAACAGACGAACCACGTCATACCCGTTCAGTCTGGAACGGTCCACCGAGTAGACGACCATGGCAAGAGAGAGACCAGCAGGCATCGACTCCAGCTCATCCGGCAGAACATGCCGATCCGGCTCCACCCACCCGGTGGCCAGTTCGTCGAGAGTCACCAGATAGGCGATCTGATCGTCACTCTCCCCGCTCAGAACCTCTCGCTCTGAGAGTCCGATCCAAGAAACCGAGTGATCGAACATATGTTCGTTTGTAGACACCACCCATGACAGAAATCAAGATTGCCATTAGAAGATTTCTTGAGCCCCGGGAATGCCGGTTAGCGCGCGGGTAGTTCGGCCGATTTCGGGTCGGCGGGCGCTCTTTAGCTGCTGATACCAGTATGGGTCTCGGATGGTGCCGATGGGTCAGGCAGTTGCCGATCAGGGTTTATCCCGATTGAGCATGGTCGTTCTCGGGCGGACAACGAGGGAATCGAAGTCGTGGACGCGGTGGGTAGTTCAGACGTAGTCGTCGAGGCGACAGCGGCGGAGGTACATCCCACGATCGCCAAGCAGAGTGCGGCGACACCCGGTTTCACCCATTCACAGACTCCACGAAGAAGGGTTTGGTTCCGCTACCCGACTCGTTCCCAGATGAGCTCGAAATCCTTGCGCCAGGTCTCGCCCTCGTCGTCGGAGGCGTCGGCCTCGCCGATCATTCGATCGCCCTCGATGCGGGCGAGGATCTTCTGGTGGAAGTCGGGGTCCGCACGGGACATCACCCAGGATCCGCCGTCGATGGAGAGGTCGAAGACACGCTGAACGGCGCGCTCGTCTCCGTAGAGCACGACGAGTCGGTCGTTGGCGTCGCTGCGTCCGAACACGAAGTCCCAAGTCGGCACTCCGGAGAGTTCTGCGGACAGACGCAGGAACGAGTCCCCAAGCCATTCACAACGGGCGGTTCCGGACGAGACAGTCGTCGGATCGTCGAGCCACCACATGTTGGTGATCGTGATCGTCCAGTTGCCGAGGAATACCTCCGCCACTCTCTCCATCTCAGTGTTTCGTTCCATAGCTCGCAGTCTGGTCGTCCGGCCTACTCTGCTCACCCATGACCGAGGTGCGCCTCACACTCACCCGCGAGCAGATCCTGGGGCATCGGAGGCGGGTCAGTCATCTCGAATCCCGGCTTCCGTATGGAGCCTCATCGCTCCGGCAAGCGGGCTGGGCCGGGCTACAGGACTCGATGCCTCGGGCCGCTCTGCTGTCGGTACACGCCCGCGTCGAGGCAGCCCAGCCGACCTCATGGGACGACCCGGCCTTCGAACAGGTTTGGGGGCCGCGGTTCAGCACCTATGTGGTCCCGGCCGAGGATCGGGCGATCTTCACTGTCTCCCGCCTGCCGGAGACGGCGACTAAGCGCGAGATCTGCACCTCTATTGCCGCACGACTGCGGGATGCGCTCCAGGGTGAGACGATGCTGGCGACCGAGGCGGCCAAGGCGATCGGTGAGCACCACAACCAGATTCGGAGGGCGGCCGCGACCGGAACGATCCTGATCCGCTGGGACGGGGCCCGCCAGCCCACGATCTGGTCGGTACCAGCACCTGATATCGATCCTGTCGATGCTCGGCTCGAGATGGCCCGTCGCTATATCCGGGTCTTCGGTCCGACCACTGCGGAGGCGTTTGCGGGGTGGGCGGGGATATCCAAACGGCTCGGTCCGGAGACATTTGCCAGACTCAGCGACGAGTTGATTCCGGTGGTCACCCCGATCGGCGACGCAGTCATCCTCAGCGACGACGAGGACACGCTCCGGCGCGATGGCAAACCTTCGGCTGTCGTCCGCCTGCTACCCAGTGGGGACACCTACTACCTCGTCTCCGGGATTCAGAGGGATCTCATCCTCGCCGACAAGGCCCTCCGGAACCTGCTGTGGACCTCGCGGGTCTGGCCGGGGGCGGTCCTAATGGATGGGGAGATCGTCGGCATCTGGCGTCGGGCCCAGCATCAGGTCGTAGTCGAGACCTGGCGCAGGCTCAGCAATCAGGACCGGGATCGGGTCGAGGCGGAAGCGTCGGCCCTCCCTCTTCCCGATCTCGATCGAGACGTCACCGTCACCTGGAATGCGAACTGAAGATGGACCGCACCTCACGAGTCATCGCCACGACGGTCACCGGGGTGGTGGCTTTCATCGCTGCCTTCGTCTTCATCATCCCGTCAGGCTGCGATGACCGCGGCGGGGTCCCCAGTTGGGAACGATGCTCTTCGATGATGGGAACACCAGCCATATCACTCTCGGAGGACCTCGGACTCCCGTTCCCCGCCGACCTCATCATCCCGTTGGCCCTGGCCGGGGGTCTCGCCGCACTGGTGTGGTGGGCTACCGGACTCGGCGGCCAGGACAGGGAAGATCCTGAACCCCGATCGCAGCGTTAGGCTGAGCCCGTGGATCAGGCCACCCAATCGGACCTTCGCCGGGCACCAACCCCGATAAGCGACTCTGAAGCGCAGCGGGCGTTCAACTGGGCCATAGTCATCTCCGGCATCCGTTGCCTGATCGCATACATCCTCCTGCCGTTCGTCATCCCAATCATCGGTATCGCCGAGGGTGTCGGGCCCTGGCTCGGGGTCGCAATCGGTGTGGTGGCCATAGTCGCCAACGTGTTCAGCATCAGGAGGTTCGCCCGGTCGAGCCATCGTCTGCGGACACCGGTGATCGCAATCAACTGCATAGTCATCGCGTTGTTACTGGTGATGATGGCGATCGACGTGAACGCGATCGTCAGCGGGAGCGTCTAGACCGCGACGAACAGACGGTTGGCGGCGAACTCGCCCACGCCAACTCTCTTCCCGGCTACTGACACCGTGTAAGCACCCTGTGGGTCACGGCCGACCAGCTCGATGTCGGTCTTGGGGTGAAACCCCGACTCGTACAAGAACCCGAGCATCTCGTCGTCGAGCTCGAGCTCTTCGGAGATGCGCTCCAGCTTGCGTATCTCCCCTGGCTCCATCGAGGCGATCGGTTTCATCTTCGGGGGCCGGTATCCCGCGCCCGGGATCGGGTTCCCATGCGGGCACGTCTGCGGATCCTCGAGAGCGGCCCACATCGCCTCCTCGACCTGGTCGGAGATCGTTGTCTCCCAGACCTCCGCTTCGGCGTGAACCTTGTCCCAGGGGAGTTTGAGAACGTCGGTGAGAAATCGCTCGGCGAGACGGTGCCGGCGCACAATCACCGCGGCGAGGTGTCGGCCCTCGTCGGTGAGCCGTATCTCGTCGTCGATGGTGATCAGACCATCGTCCTTCATCCGGTGCACCATCTCGTTGACACTGGGACGGCTGACGCCGAGCCAGTCGGCGACACGCGCCTGGATGACGGGGATGCCCAGCTCCTCGATCTCCCAGATCGCCTCGGCATACTCTCGGTAGCGTCCGTAATCGGCCATGGCGGCCGATCGTAACGTCATGGGGCTGATCCGCTCCTCTGACCCCTAGATTGAGGACAGCATGAAGATGACAGACGACCTCGCCGCCACCTACAACGACCAGATCACGATGGAGCTGGGCTCTTCGGTCGCCTACCTCCAGATGGCCGCCTACTTCGAAGGAAAGAACCTCGTGGGGATGGCCTCATGGATGCGGCAGCAGGCCGAGGAGGAGAAGGTCCATGCCCACAAGTTCATGGATTTCGTCCTCAACCGGGGCAACGAGGTCAAGATCGGTGCCATAAGAGCTCCGAAGTCGGAGTTCGAGAGCGCCGAGCAGGTGTTCGAAGCCGCCCTCGCCCAGGAACGTGCCGTCTCCTCGGCGATCCACGACATCTACCGTCTCGCCTCGGACAAAGGTGACCTGGCCAGCTTTCCGTTGCTGCAATGGTTCATCGACGAGCAGAACGAGGAGGAGTCGACTGTGGAAACGATCCTCGAGCGGGTCCGCTACGCCGGTGGCGACTCAAGCGCCATCCTGCTCCTCGACGCTGAGCTCGGAGCCCGCGGCAGCCAGGAGTAGCTCTGGCCACCGTCCTCTCCGACAGCCGCCTCTCCAACTTCACCGCGGGGAGGGTCCTCCAAGGCTTCGACGAGTACATGAGCCGTCTGGGGGCTTTCAACGAGCGCGCCCCCACCCGGTTCGCCAATGCCGACTGGCGGGGCATGCAGTCCGACGCAGTGGGTCGGCTCAAGATCTACGCCCACGTGGTGGGCCAAGTGGTCGACGACATCCGGGGCATGCTCGGCGAGCGCATCGACGACCCTCTGCTCTGGATCGCGATCAAGGCCGTCTACTCGAGCCTCATCGCCGACCGTCAGGACTGGGAGCTCGCCGAGACCTTTCACAACTCGGTGACCCGTCAAGTGTTCGACACGGTTGGAGTTGACAGTCGGATCGAGTTCGTCGATACCGATTTCGACAGCCCGCCCAGCCCGTCGATCGAACCGGTGTACCTGATCTTCGACCGACAGGAGACCACCCGCGACCTGGTGTCGGCGATGCTGACGCATTTCATGCCCGCGGCTGCGATGAAACGGCTGGAGGCCGACGCCGCTGACGTGGCGATCCGGATCGAGCAGCGTCTCGGCGAGCATGGTGGGCTCCCGGTCGTGGGCCGGGCGGAGGTGGTGCGTTCGGTCTTCTACCGGGGCCAGTCCGCTTACATCGTCGGTCTCCTCTACGCAGGGTCTGTGCGTCTCCCCATGGTCCTCTCGCTCCGCCACGAGGGGGGTGGGGTCGTGGTCGACGCCGTCCTCCTCACAGAGGACGAGGTGTCGATCCTCTTCTCATTCACCCGGTCCTACTTCCACGTCGAGGTGGGGAGACCGTACGACCTGGTGCGGTTTCTCGGTCGGCTGATGCCGAGGAAGCGGATCGCCGAGCTGTATATCGCTATTGGGCAGAACAAACACGGCAAGACGGAGCTGTATCGCGACCTCCTCCGCCACCTCAACTCGACGGACGAGCGATTCGAGTACGTGCCCGGCACCAAGGGTCTGGTGATGATCGTCTTCGGGATGCCGGGCTACGACGACGTGTTCAAGGTGATACGGGACCGGTTTCCTCCACCGAAGCGCACCAGCCGCAACACGATCATGGAGAAGTACCAACTCGTGTCGCGACACGACCGGGCTGGACGTTTGATTGACGCCCAGAACTTCCAACACCTCTCCTTCGCCCGTGGCCGCTTCGCCCCGGACGTGCTCGACGAGCTGCTGGCGGAGGCAGGGCGGACGGTCAGAGTGGAGGACGACGTCGTCGTGATCAGTCACCTGTACGTGGAGAGAAGGGTCATCCCCCTCGACCTGTACGCACGAGAGGCTGTGCCCGCCGCCGCCGAGGCGGCCGTCATCGACTACGGGCAGGCGATCAAGGACCTCGCCTGCACCGACATCTTCCCTGGGGACCTCCTCACCAAGAACTTCGGGGTGACCCGTCACGGTCGGGTGGTGTTCTACGACTACGACGAGTTGAGCGCCCTCACCGACGTCACCTTCCGGGAGATTCCTGAACCAAGAGACGACGATGAGGCTCTTTCCGACACACCTTGGTTCCCAGTCGGCGACCGCGATGTGTTTCCGGAGGAACACCAGAGGTTCCTCGGCCTCTCGACCGACCTGACACGCGTCTTCCATGAGAGACATGGCGATCTGTTCGAGGTGGAGCCATGGCAGGCGATTCAGAAACGTCTCACCGCCGGTGAGCTCATGGAGATCTTCCCCTACACCGACGAGGCCCGACTCCCCCAGACCGAGGACGTCCGGGGCTGGTAGCGCGAAGCCAACAGCCTGGGCGGTGAGTTTCGGGCTAGCCGAAGACGATCGTGCGGCGACCGGTGACGATCACGCGATGCTGCAGGTGGGCTCGAACCGCAGCGGCGAGGACCTGGCTCTCGTTCTCCCTGCCCCGACGGATCAGGTCCTCGATGGAGTCCCGGTACGAGGTCGAAATGACTCCCTGACCGATGATCGGCCCGTCATCGAGGTCCGCAGTGGCGTAGTGGGCAGTGGCGCCGATCAGCTTCACTCCGCGCTCCATCGCCTGGTGATAGGGCCGGGCACCTGGGAAGGCAGGGAGAAAGGAATGGTGGATGTTGATGACCCTCCACTTCCACCGGTCGACGAAGTCGCCGGAGAGAATCTGCATGTACCGGGCCAGGACCACGAGATCGACGTCGAGCTCCTCCAGCAACGCATCGAGCTTCTCCTCCTGCGCGGCTTTCGTCTCGGGAGTGACCGGGAGATGGTGGAAAGGGATCCCGAACCCCTCGGCGATGTCCCGGGTGTCCTCGTGGTTGCTCACCACTGCTGCGATGTCGGCCGGGATGTCCCCAACCCGCCAGCGGCCGATCAGGTCGATCAGGCAGTGGGGATCGCGCGAAGCGAGGATGGCGATCCTCTGGGCCGGTTCCATGGGACGGATCGACCACTCGCTCCTCAGCTCGTCGGCAAGCGGGGCGAACCCACTGCGGAACCCGTCGAGATCGACGGGCCCCCCCGGCGTATCGAAATGGATCCTGAGGAAGAACTGGTTGTCGGCAACCGACAGCGTCTCCTCTGCTCGCAGGATGTTGCCGCCGAGTTCGAACAATCTCGTCGTGACCCGGGCGACTATCCCGGGTTGGTCCGCACAGGACCACAGGAGCACAGCGGATTCGGTCATTTCGGCCGAGACGGTAGTTGCGCCCGAGGTGGGCCCGATGTCTAGCCTCGACGAGTGGCCGATCTCGTCTTCATAACCGGGGCATCCCGTGGTCTGGGCGCAGCGCTCGCCCGGACCGTGCCATTCCCTGCACACGTGATCGACATCAGCAGGACAGGGGGTTCCAGCATCGACATCGGGCACATCGGAGCGGATCTATCCGACCCCTCGGCCTGGAAACCGCTTGGCGACGAGATCCGACGTCTGGTCGACGAGCACCACCCGAGCCGAACACTGCTGATCCACAACGCCGGCGTCCTCGAGCCGATCGGCTTCGCCGGTGAGGTCGACACCGACGCCTACGTGTCGAATGTCGTGGTCAACAGTGGCGCCGGGCAGGCTGTGGGGCACCTCTATCTGAGAGCCGTGGCAGGACGCACCGGACGACACGAGCTGATCATGATCAGCTCTGGTGCTGCCCGAGGCGTCTACCCGGGGTGGTCTTCGTACGGGGCCGGCAAAGCCGCCCTGGATCAGTGGGTCCGGAACGTGGGCGCCGAACAGGAAATCAGGGGTGGGGTCACCGTGGCGGCCATCGCCCCCGGGGTGGTCGACACCGACATGCAGGAATTGATCCGGGACACCGACGAAGCCGACTTTCCCTCGGTGGGACGGTTCCACGACCTGAAACGGGACGGCGACCTCGTGGATCCGGAAATCGCGGCGAGCAGGGTCTGGACGGCGATCGAGTCGGGATTGGCGAGCGGATCGGTGGTCGACGTGCGCGACTTCTGATACGTCACGATCGCCCTTCGCTAGATTCGTCGCGGTGAGTTCCGACGTCTCGCTCCACACCCGCACCTGTCCTCTCTGCGAGGCCACCTGCGGTCTCGAGATCAGCCATCGCAACGGTCAGGTGGTCAGGATCCGGGGTGACCGTGATGACGTCTTCAGCCATGGGTTCATCTGCCCCAAGGGGTCGACTCTGGCCAAGCTCGACGACGACCCCGACCGACTCCGCACCCCTCTGATCAAACGGGACGGTCGTCACGTCGAGGCGACCTGGGATGAAGCGTTCGCGCTGATCGATGAGAAGCTGACCCCGATCGTCGCCGCTGACCCGAATCTGGTCGGGTTCTACCTGGGCAACCCCAACGTCCACTCCATGTCCGGTGTTCTGTACGTGAAGCCGTTACTGAAGATGGTGCGGACCCGGAGCATCTTCAGCGCCGCCACCGTCGACCAGATGCCGAAGCATGTCTCGTCCGGATACCTGTTCGGGCACCCCGACCTGATCCCAGTTCCCGACCTGGATCGGACCTCGTATCTCCTCATGCTCGGCGCCAACCCCTACGAGTCGAACGGAAGTCTCGCCACCGCACCGGACTGGCCGGGGCGAATGGCCGCCATCACCGAACGCGGCGGGAAGGTGGTGGTGGTCGACCCTCGGCTCACCAAGAGTGCCGCTGCCGCCGGCGAGCACATACCGATCAGGCCGGGGACCGATGCACTGTTCCTGGCCGCGATCTCCTCAGTGATGTTCGATGAGGACCTGGTAGACCTCGGCGCCCTCGCCGGGCACGTGAACGGTTTGGAAGACCTAGCGACAGCTGTAGAGGCATTCACTCCGGCCGCCGTCGCCGCCACCACGGGCGTCCCGGCGGAGACCACGATCAGGATCGCCCATGAACTGGCAGCAGCCGAGAGTGCTGCGGTCTACGGCCGGATCGGCACGCACACGGCGGAGTTCGGGACATTGGCCTCCTGGCTCGTCGATGTGTTGAACGTGATCACCGGGAATCTCGACCGTCCTGGTGGTGCAATGTTCGCCAAACCCGCCCACGAGCGCCGGCGGGGCCGGCGACGATTCGAGATCGGACGCTGGGCCACCAGGGTCAACGGAGCTCCCGAGGTTCGCGGCGAACTGCCCGTGTCGGAGTTGGCCAACGAGATCCTCGAGCCCGGTGGGATCAGGGCCATGGTCACGATCGCGGGCAACCCAATCCTCTCCACGCCCGACAGTGCGCGGTTGGACGAGGCCTTCTCCTCGCTCGACTTCATGGTGTCGATCGACGTGTACCTCAACGAGACCACACGACACGCCGACGTCATCCTCCCTGGGACCACCCCCCTGCGAAGACCCCACTATGACTTCGCGTTCTACGGGCTCTCCATCCGCAACATCGCCAACTTCTCTCCTGCCCTGTACGACCTGCCAGAGGGGACACCCGACGAGTGGCAGATCCTGATCAGACTCGGAGCGACCCTCACCGGGCAGGGAAGCAATCCAGATCTCGACGCTCTCGACGACGCCCTTTTCGGGATGACTGTCGGTGGCGAAGTGAGCGACCCCGCTTCGCCGATCCACGGGCGAAGCCCCGAGGAGATCTTCCACGCCACCACCGGCGGGCGCGGTCCCGAGCGCATGCTCGACTTCCTGGTCCGCACCGGGCCATATGGCGATGGCTACGGGCGCGACCCCCAAGGGTTGACCCTCGACAAGCTGAAAGACCATCCCCACGGGATAGATCTCGGACCCCTCCAACCCCGGGTACCGGACGATCTCTGCACCCCCTCGGGACGTATCGAACTGGCACGCGATGAGCTCCTGGCCGACATCCCCCGACTCGAGTCACGCCTGGGCAGGAACGTGAACGGTGGGCTGGTGCTCATCGGACGGAGGGACGTCCGATCGAACAACTCGTGGATGCACAACGTCGACGTGTTGGTCAAAGGTCGCGAGCGGTGCACACTCCAGATCAATCCCTCCGACGCCCAACGAGTTGGTGTGACCGCGGGGGGAAGCGCCAAAGTCTCCTCAGCGGCCGGCATGCTCGTGGTCCCGGTGGAGATCACCGACGAGATCATGTCGGGGGTCGTGAGCCTCCCTCATGGGTGGGGCCACGACATGGCAGGCTCGGAACTGTCCGTTGCATCCTCACGGGCCGGCGTCAACTCCAATCTCCTCTCCACCGGAGAGACAGACCCCCTGTCAGGGAACGCAATCCTCAATGGCGTGCCCGTGGAAGTGGTGCCGGCTTGAGGGCTCGCAGGCTCCTGGTGATCGCCCTCGCGGTGCTGGCTCTCTCCGCGTGCGCCGCCGGGCCCAACCCCGCCGTCGATGTCGGTCCCGACCCGGCCGGGTTCTGGCTGGGTCTCTGGCACGGTTTCATCGCTCCGATCACGTTCTTCATCTCCCTGTTCACCGACAGCGTCAACATCTACGAGGTGAACAACAACGGGAACTGGTACGACTTCGGATACGTCATCGGGGCGGGCCTCCTCCTGAGCGGGGGGATCTTCGGCCGCAGACGCTCCTACTGAAAGGCTCGGCTGCGATCGTCCGCCGAGAGCATGCCGGCCGAATAGTCCTGGGTTCCGCTCTCCAGCAATTCCCGGGCTGCCCGGTGCGCCGCCCCGAGTGCGACCCAGGCGAGTGACCCACCTGTGGAGAGACGTCTGACTCCGATCTCGCGCATCTCGGCCACAGTCGGGCCTCCTGGAATCAGCAGGGCGTTCACCGGGACGGGGACCGCCGCGACGACCGATGCCAGGTCGGCACTCGACTTCAAACCCGGGGCGTAGACAACATCAGCTCCGGCGTTTGCGTAGGCGCGGAGTCGCTCGATCGTGTCGTCCAAGTCGTCGATTCCGTAGAGGTGATTCTCTGCTCTGGCCGTGACGATCAACCCGTGACGGGATGCCGTCTCCACGTATGCGGCGACACGTGTGGTCGCCGTGGCCACATCCAAGACACCTGACGCGGGTCGGTAATCCTCGATGGAGATGCCTGACGCTCCACTGTCGGCCAGGACTTCGACCGTCGACTCGAGACCGCCCACATCCTCGGCATACCCATCCTCTGCATCGACGCTCAAAGGTATCTCGAGAGCGGACGAGAGCGCGGCAACGTGCCTGGCGAGCTCATCCAACCCCACGCTCTGATCCCTCCGACCGAGCGTGGCGGCCAAACCCGAGCTCGTGGTCGCAACCGCATCGAATCCGAGCGATTGGAACAACCTCGCAGAGCCCACATCCCAGGCATTGGGCATCAGGAACGTCCCGGCGGCGTGCAGGCCGGCGAACCGAGCGCGCAGACCGATGACGTCAGCCATGCCCTCGATCCCGGAGTACCCGTCGCAGGATCTTGCCCGAGAGCGACTTGGGAATCGCTTCGATGAACTCGACGGCACGTACCTTCTTGAACGAGGCAACTCTCCCCGCCACGAATTCCATCACCTCCTCTGCGCTCAGCTCGGTGCCCGGCTGGAGGACGACGAAGGCTTTGGGCACCTCACCCGCATCTTCGTCCGGAAGAGAGATCACGGCGGCGTCGGCGATATCCGGATGGGTGAGGAGCACCGCCTCGAGCTCGGCGGGCGCGACCTGGAATCCCTTGTACTTGATCAACTCCTTCAGTCGATCGGTGATGTACCAGTGATCGTCGGAGTCGACCCGACCGATGTCACCGGTGTGGAACCAGCCGTCCTCGTCGAGACAGGCCCTGGTTGCTTCCGGGTTGTTGAGGTATCCCTTCATGACCTGCGGGCCACGGATCCACAACTCACCACTCTCGCCCGGTCCCACGTCCTCGTGCGACTCCGGATCGATGAGACGTGCCTCGGTGTTGGGAACGAGCACTCCGATCGATCCGGAACGGACCACCCCGGGAAGGGCCGTGTGAGTCGCCGGGCTGGTCTCGGTGAGACCGTACCCCTGGATTATCTCCGCTCCGGTGCGCCGTGCCGCCTCCAGTTCGACCTCTGCACTCAGGGGAGCCGCCCCGGAACCGATCTGGACCAGGCTGGAGAGGTCGTAGTCGTCGACCATCGGGTGTTTCGCCAGGGCCACGACGATCGGAGGCACGGCCGCGACGCGTGTGACGCGGTGTTCCTGGATCACTGACAGGAACTCGGCCAGGTCGAACCTCGGAAGTGTCACGGTCCGCGCACCGTGGAACAGCACCCCGTTCATCAGCACCTGCATCCCATAGATGTGGAAGAACGGGAGAACTGCGAGCACCACATCCTCCTCGTTCGCCATGGACAGTGGAGCTGTCTGTGCCAGGTTGGAGACGAGGTTGAAGTGTGTCAGCTCGACCCCTTTGGGGAGACCCATCGTCCCTGACGAGTAAGGCAGGACCACCACATGCTGACGGGGATCGATCCGAACCTGATCGATCGGATCGGCCGCCAGGAGTTGGAAGAACGTGGCGTACCCATCGACCGGCTCGCCGAGGACGAAGATGGTCTCGACACTGCTGTTCGCGGCGGCTCGCCGGGCGGTCTCGAGGAAGAGCTCGATCGTGACCAGGAATCGGGCCCCGGAGTCGCGGAGCTGCTGGCCGATCTCGTCGACGGTGTACGTCGGGTTGAGGGTGGTCACGGCTCCCCCGGCGATGGCTACGCCATGGAAGACGATGGCGTACTCGGGGATGTTGGGGCAGATGAGTGCCAGGACGTCGCCCGCAGCCATGCCGGCCGCAACGAGACCTCCGGCGGCCTTCCGGGAGGCTCCGTACAGCTCGGCGTAGGTGTAGGACCGACCGGTAGGCCCGTCGACGACCGCCACCCGGTCGGCGAGCCGATCGGCATGGCGAAAGACGTAGGAAGAGAGCGCCGTGTTCGGCAGCTCGACGTCGGGAAGCGGACTCCGAAACACCTGACTCACTGGAGCGGCAACCTAGCGATCGCGGATCTGTCGGTGGCTGCCAATACGTTCGTCATCGAGGGCTCGAAGACGAGGGGTGGCGATGAACGCTCGAATCCAGGCCTGGCTCGACCAGGAAGACGCCCGTATGAAGTCGGTGATCAGACGTCATGGGTGGGCAATCGAATACATCGGAGGGGGATGTTGCTCGTTCCCCGGGTGCGACGGGGGTGACGAGCTCGACCCTCCATTCGCTTACACGGTCGGACTGTTCGGCATGGGACACCCCGAGCTGCTCGTGTTCGGGCTCGATCCAGATCTGACGAGCAGTGTGCTCAACGACCTCGGGGACCGGGTCCGTGGTGACGAGGCCCTCATCCCGGGGCAGTTGATCGAGTTCGTCGGCTGGGATCGTCGAGTGATCCTCGAGACGGTGCCCAACCCGGGCGAGATCGTGTTCAGCGCCAACCGCTTCTATGCACGCCCGTCGGAGTTCTCGGTTCCGGTACTTCAGCTTGCCTACGACGACGAGCTGGGTCGTTTTCCCTGGGAAGAGGGTCACCGTCAACCGCGGCGACAACCCCGACCAGGGACCTTCTCGGCCTAGGCTCCGCTCCCGCGGAGTCCGGAGTGTCGATGGACGCTGAGGTTCAACGGATCCAATCACGAGACGGCACACTCATCGCCGTCTGGGTCAGAGGGCAGGGCCCACCGATAGTGCTCGTCCACGGGTCGATGAGCGATCACGGATATCTGGAGGGTCTGGCGGTCGACCTGGCTTCCTCGATGACGGTCTACTCGGTGGATAGACGTGGCTTCGGTGCCAGCGAGGACGGGGTGGCGTACGCCCTTGACCGAGAGTTCGAAGACGTCGCAGCTGTGGTCGATCGGGCCAACCGGAACCATGGGACGCCCGCGACACTCTTCGGGCACTCTTTTGGCGCCGGAGTTGCGATGGGCGCCGCCACCCTCACCGAGGCGGTCGGTCATCTGGTCCTCTACGAGCCAGGCCTGGGGCTGAACTATCCCGAAGGGTGCATCGAGGAGATCGAGACCGCGGTCGCAACCGGCGACCCGGATCGAGCTCTCTCGATCATCTACACAGAGATCCTGCAGATGTCAGCAGCCGAGTTGGTCGATCGCCGAGCGAGCCCCAGCTGGGCTCAACAGCTGGGCACGGCACACACCGTGGCGCGCGAAGCGCGCGTCGAGGAGAGTTGGCGCTACGAACCGGACCGGTTCGCTGCGGTGAAAGCACCGACGCTCTTCATCGCCGGTGCCATGAGCGGACCGGACATCGCCACCGCGACGGCCTCGGCGTTGCAGGCAATTCCCGGGGCCCGGCTAACGACACTCGAGGAGCACGGCCACTCGGCATGCCGGACAGACCCGGCACTGGTCGCCACCGCGATTCGTCGGTTTGTCCTCGAGCCCTAGGAGCGTCCCAGAGCGGCACGGGCATGCGCCTCGAGACCCTCGAGCCGAGCGAGACGGGCGGTGTCTTCGATGAGGTCATCGGGGTGGTCGATTGCGAGCCACGTCGAAGCCTTCAGGAACGTCAGCACCGACAGACCACCCGAGTAGCGGGCGCCACCCCCGGTCGGGAGCACATGATTGGGGCCAGCCCCGTAGTCGGCAAAGGCTTCCGCGGCGGAGCTCCCGACGAAGATGGATCCGTAGTTGCGCACCTGCATCGCCATCGAACGCGGATCGGCAGTGTGGATGGCCAAGTGTTCCGGCGCCAAGGCGTCGGAGACACCTGCGGCGCGACTGAGACTGTCGACGACCACGCAGATACCGTTGTCGAGGGCGGCGCGTGCCACTTCGGCCGACGGCAGGTCCTCCAGCTGAGCCCGTAATTCCTCGTCGACCCGGTCGGCGAGCTCCCCAGAGGTCGTGATGAGGGCGGGAACTGCATCGACGTCGTGCTCCGCCTGGGCCAGGAGGTCAGCGGCTACGAGCGCCGGGTTCGCCGATTCGTCGGCGATCACGAGGATCTCACTCGGTCCGGCCAGGCCGTCTATGCCCACCTCCCCAAAGAGGTGCTTCTTCGCTGCTGTGACCCACTTGCTCCCGGGCCCGACGATCAGGTCACAGGTCGGAGTGACGGTCCCGAAGGCCAGCGCTGCGATCGCCTGAGCCCCACCAACGGCGAGGACGCCGTCGGCGCCGGCAACCCAGGCGGCGGCGAGTGTCAGCTGCGATGGACGGGGCGATGCAACCCAGACGCTGGTGACGCCGGCGA
Source organism: Acidimicrobiia bacterium (assembly GCA_035762545.1). Classification (GTDB taxonomy): domain Bacteria; phylum Actinomycetota; class Acidimicrobiia; order Spongiisociales; family ZC4RG35; genus JANQRA01. Next base: position 16,167 of record DASTOM010000043.1, read on the forward strand.
TCCGGGCCGGGGTCACGGTCATGAGGACCGACGATGGCAGCGGGTACCTGCCTCCCGGTGCGTAGGCACCGACAGAATTCACCGGGATCCAGCGATGGCCCGCCTGCCCACCCTCGATCGAGATGTTGAGATCGGAGAGGCCTTCCCGCTGGGCTCGGGCGAACTTCTCGATTCGACGATGGACCCGCACCAGCAGTTCGCGATCAGCTGGGTCGAGCGTTTCGAACGCGGCCCGAAGATCCTCACGATCGACGGTCAGTGATCGACCGGGCTCGATGTCGCCCAGCTCCTCGGCGTGGGCGCGCAGCGCCTCCTCTCCGCCGTGGCGTACGGACTCGACGATGTCGGCGGCTACCTTGCCCTCATCGGCTCCGTTCGGCGCCAGCCTCGTCCCATTCAATTCCGCCGGGGTGATCCGGCGCAACAACCCGCTCACTCGCCCTCCTTGGCCATCATGGGTCGTCGTGTCACTACTCGCTCTCGGTGATCGAGGATTCTTTCGATCTCCTCGAAACTCACACCGGCAGCCACGCTTTTTACCAAAGCAAAATAGAGGAGGTCGGCCGCTTCCAGGGCAACATCGGAAATAGTGCGAGAAAGCTCTTCGGCCTCCTCGCGGATCTTGGCGTCGAGAAGGTCCGAATCCTCCATCAGCAGCACGGTGTTCGATCCCTCCGGCCGGGTCCGGGCAATGCTCGAAAGCCGTCGCTCCAGCCGTCCGATGCCTCGATCCGGCCCCCAGCATGTTCTCGTCCCCTCGTGACAGTAGGCCCCCGTCTGACGGACCCGGAAGCGAAGCGCGTCTCGGTCACAATCGACCGTGACCTCGAGAAGCTCCTGTGTGGCGCCTGAAGTCTCGCCCTTGACCCAAATGCCCCGGCTTCGGCTCTGGTAGACGCCCCGGCCGCTCTCCAACGCCGCGGTCAGGCTCTCGAGGTCGGAATATGCCAGCCCGAGTGCCACATCCCGTTCATCGACGACGACCGTGGGCCAGAGGCCGTCGGTTCGATCGGTGGAGAGCGGGGCTGCGAACCCCTCGGCGAGTCCGAGCTTGCCGGTGTAGAGAGCCATGCCCACCTGGGCGTCTGCACCGATACCGTCGAGCTCAGCAATCTCGTCGGCGGTCGTCACGCCCCCGGCGATGGTCACCCTGGCATCGCCGGCTGCGGCCACCACCAGGCGGGCCAGATCGAGATCGGTGCCGTCCATTCGACCCTCCCTCTCCACGAAGGTCACGAGAAATCCCCCACACAGACCTGCGAACCTCTCCACCGAATCGATCAGCGCGTCACCGCTCGACTCTCTCCAGCCGTGGGTGACCACCACGCCGTCCCGTGCGTCGAGGGCCACGATGACACGGTCGCGGGGAAGCTCTTGGAGCAGTGCCTCATCGGCCGCTGTTCCGATGATCACCTTCTCGGCCCCGGCATCGAGCCACCTGATCGCCGTCTCCACATCACGCACACCGCCACCGACCCGGACCCGGGCGAGCCGGCAGAGCATCTCGATGATGGCCGCGTTCGACCCTTCCCCTCGGGCCGCGTCGATGTCCACGACGGCGACCTCGCCAACCCGGGAGAATCTCTCCAGAACCGCGACCGGATCACCGGCGTCGACGGCCGGGGTCTCCCCACCGATCAGCTGCACCGTGGAGCCCCTGACGAGGTCTATCGACGGGATCATCATGGGCGGATCCTCACTCCCTCACCTGCGATCCTCTTCTTCAACTCGTCAACGGTCCACACTCCGTCGTGGAGGATCGATGCGACGAGGGCTGCGCTGGCCCCAGCGCGAAAGGCTTCCACCATGTGCTGGAAACCGCTGGCGCCCCCGGATGCAATCACCGGCACGTTCACCGCAGCTGCCACCTCGCGGATCAGATCGAGGTCATAGCCCTCCCCGGTCCCGTCCCGGTCCCAGCTGGTGAGGAGGATCTCGCCTGCCCCGTGGGCGACCGCCTTGCCACACCAACCGACGGCGTCGATCCCGGTCCGATGTTTCCCGCTGCGCACCACGACCTCCCACCCGTCGTCGCGTCGAGCGGCGTCAACAGCCACGACCGTGCACTGGGCCCCAAACCGAAGATTCAGCTCGGTGATCAGCTCGGGGCGAGAAACGGCGGCGGTGTTGATCCCGACCTTGTCGGCACCGGCATCGAGGAGTCTTGCAGCGTCGTCGGCGGCCCGAACACCTCCTCCCACCGTCAGAGGGATCGAGAGGACTTCCCGGACCGCGGCAACGACGTCGAGGTTGTTGGCGCGCCCCTCCGGTGTTGCGGAGACATCGAGGAGGACGATCTCGTCGGCACCCTGATCTTCGTATGCCGAGGCGCACTGCACCGGGTCGCCGGCGTCGCGCAGACCCTGGAACCGGACTCCTTTGACGACCCTGCCGTCGTCGATATCGAGACACGGGACTACCCGATCGGCCAGCATCAGCTGGCCCTCCCCAACCATCGGCCGAGCAGGGCGCTGCCCCAAACACCGGAGAGCTCAGGGTGGAACTGACAGGCGAGAACCTCTCCCCGTTCCAGAGCCGACACGAATTCGCCGCCGTGGTCTGTGGTGGCCGCCGACCAGCCTTCCGGCACCGAGTCGATTCGGAACGAGTTGGCGAAATAGGCCCAACCATCGGTGACGAATCGGCAGCCGGAACCGGCCACAATCCGATTCCACCCCAACTGCGGAACCCGGACCTCGTCGGGGAAACGTCTGACCGAACGGTCGATCACCCCAAGGCCCTCCGCACCGACGCTCTCCTCACTCGACCTGGCCAACAGTTGCATCCCCACACACACAGCCAATGTCGGTCGACCCTCCACCACCCGCTCCCGGATGACCTCGCGAAGACCCACACGGTCGAGCTCGGCGCCGGCCGCGCCGAATGAGCCGACGCCGGGCAAGACGACGCGATCCGCAGCGCGGATCAGGTCCGGATCTGCGCCGAGGACCGGCGACTCTCCGAGACGCCGGAGCCCGGCGAGTACCGAGGCGATGTTGGCCGTCCCGGTCGGCACCACTATCAGGCTCACCCGAGGGTCCCTTTGGTGCTCGGCACGCCGTTGCCGACGAGGGCTACCGAGGCACCGAGGGCCCTCGCCACCGCCTTGAAGGCAGACTCCGCCCTGTGGTGGTCGTTGTCACCTCGAATCAGGTCGACATGAAGCGCCATCCGGCCCTCGATGGCCAAGCTGCGCAAGAAGTGGACGATGTTCTCAGTCGCCACATCACCGACCATGTCCCGAGAGAAGGGAAGGGCGATCTCGGGCCAGGGACGACCTGAGAGGTCGACGACGGCCCGGCTCAACGACTCGTCCAGAGGGACGTATGCCGAGCCGAACCGCACGATCCCCGCACGGTCACCCAGCGCCTCGTCGAGCGCCCGTCCCAGCACGATGGCGCAGTCCTCGACGGTGTGATGGTCGTCGACGCTGGTGTCACCTTCGGCACGTATCTCGAGATCGAAGCCGGAGTGCTTGCCCAGGGCGGAGAGCATGTGATCGAGGAACCCGAGCCCGGTGGATACTTCGATCGTCCCGGACCCGTCGAGATCGAGAGCGACTCTCACGTCGGTCTCCGCGGTCTCACGGCGTATCTCAGCCTTTCGTGACATCGAGCACCTCCTGGATCTCTTCGACTCTGCTCACGACTAGCGCCGCGCCCGTCAACGGCTCGTCGCCGGAAACGGAGACTCCGATGGGGACAACGCCGGCACCGCGGGCCGCTTCGATGTCGTCCCTGGTGTCGCCGGCCATCCAGGCGTGTCTTACGCCCAACCGCTGCAAGGCGAGACGCACGGGAGCAGGATCAGGTTTGGATGGGGCGTCTTCTCTGGTGACCACCGCAGCGAACAGCCCGGTGAGGTCGAAACGCCGCAGGAACTCCTCGGCGTCCTTGCGGGGTCGGGCCGTGACGATGCCCAGTGACATCCGGGTGGCCCAAGCCTCGAGGAGCGACCGCCCAGGGATGAGACTCTCCTTGGCCTTGAGCCCCGGGGTCGAGCCCTCTCCCTGATAGAGAGTCTCGAATCGGTCACGAACGTCGTCGAGTGAGACATCCACCCCTGCCGCGGCGAGAAGCCGGCGAGTCAACTCCCAATCGTCGGATGCATTTCCTGCTGCCTTCGCAGCGGCGATCTGCGCCGGGGTCACATCGACGTCGTAGCCGGCGGCGGTGGCGATGATCGCCGCCCGAAACGACCCCCGGACCTCGGCCAGGACCCCGTCCATGTCGAAGATCAGGGCCTCCGGTGCGAGTACGGCACGGAGGGTTTGGATGAGCCGGGAGAAATCGTCGGGGTCCCCGGGGAGAGTGACCCTGACACATCGAGCCAATTCCGGGCGATCCGGGAACCAACGCAGAGCGATCCCCAAGGACGCTGCGGCCGGAACCAACCACATTGGGTCGACATTCGTGAGCAGGACGAAGTTGGCCTGTGACGGGAGGTACGAGATCCCGAGATCGCTGAGCACCGACGTCAGCTCGCCCCGCTCCTCTTCGATCCGTCGGGCGAACTCACCGGCCCACCCGGCCTGGGTCTCGAGCACATCTGCGGCGAGGGAAGCTGATAGGGCCGATAGTGAGTAGGGCGAACCGAATCCACGGAGCTCATCGACCACACCCTCGGGACCGAGCAGGTACCCCACCCGGAGACCGGCCAGACCGTAGGCCTTCGACAACGTCCTGACGACCACGACGTTGTCCAACTCCAGAGCCACAGGAGTCAGGTCCTCGGCGGCGAAATCGCTGTACGCGGCGTCGAGGACGACGAGATCGGTGTCGGCTGCGACCTTACGGAGATCCGCAGCCGAGATCACGCTCCCGGTCGGGTTGTTCGGCGAGACGATCACCGCCATGCCGGCGTCGACGTCGAGGAAATCGGCGATCGGGAAGTCGCCGTCCCACCAGGGCACCTCGATCAGGTTCAGCCCAGCCTGTTCTGCGTAGCGGGCGATCATCTCGAAGGTCGGTGTGGTCGCTGCCACGGTGCCTTCCGCCCTGAGGAAACAGCGGAACAGGGCATCGTCGCCACCGGCGGTGACCAGGACACGTCTCGGGTCGACGTCGTGGCGCTCCGCCACGAGCCCGGTCAGCCGGGTCGTGTCCGGATACCTCGAGGTCAGCCGGGCCACAGTGACGGCGTCGAGGTCGATGCCGCGCAACGTGGGGCGTCCCTCGTTCCTGGACAGGTCCAGGTCGATCGGTGCGGAGAAGTGGGGGGGCTGATAGCCGCTCATGGGACGATCTGCTCCAGTCGAGATACGACGATGTCCGTGGCACCCCGGGTCTTGAGGAGGGGGATCAAGCCGGGTAGCTCGGAGCGGGGGACCGCCGCCTTCACAGCCAGTCCGTCGGAGCCATGGAGCATCGCAATCGTCGGCTCTCGCATGCAGGGGAGGATCTCGATGACCGCTTCGACGTCCTGTGGTGAGACGTTGAGCTCGACCATGGCCCGGCCCCTCGCCTCCAGTACCGACTTGAGACTGAGCACCAGCCCGTCGATCGCGACCTTCTTGGAAGGCGTGTCCATGGCGGTGCGGCTGGCGTAGAGACGGGTGGAAGACGTCATCAACTCGTCGATGATCACCAGGCCGTTGGCTGCGAGTGTGTCTCCGGTGGCGCTTATGTCGATGATGACATCTGCGTCCTCGGGTGGAAAGACCTCAGTCGCCCCGTAGGACTGGACGAAGCTGGCGTCCAATCCCATGCGCCCTATCCACGCCCTGGCCAGGTTCTCCAGTTCGCTGGCGACGACCAGGTGGCGATCCGGCAGGGCACCGTCGACGAGCAGCGTCTCGGGAGCCGCGGCAACGAGCCGCACCGGGTCGAGCCCGGTGTCGAGCAACTCGATCAACTCGACCGACTTCTCTGCGACCCAGTCGGCACCCGCGAACCCGATGTCCCGTGAGCCGGCATTGAGCATCTCGACGATGTTCTGTGGCTTGAGCAGCTTGACCTCGAACCCTTCGACCGAGGTCACCGGGCGATAACCCCGTGGCCCGGAGCGCAACCCGATGCCGGCGTCGGCGAGCAGAGAGGAGACTCCGTCCTCGATCCGGCCCTTGGGGAGGGCGAGGTGGATCAACTCGGTTTCGTTGGTGATGGTGGGCATTGGTTGCTTTCCTCTCCCGGAGGTCGGCATGCCCGGAAACGAGAAACGCCGACCTACCGGTCGGCGTCCGTGTGGTGTTACTCGTCCTCAGCTACACACGATCAGCCGACCCGTGAAGGGTGGTGATGGTGATGGCCGTGAACGAGCGACTGGTTCATGTGAGGTCGCGAAACTACAGCCCCGAGATCGCTCTGGCAAGTGACGACTTTGGCGGAGGTGTCGAATGTGGCTACCTTGCCGACCTCGATGACGTCTCTTCGCCAGATGTGTTGCATGTGTGAATGCTCTCGGGTGGGCCACCTGAGTGCCATTGCGACATGCTCCCGGCACTCCTGACGACGTCACCACCTTCGAGAGCACCCTCGACGACCGTGAGTCGTCCGACGTCGCCGACGCCATCCCATGAGACTCGAACAAGAGGAGTGCCCGAAATGACAGACACCTACGCAAACCCAGATTCCCTGGTGAGCACCGACTGGCTCGCCGCCCATCTCGACGACCCGAACCTGCGAATCATCGAGGTGGACGAAGACACCGAGGCCTATGGCCGTGACCACATCCCTGGCGCGATCGCCTGGGACTGGTCGAAGGATCTCCATCACCCCCTCCGCCGCGACTATCTGGATCGGGAGGGTTTCAGCGACCTCCTCTCTCGGGCCGGGGTCAGCGAAGACACCACCGTGATTCTCTACGGAGGGAACAACAACTGGTTCGCCGCATATGCCTACTGGCTGCTGAAGTTGCGCGGCTTCGACAAGGTGCGGCTCCTCGACGGCGGCCGTCTCAAGTGGAACCTGGAGGGCCGGGAGAAGACCTCTGAGGTTCCAGTCGTCGCCAAGACCGAGTTCCAGATCAGTGGGGAGGAGCGGCCCGCGATCCGGGCCTTCCGTGACGACGTGATCGCCGGGATCGGCAACGGCACGGAGTTCGTCGACGTCCGCTCACCCGAGGAGTTCTCCGGCGAGAAGCTGGCCCCCGATCATCTTCCCCAGGAACAGCCTTATGTCGGAGGCCATGTGCCCGGGGCGGCCAACATCCCGTGGTCGCGGGCGGCCAACGAGGACGGATCGTTCAAGAGCGCCGGAGAGTTGACCGAGTTGTACGGGTCGACCGGGGTCACCGACGCCGACTCGATCGTGGCCTACTGCCGTATCGGTGAGAGGTCGTCACACACCTGGTTCGTCCTCCACGAGTTGCTCGGACATGACAACGTCGCCAACTACGACGGCTCCTGGACCGAGTACGGATCGCTGGTGGGAGTTCCGATCGAGCGATGAAGCACGAGTGGTCCAGGGGAACCTCTCAGAGGGTGGCGCCGAGGTAGTTGGCCAGCCGGAGGAGGTCGGCGAAGACACCGCCGGCCGTCACGGCTGGCCCGGCGCCTGGTCCCTGGACCACCAAAGGGTTCTCCGAGTAGCGATCGGATTGGAACGTCACGATGTTGTCGGTGAGCCGGATCCTGGCGAACGGATGATCTTCGTCGAACGACCGCAGGGCGACCTGGGTCCCCACCTCGGGGTCGATGACTCCGACGAAGCGCAGCACCTTGCCGCCGGCCCGAGCGGCAGCAACCCGTTCCAACATCTCGTCGTCGTGATCGGCGAGACGATCGAGGAACTCGTCGACCGAGCCGTCCTCCAATCCTTGCGGGATGAGGCCCTCGATCTCCATGTCGTCGAGACTGGCGTCGAGGCCCATCTCCCGGGCAAGGATCACCACCTTGCGGGCGACGTCCATTCCTGAGAGGTCCTCGCGCGGGTCAGGCTCGGTGTAGCCCTTCGCTTTGGCGGCCCGGACGATCTCCGAGAACGGGACCGATCCGTCGAAGCTGTTGAAAAGATACGAGAGGGTCCCGGAGAACACTCCCTCGATACGTCTCACCACATCGCCGGTCTGGACCAAATCGCGCAGAGTCTGGATCACGGGCAGGGCAGCACCGACCGTCGTCTCGTAGAAATAATGGGCATCGGCGCGGCGGGCGTTCTGCTGGAGCAGTCGGTAGTAGTCGAAGTCGGTGGTGTTGGCCTTCTTGTTCGGAGTGATGACGTGGATGCCGGCGCCAAGCCAGTCGGCATAGCGGGAAGCGACACCGTCACTGGCGGTGCAATCGATGATGGCGGCGTGCGGAACCGACTCGGTGTGGATGTAATCGGCAAGCAGGTCGAGGTCAGTGGAATGTGTTGCGGATCCCTCTTCGCCCAGTCGATCCCTCCAGTTGTCGAGGTCGATCTGGTTGTCGTCGAGGAGCATCGTCGTGCTCCCGGCGATGGCTCGCACCCGCAGGTCGACGCCGAACTCCTCACGCAGCCAGTCGAGACGACCCGCCATCTGATCGAGGAGCGTCCCACCGACGTGACCATGGCCGATGACACCGATCGAGAGGGTCTGGCGGGAGAGGTAGAAGCCGGAGTGGACCGCCCTCAAGGCACGGGTGGCGTCCGTGGAGTCGATGACCACCGAGATGTTGCGCTCGGAGGATCCCTGGGCGATCGCTTTCACGTTGACCCCGGCGCGGACCAGGGATCCGAAGAGCCGGGCGGCGATACCAGGAGTCCCTGACATGCCGTCGCCCACTGCGGCGAGGATCGTGCAGTTCCCCGACACATCCACCGCCTGCAGAACCCCCTGCTGGCGCTCGGCAGCGAAGGCCCGCTCCACGGCCGCCGTGGCCTTTGCAATCTGACCGTCGGGGATGGCGAAGCAGATCGAGTGTTCCGAGCTCCCCTGGGAGATCATGACCACCGACACGCCGGCCTCCCGCAAGGATCCGAAGAGACGCTCGGAGATTCCGGGCACTCCGATCATCGCCGTCCCCTCGACGTTGATGAGCGCCATGTCGCTTATGGAGGCGAACCCTTTCACCGGAGTGTCGGTCGATGACTCCGGTGAGATGAGCGACCCGGGTGCGTAGGGGTTGAAGGTGTTGCGGATCCGCACCGGAATCGAGTCGCGAATCGCCGGTGTCATCGTCGCCGGGTGGATGACCTTCGCTCCGAAATAGGCCAGCTCCATCGCCTCGTCGTACGACAGTCGCTCGAGGACCTCTGCCTGAGGCACCAGTCGGGGATCGGCGCTCATCACCCCGTCGACATCGGTCCAGATCACCAGCTCTTCGGCGTGGAGAAGTGAGGCGAAGATTGCTGCCGAGTAGTCACTCCCGTTCCGGCCGAGCGTGGTTGCTGCACCGGAGGAGTCGGAGGCGATGAACCCGGTGATGACGACGACCTCCTCGTGGTGCTCGGCGAGCCATGCCCCGAGGTTGGCGCCGGTCCGGTCCCAGTCGACAGCTGGAGACGGCTCAGCCGGAGAGACGACCAGGATCTCACGGGCATCTAGCCAGACCGCATCGACGCCCTTCTGTATGAGATACGCCGCCAGGAGCCGCGCCGACCACACCTCGCCGAGCCCGGCAACGGCGCCCACCGCGTTTTCCAGCGCGGTTCCCATCACCCTCGTCGCGCGAAGCACGTCGGCGATGTCGCCGAACTCCTTGTCAAGGCTCGCCACCAGCTCGCCGGAGTCGGACTCGCCCATCAGCTCGCGTGCCAGGGCCACCTGGCGCCCCTTCAGCTCGTCGGCCAGCTCCTCGAAGGTGCTGTCCCTGCGGCCGGCCCGCCCCACCAGTTCGATGAGACCGTCGGTCGTTCCGGCGGATGCCGACACCACGACCGCGCGCCTTCCGGTCCCGTGGGAGACGATGGCGCTGACCCCTCGATACGCGGCGGCATCAGCCAGGCTCGTGCCTCCGAATTTGTGAGTCGTCCAATGATCGGGCATGGGTCCCCGCCGTCGCAATGTGAGACCGAGAAACTAGTGGCCGGCCCCTTGTGCGCAGAATCCGTTAGGACTTGAACTCGTGGCGACCGCGACGGAGACCAAGGCGGACATCCGTTTGGTGCTTGGAGACGTGAAGGCCTGCTGGTCCACCTACGCCGGTAGCGAACAACGCAAGAACGCCTGTCGCGACCAGGATCAGACCAGGAACGATCAAGAAGGTGCTCGGCCCGGTGAACGGCAACTCCTCAATCGCAGTGGGCTCCTCCGCCGCGGACGGCTGGATGGCGGCCTCGACTTCAGTGCCACCTACGCCCGGAGGCAGGGTGGTCGGTCCCGAAATCTCCTGAGCCTGATCGCTCACTTCGGGACTCGTAGACGACGTGGTCGAAGACGTAGTCGACGTGGTCGAAGAGGTAGACGACGTGGTCGAAGAGGTAGACGACGTGGTCGAAGACGTAGACGACGTGGTCGAAGAAGTGTCGGGGTTCGATTCGGCGCCGTCATGCACACACGGCCCCAGATAGTCGTTCTCGTGCCCTGCCTGGTTCGTGCCATGCTCATCGATGTGGTGGTAGGCAGCACTGGGGGGAAGCTCCAGCGTCATACCGTGATCGGTGCCCTCCAGGCCCGCTAAATGGCAAAGCTGGATCCTGACCGGGGGTGCGGCCAAAGCGGAGAGCGACAGACCTGAGGTGGCCAGCAAGACCCCGAAAGCCACGAGTCCAGCTCCCCGTCGCCTGGCAATGGTTGTGTAGGGCATTCCCCTGACATCGGCGGCTCGATGTCAGAATGAGATGATCAACCGCGCGATGTTCTTCAGGGACTAGTCACCTGGTAGCAGCGAGTCGGGCGAACCAATCGAGCACCTCCGGATCGTCGAGAATGCGAGTATGTCCGACGTCAGTCACCACCTTGAGCATGGTGCCAGGGCGGAGCGCGGCGAGCTCGGCGGAGCGACCGAAGGGAGCCTCGTCGTCAGCGGGGTCGTGAATGACGTACAACTCGGTGTCCGGGAACTGTTCGGGAAGGATCCCCGATACCTTGGGCCACATGGCGGGATCCCATGCCTCGAGCCGACGACGCAGACCGCGTCGCGACCAGGAGAACAATCCGAGCTTGTCGCCGAATCGGGACAGGGCGTCATTGACGTCGAGAGCGGGGGCGAATAGAGCGATGGTGGGTGGCGCCTCCTCTTCGAACGCGAGACGCATAACCATCGACGCGAACGAGTGAGCTATCACGATGTCCGGCATTCCCAGCTCGGAGACCAGCTTTCTCACGGCTGCTGCGGCCTGCTTGATGTCGGTTGGGCCGCCCCCGGCATGTCCGGGTAACTCAGGGATCACGACGCGATAGCCGACACCCGCGAGGGCAAGGGCAGGGGCGACCATCTGTGCGGGACGGCCACCCCACCCATGCAGGGCCAGCACGAGGGGTCCGGAGCCCAGCTCGATGCAGGCGATCTCGCCGACCCGGAAGGACTGGAGGCCGGCGAGGGTGTCCCGATCACGCGCCCGGGTCTTCTCACCGATCGGAGGCGGCGTCAGCCACGCCCGAAATGTGAGAGCCGGGACAGCGCGGATCGGGAACGGGACTTTCAAAGTCGGCCGTTGACGAGTTGGGTGAGGTCCATGGCGTCGATGGTGAAGACCGGGGCCGGGCGACCCAGGGCCTTTTTCATGGTGGTCTGACGGTGCCTTCTGACGAACTTGCTCATGTCGGTCCTTTCTCGAGCGTTCGTTGCGGTCCCAAAGTGAGTTTCAAGTTGCAACTTACCTCGGTCAATAGTGCATTGCAACTCACAACTCACTAGTGTGGAGTCGTGCCACGAACCTCCCTCTCCCATCTCGAGTGCTCGGTCGCCAACTCCGCCGAGATCGTCAGCGACTCGTGGACGGTGCTGGTGTTGCGCGACGCCTTTCAAGGTATCCGCCGCTTCGACCAGTTCGTGGAGAGTCTCGGGATCGCCCGGAACACACTCGCCAGTCGACTCGAGCGTCTCGTCCGCGATGGCATGCTGAGGGCCGAGCCGTATCAGGACAACCCGGTCCGGTACGAATATCGCCTCACGGACAAGGGCAAGGATCTATTCGATGTGCTGATGACCCTCTGGGCCTACGGTGAGCGCTGGGAGCCTGCGGCCAACCCGGACCGACAACGAGCCATTCACATCGACTGTGGTGAGGAAGCCAATGCGGTCGCCCACTGTGGAAACTGCGGAGAACGCATCACGCGGCGCAACATCAGGATCGAACCCCCGAACCAGGTGGCATCCAGGGCCGGGGCGACAGTCTCTTCAGACAGCTGACTCCAGAACCTCGACGTCCGGGGCGAAGCGCTCGAGGATGAGAGCGATCGCCTCCTCCACCGAAAGATCACGACCCTCCGCGTACCGGACCTCGTAGCCCGGCCCGAGGGCGGCTTCGGCACTGGCAACGGCCTGCTCCAGCAGTGGGCGCTGCCAGGGCACCAGATGATCGCCCGAGGCTTCCCTCGCCGCCTCGGCGCCACCGATCAGAATCGCAGCCAGCTCGTGGTCTCCCCGGACCGAGGCGTGGAGCGACATCATCGCGATGCAGTCCCCGAGGCCACGTGCGTCGCGCAGCGTCCTGCGCACACCCATGCTCTCGATGATCCTCCCGATCGACTCGTCGAGGTCGCCGATCATGAAGGCCAGCACGCCGATGCTGAGCTGGGCGTGTCCCACGCCCCAGGTCAGCCCATGTCTTCTCGAGAACTCGAGACATCCATCCAGGAGGTCTCTCGCAGTCACGAAGTCACCACGGGCCATGGCGATGTGGGCCAACCCGTACTTGCACCAACCGTCTGCCAGCCAGTCGAGGCCGAATGCCCGGTTCAGCTCGATCGCCTCATGGAACTGAGACTCGGCCTCGTCGAGGCGGCCCTGGTTGAAGGTGGTCATCCCCTGCATCGAGAGGGCCCTACCCAGCCAGTCGCCGTCATCCAGCTCGCGGAACATCCCGACGGCGGTTGCGAGGGCCCACTCCGACTCCTCGGGCTCGTCGGCGAGCATCTCCAGCCACCCCATCGCGGTGTGGGCCTTGGCCCGAGCCGGCGTCGTGCCGGCACTGGTGGTCATCGCCACCAGGGCCCGGGTCCAGCGCAGGCCCTCGGCGACGTACCCTCTCGTGTCCCAGAACAAGGGCAGCATCCCGCACACGTTCAGCGCCTGTTCGGTGCCGACGCCGTTGGCCACCGACCATGCGAACGCATCCCGGATGTTGAACCGTTCCCGCTCGACCTCGTCCAGGAACGCCGGGAAGCCCGGTGTCGGCAGCACCACCAACATTCGTTCGGCCAACTGCTGCATCCAATCGAGCTGGCGAAGACGGATGCTCGCCTCCTCTCCGCTCTGACGAAGCTGTTCCTTGGCGAATTCCCTGAGAGTTTCGAGGAATCGGTACCGGGGCACGCCCTCCTCGTCGATGGTGAACACCACCAAGGACTTTGCGACCAGGTCCTCCATGGCGTCGAGGACCCGGTTCTCGGAGAGGTCGCCTTCGCAGCAGACGGCTGACCCGGCGGGAAGGGTCCAGCCACCGGCGAACACCCCGAGCCGGCGAAACACCGTCTTCTCGTCCGCACCGAGCAAGTCGTGGCTCCACTGGACCGCCGCACTGAGGGTGCGATGTCGGTCGGGGAGATCCACTGGCCCACGATCGAGGACCGCCAGGCTCTCGGTGAGCCGTGCCAGCAGGTCTTCGACTGTGAAGACCCGGAGACGCGCGGCGGCCAGCTCCAGGGCGAGTGGAAGTCCATCGAGCCTGCGGACCACCTCTGCGATGACGGGTCGGGTGACTTCGTTCAGCTCGAACAAGGGCCGGGCGGCCTGACCGCGCTCGACGAACATCACCACCGCCGGAGAGCGGTCGATCGTCTCGTCGTCCGCACCGGGCGGGGGAACGGCTAGTGGGGGCACCGGGTACTCGTGCTCCCAGGAGATCCGCAGTGGCGACCGACTCGTGACCAGGAACCGGGCGGAGGGCATGGCTTCGACGATCTCCGACACGTGCCTGGACACCTCAGGGAGGAGTTGTTCGAGGTTGTCGAGGACCATGAGGATCTCGCTGTCGCGGTGGAGGCTGGCCATGCCCTCGCGGATGGTCCTGTCGGGGGACTCACGTATCCCGAGACTCCTCCCCACCACGGGCAGGAAACGGTCGATGTCGCTGACCGCGGACAGGTCGATGAACATGACCCCGTCTGCGAATTCGATCTCCAGCGCCTTGGCGAGCTCGACGGCCAAACGAGTCTTGCCGGTGCCACCCGGACCGGTCAGGGTCACGACACGACCCTGATCGCGCATCAGCAACTCAGCGGCCATCCGCAGGTCGTTGCTTCTCCCGATGAGGGGCATTGGTGTGGCCGGCATGGCGGCGATCGCTCTCGGCCTCGCCCTGGGCATCATGGCGACGGACTCGAGGGCGGGTGACTCGATACGGAAGAGACGCTGGGCGCCCTCGATTCCGCGGAGGTCGAAGGCCCCCAGATCGACCAGGCTCCACTGCACGAGGTCGAGGTGGTCGGCCACGTCGTCCACGACGGCAGCTGAGACGAGGGTCTGGCCCCCGTGCGCCGCGGCGCCGATCCTGGCGGCGATGTGCACATCGATGCCCACGTAGCCCTCGGCGCTACGGATGGCGGATCCCGTGTGCATCCCGATCCGGCACCGTGGGCGCTCCTCCCCCGGCCAGCTGCCCCGGGCGATCCCGGAGTGGATGTCGTGGGCCGCCTCGATCGCAGACAGTGACGAGTCGAAAATGCAGAAGAAGCCGTCACCTTCGACGTTGACCACCTGCCCGCCGTGACGGGAAACACTCTCCCTGACCAGCCGGTGGTATTCGCTGAGCAGTGTCTGATATCGCTCGGCGAGACGCTGGAGGATCCTCGTGGAGCCTTCAAGATCGGCGAAGACGAAAGTGACGTTCCGGTCGGCGCCCGAACGCGCGTCAGGACCGCCGTCGATCGGCACGACGAGGTCCGAATCGCTGAAAGCTCCCATGGCCCCCCGGCTCACTGACCCGGCTCTGGCCGGCTCGACGGCAGGATAACGCCACTTGCGCGTCTTCATGTCGGGGTCTTACCTGGGCTCTATGACTGTCTACGTGGCCCTCCTGCGAGGCATCAACGTGGGAGGGAACCGGAAGGTCGAGATGTCACGCCTCAAGGAGATCTTCGAGGAGGTTGGCACCGACAACGTCCGTACCTACATCAATTCGGGGAACGTGATATTCACCGACGAGAGAGCGCCTGGTGAGCTGGACGCGATCCTCGAGGATGCGATCGAAACCGAGTTCGGGTTCCACGTCGAGGTGCTACTTCGAGACCTCGACGCCATGCGAAGCCTGGTCGACGCGATCCCCGACGACTGGGTGAACGACAAGACCCAGCGCACCGACGTCTGGTTCCTATGGGAGGATCACGACACCCCTGAAGTCATGGAGAGTCTCACGATCAAGGACGGCATCGACGAGGTCTTCTACGTTCCCGGAGCCGTCGTCTGGTGCGCCGATGGCGAGGAGCTGACCCGAAGCGGCCGGGGCAAGGTGATCGGGACCAGGCTCTACAAATCGTTGACCGCACGCAACGTGAACAGCGTCCGCAAGATCCATTCCCTGATGCAGGAGCTTGCTGGATAGACCGGGGATGGGTTCCGGTCTACCGTGCGCGGGAAATGAGCGCCATCGCCGTCCTCACCTCGGGTGGAGACGCCCCCGGAATGAACGCCGCGATCAGGGCGGTGACCAAGGTAGCCGCCTCCCATGGGGTTCCCACCTGGGGTGTCGAGATGGGCTTCAACGGTCTGATCGACGGAGCATTCCGACCGTTGATTCGCCGCAACAAGGCCGGCGAGCCCGCCCCCCTCCACGAAGTGGAGAGCGAGGGCGGCCAGGGCGGGACCATCCTCGGGTCGAGCCGGAGCAAGAGGTTCTACGAGAAGGAATCGCGGGCCAACGCCATCGAGCAACTCGAGGAGTACTCCATCACGGGTGTCATCGTGATCGGTGGCAACGGTTCGATGGCGGGAGTGCACGCACTCTCCGAGGAGACCGACGTCCCCATCGTGGGCATCCCCGCTTCGATCGACAACGACATCGGGCTCACCAGGGAGGCACTCGGCGTCGACAGCGCCCTCAACACCATCGTCGAAGCCTGCGACAACATCTCCGACACGGCCCGCTCCCATCATCGGGCGTTCATCGTCGAGGTGATGGGACGTCAGTCCGGCTATCTGGCGATGGCTGCTGCGGTCGCCACCGCAGCAGACGCCGTCCTCATGCCGGAGCGCCCGCACACCAGGGAACAGGTCATCGACTCGGTGGTCGACTGCATCGAGCGCAGCTTCGATGCCGCCCGGGACAAGACGCGGGTGCTCATAATCAAGGCGGAGGGTGTCGACGTGCCGACCCATGAGATCGTGGAGGAAGCGACGAAGCGCTGCAGCCTGACCCACGACTACGACATCCGGGGCACGGTTCTCGGGCACGTGGTTCGCGGCGGTG
Source organism: Acidimicrobiia bacterium (assembly GCA_035762545.1). Lineage (GTDB taxonomy): Bacteria > Actinomycetota > Acidimicrobiia > Spongiisociales > ZC4RG35 > JANQRA01. The sequence goes on from DASTOM010000043.1 coordinate 32,579, forward strand.
ACGCCTCGTTCCGTGACCGTCTGCTCGCCGGGCGGTTCGGACGTGTCGCCGTCGAGGCAGTGCTGGACGGGAAAACCGACGTGATGACCGGCTGGAACATCGGGGTCGACCTAGGGCAGCCGACGACCGACGACTGGATCAGGCTCTTCGACATCCCCGACGTCCTCGAGGAGACCGAGGCACTCCTCGACGGCACATCGCCCGTGTCTCTCGATCGGGTGGCACGCATGGAGGCCATCCAGGGCGTGCTCGCTCTCTAGCTGCGCCTGAAGACGTCGGGCGGGATCGGATCCTGGGCCCGCCGCCGTGCCGCCAGACCGGACAGGTACTGGTTCGGGAACGAATGTCCTGTGTAGCCGAGGTCTATGGCTGCGTTCATGGTCCAATAGGGGTCGACCAGATGGGGTCGCGCCATGACCACGAGGTCGGCGCGTCCCGCCACCAGGATGTTGTGGATGTCGTCGATCGATGACACCGCTCCCACGGTCATGGTGGCGATGCCCGCCTCGTGTCGGATCCGGTCGCTGAACGGGGTCTGATAGAGCCGTCCGTACTCAGGATCGGAATCGAGAGAGGTCTGACCGGTTGAGACGTCGATGACGTCACATCCGGCATCCCGCAACCGTCGGGCGAACTCCACGGCGTCGTCGCCGGAGAAGCCGCCTTCGACCCAGTCCGTGGCGGAGGTCCGAACCGACATCGGCTTGGCCTCCGGCCATTGGGCACGCACCGACGTGAAGACCTCGAGGGGATAGCGCATCCGGTTCTCGAGACTCCCGCCGTACCTGTCCGAGCGCTGGTTGGTCAGTGGGCTTAGAAAGCTGGAGAGGAGGTAGCCGTGGGCGAAGTGCAGCTCCAGCCAGTCGAAGCCCGCCTTCTCTCCGTTGCGGGCGGCGACGACGTGCTGATCTCGCACCGTATCCATGCCGTCAGGGGTGAGCTCCCGGGGTACCTGGCTGTCCGGGCGGTACTTGATCGGGGACGCCGAGACGATGGGCCACTCCCCTGACTCCAGAGGGACGTTGTCCCCCTCCCACATCAGCTTCGTCGCTCCCTTGCGGCCGGAGTGACCGATCTGCAGGCCGATCTTGGCCGGCGTGTTCTCGTGGACGAACGAAACGATCCGCGCCCAAGCCTCCGTCTGCTCGTCGGACCAGATGCCCGTGTCTCCGGGCGAGATCCGACCCTCGGGTGATACACAGGTCATCTCCGTCATCACCAGACCGGCTCCCCCGACAGCGCGACTCCCCAGGTGAACCAGATGCCACTCGGTCGGCACGCCCTCGATGGCCGAGTACTGGTCCATCGGCGAGACGACGACCCGGTTGCTCAGGGTGAGGTCGCGCACCCTGTACGGATGAAACAACGGAGGGGTCGAGGGCTCCGTCACTTCAGGAGAACCGTGGTCCGAGCCGGCGTACCAGCGGTCGACCCGGTCCATGTATCCCGGGTCACGAAGTCTCAGGTTGTCGTAGGTGACCCTCTGGCTCCTGGTCAACATGCTGAAGACGAACTGCTCCGGTTCCATCGCCCGGTAGCGGTCGGCACCCTCGAACCATTCGAGGCTCGCCTTCGCGGCCCGCTGCAGGCTCTCCACCTCGGGCCGTCGGGCGCCCTCGTAGTCGACGAGAGCGGTCTGCAACGGCTTCCCGGAGATGATCTCGGTCGACAGTGCGATGGCGTCCTCCATGGCCAGCTTGGTCCCTGACCCGACCGAGAAGTGGGCGGTGTGAATGGCATCACCCATCAGGACGACGTTCTCGTGGTGCCAGCGAGCGCAGCGCACCGTGGGGAACCGCAGCCATTTCGAGTTGTTCCCCAGGAGCGGCTGGCCGTCGAGAAAGTCGGAGAAGAGATCGTGACAGACCCCAAGTGCCTTCTCGTCGCTGGATCCAGGTGGCAAGGGCTGATCGGTGCCGGCATCGAGGCCCAGTCCAAGCCATGTGTTGGGTGCCATTTCGACGATGAAGGTGCTCCCCTCTTCGGAGTAGGGGTAGACATGGGCCCAGACCATCCCATGCGGCGTGTCGACGAAGAGGAAGTTGAACTCGTCGAAGACCTTCGGGGTGCCGAACCAGATGTAGGGGTTGACCCGTGTCTCAACCGTCGGAGAGAGATAGGTCTGGAGATGGTGGCGGACCACCGAGTTGGCACCGTCCGCACCGACGACGAGATCGGCCTGGCCGGTGTCCAGCGCCTCAACCTCGGAGTGGTAGCGGATGTCCGCCCCCAGTTCACGGACACGGTCGGAGAGGATCTGGAGAAGCCGCCGCCGGCTGACCGCAGCGAACCCATGCCCCCCGGAGACGATGGTCCGACCTGATGGGTGGGTGACCGAGATGTCGCCCCAATGCCGGAAGCTCGCACCAAGCGCACGAAACGAGGGCTCGTCGGCGGCCGCGAAATGCTCGAGGGTCTCGTCCGAGAAGACGACCCCGAAGCCATACGCTTCGTCGGGCCCGTTCCGCTCGTGAATCACCACATCGATTCCCGGATCGCCGCGGCGAAGCAGGATGCCCAGATAGAGACCCGCCGGCCCTCCCCCGACTATCGAGACCTGCATGGGCGCTCTCGTCTGACGGCATACCTCATTGCCGCCAACCTATCGCCCGGGGGGTGATACTGCCGGTCGTGATGACGCTTCCAACCCGTGTTGTCCAGGCGGTCAGGCCCCAAGCGTCCCCCGGTGTGCTTGCCGGTGCCGCCGCGGTCGCGGCCACCTTCGCCGCGACGCCTTTCCTCCTTCCCGAGGTGTCGGATCAACTGAACATCGGCATCGGCGCGACGGGTCTGCTCAGCACCGCTCAGGTGGGCAGCTTCGCCCTTGCCTCCTTCTTCGCCGGACGTCTGTTCCGTCCCCGCCGCCGATACCACTACGGGTCCCTCCTCTTGCTGGCCATGGCCACCCTGGGGTCGGTCCTCGCCCCGAACTTCGCCGTCCTCCTGGTCACCCGAATATTCGCCGGATTGGGAATGGGAACCCTCACCTGGATCGCCTGGGCCGACGCCACCCGATTTCCCAGGGGCATTGGAGATGTCGCGGCAGTGGCTCCGGTGACGGCAACGGTCGCCTCACCACTGATCGGCTGGATCATCCAGACAGGAGGGTTCCGGTGGGTTTTCGTCACCCTGAGTCTTGTGGCTCTCCTCGCCTCCCTGCTCCCGGTCGACTTCGGCGACCTGCCCCGTATCGGTCGAAATGTGTCCGGTTCCAGGAGCAACCTCATCCTCCTCGCCGCCCTTCTGATCCTCAGTGTGGGGGGCTCGTCGGTGTTCGTCTTCAGCGGTGCCACTGCCGAGGGTGTTCAGGGTCTCTCCCCCGTCGCGGTGTCCTGGGCCCTCAGCCTGAACGCCATCTCCGGCGTCTTCGCCACCCGGAGGACAGCGCGGCGGGGCTCGGCCTGGATCTGGATCCTGGCCACGGCCACATCAGCGGCCGTCATCGGGACGATCGTCAACAGCTGGCTGTTCTTCGTGGCAATGGCCCTGTGGGGATTTGCTTTCTGGATGGCTGTACCCGCCGTCTTTCGACTCCTCGCCGACCGATCCCTCAATCCGAGTGAACGGATGGGCGACGCCCAGGCATCGATGGCAGCGGGTCGCATCTTCGGCCCCGTGGTGGGTGGTCTGGCGCTGGGATTCGGCTCGTTCTCGGGTCTCTCGTTGCTGGGTGCGGTCGTGATGGCCGTTTCGGCCTGCATCGTGGGCGGTGTGGAGGTCTACCGGATGCGCTCACATGCCAGACAGGTCGATCAGGCGGAGACCTGAGCCATCTGATCGAACGATGGCTTGAGCGCCGGGTAGAGACCACCGAATACGTCGTGCACTCCCTGATAGACCGTCACGTCTGGTCCGGGTGTGGCAACCGGTTCCACTGAGACGAGCTGTTCAGCGGCGGCGTCGACCGACGGATACTGCCCGGTTCCGACCAGCGCCAGCAGTCCGGCCCCGTATGCGGCACCTTCCTCGGTGGCGACCATGGCGATTTCCGCTTCGAGGACATCGGCGAGGATCTGACGCCAGAGCGAGCTTCGGGTACCACCTCCGGACGCCCGGATGGAGTCGGGTCGGGCGACACCGGCAGAGGTCATTAGGTCGAGCCCGTCGCGGAGCCCGAATGCGACACCCTCCAGCACGGCTCTCGTCATGTGACGCAGATCGTGACCAACGGTGAGGCCCACGAAGGCACCCCGTGCGTTGGGGTCGGGGTGAGGGGTGCGCTCGCCACTCAGGTACGGGAGGAAGATCAGGCCGTCGGCTCCGGCACGTGCCTCGGCGGCTCCGGCTACCAGCTCCTCGAAGCTCGAGTCGGGGGCGACGGCGTCCCGGAGCCAGCGCAGACTCCCGGCGGCCGAGAGCATCACACCCATCATGTGCCAGCGACCCGGCACAGCGTGACAAAAGGCGTGCACCCGACCCTTTGGCTCGATCGACGGGGTCTCCGAAGCGGCGAATACAACCCCGGAGGTGCCGAGGGAGAGAGCCACCACCCCGGGGCCGGTTGCCCCGACGCCGACTGCGTTCGCCGACTGATCGCCTCCGCCGGCCACAACCGGCGTCCCCTCGAGCAAACCGGTGATGGCGGCGGCCTCGGCCGAGACGGAGCCGGTGGTCTCCGGCCCCTCGAAGACAGGTGGACACAGACCGGGGTCGATGTCGAGGGCGTCGAGTATCTCCTTTGACCAGGTCCGACGGGCGAGGTCGAACAGGATCGTCCCTGAGCCTCCGGCGGCGTCGACGGCCCTGCCCCCGGTCAGGCGGTATCGCACGTAGTCCTTGGGGAGGAGGATCGTGACAGTTCGCTCCCACGCCTCGGGCTCGTGTCTCTGCACCCAGAGCAACTTGGGAGCGGTGAACCCGGTGAGGGCGTCGTTGCCGGTGATCGAGATCAGGCGGTCGACTCCGACGCGCTCTCTGATCTGCTCACATTCCGCCTGGGTTCGCTGGTCGTTCCAGAGGATCGCCGGCCGGACCACGTCCCCGGCTTCGTCGAGAAGCACCGACCCGTGCATCTGACCGGTCAGGCCTATGCCGTCGATGGCTGAAGGATCGATCCCCGAGTCATCGAGAACTGCCCTGATCGCGGACACTGTCGCATCCCACCACAGAGACGGGTGCTGCTCGGTCCACATGGGTCGCGGGATGTCGAAGTCGTAGGAGGCAGACCCCTTCGACACGACCCTGCCGGCAGAGTCGATGAGAAGTGCCTTCGTGGCGGTCGTGGAGGTGTCGATGCCGACGACATGGCTCACGCCGACACGTCCCGATTGGTGAGTCGGTCGACCGCGGTCGCCAGATCGGGACAGGGCGACAGTCGCCACCACTCGGTGAGCAGTGCCGGTTCACGGGGTGTGCGCAGGACGCCGACCGTCTCCAGCTCACAGAAGCCCTGTCCGATGTACACCTGGGCGGCGGCACCCAGATCGGGCACATCGCCGGTTCCTGCCTCCGACCACTTCTCGAACAGCCATCCGGCAAGCCAATAGCCGAGAGAGTGTCGCCCGGGGCCGACTCCGAGCTTTATGGGTGCCTCACCGGTCGCCTCGATGGCGAGATGACCGTCCTCGATCGTCAGTCTCGGGTCGCCGAGATCGGTGTACGGCCAGACGACGATCGACCGGTCGGGAAGCGGGGCCGTGTCCGCGTGGGGCAGGGTCATGATCGCGGTCCCTCCAAGCTCGAGTTGGGTGACGCCCCATGCCGCTGCGGGGAGACGCGCCCCCATGATCTTGTGATCGACTCGCAAGGACTCCCCGTCGAGTGTGATCGTCATGTGCTTGGTCAGACCCGCCAGGTCGGCCTCGGCCCAGGTCGACACAGTGTCACCATTGCGAGCCCATCGGCCGGCGTGGTCGTCCGGGGCGTAGGTGATCGAAGGGACTTCGGGCGAGGCCCACAGCCGATGGCCCCCGTGAAAGACATAGGGAGGGCCATCCACTCGTTCGATCGCCACAGAACGTGCCAGTCGAGCGAACAGGTCGGGACCTCCATCCCGGGTCAGCCCGATGATTCGTGGACCGAAGTCCTCGGCTATCTCGATCCGGTACGGCCCGAGCTCGACGACCGGCAAGGTCAGGCCTCGACCGACCAGATGACCTCGTTTACCCGGTTCTCCAACAGTTCTTGTTGCCCGGACACGGGTCGGGGGTCGACCTCACCTGAGGTGACCTTCTCCTCGAGCGTCACCAGAGTCTCGCTTCCGTCGAGGATGCCGGCACCGAGCGGTGCCGACCATCCGGCGTACCGCTGGCTGAGCGGGCTCGACAACGTCTCCTGCTCGATCATGTCCGCGGCCACGAGTAGTGCCCTGGCGAGGGTGTCGATGCCACCGATATGACCATGGAACAGGTCGACCCGGTCGATGGACTGCCGTCGCAACTTGGTGTCGAAGTTGAAACCACCGGTGGTGAACCCGCCACCGCGCATGATCTCGTAGAGCGCCAGTGACATCTCGTCCACCGAGTTGGGGAACTGGTCTGTGTCCCAGCCGTTCTGGGGATCGCCCCGGTTGGCGTCGATCGATCCGAAGATCCCATTGGCAACGGCGTAGGCGATCTCGTGATGGAACGAGTGCCCGGCGAGAGTCGCATGGTTTCCCTCGATGTTGACCCGGTAATCGTCGACCAGGTCGTAGCTGGTCAGGAACCCGTGCACCGACTGGCTGTCATAGTCGTACTGGTGCTTGGTCGGCTCGGCCGGCTTGGGCTCCAGGAGAAGTGTCCCTTCGAAGCCGATGGACCGCTTGTGATCCGCCACCATGTGCAGGAAGCGGGCCAGTTGCTCTTGCTCTCGTCTGAGGTCGGTGTTGAGCAAGGTCTCATATCCCTCCCGGCCGCCCCAGAGCACGTAGTTGGCGCCTCCGAGTCGATGCGTCGCCTCGAGGGCGTGCTTCACCTGAGCCGCGGCGTAGGCGAAAACAGCGGGATCGGGGTTGGTGGCGGCCCCGGCCGCATAACGGGGATGCCCGAAGAGGTTCGCCGTCCCCCACAGAACCCGGACCCCGGTCTCAGCCATCTTCTTCTCGGCATAGTCCACCATCATCTCGAGGTTCGATGCCGACTCGGAGAACGTGGGACCTACTGGAGCGATGTCGACGTCGTGAAAGCAGAAGAACGGAACACCGAGCTTGGTGAAGAACTCGAAGGCGGCGTCCATCTTCTGACGGGCCGCGGCGATGGGATCGTCGGTCACCCCGAGCCAGGGCCGATCGAAGGTGCCTTCGCCGAACACGTCGGATCCGGGCCAGTTGAACGAATGCCAGTAGCAGACCGCGATTCGAAGCTGGTCCTCCATCCGCTTGCCCAGGACTTCCCGGTCGGGGTCATAGACCCGATATGAGAGCTCCGCTCCTGAGCCAGCGAAACCGACCTTGTCGACTGCCCCGAAGAAGGACATCGTTCTCTCCTTGATTAGAGAGCCGCAGTTGCTTCAGCCGTGCAGCTCGTCGAGTTCGGACTGGGTGACCTCGCCGGGCTTCTTACCGAGGATGATCATCGCCAGGACCTGGTCGATGGTCACGTCGTCCTTTTGAACGGTTCCGACGATCCGGCCCTGATACATGACGCTGATCCTGTCGGCGAGGTCGAAGACATCGTGGATGTCATGGCTGATCAGGAATATCCCGATCTCCTCTCGCTTCAATTGGCGAATCAGTGCGCGCACCTGCTCGGTCTCGGCGGGACCCAGTGCAGCCGTCGGCTCGTCCATGATCAGGATCCTGGCGTCGAAATGAACCGCCCGAGCGATGGCGACCGATTGCCGTTGGCCACCGGACAGCGAGGCCACTGGAACTTTGAAGTTCTGAAACTGGGGATTGAGCCGCGACATGACCTTGCGGGTGGCGTCTTCCATCGCCGAGTCGTCGAGGTTCCCGATCGAAGTGGTCAGCTCGCGTCCCAAGAACACGTTGCCCGGGGCGTCGATGTTCTCGGCGAGAGCCAGCGTTTGATAGATGGTCTCGATGCCCAGACCTTTCGCCACCCTTGGGTTGTCGATCGAGACCTCCTCGCCATCGATCACAATGGTGCCGGAATCGGCTCGTTGCGCACCGGAGAGAGTTTTGATCAGAGTCGACTTTCCGGCGCCATTCCCACCCACGATGGCGTGGACCTCTCCGGCCAGGAGGTCGATGGTGACGCGCTCGACCGCGTGCACGCCGCCGAAGCTGACGCTCATGTCCTTCATCTCGACCAGAGTCCGGGTGGCGATCTCGGTCGTCATCTCGCCAGCCTCCTGCGATACGCGGCGTCGGCGGCCACGGCCGCGACCAGGACCACTCCGACGACTACGTCCTGCACCTGGGTCTCGAGGCCGATGAGGGACATCCCGGACTGGAGCGACTGCATGAAGAGTGCACCGAGCACTGCCCCGAAGATGGTGCCGACCCCTCCGGATAGGGATGTGCCCCCGATCACGGCCGCGGCGATCACATAGAGCTCCTGAAGCGTCCCGAGGCCGGCCGTCGCCGAGTTGAGTCTGGCGATCTGAACCGCAGCCGCCAGGCCAACGAGAATCCCCATTGTCATGAAGGTGTACATGATCAGACGCTTGGTCGGGATGCCGCTGAGTTGCGCCGCCTCAGGGTTCCCGCCGACGGCGTACACGTAGCGCCCAAAACGACGTCGTGTGGCGATGAAGGTCATCACGATCGCGGTGCCGAGTGCGATCAGGACCAGATTGGCCAGACCGAACGGTATCTCCAGCGTTGCGGGGTCGAGGTCGAGGTTGTTGTCTTCGACGTACTGCTCCGCCAGGCCGATGGGCAAGTAGTACTGGTTGAGAAACCAGACGGTGCCGAGGATCAGGGCCGGTCCCAGGACCATCAAGACAACGTCGGCCCACAGCGGCCGAACCCGGAAGCCGAACTTGAGGCGGTTGCGTCGACGGGCGATCAGGAGGAGAACGATGGCGATGGATGCCACCACACCGATGATCCAGCTCACAGTGCCTCCAACCGTCCCTCGGGCACCACCTCCCAAGAGCTGGAACGTGGTGTCCATTGGTGCGATGGTGCGTCCTCGGGCCATCACCCACAACAGGCCTCGCCAGACCAGTAGACCCCCGAGGGTGACGATGAACGAGGGCACCGCCGCATAGGCCACGATCGCGCCCTGGAAGAGCCCGATAAGCCCTCCGAGGATGATTCCGGCGATCAAGGTGATGACCCAGGTCCATGGGTGGTCGAATCCCAATATGGCCGGTAGCCACTCGGCCTGCATGAGGGCCATGAACATCCCCACGAACCCGAGCATGGAGCCCACCGATAGGTCGATGTTGCGAGAGACGATGACCAACACCATCCCGGTGGCCATGATGGCGACGATCGATGTTTGGACGGTGAGGGTCCACAGGTTTCGAGGAGTGAGGAACGTCCCGCCACTCCAGAAATGGAACACGACCCATATGACGAGCATCGCCAAGATCAACCCGAACATGCGGGTATCGAGTTCGAGCGAGTGAAGGGTGCGCCTGATCACTCCGCCCGAAGATGCGTCCCGCGCCTCTTCAGGCGGCAGGGGCGCCTCGAACGTGGATGTCGACTCCTCTGTTACGGCCATCTAGCTCCCGGGGGCAAAAGGTACACACTTGCTCCGCGCTCGGCGGGATGGCGTACCGGTTGTCAGAGTCCCCGGGTCGTCGACCCGGGGACTCTTCTACTGTCGCTCAGATCAGGGGCAGGCCTCGACCGAGCCGGCCTCCACTCCCTGGCACAGGTCCTCTTGCGTGATCACCTCTGCGTCGATCACTTCCTGGAGGTTGTCCTGGGTGATCGGGTTGGGGTCGAGGAAGATCGAGATCATCGTGTTCCCACCGGGGGATTCGAACTCGACCGTGTTCTCGATGTCGGCGAGGGCGGCGCCCCCGGCGAGAGCCAGGGCGGCCTCACCGGCGATCTGCCCGAGGACACGAGCGTCCTTCCAGACCGAGACCAGCTGTGTTCCCAGCGCAACCCTGTTCAGGGCGGCGGCGTCGCCGTCCTGTCCGGTGACCGGGATCTGGCCTGCGAGGCCCTGGGCCTCGAGAGCAGCAACCACACCACCGGCCATGCCATCGTTCTCCACGAGGGCAGCCTGGATGTCGTTGTTGTTCTGGGTCAGACAGTTCTCCATCGTCTCCTGTGCGACCTCGGCCAACCAGTCGTCGGTGTACTCCTCACAGACGATGGTGATGTCGCCGGCGGCCACGGCGTCGCCGATGACCTCCTCCATGCCTGCACGCAGGAAGTCGGAGTTGGCGTCGGCACCATTGCCCTTGATGATGGCGAAGTTGCCACTGTTCACCTGCTCGAAGAGGACTTCGGCCATGATCCGGCCCACGCCGACGTTGTCGAACGTCAGATAGAGGGCTCGTTCGTCCTCGATGAGGCGGTCATAGGCGATGACCGGAATCCCCTGCGACGCAGCGCTCTCCACTGCGGGCAGAATCGCCTCGGTGTTCTGGGCGAGGATCACGATCACGTCAGCACCCTGATTGATCAGGTTCTCGACATCAGCGAGCTGCTGCTCCTCTGACGATGCGGCATCGGTCTTGATGTACTGGGCGCCACCCTCCTCGATCGCGGCCACGAAGGCCGGCTCGTCGAACTTCGACCAGCGCTCCTCGTTGAAGTTGTTCCACGAGAACCCGATGACGAGGTCTTCGTCACCGCCACCACCGGCAGCGGTGGTGTCAGAGCCGCCATCAGTCGTGTCGGACCCCTCGTCACCTCCGCCACATGCCGCCAGGACAATCGCCAGGACAGCCAGCAGCGCTACCAGATATCTATTTCTCTTCAATCTGTTCCTCCTATGTGAACACACCGCCGGGTCGCTGCGTCTGTCGTGACCGGCACCACTGACGAGACGAATGCCGACGGCAACGTTGCGAGCCTAACCGGCAATTGTTCGGGCCTGCAACAAAATTGGGGGATATATTGATTGATCCGCAACAAAAGGGTCCCGAACCTGACAGACCACAGGAGCTCGGAGGGTGTCGTCCGTCGCAAAGGCATCGCTGCCGAAGAGCTGAGACGTCACAACCTCTCCGCCGTGTTGGACAGGCTCCACGTGGCAGGACCGATGTCGCGCTCGCGGTTGGCGGCTCAGACCGGTCTCAATCGCTCGACGATTCGCGACCTGCTGAACGAGCTCGGGGAGTTGGGGCTGGTGGTCGAGGATCGGGGACCCAGCGGCGCCGGACCGGGTCGGCCCTCCTCCGTTGCCAGGGTCATTCCCTCCGGCGCAGCGGTACTCGCCATCGACCTCGAAGTCGACTCGATGGCCGTGGCCGCGGTGGGCATCGGCGGTGAGATCTTCGACGAGATCCGCATCTCACAGCTTGAGGGAGGACCGATCTCCCCGGAGGACGCGGTGGCCGCCGTGGTTCGTTTGGTTCCGCCGATCCTCGCAAGTCTTCCCCCGGGCCATCGACTCGTCGGCGCCGGGGCAGGTGTGGCCGGCGTGGTTCGGCGCTCCGACGGGTTCGTCCACCTGGCACCAAACCTGGGCTGGCGCGACGTGCCGCTCGGCGCGATGCTCGCCGAAGGGCTACAGATCGACCGGGTGATGCTGGCGAACGAAGCCGATCTCGGTGCTCTCGCCGAGTTCCGGCGGGGCGCGGGGCGAGGAAGCCGCAACATGATCTTCGTGACCGGCGAGGTCGGCGTAGGAATCGGGATCATCTACGAGGGGCGGCCGATGCTGGGGGCGTCGGGCTATGCCGGCGAGGCGGGTCACACCATCATCAACCCGTCGGGCTCTCGGTGCCGCTGTGGGTCCATCGGGTGCTGGGAGACCGAGGTCGGCGAGGAGGCTGTGATCCGCCGAGCCGGTCTCGAGGGCCGCCGGGGCGTGGAGGCGATGGACGAGATAGTGGGACGGGCGGACGGTGGCGACGGCGACATCATCAAGAGCCTCGAGGAGGTTGGCGGGTGGATCGGACTCGGCGTCGGCAGCCTGATCAACACGTTCAACCCTGACCTCGTGGTTCTCGGCGGGTTCTACGAGCGCATCTATCCCTGGATCGAGGGGCCGGCCATCAGGGCGGCACATGGTGTGGCCCTGGAAGCACCTTGGGCGGCGACGGAGATCCGATCGGGACAGCTCGGACCGGACGCCATCCTCACCGGGGCAGCAGAGCTGGTCATCGGAGAGGTAGTGGCCGATCCCGGTGCGCTCAGGTCGGCCGAGCCCGCGACGACGACCAGCTAGCCGGCCGCGTCGGCGAAGATTCGCTCGATGACCTCGAGATTGGCCACCGCATCCGCAGGGGGAACAGGAACAGACGTGCCCTCCCGGATCGCCCTGCTGAAAGCGTCGGTCTCCACGGTGTACGGGTCTGCGGTGGCAAACTCGTGAGTCTCCGAGGCTGGAGCCACTGGCGGGTCGCCCCCGGCGATCACGTGGATTCGCGTCGGGCGATCCGGTGGGATGTTGAACGGGATCTCGACCACGATCCTGCCCTGCGACCCACCGATCTCCACCCGCTGGGCCGACTCCATCCGGGTGGAGCAGACGAAGGAGGCATGGCCATCGCCGAAGTCGAGGACGGCGGACGTCACGATGTCGGTCCCCTGCACGGGGTCACGAACGATCGACCCCTTGACATCCGACGGCTCTCCGTCGAAGACCAGGCGGGCAACGTTCACGGCGTAGCAGCCGATGTCGAAGAGTGCCCCTCCCCCTGCCTCCGTTCGGTTGCGGATGTCGGAGGGGTCGTCATTGAAGTAGGAGAAGATGGCCTGCACCGATCTGACCTCACCCACTCCCCCGGACCCGACAAGGTCCATGACCTTCACCCACATCGGGTGGAGGCGGTACATGAAAGCCTCCATCAGCAGAACGTCGGAGGCTTCGGCTATCTCGATCATCCTCCTGGCATCGACCGACGTCATCGCCAGCGGCTTCTCACAGAGGACGTGTTTGCCCGCCTCCGCCGCGGCAATCGTCCACTCGGCGTGGAGGTGATTGGGAAGCGGGATGTAGACGGCTTCGATCTCCGGGTCGGCGACGAGCTCCTCATACGAACCGTGAGATCGAGCGATACCGAGATCA
>DASTOM010000044.1:0-203863 GCA_035762545.1 Acidimicrobiia bacterium
TTCGACTCCAAGCGATCGTGGACGCCACCCCCACCGATTTCGTGCTCTACTCGGGATCATCCCGTGCCCTGACCGCGGCCATGGCAGTGGGTTGCTACGGGGCAATCACCGGCAGCGGCAACTACGCACCCGACCTGGTGCTCCGAACGCTGAGACAGGCCAAAACGGACCCGATGAGTGCGAGGAGGGATCAGAAGAGGCTGAGCCGGCTCAGCGCCGATGTAGAGGCTCACGGTGTGCCAGGCGTCAAGGCGGCCGCTCGGGCCGCGGGTCTCGAACCGGGGTATCCACGGCGGCCGCTCACTCGTCTCTCACGGGGCGTGGAGACGTCGATCGCCAAGCTGATCGGTTGAGCGTTCGCTCAAAGTTCGTTCCTTTGGCTACGATTCCCCCGCATCCACCAACCAAGGAGAAGGTGTGTCAAAGTTCCTCACAGAGGAGTGGGCCCGCGATGTCACGGCGGCCCTGAACAGCCACGAAGGCTTCAAGAACGCGATCGGCGCCGCTGATCTCGCCATTCAGTTCGAGACCGAGGACGGTCCCGACGGGAACGTCAACTACTTCCTGAAGTCGTCGGGGGGCACGTCGAACATGGCCCTCGGAGACCTCGAGGATGCCGACGTCACCGTCAAGCAGTCCTATGACACCGCCACCGCCATCGCCAAAGGCGACCTCAACACCCAGACGGCGTTCATGACCGGCAAGCTCAAAGTCTCCGGCAACCTCGCCAAGTTGATGATGCATCAGTCGGCGATTCAGCAATGGGGAGCCGCCGTCTCCGAGCTCGACGTGGACTACTGATTCACCCCAAGGTCATCGAGGAGGGTCCCTACTGGGACCCTCCTTTTTTCGAGGACGATGTGTCGATCCGGACGGCGTAGCTTCGTCAACACCCCGTAGGCACCCACCAAGAGAAGGGAACGCGGATGCCCAAGTACGCAGCGCTCATCTACGGCGAAGAGGTAGACCCGGCGAGTCTCACCGAGGACGACATCCAGTCCGAGATGGCGGACTATGTGGAGTTCGGTCGAGTCAACGGCCCCTGGTTGGCCGGTGGTGAAGCCCTCTATCCCACCTCGACCGCCACCACCATCCACGTCCAAGGTGGCAAAGGCGGGAATGCGGTGTTCACCGACGGACCGTTCGCCGAGACCAAAGAAGCCCTCGGGGGCTTCTACATCATCAACGCCGACGATCTCGATGGCGCCCTGGCGATTGCCCAACAGATCCCCGGATCCTGGCGGGGCCATGTAGAGGTTCGACCGATCATGGAGTTCGACGACGACGGCAACCAGCTCGCCTGATTCGAGCATCGTTCTGTGTCAGTTGGGTGAGGCGAGGTGGCCCCTGGCCGACACAGGAAGCTTGCCAGGTCAGATCAGACCGAGGTCCCTGACCGCCTGACGCTCGTCCTCGAGTTCGGCGACCGAGGCGTCGATGCGCTCACGGGAGAAATCGTCGATCTCGAGACCCTGGACGATCTCCCACCTGCCGTCGCGGACGACGCACGGGAAAGACGAGATCAGGCCTTCGGGCACGTCGTAGGAGCCGTCAGAGGGGACACCCATGGAGACCCAGTCACCGTCGGGTGTCCCCTTGACCCAGTCCATCATGTGATCGATAGCCGCGTTCGCAGCAGATGCAGCTGACGAGGCACCACGGGCGCTGATGATCTCCGCCCCTCGTTTGGCGACCTTGGGGATGTACTCGTTGTCGACCCACTCCGGATCGCCGACCAGGTCCCACGCCGAAGAGCCGTCCACTTCGCAGTGGACGAGGTCGGGGTACTGGGTCGTGGAGTGATTGCCCCAAATGGTCATCCGCCTGATCGCGCTCACCGGCTCGTCGAGACGCTTGGCCAGCTGGCTGATGGCACGGTTGTGGTCCAGCCGAGTCATGGCGGTGAAGTTCGTGGGGTCCATCCCCTTGGCGTTGTTCATTGCGATCAGCGCGTTCGTGTTCGCCGGGTTGCCCACGACGAGGACCTTGATGTCCCTCTTCGCAGCGGAGGCAATTGCATTGCCCTGCCCGGTGAATATGGCTCCGTTGGCTGCGAGCAGATCAGAGCGCTCCATCCCCTCTTTTCGTGGCATCGCGCCCACCAGGAGGGCTAGGTCGGCATCGGCGAATGCCGTCTCGGCGTCGTCGGTCATCACCATCCCCGACAGGAGCGGGAACGCGCAGTCATCCAGCTCCATGGCGACGCCATCGAGGGCTCCGAGTGCCGGGGTGATCTCGAGCATCTGGAGGATCACGGGCTGGGATGAGCCGAGCATCGCCCCCGAAGCTATTCGAAAAAGGAGGCTGTAGCCGATCTGTCCGGCGGCCCCGGTGACAGCGACTCTGAGGGGTTCTTTCATGGGATCGAGGCTACCGGCGCTGAATCTCCTAACCGAACCGTGGCCGCGGCAAACACCACCCCGTTGGCGCCGCGCAGAAACACCCCATGACGACCAAATGCGGCGACGTTGGGTTCAGGCGAAATCGAGGGCCACATCGAGTTGGGGGGGCGAATGGGTGATCCAGCCGACCGAGATGAAATCGACCCCGGTTTCGGCGATCGCCCGGACAGTCTCCAGCTTGACCCCGCCGGACGCCTCCGTCTCGACACTGCCGCCAACCATCTCCACAGCGGCACGCAACTCGCCGAGGTCCATGTTGTCCAGCAGAACCCGATCCGCAGATGTCGAGAGCGCAACGGAGAGCTGGCTGAGGTTCTCGACCTCGACGGTGATCTTGACGTCCGCACCGACGGCCACACGGGCTGCCGCCACCGCGTCTTCGAGACTCCCGGCGGCAACGATGTGGTTGTCCTTGATCATCACCTGGTCGTAGAGGCCGAACCTGTGGTTGACCCCACCGCCGGCAGCCACCGCATGCTTGTCCAGCATGCGTAGCCCCGGCATCGTCTTTCGTGTGTCGGTGATCCGCGAACCGGTCCCGGCAACCTCTTCGGCCAAGCGTGCCGTGGCCGTCGCCACGCCCGACATGCGGCCCAGCAGGTTGAGTGCGGTCCGCTCTGCGGTGAGGATCGAACGTGAAGGCCCGTCGACGGTTGCGATCGCGTCGCCGTAGTCGACCGGGTCGCCGTCGGACCTGGCGGGTCTGTATGAGAGCGTGGGATCGACTCGCTCGAAGACAGCGCCGGCGACCTGCACACCGGCGACGATCCCCGGGGCTCGGGCGACGATGCGCCCCGTCGATCTGGAGTCGGCGGAGATCACCGAGTTCGACGTGATGTCGCCACGATCACCGAGGTCCTCGGCCAGGGCCTGATCGATGACCACGAGATAGTCGGACGGTTCCACCTACGCGACCCGAACTGCGCTGGTAGCCCCCGGCACCACGAGAGCACGCATCGCCTGCATGGGGTCCTCCTCTGGGTAGTCGGCACGATAATGGCCGCCCCGCGACTCCGACCGGCGTAAGGCGGACATGATGATCAGCAAGGCGAGCTCGGCGGCGTTGCGGCCACCGATCGTCCGCCGCAACACCGGCTCCATGTCGATGATCGCGTTTCGGGCGGCCCACAGACCGTCGCCGGTTCGGATCAGACCCACCCGATCCCACATCACCTGACGGAGGTCCTCGATCACCGGGCCGGCCACGACCGGGAGGTCGAGCCCCTCCTTTGGCACTTCGATGTCACCATTTGGTGCAGTGGCCTGAGCATCGACGTCCACGGCGACGCGGGCCCCGAACACCAGGCCCTCGAGCAGCGAGTTGGAGGCGAGGCGGTTGGCGCCGTGCACCCCGGTCGAGGCGCACTCCCCAACGGCCCAGAGACCCGGTATCGACGTCCGTCCCCGGGTATCGGCGTCGATGCCACCCATGTAGTAGTGAGCTGCGGGTGAGACGGGGAGGAGATCCTCGGTGGGGTCGAGGCCGACCGACATGGCGTGGGCGGTGACCGTCGGGAAACGCTCGTGGAAGTTCACGATCGTCCGAGCGTCGAGATACGCGGCCGACCCCCGGTCATAGAGCCAGAAGATCGCCCTGGCGACGATGTCCCGCGGTGCCAACTCCGCCATCGGGTGGTACTGATCCATGAACCTCCGCCCCGACGCGTCGACGAGCTTGGCTCCTTCCCCCCTCAATGCCTCGGTCAGGAGCGGCATCGGATCCTTACCGGCGTTGAGTGCGGTGGGGTGGAACTGGACGAACTCGAGGTCAGCGAGACGCGCCCCCGCCCGGGCGGCGATGATGATCCCGTCACCGGTGACTCCCGGTGGATTGGTGGTTCGGGCGTACATCCGGCCGGCGCCCCCGGTGGCCATGACCACGGCCGGCGCGGTGTAGACGACTCGTTTCTTGCCGTCGGCCGTCAGAACACCGACCACCCGATCGCCACTGCGCGCCAAGTCGACCACCCGAGCGTCGATCGTCTCGACCGTGGGAGCAGCAGACGTGGCCTCGGTGAGGGCACGCATCACTTCAGCCCCGGTGGCGTCGCCGTCGGCATGGACGACCCTCCTGACGTTGTGGCCGCCCTCACGGCTGAGGAGGAGCTGGCCTTCGTCGTCCCTGTCGAACTGGGCACCCAACTCGATCAGACGGGTCACGGCCTCCGGCCCCCCACCGGTCAGGGCTGCCACCGCATCGTCCACTGCGAGCCCACCAGAGACTGCGACGGTGTCCGCGGCATGAGCTTGGGGTGAGTCCTCAGCGCCAAGCGCGACAGCTATCCCTCCCTGCGCCCACCAGGTGGAGCCCATCTCCTTCGACGAGATGACGAAGGAACGATCGAGGCCCAGGGCGACGGAGAGACCGGCCACGCCTGCGCCGACAACGATTGGGGCGTCCAGCCGGACGATCTTCGTCATTGGTGCCGTCAGTCCCGGCGACCGACCTCGAGCATCCTCGAGACCGCCTGACGTGCCCGGTCGGCCACCTTCTCGGGGATCTCCACCTGGAATGTCATGGTCTCGAGCGATCGCTTGATGTTCTCCAAAGTGATCCTCTTCATGTGGGGGCACAGGTTGCACGGCCGGACATAGGTCGTGTTTGGAGTGGCCTCGGCGACGTTGTCAGCCATGGAGCACTCGGTGATCATCATCACCCGCTCCGGTTGCCGCTCGGTCACCCAATTGATCATCCCGTGCGTGGACCCGACATAGTCGGCCTCGGCCAGGACATCGGGTGGCGACTCGGGGTGGGCGATGACCGGGATCGGACCACTCTGCTCCTTGTATGCCGCGATCTCGGCCCCGGTGAAACGCTCATGCACCATGCACGAGCCCTCCCAGAGGATGATCTCGACGTCCGTCTGCGTGGCCACCCACTTCCCCAGGTACTGGTCGGGCGTGAAGATGACACGATCGACGCCAAGGGACTCCACAACGGCGACAGCGTTCGAGGAGGTGCAGGTGATGTCGGACTCGGCCTTGACCTCGGCAGAGGTGTTCACATAGGTGACGACCGGGACACCCGGGTACTGCGCCTTGAGCCGGCGGACGTCTTCGCCGGTGATCCCGTCGGCGAGCGAGCATCCCGCTTCGAGATCAGGGATGAGAACCGTCTTCTCCGGGGCGATCAACTTCGCGGTCTCCGCCATGAAATGCACGCCGGCGAGAACGATCACCTCGGCTTCGGTCTCCAAGCCGAGATAGGCCAGGGCGAGTGAGTCACCGGTGATGTCGGCTGCCAGGTGGTAGATGTCCGGCGTCATGTAGTTGTGGGCGGCGACAACGGCATTTCGCTCGCGCTTGAGACGGTTGATCTCGTCGATCGTCGGCTGTAGCGCTGCGACTTCCTCTGGGGGCAGCACATCGGCGGCGCGTGTGATCTTGATGGCGGTCAAAAGGGACTCCCGGCTTGTGGACAAGTCTAGGAGCCTTCTCGGGCCGGGTATCGAGGGCGAGCGTGCCGCAGCGGGTGAGGATTCTGGATCCCACCGGGGATCTAGAATCCGGGTCATGGCCAACCCAGTCCTCACGTCCCAATTCGGCACTGCCGAGAAACCCGAGTCGGGCTCGGCGCCGATCATCGACACCGGGGATTACATGACGATGTCGTCGGTGATCAAGCAGACCGGGTTGCTGTTCGTCCTGCTCCTCGGTGGCGCGGTCTACGGATGGACGTCGGTGGAGGTGTCGGTACTGGGGCCGGTGTTCTGGGGTGCGTTGATCGCCTCGATCGTCTTGTTGATCGTGACCCTCGTCAAGAAGGAGTGGGTCCGGTTCACCGCACCCTTGTATGCGATCGCCGAAGGTGTCCTCGTCGGTGCGATCTCGAAGATCTATTCAGAGTTCTACGAGGGAATAGTCCTCCAGGCGGTCCTCGCCACCTTCGGCGTGTTCCTGGCGATGCTGTTCCTGTACGCCAACCGGATCGTGAAAGTGACCCAGAAGATGCGTTCGGTGATCATCATCGCGACCGTCGGTGTGGCCATCTTCTACGTAGCGTCCCTGCTCCTCAGCCTGTTCGGGGCAAATATGCCGTTCATCTGGGACGGGGGACCACTCAGCATCCTCTTCAGTGTCGTCATATGTGGAATCGCCGCATTGAACCTGCTCCTCGACTTCGACACCATCGAGCGAGGGATCACCCAGCGAGCACCGGCATGGTTCTCCTGGTTCGCCGCCTTCGGGCTGATGGTGACCTTGGTCTGGCTCTACCTCGAGATCTTGCGTCTCCTCGCCCTCACCCGGGACTGATAAGCCTTCGCAACCCGGGGTACGTCAGCCCATATATGAACGAAATCCGCTCAGGTTCGGGCACCGTCCAGCCCGACCGCTGAAGATGAGCGGATTCGACCCGTATGTGGGCTGTGCAACCCCGGGTTCGCAGATCTGACCTACATGTGGTCGATGATGGCGGTGCCGAACTCGGAGGTGCTGACCTTGGTGGCGCCGTCCATCAGACGTTCGAAGTCGTAGGTGACGGTGCGGGCCGAGATCGCGCCTTCGAGCCCTGATATGACCAGGTCAGCCGCCTCGTTCCAACCCATGTACCGGAACATCATCTCACCGGAGAGGATCACCGATCCCGGATTGACCTTGTCCTGGTTGGCGTACTTCGGTGCCGTGCCGTGGGTCGCCTCGAACACGGCGATGCCCGAGTCATAGTTGATGTTGCCGCCCGGTGCGATGCCGATGCCACCCACCTGTGCCGCCAACGCGTCGGAGAGATAGTCACCGTTGAGATTCGTGGTGGCGATCACGTCGTAACTAGCCGGGCGGGTGAGCACCTGCTGAAGCATGGCGTCGGCGATGACGTCCTGGACCAGGATCTTGTCGCCAGCGTCTCCTCCACTGTCCTCCCAGGAGACCGCCACGTCCGAGAACTCTTCTTTCACCAGCTCATAGCCCCATGAGCGGAACGCTCCCTCGGTGAACTTCATGATGTTGCCCTTGTGGACCAGGGTCACGGACTCGCGGTTGTTCTGGACGGCGTACCTGATCGCCGCCCGAATGAGGCGCTTGGAGCCGGTCACCGAGACGGGTTTGATGCCGATGCCCGAGTCCTCGCGGATGTCCCAGTCGTACGTCTCCTTGAGAAAGGCGAGGAGCTTCTTGGCGTCCTCAGTGCCCTCCTCGAGCTCTTTCCCGGCGTAGACGTCCTCCGTGTTCTCGCGGAAGATCACCATGTCGACGTCACCCGGGTTCTTCACCGGTGACGGGACCCCCTCGAACCAGCGGACCGGTCGGACGCATGCATAAAGGTCCATGATCTGGCGCAATGCAACGTTGAGGGAGCGGATCCCACCCCCGACGGGAGTGGTCAGCGGGCCCTTGATTCCCACCAGGTGCTCTTGAAAAGCGGCCACGGTCTCGTCCGGCAGCCAGGTGCCGGTCTCGTTGAACGCCTTCTCGCCGGCAAGGACCTCCTTCCAAGCGATGTGTCGTTCCCCGGAATACGCCTTCTCTACTGCGGCATCGAAGACCCTCACCGACGCCGCCCAAATGTCGGGACCGATGCCGTCACCTTCGATGAACGGGATGATCGGGTCGTTCGCTACCTGGAGACCGTCCGGTCCCATCGTGATGTTCGTGCCCACGTTCGTTGACTCCTGCGTGTGAATTGCGAGGCCAGGGAGACTAGTGGGGTCGGGATTTAGGTCAGCTTTCGGTCCGTTTTACGGAGACTTTCGGTCAAGGCCGTCAGATTGCCTTCCATGACCAAGAAACGACTGCTCATCGCCGCCGCCGTCCTGGCCATTCCCGTCCTCGCGCTTGCGTGGTGGCTGGGCTCGCCTTTGTTCCTCGACAACGAAGTCAGCGAGGAGTTCCCTGCGCCCGCCGCGGCGTCGTCCGCGGACACCACCGTCGCCGGAACGGCCACAACGGAGGCCATGGCCGACGAGGAGTCGATGGCCGACGATGCCATGGATGACGCTACAGCCACTACTTCGGGTTCTGAGGGGCCCACCACTCTCGTCACCGGCGAATTCGAGGACGCCGACGCCTCACACCAGGGCTCAGGCACCGCGACGGTCTTTCAGCTGGCGGATGGATCCCAGGTGCTGCGGCTCGAGGAGTTCGAGGTCACCAACGGACCGGATCTCCATGTGGTGCTGGTCCCCACCGATGGATCCATGGACGGTTCGGTCGACCTCGGGTCACTCAAAGGCAACATCGGCGACCAGAACTACGAAATCCCCACCGACGTGGACATCGCCGACTTCGGCAGCGTCTGGATCTACTGCGTCGCCTTCTCGGTCAACTTCGCCACGGCTCCGCTGGGCTAGCCGCGATTTCGTTCGAGCTTCCCTCTCCGTGCTTCGGCGGCACGGAGGGTGTTGGCGAGCAGCATGGCGCGTGTCATCGGGCCGACGCCTCCGGGGACCGGGGTGATCGCCCCGGCGATCTCAGAGACGTCGGCGAAGTCGACGTCACCTACCAGACCCTCGTCGGTCCGGTTGACACCGACGTCGATCACGGTGGCGCCGGGCTTGACGTGTTCGCGGCCGATGAGACCGGGAACCCCCACGGCGGCCACCAGGATGTCGGCTTGGGCGGTGACCGACACCAGATCGGTGGTTCGGGAGTGCGCCACCGAGACCGTGGCGTCTGCCCCGCGCTCGGAGAGCAGCATCGCCAGAGGTCGACCAACGAGAAAAGACCGACCGACGATGACCGCCCGCGCCCCGGCGGTGCCGATGCCGTAGTAGTCGAGAAGTCTCATGACCCCACTCGGCGTGCAGGGTCGGAGACCGGGACGTCCGAGCATGAGAAGCCCCAACGAGAATGGATGAAGGCCATCGACGTCCTTGGCCGGGTCGATCATCTCGACCGCCTCCTCACCGTTCAGGTCCCCGGGAAGGGGGAGCTGGACCAGGATTCCGTCGACAGCTTCGTCGTCGTTGAGACTCTGGATGACTTGCGTCAGCTCGGCCTGACTGGTCGTCTCGGGGAGTTCGTGGTGAATCGATGCGATCCCCACCTCCCCAGCGTCGCGCCGTTTCCCTCGCACATAGGTATGAGAGGCCGGATCGTCACCGACCAGGACCGTCGCCAGACCCGGCTGGTAGTCGAGCCCAGCTACCGCCACACTCACCTCGTCTTTCACCGAGGCGGCCACTGCCTTGCCGTCGAGGACCCTTGCGCTCATCAGTGTCTGAAGTGCCTCATACCGGTGAACACGAGCGCCACCCCTCGTTCGTTGGCCGCGTGGATGACCTCCTGGTCGTTTCGCGATCCACCGGGCTCGACCACGGCCGCCACCCCGGCCTCGGCCAGGGTGTCGAGCCCGTCGCGGAACGGAAAGAAGGCATCGGAGGCCGCCACCGCACCCTTGGCGCGGTCTCCGGCCTTGACGACTGCTCGTTCGGCTGCTCCCACCCGGGACTGATCGCCAGCGCCCACACCGACCACTTGACGACCGCGGGCTATGACGATGGCGTTCGACTTGGTGTGCGCGGACACGATCCATGCGAAGCGCAGGGCTTCCATCTCCTCGGCCGAAGGCTGTCTCTCAGAGACCACGGTCCACCCGTCGGTGCTGGTCCGATCTCGACGCTGGGCCAGGAAGCCGCCATCGATCCGTCTCATGTCGAGATCGTCGACCGCGGGAGGGTCGGCGAGGAGGACTCTGAGGTTCTGCTTGGCACCGAGCGTCTGAGCCGCTCCCTCGTCGATCGAACGTGCGATCACCACCTCGATGAACGGCTCGGCGAGCGCCTCGGCGAGCTCTGCGTCGATGCGGCCGTTGATGGCAACCACTCCGCCGAAGGCGGCAAGGGAGTCCCCCTCCCAGGCAGCCGCAAAGTTCTCTGCGACAGAACCGCCGCTCGCAGCACCTGCAGCGTTGGTGTGTTTGATCACCACTACTGCACCGTCACCGAGGTCCGAGGCCAGACGCCAGCCAGCCTCGGCGTCGGCGTAATTGTTGAACGACATCTCCTTGCCCTGAAGCTGCCGGGCGTTTGCCCACCACCCGGTGGCTCCGTCCTCCCGGTACACCACAGCGTCCTGGTGAGGGTTCTCCCCGTAGCGAAGCTCCCCGGCATGACGGAGAGGGATGACTAGATCGTCTCCGAGCCAGCCCACGATGGCAGCGTCGTAACTCGCTGTGTGGAAAAAGGCCTCCGCCGCCAGACGACGCCGGAGATCGTCGGAGATCTCACCGGCCTCGACCGCTGCTGCCACCTCGTCGTACTGCTCCGGTGTGACCACCACGGCCACATGCCTGTGGTTCTTGGCGGCGGCCCGGACCATGGCGGGTCCCCCGATGTCGATCTTCTCGATTAGCTCGGTTTCGGTCGCCGAGGGATCGGCCAGGGTCGCCCGGAACGGATAGAGGTTGCAGACGACGAGTTCGAACCGCTCGATTCCGTTGGAACTCAGTTCGGCGTCGTCGGATTCGCCGCGTGCCAGGATCCCGCCGTGGATCTTGGGATGGAGTGTCTTCACACGACCACCGAGGATCTCGGGGGATCCGGTGACGTCCTCGACCTTCGTCACCGGGATGCCGGCTTCTTCGAGCGCTGTGGCGGTGCCGCCGGAGGACACGATCTCACAGCCTGCAGCCACGAGACGGGACACGAAGGGGACCAATCCCGTCTTGTCGTACACGCTGACCAGGGCCCTCATCGGACGGCTCCGGCTCGGGTCACCACGGTGCGACCCACCACTTCGAGTTGACCGGCGACAAAGGCTTCGACGACCTTCGGATACAACCGGTGCTCCTCCACCTGGATTCGCCTGTGCAGCGTGTCGACGGTGTCGTCATCGAGCACCTCGACGGGTACCTGGGCGATGATCGGGCCGTTGTCGACCTTCTCGTCCACGAAATGAACCGTGACCCCGGTGACTTTGACCGAATGGTTGATTGCCGCCTCCACCGCGCTCGACCCGGGGAATGCGGGCAGCAGAGAAGGATGGATGTTGAGGATGCGATTGGGAAAACGGTCGATGAAGACCGGGTCGAGCACCCGCATGAACCCGGCCAGGACGACACCATCGCCACCGTGTCTCGATACGACTTCCGCTACCGCAGAAGAGAAGGCGGTCCGATCGTCGTGGTCCTGCCATCGGACGACCTCGGTCTCGATCCCGGCCCTGGCGGCCCGTTCCAGCGCCATGGCTTCGGGGTTGTCCGCTACCACAACCGCTATGTGGGGGCGGATGACCGGTGAGTCGACGAGCGCTTGGAGGTTGGTGCCCGATCCGGAAGCTAGAACTGCAATGTCGATGACTTACCCTCCGGGTGCGCGGCGCGGCGGGAGTGTAGGTCGAGACAGTCGACGAGCGTGATTCGATGCCAACGGCCAATAAGATCGACCCTGTGAGTGCATTCACCAATGTTCCGGCGACGGACTGGGAGACCTGGGTCGAGGACAATGAGGCCTCGATCCTCGATGTTCGGGAACCCTACGAATGGACTCTCGGGACGCTCCCGGGTGCGATTCTCATATCGCAGACCGAGATCGTGGAGCGGATGAGCGAACTACCCGGTGACCGGCCCGTGCTCTGTGTGTGCAGATCCGGCGGCCGCAGCGCCAACGTGGCGACTTTCCTGTCTTTCAACGGCTTCGAGGCGGCGAACATGGCAGGCGGTATGAAGGCTTTGGGGCTGCAGGATTGACAGAGGGCCCGGACCGAGCACCCGTCGAGGGTGCAACTGAAGCGTCCGAGGGGACGTCCAACTCCCATATGAGCGAGAAAGGGAGCAAGATCCCCCGCTGGCTGCTCCCAGCGGGCCTCGGAGTGCTGGTCGTCATCCTGGTCGCCATCGCGCTGGCGCGCGGTCCCGTCAGCCTCGACCCGGAGACAGCCGAAGGTGCGGTTCAGGAGTACCTCGTCGCACTGAGCGACGAACGTTGGGATGATGCGGCCGCGGTCATCCACGAGGACGCACTCGGCGACTGCACGGGGGACGACATCGCCATGTTCGGCACCGTCGACTTCACAGCCGAGTTGGGATTCGAGGGCGACTTCTTCGGTGGTGTGGGTATGCGAGAGACCTTCGACGATGGAGCCGTCAACCCACCACCAGGTGACACGTTCGTCGACGTGACCATCCACCACTCAACCGATGGAGGCTTCGGCTCGAGTTGGAGCGAGCACGTCAGTTTCGAGCTTCTCGAAGAAGAAGGGTTCTGGTGGATCACCGGAGATCCCTGGCCTTACTTCGTCTGGAACTGCCGATGATCGGCTTGCTCCTGCCTCTGCTTCTCGTGGTCGGGGTCGTTGCAATCGTGATACTGGCGATCCAACGATCGACGAGGAAGAAGGACGACAGGGAAGAAGGGGGTGGTGCCGATCTCGTCGCCTACCTCGTGCTCGCCCTGTCGATGGGGGTCGCCGGGTTCGCCCTGGCCCATCTGGTGAGCACCGCCTTCCCCGGGGACCGATTCGTCTTCGACCCGACCGAGAACCTCTCCGCCTCTGTCTCTGCTCTGGTCGTCTCGCTCCCCTTCGCCGTCTACTTCTGGCGTAGGCAAGCCCAGCGCCGGGTCCAGTTCCCGGGCTCGGTGGGCTGGACCCTCTACCTGACCCTGATGGAGCTGGTGTTCCTGACCGCCTTCGTGGTCAACGCGGTCCTGTTCATCAATGGCCTTATCAGCGAGGAACGGGCCTCGGCATGGACCGGGACAGTGGTGTTCGGCGTGATCGTCCTGTTTCACGAGCTGGCCGCGCGGCGGGACCCGCCTCAGACCGAAGCGGGAGAGCTACGGAGGGTGGTTGGAGCTGCGATCGGCCTCATCACCGGGACCATCGGTCTCGCCGGGACCCTGGTGGCCGGGTTCGAGACACTGCTCGGCCCCGGGAGCTTCGACTTCGACCCCTGGTTGGCGATGCTGATCGTCGGTGTGCCGATCTGGGGGTACCGCTGGTTCACCGCATGGCCGGGACCTCCCGAGACGCCGAGAACGGTGTGGAGCGTCGCCGTACAGGTCGGCAGTGTCGTCATCGCAATCGGGAGTGCGACGTACGTCCTCGCCATCTCACTGCAGTACGTCCTGGCCGACACCGCCCCGGCAGGTCAGCACTTCGACGACGTCTCCATCGCCCTGGGGAGCGGGGTGGCCACCCTCGCCGTTTGGCTGGCACACCGTCGGTCCTATCGAGAGGTCGCCGCCAGTCCACGGGTGTTCGCGACTTATGTGCTGGCAGCCATATCTCTGGCGGTTGCGATCGCAGCGGCGGTGACGCTGACGATCTTCGCGTTCGGGAACCGTCCCCTCGTTGGCGGCGACACCGACGCGGTGATCGCCGCCGCGACCGTCCTGGTGGTCAGCCTCTCGACGTGGGGGCTCTTCGGCCGGGCCGCCAGGCTCGCAGCGACGACCGAGACCGTGGCTGGCTGGCCTCGACGCATGTACACGCTCGGTCTGGGCATGATCACCGGGCTGGTCGCCGCCGGTGCCCTGATCACGACACTCGTCGTGGTCCTCAATCGACTGCTCGACGAAACCTTCACCGGCTCGCTCGTCGAGCCCATGGCGCTCCTCTTGTTCAGCGGGTTGGCCACCTGGTACCTCCTGGGCAGCTACGTGCGGGAACGCGCTCCGTCCGAAGAGCGGCGCCGCATGGAACCGTTCGACGTGACGATCGTCACCTCGCACCCCGGTCAGATCGCGGTGAAGTTCCCCGACAACGCAAGACTCAGAGTCATCCACCGTGGCGACGATCTTGGTCCCATCGACGACGAGACGGCCGACCGGATAGTCGCCGCTGTCGACGGACGTCCATCTGTGGTCTGGGTCGACAGCGACGGCTTTCGGGTGGCCCCGGTGAGGCCACGCTCCTGATTCGGTCGAGGAGCGCGATTCTGGGAGCATCCGCAGCGTGAGATGGATCTCCTACCGGGTGTTCCGGGCGCTCGGCTGGCGGGTCGAAGGTGACCTGCCCCCGTTGTCGAAGATGGTGATCATCGGGGCGCCGCACACCTCCAACTGGGATTTCTTCCTCTTCCTCGCCGTGATCCGGCACTTCAACATCAGTGTCAATTTCCTCGGCAAGCACACCCTCTTCCGATGGCCCTTCGGCTTCATGTTCCGCAAGGTGGGCGGCATCCCGGTGGATCGACGCCAGCCGGGCGGTCTCGTCGAGCAGGTGCGGACGGCGTTTGCGGAGAGAGAGCGGTTGATTCTCGTGATCGCACCGGAGGGAACCCGTGAAGCCGCCGGGAGTTGGAAACCGGGGTTCGTGCACATCGCCGCCGGGGCCGGTGTCCCGGTGGTGTTCGCCGGGGTCGACTCGACCCGAAAGGTCGTCGTCATCTCGGAGCCAGAGTGGGTCGGCGACGACGAGGCCGGGTTCATGGATCGGGTCCGCGCCTTCTACGCCGACAAGAACGGGATCCACCCGGAGAACAAAGGCCCGGTACGGCTCGCCGACGAGCCGGTCTCATGACTTCTCGGCAAGTCTCCTGAAGTCGTCGCCCATACCGCCGCTGCCGATTCCGTAGCGGACCATCGACCGGCCAAACTTCTCCCGGACCTCATCCACGGTTGCCTCGAGGCTGCTGCGTTTCAGGGCAACACCGCTGCCCGACCGGAGTACGTCGCCATCTCCGAGGTCGAATTCGAGCTGACGATGGTCGTGGGTGGCGAGGTTCGAGACACTCATCCCGATGAGAGTCACCCTCTCGCCCGGATTGTCCGTGAGGGCGCGGTCGACCAGCACCATGCCCAGATTCGATAGGGCGGCCGTCGATCCCGTAGCGGCGGGGAGCGTATGGCTACGGGTGACGGATCGAGGGCCCGGAAACCGGAGCCTTAGGGTGATCGTCGTCCCCACGCGGTCCTTGGCTCGGAGCCGTCTCCCGATTCGATCGGCCAGGTTCAGGACGACGACGGCCATGTCGTCGCGATCGGTCAGGCCCCTTCCCAGGGCCTGCTGGCTTCCGACCGAGCCGGCACGCTGACCGCCCCGAACCCGTCGTGGGTCGCGATTCCACGAAAGACTGCGTAGGGACCCGGCGGCCGCCGGTCCCAGGTACGGCGTGAGGGCGCCCGGCGAGATCTCTGCGAGCTCGCCGACGGTGAGAATCCCGAGACGATGGAGCCGGGCTGCGGTGACCTTGCCCACTCCCCAGAGTGCCTCCACAGGGAGCGGGTGGAGGAAGTCGAGCTCCTTGCCCACTTCGACGAGCACGAGTCCGTCCGGCTTGGATCGCGCGGAGGCGATCTTCGAGAGGAATTTCGTGGAGGCGACTCCGATCGAAATAGGGAGGCCGACTTCCTCACGAACTCGTCGCTTGATCTCCCTGGCGATATGGGTCGGTGGGCCAAGGAGGTGCGTCGTTCCGCTGACGTCGAGGAACGCTTCGTCAACGGAGATCTGTTCGACGATCGGAGTGGCATCTTCGAGGATCGCCATCACCTGATCGGACAGGTCGAGATATCGGTCGAAATGGCCGTTCACCACCACGGCGTCCGGGCACAGGGCCAGGGCATCACGCGTGGACATGGGAGCCCGTACGCCGTAGAGCCGCGCCTCATAGGAGGCGGCTACGACGATTCCACCCCCGACGAGGACCGGCTTCCCTCGCAGCGAAGGATCCAGGAGCTGTTCTACCGATGCGTAGAAGGCATCGAGGTCGGCGTGGAGAATCGTCGGCTCCATCACGCGATCATCGCGCGCCGGAACGACATATTCGGAATGTTTCACCGTCAGCCGGCTCGTCGACGCAGCTCGCCCCGGTCGACCTTCCCGAGATGCGTTTGCGGCAAGGAGTCGACGAAGAAGACCTTCCGCGGATGCTTGTAGGGCTCGAGGTGGGACAACACCCAGTCGATCAGGTCTTGCTCTGAGACGTCGCCGTCGGACACGACGAACGCCACCGGTCGGGTCAGGCCCGCGTCGTCCTCGACAGCTATGACCGCAACCTCGGTGACGGCGGGATGGTCGAGAAGTGTCGACTCGACCTCCTGGGGACGGAACCACTTGCCCTTCACCTTGACCGCGTCGTCGGCGCGGCCACGGTGTGTGACGTATCCGTCACGGTCGATCGAGACGAGGTCGCCGCCCACGAACCAGTCCCCCCGAAAGGCTTCGGCCGTCTGGTCGGGGTCGCCAAAGTAGCCAAGGCCGAGCGAATCACCACGAACCCACAGCCGCCCGACCTCACCAGGGGGCACTTCGTCCCCATCCTCGTCACAAGCCCGGATCTCGAAACCGGGGACGACCCGTCCCAGGGTGCCCGGTCGTACCGAGCCGACGGTATTGGTGATGAAGATGTGCCACATCTCAGCCGTCCCCAGACCGTCCAACAGCTCGACCCCGAAGGTCTCCACCCAGCGGTGATAGAGCGTCTCGGGGAGCGCTTCGCCGGCTGAGGTGGCCAAACGCAGACTGGACAGGTCTCGACTCGCCGCGTCGGGGGCGGCCAGCATCTGGTTGATTGCCGAAGGCACGTTCACCAGAACCGTGGGTCGGTGTCGTTCGATCCTGGCGAAGAGAGCTTCGGGAGTCGGATGCTCGGCGAAGAGGACGACGGAGGCGCCCACCGAGAAGGGAAAGAGGAGATTCGACCCGGTGGCATAACCGAAGTAGAGCTTGGGGACCGACATGGTCATGTCTCCGGAGGTGAGCCCAAGTGATCCCTGCCCGTACAGACGTGTGGTGTTGATCAGACTGCGGTGGGTCTGAGGGACAGCCTTGGGTGCGCCGGTCGTCCCACCCGAGAACAGCCAGATCGCCGGGTCATCCGGCCCCGTGGCCGCCGGGGGTTCCTGGTGGCCCGTGGCGCCGATGTCGGCAGGGTCCACGATCGTCGGCCGCCATCCATGAAGGGAGGCAATGAACCCTTCCTGATAGCCCTGATCGACGATTGCCGCCGCCGCCCTGGACCGGTCGACGATCTCGCCGGTGGCGTCGGCGGACAGTCCGGGGTTCACCATCACGACGACTGCCCCTATTCGAAAAACTGCCAGCAGCGAGGCGACGAAGCCTGGGCTGTCGGACATCACGAGGAGAACACGGTCCTCCCGAGCCACCCCGATCGCGAGGAGGTGGCTGGCGAACCCTGCCACCAATGCATCCACATCCGAGTAGGTCATCGAGCCGTCGTCGAGACGGATTGCGACCCGATCGCCTTCACCGGCGACGAGTCGGTCACCGAGGAAGAAGTCGTATGCATTCAACTGGGCAGGCCAACCGATCACACCGCCAACGGTACGGTGCCTGGCATGAAGACGGTGCTGATTACCGGGGTCTCATCCGGGATCGGGCGTGCGACGGCCATCGAGATGGGTCGGCGTGGCTACCACGTGGTCGCTGCCGGCCGGTCCGAGGCTCGGACGATGCCGGTAGTCACTCAGGTCTCGGCGGACGGAGGATCGGCTGAGTTCCTGAACCTCGACCTGGCCTCCCTCGAGTCTGCCCGTCAGGCGGCCATGACGTTCGAGAGAAGCGGGAAGAGACTGGACGTACTGATCAACAACGCGGCGGTAGGCGGCACGCGTGGCGTCACGGCTGACGGATTCGAGATCAACTTCGGAGTCAACCATCTCGGCCATTTCATGCTGACCCACCACCTGCGTCGAACCTTCGTGACCGGGGCCCGCATCGTCGTGCTCACCTCTGAGATGCACCGCCGGGCGTCGGGCATCGACTTCGATCGGGTTCAACAACGAAGCCGTTCAATCGCCGGGCTCTCCGAGTACGCCGTGTCCAAGCTGGCCAACATCCTGTTCGCACGGAGGTTCTCCCAGCTGCAGCCAGGCTGGCGCACATACGCGGTTCACCCGGGTCTCGCTGACACCAACATCTTCCCCCGGGGCTCCAGGTTCCTCTTCCGGAACCGCCGGCCACCGGAGGAGGCGGCCGTGACGGGCGTCTGGTGCGCCACCGCTCCCGAGCTCGCTGACGAATCGGGCCGGTACTACGCCAAACGCGAAGCTCGCCAGCCGTCAGCGGCCGCCATGGACGACGAACTGGGCCGGGAGCTTTGGGCACGGTCCGAGAGATGGTGTGGTGTGGCGCCGCAACACTCTGCTCAGGTCTAGTGCCGCACTAGTTTCCCGGGCGATGAGCGAAGACGGCCTCTATTACGCCGACTACCTGGGGCTCGACAAGCTGCTCGCCTCGCAGGAACTCGAGAGCACGGCGGCGGGAGAGACCGTTCACGACGAGATGCTGTTCATCGTCGTCCACCAGTCATACGAACTCTGGTTCAAACAGGTCATTTGGGAGTTGGACAGCATCCTGGGCATCTTCTCCAGCGAGACCGTGGGGGAGGAGGAGATGGGAACGGTGGTGAGCCGGCTGATCCGGATCACCGCGATCCAGAAGCTCCTCATCGAGATGATCGGGGTCCTGGAGACCATGACGCCGCTCGACTTCCTCGACTTCCGCGACTATCTGTTTCCCGCCTCGGGGTTCCAGTCGGCCCAGTTCAGGATCGTCGAGAACAAGCTGGGCCTTCGGAGGGGAGATCGCCTCCTACTCTCCGGCGACGAGTACACGGCCCGGTTCGACGATCGGGATCGCCGACAAGTCGAAGACGTCGAGGACGAGCCGTCTCTGTTCGACCTGGTGGAGGTCTGGCTGGAACGCACCCCGTTTCTCGACCACGAGGACTTCAATTTCTGGGAGGCCTATCGCACCGCGGTGCACGACCGGATCGAGGGCGACCGCTCGGTGGTGGAGAACAACCCCAACCTGACCGAGAAAGAGCGCACCGCACAGCTCCGCGAGTTCGAGTTGGTCCTGGGACAGTACGAGGCGCTCTTCGAACCGGAAAAGCACGACCTGGAACGCAAGGCCGGTCGGCTGCGAATGAGCCAGCGTGCCTTTCAGGCCGCGGTATTCATCACTCTCTACCGGGACCAACCCGCGTTGGTAGAGCCGTCCCGCCTCCTCCAACTGCTGATGGACATCGACGAGGGCTTCACTACCTGGCGATACCGACACGCCCAAATGGCATTGCGGATGATCGGACGTCGGGTGGGTACCGGCGGTTCCGCCGGCGCCAAGTATCTGGAGAAGTCGGCCGAGCGGAGTCGGGTGTTCGGAGACCTCCTGAACATGTCGACGTTCCTCGTACCCCGGGCCGATCGGCCCGAGCTCCCCGACGGCATCGTCTCGTCGATGCGATTCCGCTACGAGACATGATTATCCGAGAGGGCTTCTCCCTCTTTCGAGCGGCCGACCCCGATCGTCTCCACTTCGCCGCACACTCCCACCACCCCTGGCCAGACGTGACCAGGGATGCCCATGCTCAGGCGTGGGGCGATGCCGCCCGTCTCGTCGACGACAAATGGGAGCACGTCTTCTCCGAGATCCTCCCTCGAACCAGGGACGGGATCGCCCGGGCTCTCAATCTGGACGGATCGACCAGCATCACCTTCGCCCCGAACACCCACGAGTTCCTCAACCGACTCTTCTCCTGTCTCGACCCTCCGGTGCGTGTGCTCTCCACCGGTTCTGAGTTCCACTCGTTCACCAGACAGTCCCGGCGATGGGAGGAGGAAGGTCTGGCGATCGTCGACCGCGTCCCGACCGAGCCCTTCGACACGTTCTCCGAACGATTCACCGCCGAGGCTCGGTCAGGGGTACACGATCTCATCTATCTCTCACAGGTGTTCTTCGACTCGGGATTCAGGGTCACCGACATCGACCGGATCGTGTCGGCCGTGTCGGAACAGAAGTGTTTCGTCGTCATCGACGGATACCACGCATTCATGGCGCTCCCGGTCGACCTGGGCCCGATACAGGACCGTGCCTTCTTCATTGCAGGCGGCTACAAGTACGCCATGTCAGGGGAAGGGGTCTGCTTCATGCACTGTCCCCCCGGCTACGGCCCGCGCCCGGTCGACACCGGCTGGTACGCCGGGTTCGGTCAACTGGAGTCCGGGGTCAGCGACCAGATCCAGTATGCCACCGATGGGACCCGCTTCTCCGGGGCCACCTTCGACCCATCCGGGCTGTATCGAATGGACGCGGTCCTCTCCTGGCTGAACACGGAGGGAATCGGACCGGCGGAGATCCACGCCCATGTCGAGGGTCTGCAGACGCAATTCCTCGGGTCGGTCGACCTTCCCTGGGATTTGACGCCCCCTGCCGATTTCCACAGGGGGAACTTCCTGACATTCGAGAGTGCAGATGCCGGAGATGTGTACCGCCGCCTCCACGACCGCGGTGTCATCACGGACTTCCGCGGTCATCGCCTCCGCATCGGATTCGGCATCTACCAGGACGAGGACGACGTCGACAGGTTGACTCGGATCCTGACCGAAGTGGTCGGAGAGCTCCGATGACAGACCTGCCCCGGCTTCGGGTGGTTCGTCTGGAAACGATCCGGAGACACGAGGAGATCGATCCTCTCCGGGTGGAGAGATTGAGCGAGCGAATCGGGTCCGATGGGATCCAGGCCAACCCCATGGTCTGCATCGAGGCCCCCGGCGGGGACCTCGTGCTGCTCGACGGGGCCACGAGGACAGAGTCGCTGAAGAAGATCGACCTCACCCATGCCGTCGTTCAGGTCGTGGATCCCGAGACGGTCACGCTCGACACCTGGCATCACGTGGTGCGGGGCTGCACGGTCGACGACCTGCTCGATGCCCTATCCGGTGCCGAGCATCTCCGCCTGGTGGAAGAGACAGGCGCCCCGTCGGTCCTGGTTCGCGGACGGTCGCCCCGCCACGTGCTCGCGACCGACCTCACGTCCAATGCAACCCTCTCCGCGCTCGTCGGCGGGTATACGGGGCGGTGGAACGTGACGAGGACCACCGACCCACGTCCCGAGTCGGCCGAGGCCAGCTTCCCCGACTGGGCCGGGATCGTCGAGTTCCCCACCCTCACGATCGAAGACGTCATGGCCGCAGCAGTCGGTGACGACCTTCTCCCGGCGGGCATCACCCGCTTCAAGGTCCCCGAACGCGCCCTCCGTCTCAACATCCCACTGGCGATGCTGGCTTCCGATCGCCCGCTGGACGACATGCAGGCGGACCTCGAATCCGTGATCGAGGAACGTGCTCGTGCGGGCCGGATCAGACGTTACGAAGAACCGGTGTTCATCCTCGACGACTAGTCGTCGTCGGGACCACCGCCACACAGACCAGTTCGACCTTGGCGCGTGGGTCGAACAGCTCACTGATGCCGAAGAGTGCCATGGGCGGGTAGTGCTTGCCGAAGACAGCCCGATATCGCTGTCCGATCTCGGAGAGGCTGGCCCGATAGGCGGCGATGTCACTCGTGTGGATCGTCATCGAGACCAGGTCGGTCGGAGAGCCACCCGCCTCCTCGATCACGGCCACGACCGAACGGCAGGCGTCACCGAACTGATCCTCGATCGAGGGTGCGATGGACCCGTCCTCGTGGTGCCCGGTCATTCCTGCGACATGGAGGAGTCGGCCCTCTGCGGCCAATGCGCCGTATGAGAAACCGGTTGCCGGCGGGAGGCCCTCCGGGTCGAAGAAGTGGTGGCGGCTCATCGTCCCTGCCACTTGGGGTCACGCTTGGCAGTGAAGGCCCGATAGAACTCGGCGTGGTCGTCGGTGGTCATCAGCAGAGCCTGGGTGAACGCCTCCAGTTCGATCGACGACCCCAGATCCATGTCCAACTCCCGGCTGAGCAGGACCTTGGTGGCGCCATAGGCAACACTGGGCCCCTCAGCCAACCGGCCGGCCAGGGATGCTGTCTCGGCAGCGAGCTCGTCGTCGCTCACCACCCGGGTGGCCAGCCCGACCTCGAGAGCTCGTCCCGCCTCGACCCGTTCGCCTAGTAACAACATCTCACTCGCGCGACCCAGGCCGACGACCCGGGGCAGCAGGTAGGCCGAGCCCATGTCGGCCCCGGCTAGCCCGACCTTCGTGAACAGGAAATGGAACGAGGCAGACTCGGCCAGGATCCGAAGGTCCGCGGCCAACGCAATGACTGCTCCCGCTCCCGCCGCTACACCGTTCACCGAGGCGATGATCGGGATCGGAAGTCGCCTCATGTTCTCGACGACCGCACCTGTCATCCGGGTGAACTCCAACAGGCCTCTCGAGTCCATCTCCAGGAGCTTCCCGATGATCTCGTCGACGTCGCCTCCAGAGCAGAAGCCCTTGCCGGTGCCGGTGATGACCAGAACCGAGACGTCGTCACGATGCTCCACCTGGGACAGGAGATCACGCAGGTCGGCATAGACCTCGAAGGTGAGGGCATTGAGCTTTTCGGGTCGGTCGAAGGTGACGGTCCCGACGCCACTGGCGATCTCGAAACGGAAGTGGGGCCAGTCGTCGTTGAGTCGGACGCTGGATCGAAACGGACTCACCCGGCGAGGCTACCTGCCCTCCCCGACCGCAGCCTGCCACGCGCCGACCAGCCTGGGTTAACTTCGGCCCATGGTCGACACCCCCCTGATCATGGAAGCCGAGAGATTGGGCCAGACCCTCCTACCCGTGGCCGAGGCGGGCACGCCCGGAAAGGTCAACCGCGAGCTCGTCGCCGCCATCGGCGCCGCCGGGATGTTCGAACGCATCTTCGGAGACGGGGGCACCAACGCGACGGACTTGTGCCGCATACGTCAGGGTTTGGCTCGCGTCTGCCCGGAGGCGGAGACGGCTTTTGCAGTGCAGGGACTTGGAGGCACCCCGATTCTCCTCTCGGGCGACGAAGGGCTCCGGGAGCGTTGGCTGCCCCACCTCATCAGTGGTTCTGCCGTGGCCGCCTTCGCATTGACCGAGCCATCTGCCGGGTCGGATGTCGCCTCAATCGCAACCAGTGCAGAGGCCGACGGCGATGGCTACCGCCTAACCGGGGAGAAGACCTACATCTCCAACGCTCCCGACGCCGACGTGGCCACGGTGTTCGCCCGGACCACTGTCGACGCCGGGGCGAAAGGTGTCACCGCCTTCGCTGTCCCGATCGACTCGCCGGGCATCACCGGCGAGACGATCGAGATGATCTCCCCCCATCCGCTCGGCCGGTGGGTCTTCGACGGGGTATTCGTCGACGGCTCCGCTGTTCTGGGTCAGGTGGACCAGGGGTTCGGGGTGGCGATGCAGACCCTCGACCTCTTCCGGGCCAGCGTCGGGGCCTTCGCCCTCGGAATGGCCGAGGCCGCGCTTCGCATCGCCGTGGAGCACGCCACGACCCGGGAGGCGTTCGGGACCAAGATCAGCGAGTTCCAGGGTGTCTCCCACCAGCTCGCCGACGTCAAGGTCGCGGTCGAGGCCTCCCGGCATCTGGTCTACGCCGCGGCTGCCGCCTACGACTCCGGCGACGTCGAAACCGTCACCGGCACGGCTGCGTTGGCGAAGCTGCATGCCACCGAGACCGCACAGAGAGCCGTCGACGTGGCGATCCAGGTGCTCGGAGCCCGTGGCCTCGAGGCCGACTCGACCCTCGCCCACCTCTACAAGGAGGTCAGGGCCCCCCGTATCTACGAGGGCACGTCCGAGATCCAACGCAACATCATCGCCCGGGAGCTGTTCCGGGGCCGCATCTAAAGGGTCGCCATCCCGCAGAGTCGACGCATCGACTCGAACCGGATTGCTATCCGGCCGCCACCCTCGCTCGCACCATGACGCAGGCGTCGACGAGGTAGGTGAAGGGGCCTGACTCGAGTGCTTCCATGAAAGCCGGAGAGGAGGCGCCGGGCTGGACCCAGATGTTCTCGATGCCCAACTCGGCGCATTCGGCGAGAACGTCGATCCCCCGTCGTGCCGGGACCACGAAGACGGCGATAGTTGGCACCTCGGGGAGATCCCTGACCGACTTCCAGCACGGGTCGCCGTCGACCTTCTCACGGTACGGATTGACGGCAAAGACCGGGAAACCCTTGGTCTTGAGGTCCCGGTAGATGATCCCGCCGTATTTGCCGGGATGATCGGTGGCGCCGATCACGGCAAGCGTGGTGCCGGGTTGGGTGAGTAGCGGGGTCAGGTCGGTCATGTCGGTGTCAACGTAGAGAGCCCTAGCTGGATTCCGGAGCCAACCGCTGCTTGAACTCATCCGGTACCGCTACTGGTCGGAAGCTCTCAGGTTCCACGAAAACGATGACCTCGATGCCCTGTACCACCACGGTCTCATCGGAGAGACGTCTCGTGGTGAATCCGACCGTCATCGACGAGTTCCCGAACTTCTCCACCGCAACAGACGTCTCGAGAGTGTCTCCTATGGTCGCCGATGCCTTGAAGTCGATCGACATGTGAGCTGCCACCACGTCCACACCGGTACCCCCGAGGTCAGGACCGCCGTAGCCGGCCTCCTCGAACCAGTCGGTGAGGGCGTCATCCCAATATCGGGCGTAGTTCCCATTGAAGACGATGCCCTGAGGGTCACAATCTGAGTAGCGGATCTTCTGTGTCGTCGCCATGGCGGCAAGCTACCGTCAGCGACCGTGAACACCGTCATCGTCGACGGATCGCCTCTGACCCCCGAACAGGTGGCGGCCGTCGCTCTGGGCAAGGCCGGAGCCACCGCATCGGAGGACCTCGGGGACCGACTGGGACCGGCGAGAGCGATGGTGGATGAGGCGGTGGCGTCCGACGAGATCGTCTATGGCATCACCACCGGGTTCGGCGCCCTCGCCACCACCCACATCGGCAGACCCGAGACCGAGACTCTCCAGTACAACCTCCTTCGCTCTCACGCCACCGGGGTCGGCGACCCGATGCCCGACGAGGTGGTGCGGGCCATGCTCCTGCTCAGGGCACGGACCCTCGCCCAGGGGCACTCTGGCGTACGTCCGATAATCGTCGAAAAGCTCCTCGAGCTCCTGCAGAGGGGCTTGCTCCCGGTAGTGCCATCCCAGGGATCCGTGGGAGCGTCAGGCGACCTCGCGCCCTTCGCTCACCTCGCCCTTCCACTCATCGGCGAGGGCCTCCTGCGGATCGACGGCGAGGTGACTCCCACTCCTGAAGTCGACTTCCAGCCTCTGGAGCTGCTGACCAAGGAGGGACTCTCCCTCCTCAACGGGACCGAGGGCATGGCGGCGATGGGCTGTTTAGCTCTTCACCACGCCCGCCAGCTCGCCGTGGCCGCCGATGTGGCCGCCGCCCTCTCCGTCGAAGCGCTCTACGGGAGCGCGCGTCCCTTCCGTCCCGAGATCCACGCCTTGCGACCACACCCGGGACAGGTGGCGTCGGCCCAGCGAATCGCCGGACTCATCGCCGGATCGGAGATCATCGAGAGCCACGCCGAAGACTTCCACCACGCCGTACAGGACGCTTACTCGTTGCGTTGCGCCCCCCAGGTGCACGGAGCGGTCACCGACACTCTCGACCACATGACCTCGGTGCTGACGATCGAGCTCGGGTCGGTGGTGGACAACCCAATCGTCTTTCCCGACACCGGCGAGGTCATCTCCGGGGGCAACTTCCACGGCCAGCCGCTCGCCTTCGTCTACGACTTCGCCGCCATCGCCCTTTCCGAACTGGCGTCGATCTCGGAGCGGCGGACCGACAGGATCCTCGACCCAGCCCGTTCCCAAGGACTGCCGCCATTCCTCGCCGCCAAGCCGGGCGTGGAGTCCGGGTACATGATCACCCAGTACGTCCAGGCCGCACTGGTCGCCGAGAACAAGGTGCTCTCACACCCAGCCTCAGTGGACTCCGTCCCCACCTCCGGCGGACAGGAGGACCATGTCTCGATGGGCTGGGGAGGGGGGAGAAAGCTGCTGACGGTGATCGAGAACGTTCGACGGGTCGTCGCGATCGAGATCCTCTGCGCGGTGCGCGGCATCGAGTACCGGGCACCGTTGCGGCCGGCGTCGGGGACGGCTCGCGTCGTCGATCTGGTGCGGGAGGTCGTTCCGCCGCTGGACACCGATCGATCGACCTCGGCCGAGATCGACGAGGTGGCCCGACTGATCGAGACCGGGGCGATCAGCGGGCTGACCTGATGCCGGATCTCTTCCTCACCGGCATCGGCCAGCTGACCACCAATACCCACGAACCGGTCGCGAACGCAGTGGTCGCCATCGAGGACGGCCGGGTCACCTACGCCGGGCCCGAGGGCGACGCCCCCGAGCAGACCGGGCAACGAATCGACTGCGAAGGACGTGCGGTGCTCCCCGGCTTCGTCGATGCCCACACCCACGTGGTGTTCGCCGGAGACCGTTCCGGGGAGTTCGCCCGGCGTCTCGCCGGCGAGACGTACTCCGGAATCGCCTCCACCGGCGGAGGGATCGCCGCCACTGTCGAGGCGACACGTGCAGCCACCGAGGATGAGCTGTTCGACCTCGCTTCTGGCCGGGTGTGGCGGATGATCAAGAGCGGTACCACCTCGCTGGAGATCAAGTCTGGCTACGGATTGGACCTCGACACCGAATTACGGCTTCTACGAGTCGCCCGCCGTATCGGCGATGAGCTGCCGGTGACCGTCAAGACCACGTTTCTCGGGGCACATTCGGTGCCGCCCGAGTTCCGGGCCAATCGCGCCGGGTACATCCAGCTCATCGTTGACGAGATGATCCCGGCGCTCGACGGCCTCGCCGACTACTGCGATGTGTTCGTTGAGGATGGCGTGTTCGACGTCGCAGAGGCCCGTACCATCTTCCGGGCCGCGGCGGAGCACGGGCTGGCCGCCAGGGTCCACGCCGAACAGCTCGGGCACAGCGGTGGTGCCACCCTCGCCGCCGATATTGGCGCCGTCTCGGCAGATCATCTCGACCATGTCACTCCCGAGGACGCCGCAGCGCTGGCACATGCCGGAGTGGCCGCAGTCCTCGTGCCCGGAGCCTCTTACACCCTCCGGAGCCCGCAAGCGCCGGGGCAGATGCTGGCTGCCGCCGGGTGTGTTCTGGCCCTCGCCACAGACTGCAACCCCGGAACCTCGTACTTCGAGTCGATGGCCCCCATCATCTCGCTCGCAGTTGTCCAGATGGGTCTCACTGTGAGCCAGGCGATATGGGCCGGCACCGCCGGAGGAGCCCAGTCCCTGGGCCTGGTCGATCGCGGCGTAGTCGGCCCCGGCGCGGTGGCGGACCTCCTGATCATCGACGCTCCGGAGGCGGCACACATTCCGTACCGGCCGGGGTCCAACCTGACCTGGAAGGTCATCAAAGAGGGGCGAGCGGTAGTTTGAGCTGATGGACCGAGCGAGGATCGAAGCCTTTCTGAACCGATTCGTCGGATACGCGTCGGGTGCCACGACGATCGGGCTGCTGGCCGTAGCCGATCGCAGCGGCCTGCTCGGCTGGCTTGGAGAGAACAGGTCGGGAACAGTCAAGGACATCGCCCGGAGCTCCGGGCTCGACGAGCGCTACGTTCGGGAGATCCTCTCCGGACTGTCTGCAGCCGGAGCCGTGGAGTACGAGCCGACCACCGAAGTGTTCACCCTTCCCCAGGAGCACGCCCTCTTCCTCGCCGACGAAGACAGCCCTTACTTCATGGGCGGCTGGCTGGACATGATCCCGTCGGTGATGAGCCAGCTCGACGGTGTCGCCAACGCCACCAGGCATGGAGGGGGTGTCGGTTTCGAGGAGTTCGGCAACGGAATCGTCAAGGGCATCGATCGGGGCAACGGACCGTCACAGCGGGTGTTCCTGGTGTCGCGATGGCTCCCGGCCGTGCCGGGGCTGATCGATCGACTCGACCAAGGCATCAACGTCGCCGATGTGGGTTGCGGAGCCGGGACAGCCGCCATCCTCATCGGTGAGGCCTTCCAGGACACGTCGGTCACCGGCTACGACGTGTCCCCCGAGTCGCTGGCCCTCGCCAGAGCGCGGTCGGACCACCTGCCCAACGTCACCTTCGAGCAGTACTCGGTTTCGGGTATCCCTCTCGATCCGCCGAACGACCTGGTGACCTCGTTCGACGTGATCCACGACCTGGCGGACCCTCTCGCCGGCCTTATCAGAATCCGGGAGTCGCTGAGCGAAGGCGGGCAGTTCCTGATGATGGAGCCGAACGTGAGTAGCTACCTGGAAGACAACCTCGACGACCGGGGAGCGATGTTGTACGGGATCTCAGCCCTCCACTGCATGACCCAGTCCCTGGCCACCGGTGGTGAGGGCCTTGGTGCCGCTTGGGGGCGACAGAAGGCCGAGGAGTACGCGGATCGAGCCGGGTTCTCCGGTTTCGAGAACCTCGAGTCGATCAGCAACAAGTTCTCGGCGTTCTATCTCCTGACAGTCTGACTACCAAGCGCCACCGCCACCGCCACCGCCCCCACCACCGCCTCCGCCGGAGAAGCCGCCACCTCCACCGCTGCTGCTGGACGGTGGTGTGAAGGCTCCGGAAAGTGCCGACTCGAGACCGACGAAAGCGTTCTGGGTCGGTCCCCCTCCGAACCCGTGATGGCCGTACCAGTAGAGGTTCGAGGTCTGTTCCAGCTCGACAGGGGCCCGAAGCCTCGCCTGCTCCAGGACCTGCTCGGCGACGCCCATCGAGATCCCGTACACCAAGAACTTGTCCCACAAGGCCAGGGAGATCGGGGGCGCCTCTTCGAGCCGGGAGAAGTCACGGAGATAGCGACGGAACGCCATCCAGCGTTCTGCCTCGAGGGCGCCTTCCTTGGTGCGTCGGGTGCGGACTCTTCGAAACGAGAGGAAGATGAACAGAACCACGGCGCCGAGCACCATTCCCACCAGGACCAGGAACGCGAAGGCCTCCCCGCCGGGTCGACCTTCCATCAGATTCGGAAGCCACAGGAAGGCGACGATCACCAGACCGATCGCCCCTAAACGGACCGCCCACGACGCACCGTGGCCGGCATTGTCCAAGAGCTTGCTCCGACGAACGGAGCTCAGGACACGTTCCCTGAAGGACTGGTAGGTCTTGGCATTGGACGCCCTGTGTTCGATGATCGCCTCGTTGAGCTCGTGGAGGGGACGCGGTCCCAGCTCGAGGGCACGTCCGATCACCGTCATCACCGACTGTTCGAAGTCCCGAAGACCGGTCTCATCTCCCTGGATGCTGAGGACGAGGTCGGTGATCGTCTCGTTACGCAATCCGGCCCAGGTCACTCTCTGCATCTCCGTTGGCTCGGCGTGGATGACCCCCTTTCTGATGAGATCGAACAGCGTGGCTGTGAATTGCTTCTCTGTGACCGCACCCTGGCTGATCAGGGCCCCCACCTCGGCGGGTGTCAGCTCAGTAGGTGGCTCCTGTTCGTACTCGCGGTCGTAGCCGGTCTTGGGCTCACGCCCGTAACGGAGGTAGACAGCGCCACCCACCCCGAGGACGAGGACCAGAAACGCACCCAGCCCGTAGATCAGACCTCTTCCGGCGGCCGCTCTGGCATCGTTGGCCTCCTCGGCGAAGCCCTCTTCCTCGCTGAGGATCTTGTCCAATCCTTCTCCTCCGATGACCGTGGTGCCCGTCGTCGAGGCGAGCAACCCGGTTGGGAACACGACCCTGATCTCGACGAACTGAGAGGGAGGCACGTTGGTGGCCACCAGGTCGGGAGACACTTCGTCGTCCCCCAGTGACGTCTCCCCGTCGACCCCAAACGGATGCCCGAACACCAGGACCTCCCCGGGCTGGGCGCCGGAGGGGATCAGGACCTGGGCGGTCACCTCACGGGCCGGGACCGACCACTGGTCACCCCAGACCTGGTATTGAAGGTCCACCACGTCGTCATACGCATGGGCGACCCCGGTCATCCGATAGACCAGCCGGAAGGTCTTCAGCTCGTCGTTCGACGAGTGGTGCCACACCACCCGGGCCGTGCCCGGAAGGGGGTCGACGCCGTAGGTGCCGGCAGGAGAGGAGCAACCCAGGACCACACAGCCTCCCGGCTGGTACTCGCCGGAGCTGTCGCCGAACGAGATCAGTTC
The DNA here is from genome assembly GCA_035762545.1 of Acidimicrobiia bacterium. Classification (GTDB taxonomy): domain Bacteria; phylum Actinomycetota; class Acidimicrobiia; order Spongiisociales; family ZC4RG35; genus JANQRA01. The sequence goes on from DASTOM010000044.1 coordinate 30,106, forward strand.
GAAGGTCTCGCCGGGTCTGATGGGCACATCCCGGTATGCCCCGCTGAAGGAGCCGTCGAAGTCGTATGTCAGAGACTCGGTGACGAGCAGGGAACCGTCCGACTCCACCTCGATCTGGACCTCCGCCCCGGCGATCTCGTAGGACTTGGCCAGCGCGGGCAACGCCGGTCCGATGACAAGCAATGCGATCAAGGTGAGGCGGGCGACTCGCCTCACGATCAGAACTCGACCGTCGGCGCTTCCTCGGCCTCGTCTCCAGCTTCGAAGAACTCTCTCGGATCGAAACCGAACATGGAAGCGACGAGGTTCGTCGGAACCTGCTGCACCTTGTTGTTGTAACTGAGGACGGTGTCGTTGTAGATCTGACGGCTCACAGCGATCTTGTTCTCCGTCTCACTCAACTCGGTCTGGAGTCTCTGGAAGTTCTCCGACGCACGCAGTTCCGGGTAGGCCTCGGCCAGGGCGAAGAGCTGTCTGAGGGCGCCCGTGAGGAAGTTCTCGGCCTCCGCCTGCTCACCGGGTGTCTGTGCGGCCTGGGCAGCATTCCGAGCCTGAATCACGCGTTCGAAGGTCTGCTGCTCGTGCGCCGCATAGCCCTTGACCGTCTCCACCAGGTTCGGTATCAGGTCGTACCGACGCTTCAACTGGACGTCGACCTGGGCCCAGGCGTTGTCCACGCGGTTTCGAGACCCGACGAGACCGTTGTAGAGACCAACGACCACGAGGATCAGGAGAATTACTACTCCAGCGATTATCCAACCCATGGCAGGGATCCTAGAAGGAGTCTCGAGGTGCGGTCGGCTTGGTTGTCAGAGTGAGATCACCTGGTCGGGCATGTTTCCCGACAATGCGCTGTAGCTGGCGGCCCGTGGTGTGTCGAGGACGTACGCGACTTTCACGTTGACTCCGTGGGAAGATGGACGGGGCCGCAACCTAGCGCACCGGCTGGGGGTCTCAGACACGGTCCTCTGACATCGAGCCTGCACCGTGTCCCGCGTAGCGAGACGCCATGCAGGCTCGACGAGATCAGCGGGGAGGTCAACGTTTCGGTGGTGGCGCCATACCGTCGATCGCGGCAGCCCAGTCGGCGGGCAGCTCCACCGGAGAGGGACGCGACATGAGGCGCAGGTAGAGGTCCGAAGCGGCACCGTCGATCGTGTGAATCGGCTCTCCCGACCCATAGACCCAGGTCTGTCCGAGATCCACGGCCGTGACCTCGAGAGTGGACACCTCGCCGAGCTGGGGCAGCCACATGTCACCGAACTCGGCGAGACCGTTGCTGGCCACATTGTCGATAAGCCGATCCTCCTCACCGAAAGCCTGGGCGGCATCCCATCGATGCACCCCGGTTTCGATCACCATCCGGGACTCCCAGAAACCGGCACATTGGTTGGGCCCGAATGCCCAGCACGGAGTCTCGGGATCGGACTCACGAAGGGCCGCCAGCATGCCCTCCAACGTCTCGACATACCACTCCACCACATTCGCCCCTTCCGGCAGCGTCGGGGCGGAGATGCGCTCGGTGGGATGCTCGGTGACGATGAGTCTTGTCCGCCCGTGGATGGACCCGGTGTGGGAGGCGAGGTCGGCCAGGCTCCAGTCCGGGTACTGGGGTACAGGTCGGTCTGGCTCGCGTTCCACGAACCCGATGAGCCTGCGGCCCTCGGATTCGATCGAGGCGAGGTTTTCAGCCGAGAGCACGGACCATCGCCTCCCCCATCTCCGAAGGGGTTTCGGCGACGACGATCCCGGCGTCGTTCATCGCCGCGATCTTGGCTTCGGCGGTCCCCTTGCCCCCGCTGACGATCGCCCCGGCGTGCCCCATCCGCTTTCCCGGGGGTGCGGTTGTCCCGGCGATGAAGCCGGCGACCGGTTTGCTCATCTCGGTCTTGACGTACTCGGCCGCTTCCTCCTCGGCGGTCCCACCGATCTCCCCGATCATGACCACGCCCTCGGTCTCATCGTCGGCCTCGAACATCTGGAGGCAGTCGAGGAAGTTCGTGCCGTTCACCGGATCTCCTCCGATCCCGATGGCGGTCGTCTGGCCCAAACCCAGCCGTGTGAGCTGGTGGACGGCCTCGTAGGTGAGTGTCCCACTACGGGAGACGACACCGATCCTCCCCTTCTGGTGGATGTAGCCGGGCATGATCCCGATCTTGCACTCGTTCGGAGTGATGATCCCCGGGCAGTTGGGCCCGATCAGCCTGGTTCCGGTCCCCTGGAGATACCGCTTGGCCTTGATCATGTCGGCGACGGGGATGCCCTCGGTGATGGCGACCACCAATTCCAGACCGGCGGCAACGGCCTCCATGATCGCGTCGGCGGCGAACGGCGGCGGGACGTAAACCACCGAGGCGTTGGCGCCCGTGTCGGCGACGGCTTCCTTGACGGTTGCGTAAACGGGGAGGTCCACCGAGTAGGTGTCCTCACGACCCGCGACGCCGGAGTGGTCGGTCTCACCCTCGAAGTGGACCGAGGTCCCGGCACGGGACGGATGCACCGCACCGACCATCTGTGTGCCATAGGCGATCGCGGTATCGGTGTGGAACTGGCCTGTCTTGCCCAAGCCCTGGACCAGGACTCTGGTGCTCTTGTCGACGAGAACGCTCATTAGGTCAACTCCATGATCTTCACCGCACCGTCTTTCAGATCGTCGGCGTTGGTCACTTCGAGCCCCGACGCATCGATGATCTGCTTGCCCTTCTCGACATTCGTGCCTTCGAGCCGGACGACCAACGGCACCTGGAGCCCGACTCGTTCGACTGCTTCGACGATGCCCTCGGCGATCACGTCGCACCGCATGATCCCGCCGAAGATGTTCACGAAGATCCCCTTGACGTTGGGATCCTTGGTGATGATTTGAAATGCCGTCGTCACCTGGTCGGCAGTGGCGCCGCCACCGACGTCCAGGAAGTTCGCCGGCTCGCCCCCGACGTGCTTGATCGTGTCCATCGTGGCCATGGCCAGCCCGGCTCCGTTGACGAGACAACCGATGGTCCCGTCCAGCTTGATGTAGTTGAGTCCGGCGTTCTTGGCGGCGAGCTCCAAAGGGTCCTCTTCGGTCTCATCCCGCATATCGGCGATGTCCGGGTGGCGATAGAGGGCGTTGTCGTCGAACGACATCTTCCCGTCCAGCGCCATCACCTGGCCGTCGGTGGTGACGACGAGGGGGTTGATCTCGATCAGGTCGCTGTCGAGCTCGCTGGCCGCGTCAGCCAGAGCCTTGACGAAGCGGCCGAAGTTCTTGGCTGCGTCACCTTCGAGTTCGAGACCGTGGGCCAGCTCATTGGCCTGGAATGCGGCAAACCCGATCGCAGGGTCGATCTCCGCTCGAAGGATCCTCTCCGGGGTCTCCTCGGCGACCTTCTCGATCTCGACACCGCCCTCGGTGGAAGCCATGACGATGTTCCGGGAGCTCGCCCGATCGAGAAGGACAGCCAGGTAGAGCTCTCTGGCGATGTCGATGCCCTGTTCCACATAGAGACGGTTTACCTGTTTGCCCTCTTCCCCTGTCTGGATGGTGACGAGGGTGCTGCCCAGCATCTGCTGAGAGAGCTCTCGCACCTTTTCCTCGGCTGCCGAGGGGCCGCCTTCGATTCCATCCGTGATCACATTCACGCCACGGACCTCGGGGTGCTCCTTGAAGGTGCCCTTGCCCCTCCCTCCGGCGTGGATCTGCGACTTGAGGACAACCACGGGGTTTCCCGACTGTTCGATCAGGGGGCGGACGGCGGCCACAGCCTCGTCGACCGACCTCGCAACCCGTCCCAGAGGCACGGGGATGCCGCGGGCGGCCATGAGCTGCTTGGCCTGATGCTCGTGGATTTTCATCGTTTCCTTTCTTGAAGACTCAGAACCTGGCGGGGATGTTCTCGGTGACCCAATCGGAGATCTCCTCGAGTGGCGTCCCCGGGGTGAAGATCACTGCAATGCCGGCTTCGGTCAGTGCCGGGATGTCGGCATCGGGGATCACTCCGCCGCCGAAGACGACGATGTCCGACGAATCCCGCGCAGTCAGCTCGGCCACGACCTGAGGGAACAGTGTCTTGTGTGCACCTGAGAGCGACGAGAGCCCAACCGCGTCCACGTCCTCTTGAACTGCGGTCTCTGCGATCTGTGCCGGGGTCTGGTGGAGACCGGAGTAGATCACTTCGTGCCCGGCATCACGGAGGGCACGGGCAATGACTTTGGCGCCACGATCGTGCCCGTCTAGCCCGGGCTTGGCGATGAGAATCCTGCGTGGCATGGACGGGTGCGGAGGCTAGTGAATCGGGAGGAATATCGAACCCGGACCATTACACGATGCCCCGATGTGACATGGGTTGCCATCGAACCTCCTACCCTACGGGCATGCCGAAATCCAACCTCCACGGACTGGCCGCAGCCGGGGTCAGCGTGTGGTCGGACCAGATCTCGAAGCAGATGCTCGATAGCGGTGAACTGGCCCGGCGAGTCGAACAGGACGCAGTTACCGGCGTCACCTCCAACCCGACCATCTTCGCCGGAGCCATCGGAGGGTCGGACGACTACGCCGCCCAACTGAAAGACCTGAGGTCGGCCGGGGTGCCGACCGAGGAGATCGTCAAGAGTCTCATGGCCGACGACATCACCCGGGCATGTGACGTGCTGGGCCCGGTCTTCGTGGCCACGGGCGGCCACGACGGTTTCGTGTCGGTAGAGGTGTCCCCGACCCTTGCAGCCGACACCGACGCCACGATCGCCGAGGCGCGCGACTGGGTCAAGCAGATCGATCGTGAGAATCTCTTGGTCAAGGTGCCGGCCACCGCGGAGGGGGTACCGGCGATCCGTGCTCTCATTGGCGAGGGCATCTCCGTGAACGTCACCTTGATCTTCTCCCTGGAGCGTTATGAGCAGGTGATGGAGGCCTACATCGCGGGTCTCGAGGACTTTCAAACCGTGGGTGGGGACCTCTCCTCGGTTGCGTCCGTGGCGTCGTTCTTCGTCTCTCGATTCGACAACGAAGTGGATCGGCGACTCGACGAGATCGGGAGTAACGACGCCCACGACCTCAAGGGTCATCTAGCCGTGGCCAATGCCCGCGCCGCGTACGGGCTGTTTCTCGAGACTTTCGCCTCCCCCCGATTCGAGGACCTCTCCGACCTCGGCGCACGGCCGCAGAAGCCGTTGTGGGCGTCGACATCGACGAAGAACCCGGCGTACAGCGACCTTCTCTATGTGGAGGGTCTCGTGGCAACGGACACCGTCAACACCATGCCACTCGGCACCATCGACGCCTACCAGGACCACGGCGACCCGGCCCCCGCCAGCTTCGACGCGGTGGACATCGTCCGGGCGACCGATCAACTCGAACGTCTCGCCGACCTGGGGATCGACTACGCCGACGTGGTAGCCACCCTCGAGGAAGAAGGTGTGCAGAAGTTCACCGCCAGCTGGAACGAGCTATTGGACAAGGTGGAGAGCGCCAGCTGATGTCACATGCCAGGGAGGACGACACCCTGATCCTCGGGGCGTCAGACCGAATCGAGCTCATCGCCACCATCATCATGGCTCTGGCCGCCATCGCCACCGCCTGGTGTGCCTTTCAGGCGACCAAGTGGGGCGGGATCATGTCGATCGAATTCAGCAACGCCAACGCCGGTCGGGTGGAGTCGACTCGTGTCGACTCACTGGCGAACACGCAGCGTTCGGTGGACGTCGACGTCTTCACAGCATGGCTGGACGCCGTGGCCGAAGAGATCGCAACAGGACGCATTCCCCCCGTCTCCGAGAGCGGATACGAACCCGTCGACGGCACCCTCTCCGCTTTCTACTACGAGCGAATGCGTGACGAGTTCCGACCTGCACTCGACGCCTGGCTGGCCGCCGAGCCCCTGAACAACCCCGATGCTCCGAAGACCCCATTCGAGATGGAGGAGTACCAGCTCGCCGCGGCCGAGGAGGCCGACGAGCTGTTGGAGCAGTCGGCGGTCGACCGTCAGGATGCACTCGACGCCAACCAGAACGGCGACAACTACGTGTTGACGACCGTCGGGTTCGCCCTAGTCATCTTCTTCGCCGGGGTCAGCTCGAAGCTGGTGGAGCGTCGTAACCGCTGGATCGCCTTGGGTGTCGGCCTGTTCCTGTTCATCGGCGGAGTGATCGCCGTCGTCCTCCTGCCCGTCGTTCGGCCGTTCTAGCGAGGTTTGGGCTGTAGACGTCGCTGAGCGCGGTCTACGGCCCTGGGTCGCGGTCACGCCATCTCGAGTGGGGCCCACGCCAGCAGGAGGCGCTTCTTGCCCTGGGTGTCGAACATGACCTCGGCTTCGGCGCGGTCCCCCTCGCCGATCACCTCCCGCACCGTTCCCAGTCCCCATTTGTCGTGTCTCACCCGGTCGCCGGGACCGATCTGGGACGCATCCACCGTGGACTTCGGCCCGGAGGCGGCGGCCCGGTCCGCAGGACCACGACGCTGTCGTTTCGGCGCCTTCTCCATCAGAGTCTCAGGAATCTCTTGAAGGAAGCGTGACGGTGGGTTGTAGCTCGAGCCGCCAAACAGCATCCGCTGCCAGGCCGAGGTGAGATAGAGACGGTCCTGGGCCCGGGTGATACCGACATAGGCGAGCCTGCGCTCCTCCTCCAGCTCCTCGGGATCACCCAATGACCTCATATGGGGGAAGACCCCGTCCTCCATGCCGACGATGAAGACCACCGGGAACTCGAGGCCCTTGGCGGTATGAAGGGTCATCAAGGTGACCGCACCAGCTCCCTCGTCCCATTCGTCGATGTCGGCGACCAATGCGGTGGTCTCGAGGAACACCTCGAGACGTCGCAGATTCTCGAGTGAATCGAACGGCTCGTCACCGATTATCGCCCCCTCGTTGGCGGACTCGAATTCGGCGGCGACGCCGACCAGTTCCCGCAGGTTCTCGACCCGGCCCATGGCTTCGACTGTCCGCTCCGACTCGTAACCGGCGACCATCCCGGTGTCGTCGAGCACGGACTGGACGGCCGCCTCCACACCGCCTTCATCGGCCCTTTGCCGGATCATGTCGATGAGAGCCACGAACTCGAGCACGGATTTCTGTGCCCGCGCATTGAGCTGAGGGATCTCCTCGACGCGGCTGAGACCATCGAAGAACGAGATCCGCTGGGACTGGGTGAAGCGATCGATGTGGGCGACGGTGGTGTTGCCGATCCCCCGGCGCGGCTCGTTGAGGATTCTCTTCACCGAGACCTCGTCGTCGGGGTTGACAAGCACCTTCAAGTAGGCGACGGCGTCCTTGACCTCTTTGCGGTCGTAGAACTTGACCGAACCAACCACCGAGTAGGGAATGCCGCGACGAACGAACACGTCCTCGATCACACGGGACATGGCGTTCGTGCGATAGAACACCGCAAAGTCGGCGAGGTTGAACCCATCGGCCTGCAGACGCTCGATCTCGTCGACGACGAACCCCGCCTCGTCGTGCTCGTCCTCTGCCTCGAAGCGGACGATCGGTGTCCCGGCGCCACGGTCGGACCAGAGATGCTTGGGAGTCCGTTTGGTGTTGTTGGAGATGACAGCGTTGGCGGCATCGAGGATGCGCTCGGTCGACCGGTAGTTCTGATCGAGGACGATGACCCTCGCATCGGGGTAGTCCTTCTCGAAGTCCCGGATGTTGCGGATGTCGGCGCCCCGGAACCTGTAGATGGATTGGTCGGAGTCGCCGACCACGCAGAGGTTGCGGTGGGCGTCGGTGAGCTGTTTCACGAGCATGTACTGAGCACGGTTCGTGTCCTGGTACTCGTCTACCAGGACGTACCTGAACCGCTGCTGGTACTGGGCCAGAGCGTCGGGGAAGGCGGCAAACAGCTCGACAGTCACCATCAGCAGATCGTCGAAGTCCATCGCCGAGGCTTCCACGAGCCTTTGCTGATAGAGCCGGTAGATGTCTGCCACCTGTTCGTGATAGATGCCGTCTCCTTGGTCGGCGAAAGACTCGAAGTCGACGAGCTCGTTCTTGGCGTTGGAGATGACGGCCTTCATCGCCTTATCCGGGAAACGTTTGTTGTCGAGATCGAGGTCCTTTGTGACCATTCGCAGCAGTCGCAGCGAGTCCGCGTCGTCGTAGATGGTGAACCCGGAGCGGTAACCGAGCCGGGAGGCCTCGCGGCGGAGGATGCGCACGCATGAGGAGTGGAACGTGCTCACCCACATCGAGCGGACCATCCCACCGACGAGATGCCCGACCCTCTCTCTCATCTCGTTGGCCGCCTTGTTGGTGAAGGTGATCGCCAGGATGGAGTCGGGTGCGATCTGGAGGTCGCGGATCAGGTGTGCAATGCGATAGGTCAGGACCCGGGTCTTGCCCGAGCCGGCTCCGGCGACGACGAGAACCGGGCCCTCGGTGGCCGCCACAGCCTCACGTTGGGTCGGGTTGAGCTCGGCGAAGAGAGGCGAGTCCGTCGGGACATCGTCGAGCATCCACTGCGTTTGCTGAACCATCCGGACCCGATGGTACCGGCGGGACCCGACTGAATCACACACGTGTGATCAGTGCGTGGGGTTGATCAGGGAGCCTGAAGGTTGCCGGCGGTCTCGGGGAGCTCCACGCGCACCATGTCCTCCGGGGCGAGCTCGCCGGTCGGGCCGTCCTCGACGAGGAGCGTCCGGCGATTCAGCGGAAGCGAGTAACAGAATCGGGCCCCGGTCGGGAACCTGCGCTCGTACCAGACGTCGCCGCCCATCGCCCGGGCCAATCTGCGGGCGATGGGCAGACCCAAGCCCATCCCGCTCGAGTCGCGGGCATCGCCCTTGGACAGCTGCTCGAAGTTCTCGAAGACCTTCTGGGTCTCCTTGTCGGGCACACCAGGCCCGTTGTCCGAGACGATGATCAGGTACTGATCACCGAGCACGAAGCCTTCGACGAGAATCTGGTCGCCACCGTACTTTCGGGCGTTCTCCATGACGTTGCGGATGACCTGTTGGACACGCCGTCGGTCGGCGAAGACCCTCACCCCGTCGGGCAGCGAGACCAGCGACGACTTGCGCCCACCGTTGGGGAACACCATCTGGGCCACGTCCTCGATCAGGTCACCGAGATCGAACAGGTCCGGATCGAGACGGAGACGGTTGGCTTCGAGTCTCGGGATGACGAGGACGTCCTCCACCAGGTCACCCAGATAGATGGCCTGACGGTTGATGATCGAGAGGAACTCGTGGACCTCGTCCGAGGGGAGGTCCTGCCAGGACTCGAGGAGGGTGTCCGAGAACCCGGCGATGGAGGTCAGCGGGGTCCGTAGCTCGTGGCTGACCAGGGCTACGAAGTCGTTCTTGATGGTGTGGGCCTCTTCGGAGAGCCGGCGGACCTCTCGTTCCCGTTCCCGCCCCTGGGCCGTGATCCGCCACGCCCAGATGACCGTGATCAGACCGATCACGGCCGGGAGGATCATCAAGATCTGCTGGTACGGCGGTAGGTCAGGCATCTCCCTGCCTTGGTTATCGGCCCCCGGAAGGAGTCCCTGAGAGATTCTGTGCCCACTTTTCGGGCTTTCCAACCTCAGGGCGATGGTTCAGGCGGTGTCGGCGTCTCCGAGACCGATCAACCGACGGAGGGTCTTGGTGAGGACTCCCTGGCGCAGATCGAACTTGTCCAGATAGGCGTCGACGCCGACCTTCCAAGCAGCGTCCTTCTCCTCCTGGGTGGCCACGCCGGAGACCATCACGATCGGGATGCGGACATCCGCGGCCCGCATGGCTCGCACCAACTCGACACCATTGGATCGCGGCATCGAGTAGTCGACGACCATCGCACTGAATCCGTCCCTCGTCATCGCGAGCATGGCATCCCGGGCGCCACTGGCCACCTCGACCTCGAAGCCGGCGCCGGTCAGAGTGGCGGACAGCAGTTGGCGGACGCCGGCGGAATCGTCCACCACCAGGATTCGGGGGCGGTCGTCGACCAGATGGGGCCGGTGGCGGGACATGACTCCGAGAAAGTCCGGATCGAGCACGACCAGGACCTGCCCGCCACCGAGAAGGGCGGCGCCCTTGATCGCGCCGTTCCCCTCGATGATCGGTCCCAGGTTCTTCACGGCCACCCGGCGTCTGTCGATTATCTCGCTGACGGTGATCGCCACGAGCCCGGATCGTGTGTTGATCACCAGGATCTCCGAAGCCTCGGATTCCTCGTCGTTCCCCACCGCGGAGGAGAGGGACAGACAGGGCACCGCCGCGCTCTCGAATCGCACCTCGGTGCCATTCCCCTTCTTGGTCACTTCTGCGGTTGCGACAGGCATCGATGCCTCGACAGAGGCCTCGGGAATCCCCCAGAACTGGTCGCCGTCGGCCACGACCACCACGTTCTGAAGGACCATCGACAGCGGCAACGTCAGCGTGACGACGGTTCCCCGTCCCGCCTCGGAGTCGAGACTCAGGGCTCCGTGGACCCGGGCTGCGGCCTCGGCCGCCTCAGGAAGGCCGTCACCGTTGCCGGAGAACTCGGTCGGCTCGGCGAGTGTCGAGAAGCCGGGCCGGAACAGGAGGGGTGAGAGGTCCGGTGGCGTGACAGCGAGCCCGGCCCGATCGGCGGCGGCGGCGACCCTGCCCCAGTCGACGCCGGCGCCGTCGTCGGCGACCGTCACCTCCACACCGTCTTCCACGATCCTGGCGGCGACCCTTATCACACCGGTTGCCGGCTTGCCCCTCGCCACCCTCACATCAGGTGTCTCGATCCCATGGTCGACGGCATTGACGAGGAGGTGGCGCAGCGGCTCACGGATCAGGTCGACGATCTGACGGTCCATCTGGATGTCATGGCCGGTGATCTCGAAGCGAACGTCCTTGCCTGAGCGACGACCCAGGTACCTGACGAACTGAGGAAATGTCGAGACTGCGTCGAAGAACGACACATTCGCCAGGGAGACGGCCTGCTCCTGAATGTCGGAGATCGAGTTGGAGAGACGCTCGAGCTGGGCTCGCCAGGATCGCCGGAATATCTCGGGGTCGGCACCCTCGATGGAGACCAGAGACAGGTCAGCAATCGCTTCGGCGTCGAGCGCCACCTCGACGATCCGGTTGATCAAGCGATACAGATCCGCAGTGTCGACCCGGGTCGCACCACCGAGGAGCGACTCCGATACCGAAGTGAGGAGACCACCGAGGCTTCCGACATCCGGTGCCTTCAGGGACACGACCTCTGGCGGACTCCGGGGGGTATCCGCTGGAACCTCCCCGGGTGGTGCCAGAAGACGGGCCAGTTCCGCGTCATCCGGATCGTCCACCGCGGCGTTGAGCCGGGCCGCAATCGCCTCCATCGCGCCCACGTCGTCCGGTGCCGGTCGGGCACCGTCGGCCACCAGGCGCCACTGGTCCTCGAGATGCTTGGCGGCATTCCGGATCGATTCGTGGCCCAGGAGACCTGCCGAGCCTTTGATGGTGTGGGCATCGCGCAACAGATCGGACACGTCGTCGGCGCTGAGCTCGCCTTCGCGAAGAGCGCGTGCACCCGAAACCAGACGGCGCGAGCGCTCGTCGAGTTCGTCCCGGAAAATCCTGATCAACTCAGGGGTGTTCGCATCCAATAGGTGTTCCCTTGGCCAACAGCAGTTCTATCGGCATGGCAACACCATCTCCTAAGGGGAGCGGTGCTCGAGGACCAGGGTATTCGACCTGGTCACTCCCATTCGATGGTGGCGGGAGGCTTGGAGGAGATGTCGTAGGCGACCCGGTTGATACCGGGTACCTCGTTGATGATCCGCGACGACATCTTCTCCAGGATCTCGTAGGGAACACGGGCCCAATCAGCGGTCATCGCATCCTCGGATGTGACCGCTCGGATGATCAGCGGATAGGCATATGTGCGACCGTCTCCCTGGACTCCGACCGTCTTGATCCCGGGCAAGACTCCGAACGCCTGCCAAATCTCCCGGTAGAGACCGGCCCGCCTGATCTCCTCGAGAATGATCGCATCGGCGGCCCTGAGCAGATCGAGACGTTCCAGGGTCACCTCACCGATGATTCGAACCGCGAGACCCGGTCCCGGGAACGGCTGTCTCCAAACGATCTCCTCCGGCAGACCCAACTCCTCACCGACGGCCCTGACCTCATCCTTGAAGAGATCACGCAACGGCTCGACGAGCTCGAACTTCATGTCATCGGGGAGACCACCCACGTTGTGGTGGGTCTTGATCGTGGCCGCTGAGCCCGAACCCGACTCGATCACGTCGGGGTACAAGGTTCCTTGGACGAGAAAGCCCGCATCTCCAACCCCGGCCGCAGTCTCCTCGAAGACCCTGATGAAGGTCTCACCGATCACCTTCCGCTTGGTCTCCGGGTCGGTGACCCCAGCCAACTGCTCGAGGAACCGGTCAGCCGCCTTGACGTGGATCAACTCGACGTCGAAGTGGGATCGGAAGGTCTCCTCGACCTGCTCCGCCTCCCCGGCACGGAGGAGACCGTGGTCGACGAATATGCAGGTGAGGCGGTCGCCGATGGCCTCGGCGACGATGGCGGCGGCCACAGCCGAGTCGACTCCCCCGGACAGGCCGCAGATGACCCGGGTCTCGCCGACCTGCCGGCGAATCGCATCCACCTGGGATTCGATGATCGAATGCGAAGTCCAGGACGGTGTGGCACCACACACGTCGTACAGGAATCGCTTCAGGATCTCGGCGCCCCTTGGCGTGTGGGCCACCTCGGGGTGGAACTGCACGCCATACAGACGGCGATCGCGGTCCTCCATGGCCGCCACACGGGCACCGTCGGAGCTGGCCACACAGATGAAACCGGGGGGCACGTCGGTCACTTCGTCGTTGTGCGACATCCACACCTGCTGGCTGGCGGGAAGACCGGCGAGGAGCAGAGAGTCACCGGTGAGCCGGAGAGTCGTATTGCCGAACTCGGCACCACCGGTGTTTGCCACCTTCCCCTCGGCGAGTACGGCGAGGAGCTGGTGGCCGTAGCAAATGCCGAGGATGGGGATCCCCAGCTCGACGATCTCAGGGTCCATGGTGTAGGCGTCCTCGGCATGCACCGATGCCGGCCCGCCGGAGAGGATCAGCCCGATCGGCCGACGCTCACGGATCTCGGCGGCCGAGATGGTGCGCGGGACGATCTCGGATCTGACGTGGGCTTCCCGGACCCGCCGGGCGATGAGCTGGGCGTACTGTGCGCCGAAGTCGACGACGAGGACCGTCGGCTCTGCCTGAGTAGCATCGGTGACCAAGGTCTCTCAGCCTCTCATCCTCGAGCAAACAGACGCCGGTCGGCCGGGCTACCGCGCCCGCCATACGATTGGCGTAGAAACTCCCAACCGCTCGAGCGCAGCTCGAGAGGCCTCATCCCATGCCAACTCGTTGCGAACGCTGCAGCGATTTGCCTTCGGTCTGCAACGACGGGGCGATCATCACCTCGGCCTTCTGGAACTCCTTGACGTCGGAGTAGCCGGTGGTGGCCATCGACACCTGGAGCCCGCCGAACAGATTGCGCCGCCCGTCGTTCTCGTGGGCCGGTCCAACCAGGATCTCCTGGAGGGTCCCCCGATCACCGACATGGACCCGCGCGCCGCGGGGCAAGGTGGGGTGGAAGGTCGCCATTCCCCAGTGGTAGCCCTTGCCCGGGGCCTCGGTGGCGGAGGCAAGAGGCGAGCCGATCATCACTGCGTCCGCCCCGCAGGCTATGGCCTTGGAGACGTCACCACCGGTGCGCATGCCGCCGTCGGCGATCACGTGCACGTACCTACCGGTCTCGTCCAGATAGCGGATCCGTGCCCCGGCGGCGTCGGCGATGGCCGTGGCCTGGGGCACACCGACGCCCAACACCCCACGGGTCGTGCAGGCCGCACCCGGGCCGACTCCGACGAGTACCCCGACCGCACCTGTGCGCATGAGGTGCAATGCGGTCGAGTAGGAGGCACACCCACCAACGATGACCGGAACCGGTGAGTCGGCGATGTACTCCTTGAGGTTCAGCGGCTCTTCACGGCTCGACACATGCTCGGCCGACACCACCGTTCCCTGGATGACCAGGATGTCGAGACCACCCCTGAGAGCCATCGGCGCCCAGTCACGGACCCGCTGTGGCGTGAGGCTGGCTGCGGCGACGACACCCTGTGATTTGATCTGTTCGACCCGCGACCCGATCAGCTCCGGCTTGACGGGCTCGAGGTAGATCTCCTGCATGCGGCGGGTTGCCTTCTCGTCGGGGAGCTCGGCGATCTCCTCGAAATATGGCGTCGGGTCGTCGTAGCGAGTCCACAGGCCTTCGAGATTGAGAACGGCGAGACCACCCAGCCGACCGATGGCGACGGCCGTGTCCGGACTGATGGCCGAGTCCATCGCCGAGCCCATCATCGGAAGGTCGAACTTGAACGCGTCGAGCTGCCAGGAGATGTCGACGTCGTCGGGGTCACGTGTTCTGCGTGAGGGGACGATGGCGATGTCGTCGAAGCCGAATGCCTGCCGACCCGACTTTCCGATGCCGATGTCGATTTCCATGAGGTGAGATCCTTGTCCAGCGCTTGATTCGCAGCGTAACAGTGGCTGCGCCTGTGTCGGTCCTTGTAAACACCCGGTTGGAGTCCCCGCACGCGTGGTCTGGACGCCAGGCTTGGCTGTACCCTGCGGTCCGGTGCGCAGGTCCTGGTCGGTCGTCGACTTCATCCTCATCTGGCTCGGCGGTCTTATCGGGTCGGCGTTTTTCCTCGCCGTCGGTGTGGCCCTCGGCGACGAAGACGTCAGGCTCCTTCTCGGTCTGGCCGGGCAGTACGTGGGAAACCTTGGCGTCTTCTGGATCATCTGGCGCCGGAAGGACCAACCTGACGTGGGCTTCGTCATCCGCGGAGCTGACGCCGCCTACCTCGGTCTGGGCCTGATCCTCCAGATCGCGGTAGCCGCCCTCTTGCTCCCCCTCTCCAACCTCCTCTTCCCGGACGGCCGACCACGTCAGGAGATGGCCGACATAATCGCCGGGGCGGACACGGCCATGCTCCAGGTAGGTCTGGTGCTCGCTGCGGTGGTACTGGCCCCGGTCACCGAGGAGTTGATGTTCCGGGGCGTCCTTCTCAAGGCGCTCGAGCCCAAGGGCAGGACGTTGACGCTCCTGGTCACGTCGGCCGCCTTCACCCTGGTGCACCTGCTCGGGCTGGACCTGGAGATGCTGTGGCAGTCGGCAGTGGTGGTACTCCCGCCGATCTTCGGTCTCGGTCTCCTGCTGGGGTGGCTCACCCAACGAACGGGTCGGCTGGGCCCGGCGATCTTCCTCCACTCCGGCTGGAATCTCCTCGCCGCCTTCGTGCTCCTCCTCCCCGAGGACCTCCTGGAGCAGATCGGCTCCTGAGCCGTCTCGCAACAGACACCGACGAGCGGTCGTGTCGGGGCTCAATCCAGCATCTCCATCACCTCCCCCAGGGGTGCACCGAAGACGAGTGGTAGTGCGAATGCCAATGCCAACACGACCAGCACGATGACGATGGTCTGGACGTGGCTGTCGACTCTCCGAGCGCGGGCGCTCTCCGGTGGAACCAGCGATCCAGGCCGTCCACGTGCATCTCTCCTCACCAGGGAGTTGGAGACGAGCCCGATGACAGGCAGGACCACGATGTTCAGGACGTGCAGGATGCCCATTGCCAACAGGACGAACGCGACATTGTCGAGTCTGGCCTCCAAACCTTCCCGAAGGACCAACGTCTCGTCCAGCTGCCATTGGTCTGCGTCCACCAATGCGAGACCGACGAAGATCGCGTAGTACGCAATATCGAGAACACGAACGAAGGTCTGTCCGGTCTTCGGGCTCAGCAAGAAGACGCCTTCGAGAAGCCCGTTCCCGAATCGTCTCAGCAACGGGCCGAGACTGACCACCACCCCTCCGACCAGCGCCAGGTAGGCGACCACGAGCCTCCAACCCTCGATGGTGGGCGAACCATCATCGGTCCGTCCCGATGAGACGACCACCCACAGGACGATCAAACCCAATCCGACCACAGTTCCGAGACTCCACCCCCAGACGCGATGACGGTGTCTGCGATCCTCGGCGATGCTCCGTTCGAGTCGGGCATAGAGATCGGGGCTCGGCTGGAAGGAATCGGCCTGCTTCAATGCATCGACCAAGCGCTCCTCCGTGGTCACAGGGCTACCTCCAAGCGGCCAGCCAGTGCTTCCATGCCCCGGCGACAGTGCGTCTTGACGGAATTGGGGGAGATTCGCAGAGTCTCGGCGATCTCACGCTCGGAGAGCTCCATGTAGAAACGCAGGACGAGACAGGCGCGCTGCCGCTCCGACAGCTCGCTGAGCGCATCGAGCACCTGTGCCTGGCTCTCTGTGCGAGCCACCTGCTCGTCCGGGGCCTCGGGTGTGCGGTGATCGACCATCGCGTCCTGATGACGAATCGACATCAGGCCCCGACGGTTCTGGTCCCGAGCCAGATTGAGCACGATCGAACGAAGATAGGCCACGCTCTTGTCGGGATCCTCGATGCGATCAGCGGCGTGAAACAGGCGGATGAACGCCTCCTGCACTATGTCCTCGGCACCGGCGCGATCGTCGGTGAAGAGGCGGGCGAGCCGAACCAGGGAGGGGGCCTCGGCTTGGTAGACAGCCGCCACGAAGTCGCGTCTGGCGAGATCCTCTGCAGTCCAGGAAGACCTCTCCGCAGCGACGGTCGCAAGCCAGAACATCTACGGGGAATCGACCGGCATGTCCTCGCCAAGACGACGGCTCATGCCCAGGAGCCGGCCGATGAGGGGCAGGCTCAGGACATTGAGGCCGTGCAGGAGACCCATTATGAGGAGCATCCCCGCAACCCTGACGACCTCGTCCTCGAGCACCGCCGCGGTCGACGCCTCCCATTCGACGGGAGGCTGGAAGGTGACCGTGAACAGGATGTAGGCGGAGAACAGCAGGTAATAGGCGACATCCATCAGAACCAGATAGCTCTTGCCGGTACGCGGGTTGGCTCGAAAGATGTCCCCTGCGTAGGACCGGCCGAACCTCTTGATGAGAGGCCCGAGAATCACCACTATCCCGATGAGGACGAGGTTGGTGATCAGCTCTATCACCCACCAGCTCATGGACACTCCCTTCGTGGTCCCCTCATGCTGGCACTCTCCGAGCCCCGGTGACGGCTCGGCTGCCGAACATGACGGCCTCGGCGCGATCGGCGATCGCCATGGCAGCAATCCCGTATCCCAGGGTGTTCAGACCGAAGAGAGGGACATTGATCCAGGGGCTGATCCCGAGCTCGAAGATCTCCCGGCTGATATCCCCTGAGAAGAACACGAGATTCACCATGAAGGTCAACGCCAGCAGGACCCCGGCCCACACCGGTGAGCCAATTCCCAGCGTACGACGCAAGACGTTCACCACAGACGCGCTGATCCCGCCGAGGATTCCACCGATCCCAATGACTATGAAGAAGGTGCCTCCCAGGGTGAACTCCTCGGGATGAATGGGATCCATCAGGGCAACGGCTCTCATCGCCAGGCGGAAGCCCGGGCCCAGGATCAGGACACCGGCAACCACTCCACCGACGAACCCGCCGACCAGGCCACGCCAGAACCCTCCCAGCTCCCGACGAACCAAGTAGCCGGTGGCCAGTAAGACGGATAGTACGACGGCCTCGGGGATCACACCGGAGAACAACAAGAACGCACAGACCACCATGGCCCCGGCCGCGACCTTCGATATCCAGGTCATCTCGACACCTCCTTCATGCCTACTGACGAAGGAGAGAGGGTTCTGGGTGACAAAGCTCCGACGGTGTCACCCGACAAACCGTGGAATTCGTCTGTGCTCACACATCCGGTTCTAGGAGGGACCATCATGAGAAGACGAGCCATCGCGATTCTCGCCGTCACAGCTTGTGTGCTGATCGGCGTCGCTCTCCCGGCGGGTGCCAGCCGCCAAGCTGAGGTAACGCAAGGGGAATTGACCACGTTTGCCGATGGAACCCAACTGGGATATGAGGTCCATGGCAAGGCTTTGATGATCAGAACGCCCTCGAGCACCCTGGTGTTGGTCACTGCCGGAGACCTCATACCGGGTGAGACCTACGGGTCACACGTCCACAACTCGGCGTGCGGCGTCAACAACGCAGGCGGGCACTACAGCTTCGGTCATCAAGTGTCGGGTGGTGCCCTGGACGGGAGCGAGATCTGGCCGGGGCCGTTCACCGCCAACCCGAACGGGAGAGTCTTCGGTTTGGCAGTTGTGGGCGAACCCGCGGGACCCCAAGCTGTCTCGGTCGTCATCCACGCACCGGGCGGCGCCAAGATCGCCTGCGCCGACCTGGACTGATCGTATCGATTGATGCGGGGTGGCCGATGGACCCGGTCACCCCTCTGTCCTAGCCGAGGCCGACGGCTTCCTTGACGATGTCGAGGGTGGCGTCTGCGGACCCGCGAGCGCGCTCCGCTGAATGGGACATCACCATGGCCACCTCGTCGTCGCTGAGGGCCTGATAGCGCTCCCGGATCGGTGCGATGCCCTCGGCGACCGCCTCGGCGACCGCGACCTTGAAATGGCCGTAACCCCCGTCCCGGTATTCGGCCACCAGATCAGCGATGGGACGCCCCGTGAAGTAGGCGAAGATCTCGAGCAGGTTGGAGATGCCTGGCTTTCCATCCCAGTCGTAGGCGACCTCCGACCCGGTATCGGTTACTGCAGCCTTGACCTTCTTCAGGATGGCGTCGTTCGAATCGGTGAGGAAGACCGTCGCTTTGGCGTTCTCGTCCGACTTGGACATCTTCGAGGTCGGATCCTGAAGAGACATCACCCTGGCCCCGATCTCGGGAGTGATCCGGTCGGGCACTGGGAACACGTCGCCGAATCGGCTGTTGAAGCGGACAGCCAGGTCCCGGGTGAGCTCGAGATGCTGGGTCTGATCGTCACCCACCGGCACCGCATGAGCACGGTGGATCAGGATGTCGGCGGCCATCAACACCGGATAGGCGAACAGGCCAAAGCTCTGGCCCGACTTGTCGGACTTCTCCTTGTATTGCGTCATGCGCTCCAACTGCCCGATCCCGGTCATGGTTCCGAGGATCCATGCCAGTTCGAGATGCTGGGGCAGGTCGGACTGGTAGTAGAGGAGCGACCGATCCGGATCGACGCCAACCGCAAGCATCATCTTGGCGAGGTCTATCCGACCACGGCTCAGGTCTGCGGGGTCATACGGCGCGGTCATGGCGTGGAGGTCCACGACGTTGTAGATAGCGTCGTAGTCGTCCTGCATCGCCACCCAGTTGCTGAACGCGCCGATCAGGTTGCCCACGGTGGCACCGCCGGTTGGCTGCATACCTGAGAAGACACGTTTTCTTTCAGTCATGTCCAGTCCTCAAAACAAAACGCCGCCGGATTCCGGCGGCGACATCTTGGCAGGTGGAAGACGTCGCTATGCCTTCAGCCACCAGAGTCCGGTTCGGATTGTCATTGCCCGGGCAGGCTAACACCGCACCCGATGAGATAAGCCTGCTGGTCCTCCAACAGCCCCCATGAGTCGTAGAAACGGGCACCTTCGAGTCTGGCGCCGTCGAATCTCGTCGCCGAGAGAGCACACCTGCTCAAGTCGGCACCACTCAGGTCCGCTCCGGTGAAATCGGCTCCCTCCAGATCTGATCCGGACAGGTCGGCGCCCACCAGTTCGGCCCCGATCAACCGGCTGAGACTGAGGTTGGACTCACGCAGATCGGCACCCGACAGGTCGACCCGGCTGAGATCGCAATTCTTGAGATAGAGCCGCCGCAGATCTCTCGTTGACGGCGACCAGGCCGTGAGGTCGAGACCGAGCATCACTCTCCCCCGGTACTTGTCATAGTTTGCCGCGTCGAGGAACCGTCTCAGCTGCTCGGGCCGCAGCGATCCGGTCGTGAATCGCTCCTTGCCGGTGGTCGGATCGGCGTTGTTGTGATAGGACGAGTTGGTCTCCCACCAGCCGAGCCGGTCTTCGGCGAGCACTTCGATCGACCGGAGCCACTTGATGGACTTGTAGAAGTACCTCCCCGGGGTGACGATCCGCACAGGGCCGCCGTGCTCAACGGCCAGCGGTTGGCCCTCGAAGGCATGAACGACCCAGGAGTGCTCCCTGGCGTACTCCAGGGGGAGGGAGGTGTGATGGCCCCTGGTCGAATACGAGCCGAAGGAAACGAATCGACCTCCGGGGAGAGGTTGAATGAGATGACGTAGAGGAACCCCGGTGAATGTGCTTTCGAACCTGGTCCAGCTGGTCACACAGTGAATGTCGAAGGTCACATCGGCGGACACGATCTCGAGGAGGGATGTCAGGTCGAGCGTCGTCGGTGTGGCCACCATGCCGGAGATGATGAGGGCCCAGTCGGAGATGTCGCCCGAAGGTTCCCTCTCACCCACCACGGGGAACCGCCGGGTCTCGATTTGACCGGGCGGGAGGGTGGGCATTGGTTACTGCGGGAGGGTGGGCATTGGTCGGCGGGGTAGAGCTGGCAAACAGGTCAGTTGGCCACCCCGAGCAGGACACCCGCGGAGGCGGCGGCTGCCGAGAGGTACTCAGCCACGATCTCGTCGACGGGCGTGGAAGGCAGCAGCACCGATGCTCCGTCCTCGGTTCTGGCGTCCTCGACCGGGACGGTCATCTCTACGATGCCACCGGAGTCGAACTCACGCAACGTCCACGCCACGTTGACCACATCGGTGAGGGCCAGGTCGTTGTCGACGGTGACGTACGGAGCAAGGGAGCGACCGGCAGAGGCCATGGATTGAGGACTGGAGAAGTCAGCGATTCGAGCGATCATGTCGATGAGGAATGTTCTCTGACGCTCGTTACGCACGAGGTCGCTCATTCCCGCCATCGTCTGCCACCCCTCATCCGTCAGCTCCTGGGTCCTCCGGGAGCGCATCCACGCAAGAGTCTGCGCACCGTCGGCCAAGGTGCACCCGGCATCCAACTCCAAATTGGCCCTCGTGTCCCGCACCGGATTCTCGACGCAGATCTCGTAGCCTCCCACGGTGTCGACCACCTCCTGGAAGCCTTCGAGGTCGACAAGGGCGAAATGATCCACGGGTACCCCGATGGCATCCTCGACAGCAAGGGTCAGCAGGGTGGGACCGTTGATGCTGTCACAGCCCTCCAGCATGGCGCTGATTCGATTGGCCGATCCCCCACACGGGTTCTCAACGAGCAGGTCCCTCGGGATGGAGAGAAGACCAGTGTTCTCACCATCCTTGAAGAGGACCATCACCACGTCGGCGCGGGTGCCCTCGAAATCCCCGAAACCTTCCAGGTCGTCGAGATCCGCCCGCGAGTCAGAACCGACCAGCAGGAAGACTTGCCGACCCAGGTCTACCTCCTGAACCGGGTCGTCTTCCTCATCCGACTCGTCGTCGGGTTGCTCCTCTGACGCAATCGGACCACTCGAATCCTCGTCGTCGACCGGGCGGTCGATGGCGACTCGATTGACCGATGCCCATGTGTTGATCACGAAAAAGGAGGCCGCGCCGAGCAGGGCGAGTACCGCGACGGCACCGCCGATCAACCAGCGACGTTTGGTGGAGGTAGAACCCATGTCCCCAACACGAATTGTATTCAGTTGCTGGAGTCCGGCGAATCAGGCGGGCTCTGGTACCAGGGTCGATGTGGAGGCGTGCGGGAGCGACAACTCGAACCGATGGTTGCCCGGCCCGCCGATGTAGCGAAGAGTGCCGCCCATCATCTCGGCAAGCTGTCGGGACACGGCCAGACCGATGCCCACCGAGCCCGGCTGGGTAGGAGACTGGTCCGAGCGGTAGTACCGCTCGAAGATCAGCTTGGCCTCCCGATCGGCCACGCCGACACCGTTGTCAGACACGACCACGGTCGACGTGTCGTCGGTCTCCTGGACGGCGATCGCGATACGGTCACCCCCGTATTTGATGGCGTTGGTGACCAGGTTGCGGATGATCTGACGAACCCGGAGCGGGTCGGCCCAGGCGGTGGAGTTGCCTTTGGCGAGATCGATCGACTTGTGGGTCGGCGTGGACTCGCGGAGCCCTTCAACCACCCGCGCCACTTGATCCTCCAGGTCAATGGGCTCGGGACGGATGGAAAGGTTGCCGAAGTCGGCCCGAGAGGCGACCAGGAGATCTTCCACCAGCTCGGCGAGCTCGCGGCTCTGAACGGCGATGATCCGGTTGAGCTCCTGCACCTCCTCGTCGGCGAACTGGTCGCGCTCGGAGACAATGGCCTCGGAGAGGCCCACGATGGCGGTCAACGGTGTGCGGATCTCATGTGACACCGAAGCGAGCAGTCTGTCCTTCGACTCGTTGGACGTCTTGAGCGCCTCGGCGTCGTCGTGGCGACGCCAGTAGGCGCCAATCATGTCCGCCGCACGCCAGAGGGTCTGGACCTCGTCGTCGGTCCACGATCGCTCTTCGGTGTACTCGACGAATCCGATCGAGCCACGGAACTCATCACCGATGTAGATCGGGACCGAAAGCTCGGACACGATGCCGTCGTCCTGGTAGAGCCCACGCTCCCCACCGGTGAGCCGACTGGTGTGGACCTTGGCTGACTTCTTCTTCTTCATCGCCTCGTAGGTCGTCGGAGTCGTCTTGTACATCCCTGTCTGCCATTGGCTACCGGCGGTGTCGGTGCCGACCCGCCGTGAGGCACTGGCCACGATCTCCCAACCGAGGCCCTCGTCGGTTTCGACCGTCCGGTCGATGTATGCGTAGTCGGCGTCCGTCGCCTCGAAAACGGCCCGTACAGCCTCCTGGAGGGCGAAGGCGTCGGAATGTACGAGGAGGGCCTCCGAGCACCTGCCGACCGCCTCCTGAAGCCGACGGGAGCGGTCGTAGGCCCTTATCGCGGCCGTGAGTTGGTCGTAGAGCTCAGCCACCAGGGCTGTGGTGAACACGACGCCGGCCACAGCGATGATCGCACGGACACCGACCACGTCGGCCGCATCATTCTCGAGGATCCCCAGTGTCACCACCCAGGTCGCCACCGAGACGGCTAGACCCCCCGCCCAGACGAGGCGGTTTCCCATTGCCAGGGTCCCCGCGAGCACCGACAGAAGCATCATCAGGCCGAAAGACGACCCGAAGTCGAAAGAGGTCACCTCCATCCCGACCATGGCCTCGATGATCGACACCGTTCCCGTGTAGATCATCCCGCCCAATACGAGGGGGACGGCGTTTGGGGTCTCGGAGCGTGCAACCACCACCGCCCACACGGTGAGAACCAGTGGCCCGAGAAGCCGAAGCCAGGGAATCCCGGTGCCCGAAGCGCGCCAGAACTCGACGACAGCGACCATCGGCGCAGTCGTCGCGAACAGCACAGCTACGTAGCGATGGAACCGCTGTTGCGCCGCCGCGGGGGCGGTGAATCTCACTCCCTGGTTTTCGTCAAGAAATGGGCAAAGGATTAGGGGTCATTCGGCCCAATCCTCGAGTCCGACGAGTTGGCGAACCATCCGCGCCGTCGCTCCCCAAAGGGTGTCGCCATCCAGTTCGTAGTACCAGACCTCGAACCCTTCCCAGGGGACATGCCACCATCGGTCAGGATCGGCGAGATCGGACAGCAACGGCGTGTAGACCTTCGCCACCTCTCGCTCGGACGGCACCAAACCCAATGGGGTGGCAATCCGCCCGACCACTGGGACGACCATCAGAGAGAATTGGACCGTGTCGATGGGCGGGAGAAAGCCGAGAACCTCCACTTGCGCCTCGTCGATGCCCACCTCCTCGTGAGCCTCCCGCAAGGCAGTTCCGACGGGGCCGTCGTCCCCCGGATCCGGTCGCCCACCTGGAAAGGCGATATGGCCGGCGTGGGTCGGCATCGTGTCGGGCCTCTTGGTGAGGATGACTCGCACGGCTCCCTTTTCGTCCTCGAAGAGCGGAGCGAGGACCGCCGCCACGGGGCGGCCGTCGGGCTCGGGGTAGTCGGAGGCGAGGTTCAGGCGGTCCCACATGGCCACTGTGCAGGTTAAGCGGATGGGGGCGCCGCTCCCACATGGACGTTGTTCACCAAAAGTGTGCCGGTACTCTGACCCGGTGCCCAGGCCCGAACTAGTCAGTGATCGTCTGACGCTGCAGCGTTTCACCCGCCGCGACGCGACCACTCTCGACCAAGCGATACGGGAGTCGCTGCCGGACTTGAACCAGTGGCTTCCATGGGCACGTCTCGATTACACCTCCGGTGACACCACCGCTTTCATCCGTGAGTCGATTCAGGCGTGGAAGGAAGAACGCGCCTGGGACTATTCGATTCGGATGGCCGATGATCCGCGGACACATGTCGGCAACATCTCGTTCTGGACGGTGTCGAAGCTGGGGAAGATCGCCGAGATCGGATACTGGGTCCGTAGTGGGGAGACGTCGCGAGGGATCTGCACCGAGGCCGCAGAACTGCTCATCGGGGAGATCTTCAACTCGCTCGGCTATCACAAGATCGTCCTGCGCATCGCCGTCGGCAACGACCCGTCGGACCGCGTCGCCGAGAAGCTCGGCTTCACGAAGGAAGGCGTGTTGCGCGAGGAGTTGCTGATCCGGGGCAACTGGGTCGATCACTCCCTTTGGTCCCTCTTGGACCGGGAGTACCGGGCCTCGCGCCGTACCCGCGCAACACAGGGGTGAGACCGGGGGTTCAGACGCTGTAGGGCGTCACCCGCCGGTGGCGAGAACCTGGGCGGCGTCGCGAACGAAAGCTGCGATCGAGGGGTAGATGCCGATTGCGATGGTGAGGGCGACGGCCACGGCGAGAGCCAGCTTGAGCGAGCCCGCCGGCTCGGCCTCGGCCTCGTCGGTGAACTCTCCTGTCGGGTCGTCCAGCCAGACCGCCTTGATCACCTTGGCGTAGTAATAGAAGGCGATGACGGCGTTGATTGCCGCGATCACCGCAAGGGCGATCGTCGCCGGATCGGCGATCATCACGGAGCGGAACATCTCGAACTTGGCAAACCACCCTGCCAGCGGCGGGATCCCGGCGAGGCTGAAGAAGAAGACTGCGGTGAGCACTCCCATGATCGAGTCGACCTTGGCCAGCCCCGCCCAACCGGCAATTTCACCGGTGCCGGTCTTCCTGGCCCCGGCGATGACAACCGCGAACGCACCGAGATTCATGACGGCGTAGATGACGAGATAGATCAGGGTCGCTCCGAAGGCCTGCTCTAGATCCGCCCCTGAGACGGCCGCGGCGGCGAACGGGACGAGCATGAACCCGGCCTGAGCTATCGATGAGTACGCCAGCAGACGCACGATGTTGGTCTGCCGGAGGGCGGACAGGTTCCCGATCGTCATCGACAGGGCGGCCAGGAGCCAGAGAGCCGGCGCCCAGATGTCGGAAGCGCCTGGAAGAGCCATGTACATCACGATCAGCATGGCCACGAACCCCGCAGCCTTGGAGTTGACCGACAGGTAGGCCGTTATCGGGGTCGGCGCTCCCTCGTAGGTGTCGGGTGCCCAGAAGTGGAAGGGCACTGCCGAGATCTTGAAGCCGAAGCCGACGATCATGAAGAGGATCGCCACTATCAGCGCCGGCTCAGTCGACATGTCGGCCGTGGCCTCGGCGATTGCGGTGAACTGGACCTCTCCGGTGAGACCGAAGATCAACGACATCCCGTAGAGGAGGATCGCCGTGGAGAGGACGCCCAGGATGAAGTACTTCATCGAGGCCTCGTTGGATTTGGCGTCTCCCTTCCGCCAGCCGGCGAGGAGGAACAGCGGCCCGGTCACCAGTTCGAGCCCGATGAAGAGGACGATCAGATCTCGTGACGACGCCATCACCAGCGAACCGAGTATCGAGGCAAGGAGGAGGAAGTAGTACTCACCCTGGTAGTAGCGATCGCTCTCGATGTAGTGGTGAGACATCAGGAAGACGATGTATCCCGACACCAGGAACAGGCCCTTGAGGACGAGGGCGAACTCGTCGACGACGTAGGAGCCGTCGAACATCGATACGACCTCGCCGTTGATGGCGAGAATGCCCAGCGGGATCAAAGCCAGCGCCGTGCCGGCAACGGCTGTGGTCGCCGTCCAATACTTGTTGTCTCGTCGCAAGGTGAGATCGAGCGCGAGCACCACGATCATCGTGACCACGATGACCAGCTCCGGAGCGAGCGCCAGATAGTCGATCTCGAAGCCCATCAGGCTCTCAGCCGCCCTTCACCGTCGTCGAGATCGAAGCCGTGGTGCTGTCCCCACCGAACACCATGTCCACCATCGAGGTGACCGCGTCGGTGGTGGTGTCGAAGATGACCTTCGGGTAGAACCCGATCACCACGATGAGGATGATCAGCGGCACCCAGGCGGTGAGCTCGAATTTGTCGGCGTCGTGGAAGTCGTGACCCTCCCACTCGGGATTGGGCTCACCGAGGTTGACCCGTTGCAGCATCCAAAGCATGTATCCGGCGGTCAGAACCGTTCCGATGGCACCGAGAACCATCCCGGTTCGGAACACCCCCAGTGACAGACCCTCGAGCGGGTTGTAGGCGGCCACGAGTGACATGAACTCGCCCCAGAACCCGGCGAGACCGGGCAGACCCAGCGACGCCATCGCCGTGAAGGCCAGGATCCCTCCTATGACGGGCATCAGCTTGATGTTCCCACCCAGCCGGGCCATCTCCCGCGTGTGGTAACGGTGTGACATCGACCCGGCCAGGAAGAAGAGAAGCCCGGTGATCAGACCATGGGCCACCATCCCGATGACTGCAGCGTTGATGCCGATGTCGGTCAGGGTGGCGATGCCGAGCATCACGAACCCCATGTGACCGACCGAAGAGAAGGCGATCAGCCGCTTCATGTCGGTCTGGGCGAGACATGCCAGCGATCCGTAGATGATCCCGATCACCGCCAGGATCGCGATCCAGGGAGCCCAGACCTGCGCTTCCTCCGGGAGGATTGGAAGCGAGATCCGGATGAAGCCGTACGAGCCCAGCTTGAGGAGGATTGCAGCCAGGAGCACCGAGCCCACCGTCGGCGCTGCGGTGTGGGCGTCGGGCAGCCAGGTGTGCAGCGGGAACATCGGCACTTTGACGGCGAAGCCGAGGAACATGGCGGCGAAAACCCAGCCGGCGACACTCCACCCGGCGAAGGCCCCCGACGCGCCGAGCTCGGTCAGCTGGGTGATGTCGAACGTTCGCTCGTCGCCGAGGTTGCCCGATTCGAAGTAGAGGGCCAGAAAGCCGAGCAGCATGAAGGCCGACCCGAACAACGTGAACAGGAAGAACTTGATCGAGGCATAGAGACGGGTCTCGAAGGGCTTGGAGAACCCGGGCACCTGACGCAGCGACTTGTCGCCCCAGATCCCGATCATGAAGTACATGGGCAGTAGCACGATCTCGAAGAAGATGAAGAAGAGCACCAGGTCGAGGGCTACGAACGTCCCGTTCATCCCGGTGGCCAGGATCAGCATGAGGATGAGGAACGCTTTGGGGTTCTTCGGCTCCTCCCAGTGATTCCACGAGTAGATGACCGCGAGGACCATCACGAATGTGGACAGGACGAGGAGGGGGAGGCTGATGCCGTCGATGCCGACGTGATAGTTGGCGTTGATGGCCCCGATCCAGGTCTCGTTCACCTCGAACTGGTAGGTGTTGTAGGTCCCACCGCCGAAGTCGAAGTTGGCCACGACGACTGTCGACGCAATGAAAGCGAGCACTGTTATGGCCAGCGCGGTGCGCTTGAGGGCGTCCTCGTTGTCCTTCTTGATGAACCCGAGCAGCAATGCGCCCAACACGGGCAGAAAGACGGTGACCGTCAATCCCCAGGTCTCGAACCATTCCATTGCTTCAGCCTTCCTTGTTCACGAACAGATCAAATCACGAAAACGAACAGGACCACCAGTATCAGGACCCCGGCCACGAAGCCCGAGGCGTACTGCTGCACCTTGCCGGTCTGCATCTTTCGCAGACTCGACCCGGCACTGTCGGCCGCAGCCGACAAACCGTTGAAGACCCCGTCGACTCCACGCTGGTCGAGACCGTTGTAGACCACACCGCCGAGCCACTTGGTGGCACCGCCGACGGCGTTGACGATGCCGTCGAAGACGTAGGTGTTGGTCCAGTTGACGAACTGGGCCATCGGGCCCATGGTCACCCCGACGAGACCGTCGGCGACGTCGTCTACGTAGTACTTGCGACGCAGCAGCGGATACAGACCGGGCAAACGGAACCAGTCCCGTTCCTGTTGA
Organism: Acidimicrobiia bacterium; assembly: GCA_035762545.1. GTDB lineage: Bacteria > Actinomycetota > Acidimicrobiia > Spongiisociales > ZC4RG35 > JANQRA01. Next base: position 58,181 of record DASTOM010000044.1, read on the forward strand.
GTGTCCCGATCCTTGCCCCAGATCATCCAGCCCGCGACCAATCCGAGTATGGCCGCCACCGAACCGATGATGGCGAGTGTGATGTCGATGCTCTCGGCGTGGTGGTCGCCCAAACCGACCACGCTGACACCGAGCCAAGTGGTGAAGTTGGACACTCCCGGGATCTCGACGCCGGGGATGTTCACCAGGCCGAAGAGGACCGACGGGATGGCCAGACCGATGAGCGGCGCCGTCATGATCCGTGGCGACTCGTGGGGATGACCATGACCCTTGTAGGTGCCGAAGAAGGTGAGTGCCACAGTTCGGGTCATGTAGAAGGCTGTGACGAAGGCGCCGGCGATGGCGATCCACATCACGAGGACGTACCCCTCGTAGTTGAGTGTCGCCAGGATCTCGTCCTTCGACCAGAACCCGGACAGGGGGAATATGCCGGCCAGGGCCGCAGATCCGATGACGAACGTCCAGAAGGTCTTCGGCATGAACTTGCGAAGGCCGCCCATGTCACTCATGTTGTTGGAGTGAACGGCGTGGATCACCGACCCTGCGCCGAGGAAGAGGAGAGCCTTGAAGAAAGCGTGGGTGAAGAGATGAAACAGGCCGGCGGTGTAACCGCCGGCGGCAACGGCGGTCATCATGTATCCGAGCTGGGAGACCGTCGAGTAAGCGAGGACCTTCTTGATGTCGTCGGCGACCAGAGCCAGGAGACCGATTGCAAACAGGGTGATCGCGCCGATGGCGACCATCCAGGGCCGGACGCTGTCTTCGAGGAAGTTCTGATAGAGGGGGAACATCCGGGCCATCAGGAAGACACCTGCGGTGACCATCGTGGCGGCGTGCATCAGGGCTGACACCGGTGTAGGGCCGGCCATGGCGTCGGGCAACCAGATGTGGAGGGGGAACTGGGCGCTCTTGCCCATGGCGCCGAAGAAGAGGAGGGCGCCTCCAGCAACGGCAACAGCCGCCAACGCCGGGTCCTGCGCCACCGCTGCCTCGTTCAGGTGGCGGAAGTCGAAATGGCCAATGGAGATGCCGACCAGGATTGCGCCGAGGATGAGCCCGACATCGGCGACCTTGTTGGTCATGAAGGCCTTGTTGCCCGCCTTCACGTTGGCGATGTCCTCCCAGTAGAAGCCGATCAGGAAGTAGCTCGCCAGACCGACGCCCTCCCACCCAATGATCAACTGGATCAGGTTGGGAGCCCCAACGAGGACCAGCATCGCCCCGGCGAACAAGGAGAAGGCGGCGAAGAACCAGTGGACCCTCACGTCGCCGTGCATGTACCCGAGGGCGTAGATGAACACGAGCAGGCCGACGAAGTTGACCAGGAAATACATCATGATCGACAGTCCGTCGAGCATCCATCCCAACTCGAAGACGATCCCGCTTCCGATGTTGGCTATCTCGATGGTATTGGTGGTGTCGAGAACCCCCTCGGTCATGTTGAGGACGAAGAGCGCCGTCGCCCACACCAGGTTGATGGCCAGGGCGGCGACGGCAATCTCTCCGCCGTGATGCTTGAGCCTCTTGCCGACGGCGAGGATGGCCAGGAAGGCGATGAACGGGGTGACCAGCATTATCCACGCGGTATCGCCCCAGAATCCGCCGTCGCCGGCGGTGATCTCGACGTGACCACCTTCTTCGGCGGCGAGGATCGCCAGGTGGTTGATCCAGTTCATCTCAGTACCTCATCAGGTCGAGGTCGTCGACGTTGGCGGAGCGGCGGTTGCGGAAGATCATCAGGACGATGGCCAGACCGATTCCGACCTCGGCGGCTGCGACCGTGATCACGAAGATGGAGAAGACCTGACCGATCGCCTGGGGCGTGTTCAGCATCGACTCGAATGCGATCAGGTTGATGTTCACCGCGTTCAGCATGAGTTCGACCGACAACAGGATGAGGACGATGTTCCGCCGTATCAGGAGGCCGTACACACCCAGCGAGAAAAGGGCAGCAGCGAGGATCAGGAACTGGTTGACGATCACACCGAAGCCCTTTCCTCTTCCTCCGCTGGTGTGAGGTCGCGCCTGGCGATCGTGATGCCACCGATCAGGGCGGCGAGCAACACGAACGACACCACCTCGAAGGGGATGACGAACCGGCCCAAGAGTGACTCGCCGAGCAGATCGGTCGAGGTCGGGGAGCCGGTGGTCACCACTTCGTTGGAACCGAATGCCTCGATCGAGGTCCAGGCCATGACCACGAACAGGGCGATGGACAGCATGGCCGGCCATAGCTTCCGGTCGCCATCGAGACCCTCATCCAGGCCGGTGGGCGCCCGGGTGATCATGATCCCGAACAGGAACAGGACGATGACCGCCCCGATGTACACGAGCACGAGGACCCAGGCGACGAACTCGGCTGAGAGCAGAAGGAAGAGGCCCGCTGTCCCGGCCAGGGCGCCGACGAGATAAAGGGCGGCGTGCACCACGTTTTTGGCCGTGACCACCCGGAAGCCGCAGAAGAGCACAGCCAGACCGATGGCCAGAAAGGCCCAGTTGACCGGCTCAGAGATCCAATCGGTGACGCTCATTTCTCGAGCGCCGGGGGCTCGGGGACTGTCTTCAACCAGTCCTGGAGACGGTCCATGTCGTGGAGCATGTCGCCCATGTGCGGCTCGGAGTACTCATACTCGGGGCTCCAGAACAGAGCGTCGAACGGGCAGACTTCGACACAGATCCCGCAATACATGCAGAGGGCGTAGTCGATGTCGAAACGGTCGAGCTTGGCGCGGATCTTGACCCTCCCGCCCGGAGTCTCCGGTGGGATCTCCTCTTTGTGTCCCTCTATGTAGATGCACCAGTCCGGACAGTTGCGGGCGCAGAGCATGCACACGGTGCATGCCTCCTGGTCGAGGGCGATGACACCACGGGCCCGAGGCACCGGGGTCTCTTTGACCTTGGGGTAGTTCACGGTCGCCAGATGCTTGTGGGGCAGGAAGATCGTCTTGAACATCGCCGAGATGGTCACGCCCAGACCCTTGACCATGCCCATGCCGGGAATGGTGCGCTTACCGTTGGAGCTGCCGTTGACGGTCATCAGAAGATGACCTTCAGGGCCGCGGTAACGGTGATGTTCAGCAATGCGAGGGGGACCAGCCACTTCCAGGCGATGCCCTGGAGCTGATCCTCACGAAAACGGGGGAACGTCCAACGGAACCAGATCATGGCGAAGACCAAGAGGAAGGTCTTGCCGAGGAGGATCAACGGTCCGGCGAACTCGAGGGTCTCGGCTGGGATTCCGGGGAGCCACCAGCCACCGAGGAAAAGAGTGACGGCTATCGCCGACATCGTGAACATGTTGGCGAACTCGGCGAGGAAGAAGAACAGGAACCGAAAGCCCGAGTACTCGGTGAGATATCCCATGACCAGCTCCGATTCAGCGATCGGCATGTCGAACGGGATCCGGGTCAGCTCGGCGAGGGCGGCAATCATGAAGATCACGAAGCCGACGATCTGGAAGATCACGTAGGGGTAGCCGGCGTCGACCTGGGCCTGGACGATTCCCTGCATGCTCATGGTCCCGGCGAGGATGACCGGTCCAACGACTGCGAGGACCAACGGCAGCTCGTATGCGATGAGCTGGCCCGCGGCGCGCAGGCCACCGATGAGGGAGTACTTGTTCGCGGACGACCAGCCGGCCATGAGCACACCGATCGTCGAAAGTGACGAGATAGCGAGCGCATAGAAGATGCCCACGTCGAGGTCCTTGAAGATGAGGTTCGGACCGAATGGGATCACGACGAAGAGGGCCACCGTCCCGATGAGAACCAGGATCGGAGCCGACTTGAACACGGGTCGGTCGGCATCGGTGGGGACGATGTCTTCCTTTTGGAAGAACTTGACGCCATCGGCGATCAGCTGGGCCCAGCCCCACCTCCCACCGGCGAAATAGGGGCCAATCCGGTATTGCATCTTTGCCGATAGCTTCATCTCGGCGAACCCGATGACCATTCCGACCAGAGGGATCATCAAGGCGACCAGGAGCAGCTTCCCGCCCAGGGAGACCCAGAAGTTGGAGAAGAGGTCCGTGATCCAGCCCGGTAGCGTCATGAGCCCGCCCTCACCGATCCACGTCTCCGAGCACGAAATCGAGCGAGCCCATGATGGCGATGATGTCGGGGACCAGAGCGCCTTCGAGGATCCAGGGGAGAATCGAGATGTTGGAGAAGCTGGCCGAGCGGATCTTCAGCCGGTAGGGGCCACCGGCGCCGTCGGAGACGATGTAGTAACCCATCTCCCCCTTGGGGTTCTCGGCGCGCACGTAGGTCTCACCTTTCGGCACTTTGATCACCTTGGGGACCTTGGCCTGGAGGTCACCCGACGGGATGCCGTCTATTGCCTGGTGCACGATCTTCACCGACTCCCGGATCTCCTGGAGGCGGACGTGCCAGCGATCCCAGCAGTCGCCTGACTCACCGGTTATCACGTCGAAGTCGAACTTGGCGTATGGGAGATAGTCCTGGGTCTTCCGAAGGTCGAAAGGCACACCGGAAGCCCGCAGATTCGGTCCCGAGACACCAAAGGCGGCGGCGACGGCGGGGGGAAGGACGCCCACTCCCTTGGTGCGGGCCAGGATGATCTCGTTGCCTGCCACCAGATCCTCGAGCTGGTCGACTGACTCCCTGACCTTGTCCATGGCCACTCGCGTCTCGGCGAAGAAGCCGGCGGGTAGGTCCTGTGGCTGTTTGCGGGTGTTCGAACCCGATCCATAAGCGGGCTTCACCCCACCGATCCGGTTGAAGTTGGGGTGGAAACGGCCGCCTGTGACGCTCTCGAGGAGGTCGAGAACCCGCTCCCGTTCCCGTAGAGCGAAGAACAACGGGGTGGCGGCTCCGAGCTCGAGCGGGTAGGAGGCGTTGAACACCAGATGTGAGGAGATCCGAGCCATCTCGGTGAGGATCAGACGGATGTACTGGGCCCTCTCCGGCACCTCCAGCTCCATCAGCTTCTCGGCGGCCACTATGAACGGGACCTCGTTGGCATAGCCCGAGACCCAGTCGATCCGGTTGACGATCGTGGTGATCTGGGGATAGCTGCGGACCTCGGCGAGCTTCTCGTAGCCGCGGTGCATGTATCCGATGACCGGCTGGACGTCGAAGCATCGCTCACCGTCGACCCGGGCGACGAGACGAAGCACGCCGTGGGTGGACGGGTGCTGGGGGCCGATGTTGAGCGTCATGTCCTCGGTCTGGAGTTCGACCGAGACGGAGGCCTCGCTCAAGTGGCGGATGGCGTCGGCGTCGATCGTGGTCATGCGTCCGGATTCTCGGTGGACGGCTCGTCGGCTCCGTTGCTGTCAGGCATTGCCTCGACGTCGACAGTCCCCGGCCACGGCTTCACCTCACGGCTGAGCAGCGGGTAGCTCTTGCGCAGCGGGTTGCCGATGAACGAGTCGGGCAGATAGAGATGGATCAGGTTCGGATGACCTTCGAACTGGATGCCAAACATCTCGTAGGCCTCCCGCTCGTGCCAGTTGGCACCGGCGAACGTGGTGACCAGGGTGGGCAACCTCGGGTCGTCCTTGTCGAGGTCGGTCGAGAAGATGACCAGATTCCCCTCGGACAGGTCCGACAGAGCAGAGAGCACCTCGAACCGCTCGTCCACCTCGGCGCTGAGCGGGTCACCTGCCTCGACCTCGTTGGACCAGTCGATGGCCGACAGCCAGGAGAAGAACACGAGGTCGAGCTCATCCCGGGCGGTGACGTGTGCCGACACCCACGAGTCGTTGGGGACCTTGACTTTGACCGTGTCGAACTGGATATCGGCCTCGCCGCCCACGGCATCGGCGACGCGATCGGCAAAGTCCTGAAGGGGATGAACCACGGTCTCGACCGCGGCCTCGGTCTCGGCGCCTTCGACCACGTCTTCGTTCTCGGACGGGCTCGAGGCCATGGCTTCGGCGTCAGACGGGGACTGACTCACGCTGATTCCACTTCTCTTTCACGTCTTCGTTCTTGATGAGCTGCTGGAGGAGGACGATGCCCTCCATGAGGGCCTCGGGGCGAGGTGGGCAGCCGGGGACGTACACATCGACCGGGATCACCTGATCGACGCCCTTGGTCACCGAGTAGGAGTCCCAATATGGGCCGCCGCAGTTGGCACACGAGCCCATCGAGATCACGTATTTGGGCTCCGGCATCTGGTCGTAGAGCCGCTTCACCGACGGCGCCATCTTGTCGGTCACGGTGCCGGCAACGACCATCAGGTCGGCCTGACGCGGCGAAGCGGGCAGCGGGATGATCCCGAAGCGCATGAAGTCGTAGCGAGGCCCGGACGCTGCCATCAGCTCGATCGCACAGCAGGCGAGACCGAACTGGAACAGCCAGAGTGAATACTGCCGGGACCAGTTGAGCAGCCAGCTGACCGGCTTGGGGGCTCCGAACTTCTGGATCAGTCCCATTTCAGGACCCCTTTCCGGATGGCGTAGATCAAACCGAGGAAGAGGATGCTGATGAAGACGACCATCTCGACGAGACCGAAATAGGCGAGTTCCTCGACCTTGATCGCCCAGGGGAAGATGAAGACGGCCTCGACGTCGAAGATGACGAACAGGAGCCCGAAGACGTAGTAGCGGACGTAGGTCTGACTCCAGCCGCTCCCGACCGGATCGACCCCACACTCATAGGTCATCTGCTTGGTCGGCGTCGGTTTGGTTGGGCGGAGGACGGCTGCAACGCCGAGCATCACCAGGACCAAAACCGCGCCCAGCGCTGCGAAGGCGCCAACAGTCAGATAGCTCTCAAAGTATGGGCTCATGCCTCATGGGGTCGGGGGACTGACCGCGGGCGAGTATACGCATGACCTCTGTTAGGTCGAAGTCAGGGTTCTAGCCTGCAATCGATGGAAAAAACCCCTTCCTATGACGGTTCCGGGCTGGTCAACCTGGTCGCCGAGGTGGAGCGACGGCTGACCGGGTCGTCTCCCTTCCCCGGGCTGGCCGAACCCGGGCCGGTGCCTGAGGCCGGGACCTACGTCGTCGTGTTGTTCGACGGCCTCGGGGTCTCCCAACTCGAGCACGACGGGGCTGCGACGTTCCGATCGGCCCATGCGGCAACCATCGACTGCCCCTTCCCGTCGATGACGAACGTCTCACTGGCCACCGTCGCCACCGGTTTTCCACCCGCCGGACATGGTCAGATAGCCCACCTCACCTGGTACCCGGATCTCGAGATCGTGGTCAACACACTGAAATGGGTCACTCTCGGTGGCGAGCCGGTGCCCTACGACTACGCGTCGCTGTTGCCGAGACCAAACCTGTGGGAACGTCTCCGAGCCGGCGGGATCGAGCCGATAACGGTCCAACCCGCAGACTTCCAGACCTCGCCACTGACCCGGGAGATGTACCGGGGAGCCCGCTTCGAGGGGGCCTGGAACCAGTCGGATCTCGCCAAGGCGACGGTGGCCCTGGCTTCGGAGCCGGGACGGTTCATCTTCACCTACGTCCCTTTCGTCGACTTCGCAGGTCATGTCTTCGGGCAAGGGTCTGATGAGTTCGCCGAGGCGATGGGCCTGGCCGCGAGTATCTGGGACGAGATCGTCCGTGACCTCCCCCCCGGGGCTGCGGTCCTGGGAACGGCCGACCACGGTCTCGTTGAGGTGGCGGAGGCCGACAAGATTCCGATCCGCGACCCCCGCTTCGATGGTCTGCGTCTCGCCGGCGACCCCCGTGGCGTCCAGGTCTGGGGTGACGAGAACGTGGCGCGCGAGCTCGCATCCTTCACCGGCGGCCGGCTGGTCGATCCAGTCCCGCTCCTCGGACCCGGCCTGACCGACGTCGCCCGATCCCGCCTCGGCGAGAAGTTGCTGCTGGCGCCTCCGGGCAAGGTCATCGTCCCCCGTGGCTTCGACAAACGCCTCCGCTGCTACCACGGTGGCCTCTCCCCCGAGGAACTCAGGATCCCCCTGCTGGTGGGTTAGTGCGGTTGGGGTGCCTCACGTCGAACCTGCACCGTGTCCCCCTAGACGAGACGCTGTGCAGGCTCGAAATGCGGGGAGAGGGTTCCCTCACGTCGAACCTGCACGGTGTCCCGCTCGGCGGGACGTTGTGCAGTCCGGATGTCTCCAACCGCGCGAATCTCCTTCAGGCAGCGGTCGGGCTGGGCTGTGAGCATGCCATAGGTGTAGCGGAGGACCTGGATGCCGCGGGCGGCCAACTCGTTGTCCCGTCGTCGATCGGACTCGAAGTCACCGCGCCTCAGATGCCAGTTCCTACCGTCGGCCTCGATCACCAGGGACCAGGCCGGGATGTACACGTCGACCCGGGCGGGTTTGCCCACCAAGGAGAAGGGGTGCTCACGGATATAGGGTGGGATGTCCGCCTTCGAAAGCATCGCGATCAGCAATCGTTCCAGATACGTCGCGTCCTGGATCGGTGCGGTGGGAAGCCGTGAACCAGTGAGTTCATGAAGCTTCTTGATCCCGCGGGGACGTCGACCGGATTCGCGATCGAGGATCGCCTTCATCGAATCGAGGTCCAACCTGCCGGTGAGGAGGGCATCATCGAACGTCGACTCCAGTTCGGTCGACGTCATGTCCGCGGCTAGAGCGAGAAGGGTCTCGGGCACTGTGGTGACGGTGAACTCGGCCAGGTGGGTCGTTGCCAACTGTTCGAACTGATCGGACTCGATGATCCGGGCGATGCCGGAGCGGGGGTTCGACCCCTTCGGCACCACGATCACCGGCCGACTCGATCGACAGTTGGCGAGCCCCAACAATCGACCGGCCGAGGCATGGCCGACGATGGCGTCGGACCGGCTCAGGATGGCCGCCATCAGCCGTCGCTCCCAGGTCGGAGCCGACGACGACAGGGCGTACACGCCATGATCCAGACGTAGCCAGTGTCCCGCCTGCACTCTTCGCCGGACCGCTTTCCGGTCGAATCCGGTGGCCTTGGCTTGTTCCCGGCTCACGACCCCGTGCTGACGGGCCGCGTGAGCATTGAGCTTGTGGACATCCCCCACACACCCACCATGCCGCGCGTCATGCCGCGCATCAATACTCTCGTCGAGCCTGCATCGCGTCCCCTCAGGCGAGACGGTGTGCAGGTTCGACGTCAGGAACGAGCCTGTCTCAGTAGCCCTCGATCGGGGCAGTGTCAGCGGGGCGGACCCCGGCCCGGCTGGCCGCGGTCGATCGGGGTTCGATCTTGACGTGGCGGCCGGCGGTGGCGAGGCCGAAGACGGGCATGTTGCCGTAGAGGCCTTCGTACTCGCCCTGTCTCACCCGGTAGGTCTCATGCCAGATTCCGACGTCGCCGCCGTCACGGATCAGCTCGTTGAACTTGCGCCACGACTCGAGATGGGACCACTCAGCGCTCCTGGCGAAACGCTCGAGATGGTCGAACGAGCGCCAGTACTGGACCGAGACGCCACGCAGGGCGCCGAAGTTCTCGATGTGGAGGCATCCGATCTCGGGGTGTTGTGCAATCTCACGTTGCATTGTGGTCATCGCCTTGGCCACCGGAAACCACGTTCGAAACCGGAGTGGCTTGTTCACGCGGGCCCCGATGAGGAACACCACGAAGTCGCCGTCGATATCAGCTGTGTAGCGGCCGTTGTGAATCTGCATCCTGCACCATCTTGTCGCTGTCAAGATCAAGTTACGTGCTAATCTAGACAATGTCAAGATGCCTACGAAGCAATCGGCGAAGCCGCCACCCAAGCCCGCCACCGAGCGCTACCACCACGGCGACCTGCGGAACGCCTTGATCGAGGAGGCCGGGCGTGTCCTCGAGTCGGACGGGGTGGAGGCAGTGACGTTCCGGGGCCTGGCTCGGCGGCTCGGCGTTTCCCATGCCGCCCCCTCCCACCACTTCGCCGATCGGCACGAGTTGCTGGCCGAGTTGGCCGCCGACGGATACGCAGCCCTCGCCGATGCTCTCGAGGATGCGATGTCAGGGACCCCGCCCGCCGAGTGGCGTCGCAATGGTGGCCGTGCCTACCTCGAGTTCGGCCTGACCAGCCCGCAGCGATACCGGATGATGTTCGCGTCACAACTGTTCCTCGACGAGTGCCCCGAGCGTCTCCTGGGCGAATCGAGCCGGGCCTATCTGATGCTTCTGAAACTCTCATACGGACGCGATCCCGACATCGACCCTGAGTCCTATCGAGTAGGCACTCGCGAACTGGCCTCCTGGTCGGCGGTTCATGGAGCGATGATGCTCTGGTTGGACGGTCAACTTCGGGAGTCGGTCGATCAGGCGGAGTTCATGCGGCTGTCCTCCGAAATGCTCGACGAGCTGTTCGCCTAAGTCATCCTCGAGAGCCAGGCATCGGCGATGTCGAAGAAAGGCTCCTGTCTGGCGCGGAGCTCCGAGACGACCCAGTCGGTGGCACGTTTCGCCCCGTCGATCATCTCCTGGGTGTAGTCGTACGCCACCTGGTGGATCTCGAACTCGTCCTCATCCTGGATCTCGATCGTCCCATCCGTGTGGACGGCGACATCGAGGTCGAGGTCGACCAGCTCGTATCTGTTTGGTGTCACCCAGACGGCCGGCATGGCGATATCGACGAAGTGTGAGTACGTCTCTGCGAACCGACCGTTGTAGTGGAGGTGCCACCACTGGTCGCGCGCAGCACAGAACACAGCCGGTTGCGCCGTTGGTGTCACGACCTGGGGCCCCTTCCACCTTTTGGTGCCGACGGGCACCGCTATCCAGTCGCCCCATTCGTCCTCCCCCAGCCACCTAGCTTCGAAACCCCAATGAGTGATGTCGGGGTTCTTGAGGAACTGGACGGTCACCGGACGCATGCGTCCACAACCTAGACCGACACAATTTGCACTACGGCCGTAGTGCTAATACGTTGCCGGGATCTCGATCAGGAGACCCTTACATGCGTCGTTCGCCCACCCTCATCACCGCTGCAGTCGCAGGAGCCGTCCTGAGTCTCGCCGCTTGCTCGGGAGGCAACGACGGACCCCTGGTCATCTACTCGGGAAGGGCCGAAGAACTGGTACAGCCGTTGATCGACCAATTCGAAGAGACGAGCGGAATCGAAGTCGACGTCAGATATGCCGGCTCTACCGATCTGGCCGCAACACTGCTGGAGGAGGGTGAGGCCACCGAGGCCGATGTCTTCTATGCCCAGGACCCTGCGTCGCTCGGCTCGGTGGCATCGATGATGACCAACCTCGACGACTCGATCCTCGACCTCGTGGACAGCCGGTTCGCCGACAGGGAGGGCCGCTGGATCGGTACCTCTGGCAGAGTGAGGGCGTTCATCTACAACACATCCACCGACCTTCCGCTCCCCCAGACCATCGACGATGTCAACGCCCCCTCCTGGAGCGGCCAGTTGGGAGTGGCCCCTACAAACGGATCCTTCCTCGCCTTCGTGTCCGCGATGATCCTCGAGCGTGGGGAAGAGGCGACTCTCAGCTGGCTCCAAGACCTGGCGGCCAACGATCCCGTGAGCTTCGAAGGAAACAGCCCGATCGTGGCGGCGACCGATGCCGGCGAGATCCAGGGTGGCCTGGTCAACCATTACTACCTGCTCAGGCTGCGCGCCGAGGGTGCCGGCGAGAACGCCGAGAACTGGATCATCCCCGCCGGCGACGTCGGGAGTCTCGTGATGCCGGCCGGCGCAGCGATCCTCTCCACGACAGACCAGTCGGAGGCAGCCACCGAGTTCGTCGAGTTCCTGCTGTCCACCACTGCCCAGGAGTTCTTCGCGACCGAGACGTTCGAGTACCCACTGATCGAGGGAGTAGACCTGGACGGCGCCGTTCCTTTGGCGGACATCCCCGCCCCAGACATCGATCTCTCGCAGCTGGCGGACGTTCTCGATGACGCGACTCGGTTGGTCACCGAAGCCGGCCTGGTCTGACCCGTGGGGGTGATCGCCCCTCCGCCTGACCGCACGAGAGCGTCCTCGACGCGTCCCACCCGGAGCCTTGGCTGGTGGATCGCCGCCAGCGTCGTCCTGATCCCGGCACTCGTCCCACCCATTTCCCTGGCGATCCAGGTTCTCCTGTCCGGCACGGGCCTCATCTTCCCCACCTCGAGGCTGATCGAGCTCCTCGCCGCCACGCTCGGCCTGGCGGTGGCGGTCACCATCACGTCTCTTTCGATCGGGACCATCACCGCCTGGCTCACCACCAGAACCGACCTTCGGGGACGAAACACTTGGATGGTGCTCGCCGCTCTCCCACTTGTGATCCCCTCATACATGGCAGCGCTGACCGTCATCGGCGCCACAGGTAACAACGGGCTTCTCGCTGCCATCGGGCTGACCATCCCGACGCCCTACGGTTTCTGGGGCGCCTGGCTGGCCCTGTCGCTCTTCCTCGCTCCCCTGGCCCATCTCACGATCATCCCCGGGCTGCGTGCGATCGATCCTGCGATCGAGGACGCCGGTGTCGGGCTCGGGGCAAGTCGCTGGCGGGTCTTCTGGACCATCACGCTCCCCCAGCTGCGACCCTCGCTGGTGTCCGCCGCCCTGATGATCGGTCTCTACACCCTGAGCGACTTCGGTGCCGTTTCCCTCCTTCGCTATGACACGTTCACCAGGGCTATCTACACGCTCTACGCCGGTCAGATCGATCGGCGTCCCGCGGCGACACTCTCGCTGATCCTGATGGCTCTCGCGCTGACGGTTCTCACCATCGAGTGGAGTACGAGACGGCGGGCCGGATACAGGTCGTCTTCGACCAAGCGGGGGCGACGGCTGGTCGTGCTCCGCGGGCCGGGGCGCTTCGTATCGATCGGCTTTCTCGGAAGTCTCACTGCGATCTCGCTGTTGCTTCCGGTCTCGGTTCTCATCTATTGGCTGGTGAGAGGTCTTCGCCTCGGCAACGAACTGGGTTCGCTGTGGGACGAGGTGGGCCGCACCCTGGGGATAGCCCTGGCAGCCGCCGCAGTGACGGTCGTCGCTGCGTTCCCGCTGGCCATGGTCACCACCTGGAAACGACGCCGGATGTCAACGACGTACGAGAGCGTGGCGTGGGGGGCATACTCCCTCCCCCACATCACCGTGGGCGTGGCGGTAATCGCCTTTGTGCTTCGCTCGGCACCGATCGTCTACCAGACTGCGGCTCTGCTCCTGCTGGTCTACATGGGAATGTTCTTGGCCCAGGCGATGTCCCCGATCCAGGACTCCCTGCGTCGGGCGAGCCCCGATCTGGAGGACGCCTCCCGGGGACTGGGGAGAGGACAACTGACGACTCTTCGCCGGATCACGCTGCCGATCACGACACCGGGTCTGTTGGCTGCTGCGACCCTGGTCTTCATCTCGGTGATGAAGGAGCTGCCGGCGACACTCCTGCTTCGCCCCAACGGCTTCGAGACACTCGCGATCCGGATCTGGAGCGCAACTGGAGAGGCGTTCTACACCCGGGCAAGCGCGGCGAGTCTCGCCCTCCTAGCCGTGTCGATCGTGCCACTCTTGGTCATGACACGTCGTGACCTCAACACCTGATCGACTCACCATCCGGGCCCGTGGCCTCAACAAGGCCTATGGGGATGTCGTCGCGCTCCACGACTTCAATCTCGATGTCTGGGAGGGCAGCCTGCTGACTCTGCTCGGGCCGTCGGGCTGCGGAAAGACCACGGCCCTGCGGGTGATCGCGGGCTTCGAGTCTGCCGACGGCACTGTGGACATCCGTGGCCGGAGGGTCCTCGATCGCGACACTTTCGTCCCGCCCGAGAAGCGGCGGGTGGGAATGGTGTTCCAGGACTACGCCCTGTTCCCTCACATGACGGTCGCCCGAAACGTCGGATACGGCCTGGAGCGAGGCGGGGATCCCGGGCGCGTCGGCGAGGTCCTGGAGCTGGTCGGTTTGAGCGGCCTCGGTGATCGGATGCCCAACGAGCTCTCCGGGGGACAGCAGCAGCGGGTGGCCCTGGCGCGGGCAATGGCGCCGCAACCGGACGTGATTCTGCTCGACGAGCCGTTCTCCAACCTGGACGCCAACCTCCGTGACCGGGTCCGCCGTGAGTTGAAGGTCATCCTCGCCGAAGCGCGCACCACTGCGGTCCTGGTTACCCACGACCAGGAGGAGGCGCTCGCCGCGTCGGATCTCGTAGCCGTGATGTACGAAGGCCAGGTGGTGCAGTACGACTCGCCCGCCCAGCTCTACACCAACCCGGCCGACCCCTGGGTTGCCGCGTTTCTGGGCGATGCGGACAGTCTCCAGGCGACCGGTCATCGGGGATACGCCGACACGATGCTGGGACGGTTCAAGACCGACCTCAGAGGCCCTGTTGTCGTCGTGGTCAGGCCCGAGGACGTCCAGTTGTCGATTGGTGAGGCTCCAAACGCCGTCGTCGCCCACACCGAGTTCTTCGGCCACGACCAACTCGTCACAGTTGCACTCCCTGGTGGGACACGGGTCCGCTCCCGGATCGGGCCCAGACCCAGGTACTCCCCCGGTGACAACGTGCGGGTGCGGGCGCTATACGCACGGGTCTTCCCGGCCCGCTCCTGAGCTCAGCGGTCGGTCGCCACCATCCACGCCCATACCGCGAGGACATAGAAGCCAAGACCGAGGACCGTGTGAACCAACTTGAAAGGAAGGGTTCCCGACCCGGTCCAGTTGACGATCAGACTCCGGGTCCACAGGACGAACGTGAACACTGAGAATGTGATCAAGACGACCCTCCGAGCCGGCTCGAGTTGTGGAAAGACCAGGGTCGCAGCCGCCAGCAGACCTATGACGAGGGAACCGCCTATTCGCACCCAGGACCCCCAGCCGCCCTCGTCGCTGGTGAGGAGCCCGATGCGCCCACCCCACGCGGCGAGAGTCCATACGGTGATAGCGACTGCGAGAGCGACCTTCACGCCGCCGGAGAATCGCAGCTATCCGCCGATGTAGGACATCTCGACCGGCACCGACAGGCGGCTGGTGTTGGAAGACCTGACTTCGGAGTACCTGTCGTCGCGTTTGCCCCACACCTCGTCGATGACCCCGCCGACATCACCCCCCGCACGGATCACATCGCGGAGACTGGACCCCATCGAGGCGAACAAGCATGTGTAGAGAGTCCCTTCTGCCGAGATCCGGGCCCTGGTACAGGAACCACAGAAAGGTTTGGTCACGGACGCGATGACCCCCACCTCACCGGATCCATCCGCATATCTGAAGCGGTTGGCTACCTCTCCCGGATAGTTCGGGGGCACCGGCTCGAGAGGGAACTCGGCATCGACAGCCGAGACGATCTCATCGGCGGACACGACATCGTCGAGTCGCCACCCGTTGGTGTTGCCGACGTCCATGAACTCGATGAAGCGAACGATGTGGCCGGTGCCTTTGAAATGGCGGGCCATGTCGAGCACAGCGTGCTCATTGACCCCCCGCTTGATGACGGCGTTCACTTTGATCGGCCCCAGACCGTGGGCTGATGCAACTTCGATGGCCTCGAGAACTGTCGAGACCGGAAAGCCGACATCGTTCATCTTCTGGAACGTCGGCTCGTCCATTGCGTCGAGACTCACCGTCACACGGTTGAGCCCTGCGTCCCGCAAGGCCCCCGCCTTCCTGGCGAGCAGCGATCCGTTTGTGGTGAGAGTCAGGTCGTCGATCCCTTCGATGGGTGCGATCTGGGCAATCAGGTCTTCTATCCCTTTGCGGAGGAGTGGCTCGCCCCCGGTGATCCGCACTTTGGTGACACCCCGTTTCGTGAATTGCCTGACGATCGAGGCGATCTCCTCGAATGTCAGAAGTTGGTCCCTGGGGAGAAACTCGTAGCCGGGCCCGAACACCTCCTTCGGCATGCAGTACGTGCACCGGAAGTTGCAGCGGTCGGTCACAGAGATCCGCAGGTCCCTGATGGGTCTGTCGAAGATGTCGGTGACCGTCGCCATGACCTGAACACTAAGCAAGGATCCAGCTCAATGGTTCGACACGGCGGCGAGGTTGGGCCGTTTGGCCCACACAGAAAAAGCGTGGCGCATTCCGATGCATTACCGAGGAACCACCGTGAGGAGCTCAGGGATGCGTGCCAGACGCGGCCGTCACGAGAAGATCGAGTGCCGGCACCGGAAAAAGAACAGCATCGAAACGGCCGGGCTGCGACGAACCGTCTGTCAGCGTTGTCGATCCGTCACTGTCGACTTCCTCTACGACGTCTTCGCCGAAGAGCAGGAGCAACTTCGCAATCTCACCCGCTGAGCGGTCGACACCGCGGCGACGGCGGGCCGGATGACTAGTCATCTGGTGCCTGTCGAGGATGGCTCCCAAGTTCTCTCAGGCTCTTACCGATGTTTGGCCTATGACCATCAACTTTCGAAACCGGCGTCGCGCCATCAACGACTGCACGCATGAGGAGACAGTCAGAACCGAGACCGCCGGGATGAGTCGTGAAGTATGTGAGTCATGTGGTCATGTCAGCGTCGGCTTCGTCGCCGACCATCGTGCCCACATCGAGACTCAGGACTCCGCCGAGACGGCTGTCGGGGACCGACGCCAGGTCGACATCCACGCCCCTAGCCCCAACGGCAACACGACCACGGGCACCAACAGACCCAGGTAGGGGACGTACCAGACCGCACCCACGATGGCCGAGCCGGCCAGGATCGAGCCGTAGAGGTCGAGCCTCTTGAAGAGGACACCTCCCAGCCACCCCACAGCGGGTGCTCCGGCGACAAACGCCAGTGCAAAGCTGATGCCGATCAGGGCGAGTATCACAGGGACGAGTACTGCCAAAAGCGGGAACGCGGCTGCTGCCGGTGCCAACCCCACGATCACTCCCGTGACCGCCACAGCAATGAGCGGCGCGAACACGATCAGCGCACCCCAGAGCCACTTTCTGACCGGAGATCGTCCCACAGCGGTGATGGCGTCGGTGGTCCGCCGAGGCCACCCATAGGCGGCCGTCAGAGCCGCCAAGGAGAGGAACAGGACGATCATGAACCGTCCGAGAACGGACAGAGCCCGCACCCGGAGGTTTGGCGGCAGCGGTATCTGATTGACCACCGTCCCTCCCACCTCGGCCAGTTCCAGCCCTTCCGCAGTGTTGTTGGATCTGTAGCCGAGGTCGCCAGCCACCACCAGTGAGTCGACTATCTCGAGATCGTTGACGCTGACCTCCACGTCGCCATCGATCCGCCCTGCCAGTCGAAGATGCCTCTGGGTGCCGGTGAGATCCGCACCGATTGTCCCCAGGGCCTCGACCTGCCAGGCCCACAGGAGGACATCCCCTCCGACGACTGACTCCGGGCTCAAGGTCGCAGACCAAACGGTGCCGACCACGTCCTCGCCCACCGTGCCCGACACCTCCAAGGAGTGGCCCACGACGCGCAACGAACCCTCCACGTCGCCTGTCACGGTCACCGACGGCGCCACCGCGAGCACCGAACCGGTCACGGTCCCACTGATGACCACGTCCTCTGCAGCGAAAGCGATCAGATCTCCCTCGAGACGTCCGGCGACAACCACCCTGATCGCCCCGGCGTAGAGGTCGTCGGGGAACACATCGTCCTCCTGGATGATGACGAACTCCGCATTCGAGGTTTCGGCTGCCACCGCCGCCCCGGTCAGCCCCCAACTCAGGGCGGCGACGGCGACGACGAAGCCGGCGGCTCTAGAGAGGGAGCGCATCGGCCGCCAGGTTAAGCAGCGAGCCGGGCAGGACACCCCAGACGATCGTTGTGGCAACCGCCACGGCGAGCACCCAACGCACGGTTCCTGGAACAGTGACCTCGGCAGCGTCACTCTCGTCCATGTACATCGCGACGATGATTCGCAGATAGAAGGCGAAGGCAACGACTGAGGCGATGACCGCCACCACCACGAGCCACTCATAGCCTCCGTTCCAGGCCTGGGCGAACACACCGAACTTGGCCACGAAGCCCGAAGTCACCGGCAGGCCTGCCATCCCCAGAAGAAGCACGGCAAACGACGTTGCGAGGAATGGACTGCGGCGGGCGAGTCCGCGATAGGAGTGGAGATCCGATTCGGAGTTGTCCGCCCCACTAACCGCGGACACCACAGCGAACGCTCCGAGGAGTTGCAGCGAGTAGACGGCGAGATAGAAGAGGATCCCCTCGGTGGTCCCACCGACGACGCCGGTCATTATGAACCCGGCGTGAGCCACTCCGGAGTAGGCCAGCATGCGGCGAACATCTCCCTGTACCAGGGCGAGGACCGAGCCGACGAGCATCGACAGGGCGGCGATCGCAGCCACGATCGGGAGCCAGTTGTCCTCGAGGGCGGGGAGACCGGCAAAGAGGATCCGGGCGATGGCGATGAATCCGGCGATTTTGGCCACTGCGGCCATGTACCCAACTACACCGGCGGGGGCACCTTGATATACGTCCGGGGCCCAGGAGTGAAACGGGGCGGCGGAGACCTTGAAGCCGAGCCCCACGATTATCAAACCGACACCGATGAGAACCACGGCTGGCGAAAGCAGCACGAATCCGGCGAGGAACTCCCGAATGGCGGTCACCTCGAACTGTCCGGTGCCGGCATAGAGGAGCGCGACGCCGTAGACAAAGATCGCCGACGCGAACGACCCGAGCAAGAAGTACTTGATCGCCGCCTCGTCCGAGCGGGCCCGCTCCCGTGACATTCCCGCCAGCACGTAAAGGGCGATCGATCCGACTTCGAGACCGAGGAACATCATCACCAGGTTGTTGGAAGCGATCATGATCGAAAACCCGGCGGTGGCCAGTAGAACGAGAGCGATGGCTTCTGCACCTCGTCGGCCCAGACTCTGCATGTAGCGCCATCCGGCGAGCAGGCCGAAGCCGGTGACGGCGAGCAGGGCGAATCGGCCGAAAACGGCGAAACCGTCCATGAGCACCATGCCGGAGAACGCCACCAGTTCGTCTGTCGACCCGGCGGCGACGGCGTCTCCCGCCCGTATCCACTGCAGGACCGTGACAGCAGCGGCCAACACGACGCTGGTTCCGGAGATGTACCCGAGAACAGACGTCACCGGCTTCCACTGGACCTCGACAAGAAGGACGAAGGCCGCGCCCACCGCCAGCAACAACTCGGGGACGATGGCCAACCAGGAGATCTCAGGTGTGACCATCAGTCGTGACCCTCGGCGACGAAGACCTCACCGAGCCGTCCCGGATAAGGGACCACGTAGTCGGTGCTCATCTCGATGTGGTCGAGGACGGCCTCGGTTGAGGGGGCGATTTTGTCGAGCAGGAGGTTCGGATAGAGACCGAGCAACAGCACCAGGCCGGCGAGGGGAGCCAGCAGCGCGATCTCCCGGATCGAGAGGTCGGAGAGAGCCTTGTTCTCCTCCTTCTCGGGGACGCCGGTGAACACTCGCTCATAGGCCCACAAGAGGTAGATCGCAGCCAGGATGACGCCGCTAGCAGCCACGATCGTCAGCACCGGCAGGGTGGTGTAGCTCCCGATCAGGACCAGGAACTCACCCACGAAACCGTTGAGCCCGGGAAGGCCGATCGACGCGAAGATCATGAACAGGAAGAAGCCGGCGTAGATCGGCATCACCTTCTGGAGCCCGCCGAACTCAGAGATCTGCTTGGTGTGCCTGCGCTCATAGATCATCCCGACGAGGAGGAACAGGGCGCCGGTGGTCAGACCGTGGTTCACGTTCTGGATCACCGCCCCTTGGAGTCCCCCCGAGGTGAGGGCGAATGTGCCGAGCACGATGAAACCGAGATGGCTCACCGACGAGTAGGCGACCAGCTTCTTCAGATCGGGCTGAACGATGGCGACCACAGCCCCGTAGACGATCCCCATGACCGCGAGGATCCCCATGATCCAGACCGCGTCGACCGAGGCTTCCGGGAAGAGCAGGAGGTTGTATCGGAGCAGCCCGTAGGTGCCTAATTTCAGCATCACCCCGGCCAGGAGGATCGACCCCGCGGTTGGAGCCTCGGTGTGGGCGTCCGGCAGCCATGTGTGGAGCGGGAAGAGGGGTACCTTGATGGCGAAAGCCAGGGCGAAGGCGGCAAAGAGCCAGCGCTCGGTGTTGGTGGACATATCGAGTTGGGCCAGGTCTCCCAGGGCGAACGACGGTGCCCCCATCTGATCGCTGTGCATCACGGCCAGGGCGATGATTCCGGCGAGCATCAGAGCGGATCCGAATGCCGTGTAGATGAAGAACTTCATCGCGGCATAGACCCGGCGCTCCGACCCCCAGATCCCGATGATGAAGTACATCGGGACGAGGATCGCCTCGAAGAACACGAAGAACAGAAATAGATCGAGCGAGACGAAGACCCCGATCATCCCGGCTTCGAGCAGGAGTGTGAAGACGACGAACTCCTTTGTCCGCTTCGACACCTTGGTGGAGGCTCCGAGAGCGATCGGCACGAGGATCGTGGTCAGGACCATCATCGGCATCGAGATTCCGTCGATCCCGAGGTTCCAGGCGATACCCCATGGCTCGTACCAGACGTGGTACTCGGTGAACTGCATCGCCACCTGTGGTTCGAACCGGGTGAAGACGTAGAGGGCGAGAGCGAGCGGGAACACCGACAGGGCGAGACCCAGCGGCAGATGCAGCTCTTTGCGTTCCCGCGGCGTCAACCCCACAACGATCGCCCCGACCACCGGGAGGAGTATGAGCCAGGTCAGCATGACCGCAACCCGGGGTACGTCAACCCATATATGGGCGAAATCCGCTCAACTACGCAGAGTCGTCTCATTGTCCGGCCACCAGCCAGATCACGATCGTCACGGTCCCGGCCAGGAGAAGGGCTCCGTAGTTGCGGACGAACCCGGTCTGTAGCGGCCGGGCCCAGACGCCCACGCCCCGCACGAGGCGAGCCACACCGTTGACGGCTCCGTCGATTATGGGGAGGTCGATGCTGAAGGCGGCCACCTCTGCCGCCTTCCTCCCGGGGGCGACGATGACTCTCCCGTAGATGTCGTCGATGTGATAAGCCTCCTCCCAGGTCCCCCAGAGTGGCTCGAACGCCCCCTCGAAGCCCTCCCAGTCATCGGCGGGCTGACGGTAGGTCAGGAAAGCTGCCGCGACCCCGGCAGCCCCGGCGAGCACAGAGAGACCGGCGAGGAGGATGAACATCCCCCAGCCTTCCGGTGGGTGCTGGAGGTCGACGAGCTCGAACGCCGGCTCGAGGTAGTGCTCCAGAGTCAGGCGGAGCGGTGTGTTGATCAAACCGCCAACCACGGAGAGGCCCGCGAGCACGATCAGTGGGAAAGTCATGACTCCGGGTGACTCGTGGGGGTGCTTGTCCTCGTCCCAGCGCGGCTTCCCGAGGAATACCATCACCCATTGCCGGGTCATGTAGAAGGCTGTGAGCAGAGCGGTGATCAGCCCGATCACCCAGAGCACGGAGAACCATCCCCCTCTCTCGAATGCGGAGCCGAGGATCTCGTCCTTCGACCAGAAGCCGGCGAGCGGAGGAATACCTGCGATGGCGAGGGTGGCGATCGCCATCGTCCACGCAGTTATCGGCATCTTCTTGAGCAGACCGCCCATCTTGTGCATGTCCTGTTCGTCACTCATGGCGTGGATCACCGATCCGGCTCCCAGGAAGAGGAGAGCCTTGAAGAAGGCGTGGGTCATCAGGTGGAAGATCCCGGCGACGTAGGCGGTAGTGCCCACGGCCAGGAACATGTAGCCCAGTTGGGAGACCGTGGAGTAGGCCAGCACCTTCTTGATGTCGCGCTGGGCGAGGGCGATGGTGGCCGCCCACAGTGCGGTGAGTGCTCCGACGGTCGCCACCGTGACCTGGGCGGCGGTCGAGAGGTCGTAGATCGGGGCCGACCGGGCGATCAGGTAGACGCCGGCGGTCACCATCGTCGCCGCGTGGATCAGTGCCGAGACCGGCGTCGGGCCCTCCATCGCGTCGGGCAGCCACACATAGAGAGGTATCTGTGCCGACTTGCCTGCCGCGCCGACCAGGAACAACAGGCCGATCGCTGTGGCGAGGCCGGTGGTCAGCTCTTCACCCGCCCGGTCGAATATCCCGCTGTACGAAAGGGTCCCGAAGGTCGTGAACACGATCATCAATCCGACCATGAAGCCGAAGTCGCCGATCCGGTTGACCACGAAAGCCTTCTTGGCCGCCGCCGACGCCGTCTTCCGCGTGTACCAGAACCCGATCAGCAGGAACGAGCAGAGCCCGACCAACTCCCAACCCAGGAAGAGCATGGCGTAGTTCCCGGCGAGGACGAGGGTCAGCATGGAGGCAACGAACAGATTGAGATTGGTGAAGAACCGACCAAAGCGCTCGTCGCCGTGCATGTAGCCGATGGCGAATACGTGGATCAGCGTCCCGACACCGGTGACGATCAGGGTCATCAACGCCGAGAGAGGATCCCAGAGGATCTCGAAGTTGGCGCCTATCGCCGGCATCCACTCCCAGAGCATCAGCGTCTCGCCATGCTCTCCCCCTTCGAAGAACGGCATCGCGGCGACCACCGCGAAGAGGAACGACCCACCCACGGTGGCACTGGCCAGCCATCCAGGGACCGGTTCTTTCATGAATCGCCCGAAGAAGTGGAGGAACACCGCTCCGGCCAAGGGCAGGGCGATCAGGACCCAGAGGTACTCGGTCACGATGTCTTGCCCTTTTCAGACTCTCTAAGGCCGGTATTCCGCCCGCACAGCATTAGGAAAGCTCTGGGGTGTTTCGAAGAAACTCGAACCTGGAGCGAAGCGACAGGCGTCATCCCCTGAGCTCGCTGAGTTCGTCGACGGAGGCGCTGGAGCGGAGTCGGAAGATGGCGACGATGATGGCGAGACCGACGACGACCTCGGCCGCGGCCACCACGAGAATGAAGAAGACCGCCACCTGACCGTTGAGATCATTGAGGGCCCGACCTGCCGAGATCAGAGTCAGGTTGACCGCGTTGAGCATCAACTCGATGCACATGAACATCACCAGGGCGTTTCGGCGCACCAACAGCCCGATGGCCCCGATGAAGAACAGGGCAGCGGCAAGTGCCATGTACCAGCCTGGGTCGACCATCAGGACTCTCTTCTCCGATAGTGGGCGAGAGCGATGGCGCCGGCGGCGGCGATCGTGAGCAGCAGCGCGGTAGCTTCGAAGGCGAGGATCCAGTCGGTGAAGA
The DNA here is from genome assembly GCA_035762545.1 of Acidimicrobiia bacterium. Lineage (GTDB taxonomy): Bacteria > Actinomycetota > Acidimicrobiia > Spongiisociales > ZC4RG35 > JANQRA01. The sequence continues at coordinate 81,149 of DASTOM010000044.1, forward strand.
GAGGCTCGGCGATGGCTTCGATGGTGCCGTTGGTCGCCTGAGGATCCATCGCCGTGGCGGCCGGGACCCACTCGAAGTTCCCGAACAGGGTGAGACCGGCGGCGAAAACGACTATGACCACTGCCAGACCACCCACGACCCATCGCTGGAAGGGCAGCGTCTCGTCTCGCCGCTCCTCCTTGTCGATACCGATCAGCATGATCACGAACAGGAAGAGGGTCAGCACCGCTCCGGCATAGACGATGATCTGAACCATGGCCACGAGGTGGGCCAACTGGGCCACGTAGAGAACAGCAACCGACAGCAGCGTCCCCAGGAGCCCCATCGCCGAGTAGACGGGGTTACGTGCGGTCACGACCACGACCCCTCCCGCCAGCGCGGTCAGGCCCATCACCACGAAGAGCAGCGCCTCAGCCATCCGCTGGCTCCGAACGAGCATCTATCTCTTCCTGTGACGGCTCGGGATCCCAAGACGCCGGGCCCGGCGTTTCCTGCCACATCTGGACTCCCTGGTATGCGGCCATCCCTGACGGGGCGGTGGCCCGGACCCAACCGTCCGCGGTCAGCAACTCGTCGGGTTCGGCGAGGTGGTCGTCGGGGAACATGTGCGGGACGGTCCCGTCAGGCCGCATCAACAGCTCCTCCTTGGTGTAGATCGCGTCCTGACGGTTGGTGGTCGACATCTCGAACAGATGCGTCATGGTGATCGCCTCGGTGGGGCAAGCCTCGACGCACAGACCGCAAAAGATGCAGCGGAGCATGTTGATCTCGTAGACGTAGCCGAACCGCTCCCCGGGCGAGATCGGGCTCTCCGGGTCGTTGTCCTGACCGCGGACGTAGATGCAGTCGGCGGGACAGGCACCGGCGCACAGCTCACACCCGATGCACTTCTCCATGCCGTCGGGGTAGCGGTTGAGGACGTGGCGACCGTGGAAGCGCTGCGGCTTGTGCCGCATCTCCTTGGGGTATTCGGTGGTGACCATCTCCCTGCCGGTGATGGTGCGGAGCATCGTGCCCCCGGTGACCCGCAAGCCCTTGAGAAGTTCAGTGACGAGACCCATCGCCTAACTCCAGGGAAGTCCGAATTGGCGGAAGCCGATAGCGATGCTCGAGATGACGATCCAGGTGAGCGCTGCCGGGATGAGACGTTTCCATCCGAGACTCATCAGCTGGTCGTAGCGCAGTCTGGGCAATGTCGAGCGGAGCCAGAAGAACATGAAGACGATCACATATGTCTTGAGCAGGAACCAGACCGTGGGCAGGATCGCCGACACGAACGCCGGGAGTGTGCCCTCCCAGGTGGGACCGTTCCAGCCACCCAGGAAGAGAGTGACCGCGATGGCCGACATCGAGAAGATGTTGATGTACTCGGCCAGGAAGAACATGGCGAACCGCATCCCCGAGTACTCGGTGTGGAATCCTCCGACGATCTCCTGCTCGGCTTCGACGAGATCGAATGGAGCACGGTTGGTCTCGGCGACGATTGCAACGAGGAAGATCACGAACGCCACCACCTGCGGGAAGGCGTTCCATCGCGGGATGAATCCTCCCCAGGTACCGTCCTGGCGGGCCACGATCTCGGCGAGGCTCAGGGTGCCACCGTCCCCCTGGGTGGCCGTGAACATGACGACGGCCACCATGGCCAGGCCCATCGCCGCCTCGTAGGAGATGGCCTGTGCCGTGGCCCTGATCCCACCGATGAGCGGGTACTTGGATCCCGATGACCAGCCGGCCAGGACCACTGCATATACGGCCATCGACGACATCGCCAGCACGAAGAGCAGACCCACGTTCAGGTCGGCCCCCTGAAGCACGACCTCCCGCTCGCCGATCGTGAACGGCGCTCCGAACGGAACCATCATGAAGATCAGGAACGCCGGAATGACGGCGAGGAACGGGGCGAGCAGGTACAGGCCGAGTTCGACTTTGCGGGGTGTGACCGACTCCTTGAAGAAGAGTTTCAAGCCGTCGGCGACCGTCTGCAGGATTCCCCATGGACCGGCCCGCTGCGGACCGATCCGGCTCTGCATGTCGGCGACGACCTTCCGCTCCGCCCACACATTGATGATCGTCACCACCAGCAGCAGGACGAACACGAGCACGACCCGGAGTACGACGATACCGATCTCGGCCCAGTCCATCAGTTGTCCACCTTCACACGGACCACAGGGTCGGTTCCGAGGTGGGCGCCACCGGCCTGGCCGAGCGGCACATAGACCACTCCGGCCGGCACTTTGTCATCGACCACCGCCTTGAATCGACCCTCACCGTGGGCGGTGGTGACGACCAGGGTGCTGTCGCTCTTGACCCCCAGGCCCGGGGCATCTGAGGGGTTCACATGGACGACGGGACCGGGGGCAAGCGGGTGCAGAGACGGGGAGTTCCGGAGCCGGACTCCGTCGTCGTAGAGGGTTCGGGCCTGGTGGAGTACCAGTTGCGCACCCGGGGTCTTGGGGCCGTCGATAGCAACAGGCAAGTACTCGAAGTCGGTCCCACCGTCGATGGGGACCACAGCCCCGTCCCTGGCCTCCCACTCGAGATGGTCGTGCGTAACTCCGGCGTAGAGCGGGATCGACTCCGAGATCTCCTTGGCGATGGTCTCAGCGGAGGCGAGGCCGAGGGAGTAGCCCATCTGCGAGGCCAGGTCGTCGAGGATGGCCCAGTCGGGTCTCGCCGATCCGGGTGCGGGACGGACCCGGTTCAACTTCTGGACCCGGCCTTCGATGTTGGTGACGGTGCCCTCCTTCTCGGCGAACCCGGCCGCGGGGAGGATCACATCGACGTCGGCGTTCGATTCGTTGATGAACAAGTCGAGCGAGATCACGTATTCGGCGGCCTCGAGCCCTGCCCGAGCCGGTCTCGGGTCGGGCATGTCCGCGAGTGGATCGGCGCCGACGAGGAGGAGCGCCCGCACCTCGCCCGAGTCGAGGGCGTCCATGATCGCCCGTGTCCCCATCCCGGGGTTGGGGGCGGCTTGCCGGCCCGGGTTCAGGTTGGGTGCCAGACCCATGTCGAGAGCGCCATTGGTATTGGCTCGTCGGTGCAAGGGAAGGATTTTCGCCGAGCCTGCGTTCTGCCGGGCGACCGCGGCGACACTCTCCGCGAGTTGAGCGCCGTCGGCCACGGATGCGATGCCGACGATGGCGACGACCTTTGCAGCGGACAGCGCCTCCAAGACGTCGTCATGGACCCCGCTCGAGATGTCCTTCAGCAGGTCGTGTCCTCCACCAGGCCTGTAAGAGAGCTTGTGGGAGGCGCGGTCGTCGAGACCGGTCACGGCGGGATGGACCACGATGAGAGTCTTCCCCAGTTCCTGGGCTGCTCGTCGCACCCGGAGATACAGCGTCGGGTGCTCTTCTTTGAGGTCCGGGCCCCACACCAGAATCGTGTCGGCCTCGTCGATGTCGGAGATGAGGGCCCGATCGACTGTCGCCGCCAGGAAGTGAGTCGAGAGTGAATCGCCGACCGTGGCGTCGACGTGGGGTGTGCCGATGACCTCGCGGGCGAACCGACTCAATGCGAAGGCGTCCTCATTGGTCCCGTTGGCGCCACCGATGATGGCTATGGCCTGGCCGCCGTCCTCCTCCTTGATGAGCTGAAGACGGGTGGCGACGATGTCCAGGGCCTCGGGCCAGTCGACCTCGACGAGCCTGCCATCGCGGCGGACCATCGGTGCGCGGAGTCGGTTCTCGGAGCGCAGGTACTCGAATCCGAAGCGATCCTTGTCGGAGAGCCAACCGTGGTTCGTGGCGTCGTTGTCGACACCGACATAACGCAGGATCTCGTTCTGGCTGGAGTGGATCTCGATCCGTGGGTGGGCGGTGTCGAACATCGACGAACTCTCCACCTTCTGCAGGTCCCAGGGTCTGGCCCGGAACCGGTAAGGCGTGGCGGTGAGGGCTCCCACGGGACAGATCTGAACCGTGTTCCCGGAGAAGTAGGAGGAGAATGGGAGGTCGGGGAAGGTGTTGACCTCGGTCTGGTTGCCCCGGTCCTTGAACTCGATGAGCGGGTCGCCGGATATCTCGTCGGAGAACCTGGTGCATCTGGCGCACAGGATGCATCGCTCCCGATCGAGCAGGACGAGATCCGAGATCGGGATGGGTTTCTCGTAGTTGCGCTTGATCTCGACGAACCGACTCTCCCCGGGCCCGTAGGCCAGCGCCTGGTCCTGAAGCGGGCACTCCCCGCCCTTGTCGCAAACCGGGCAGTCCAGGGGATGGTTGGCGAGGAGGAACTCGAGGATGGCCTCCTGGGCCTTCTTGACGGCAGGGTTCTCGGTATGGACCACCATCCCGTCGGCCACCGGGTTGGTGCAGGCGGTGATCATCGTCGGTCCGCGTGGTGTCTCGATCTCGACGAGACACATGCGGCACATGCCGACCGGGTTCATCCGCTCGTGCCAGCAGAAACGAGGGATGTAGGTGCCGTTGTCCTGGGCCGCCTTGATCAGCATCTCCCCGGCCGGCACCTGATGTTCGGTCCCGTTGATGATGACCGCGACGAGGTTGGGCTGGTCGGTCACGCTGTCCCCGCCTCAGGCTGGATCATTTCTGGGGGACGACCCCCAGACCCCCGCTGGCTGCACGGGTAGATCGCCACCGGCTGGGGGCCGTCATGGACCATGTCGGGTGCCACCCTCACTCGCGATCCCCCTCCGACAAACGCTCTTGGGATGATCGCCCAGCCGTAGACGAGATGGTCACCAGTGGCGAGCGGGGGGTCTGGGGGGTCGCCCCCCCAGATTTCATTGCTCCCGGGAACCAACAACCCCCTTCGGCCACATGTCGATCCACCTCGTCACGGAAGTGGTCGCGCAGCGCGATGATCGGTGAGACGGCCGACGGGCCGAGTGGGCAGATGGTCGTCATCTTGGGGGGCCAGGCGAGATCGATCGAGATCCCGTCCGACACGTCGATGGCGAGATCGAGGTCGACTGCCCGGCCCTGGCCCTCTTCGATCCGTCGGAGGATCATCTCCAACCAGGTCGTGCCTTCGCGACAGGGGGTGCACTGACCGCAGGACTCATGGGAGAAGAAGCGGACCACCCGTTCCGCAGCTCTAACCATGCAGGTGTCCTCGTCCATGACGATCACTGCCCCGGATCCGAGCATGGAGCCAGCGGCGGCAGTTGCTTCCTTGGTGATCTCGAGGTCGAGATGCTTCTCGGGGACGAACCATGGCGCCGACGCCCCACCCGGGATCCACGCCTTCAACTCCTTGTCGTCCCGAATGCCGCCCCCGATGTCGAAGATCAGGTCACGCCAGGTGATTCCGTGAGGCAACTCGTAGTTGCCGGGGCGATTCACGTGCCCGGAGAGTGACATCATGAAGGTCCCGGTGTCGGCGCTGTCCGTCAGTCCGGTGTACCCGGTGGCCCCCATGGACAGGATGTGAGGCAGGTTGGACACGGTCTCCACGTTGTTGACGATGGTCGGCATCATGTAGAGGCCCTTGGCCGCTGGGAAGTAGGGCGGTTTGAGTCTCGGCTCGCCGCGGAGACCTTCGAGGGAGTTGATCAGGGCCGTTTCCTCGCCGCAGATGTAGGCACCGCCGCCGAGATGGACCGTCAGTTCGAGGTCGTAGTCAGAACCGAAGATACCCTGACCGAGATACCCCTTTTCGTAGGCCTCGTCGACCGCCTGCTGCACCCGTCGGGCGGGCTTGGGGTACTCGCCACGGATGTAGACGAAAGCGTGGTGAACCTCGTTGGCGATCGCGGTGATGATGATGCCCTCGACCATCTGGTGGGGATCGCGCTCCAAGAGTTGGCGATCCTTGAACGTCCCGGGCTCGGACTCGTCCCCATTGATGACCAGATATGACGGGCGAGCGGGAGCGAGGAAGCTCCACTTGAGACCCGCGGAAAAGGCCGCGCCACCCCGACCCAGCAGCCCGGAGGCCTTCACCTCTTCGACGAGATCGTCACGGGTCAGGGTGAGGGCCCGCCTGGCCTGCTCGTAGCCCCCGGTCGCCTCGTAGCGGTCGATCGTGTGCGAGTCGGCCGGATGATCGGTCATCCGCTTGGTGACGAGCAGGGGCATTGTCATGAGTCGGCCTCTGTCTTCACCGTTCCGAGGGGCTGGAACGCCGGGTAGGGGCCTACCGCACCGCCCTCCTCGGTGATCGCCCAGTCGAAACTGCGGCCCCCGCCAAAGAGTTGCTGCATCTCGTCGGTGTTGACCACCTCCGGCTTGGCCTTCTTGAGCCAATTGACGAGCTCGCGCGCCTTCTCCGGGGTTACACCCTCGATGAGTTCGTAGTTCACCTGCACTGCCGGGGCCCCCCCGCATGCACCGATGCACTCGACGTGTTCGACCGACAGCAAGCCTTCATCGTCGGTCTCTCCGTGGGGAACGCCGCTCTCGTCCTCGACGGCGTGGAGAACGTCGTCGCCACCCAGGAGCATGCAAGAGATGCTGGTGCAGCAAGAGACGAGGTATCGGCCCGTGCGCTCCCGCTTGTACATGGTGTAGAAGCTGGCCACCGATTGGACCTGCGCCGGGGTGATCCCACACCAGACGGCGACTTCTTCCATGCCCTCGTTGGTGAGGTGCCCTTCCTCGGCCATTGCCAGATACAGGAGAGGCATGACCGCAGATCGTTTCTCCGGGTAGCGGGAGATGATCTGGCGGGCTCGCTCTTGGGTGGCCTCCGACCAGTGACTCATCGGGGGCGGAGATTAGGGACGTTCGACTTTGCTAGTGAAACCGGGAACAAGCGTACGAGGACAACCGGGTCATCGGGAACGGTCTGGATCCGGGTGCCCTCGTCGACTCCGTCGGTGCGCCCCTCGACGACGGAGTTCACGTATTGGCACCGGCCGGAGAAGCCGCGCTCGGCAACAATCGGGCCAACTCGAACGGTGACGACTGGATCGAGGCGCGGGGACAGATCGACCTCGGTGGGAATACCGCCGCTGGGAAACACCAACACGATCAGTGACACGTCCAGACCGGGGTCGTCCAGACTGGTTGTCATGCCCTATGAGATTCTGACGAAGAGACAGCTGAATCGAGCCACCCTCGCCCGCCAACACCTGCTCGAACGCCACGATGCTGGCCCGGAGCATGAGGTGGAACACCTGGTGGGGATGCAGGCGCAGAACCCCCTGGACCCCTACTACGGCCTACACAGCCGTCTGAACGGGTTCGATCCCGCGGTCCTCGCCGCCCACGTGGCCGATCGGGAGATGGTCCGTGGCGGGTTCATGCGAGGGACCATCCATCTCGTCTCCACCGACGACTTCTTCCGGGTTCACCCTGTCACCGCCGATGTGATGCGCCGTGTCTTCAACTCGACCCAATTCGCCAAAGACTGTGCCGGTCTCGACATGGAGGAGCTGTTGGCGAGGGGCAGGGCGTTGATGGAGGCGCAACCAATGACGCGGGCCGCGATCGCCGCCGCCCTCGCTGACGAGTATCCGGAGCGCGTGGCTGCATCGTTGGCGCAAGCCGTCACCTATCTGTCTCCACTCATCCAGGTGCCACCTCGTGGCGTTTGGGGTCAGACCGGTCCGGCGGCGTGGGCGTATGCACCGACCTACCTGGGTCGGTCCTATGAATCGGGCCAACCCGTGACGGATCTGGTGGTCCGCTACCTCGGCGCGTTTGGTCCGGCCGCTGTCAAGGACATGAGGGTTTGGTCGGGGCTGACCGGGTTACGGGAGGTGTTCGAGTCGCTCCGATCCGAGTTGGTGACCTTCCGTGACGAATCAGGCGCGGAGCTTTTCGACCTTCCCGATGCGCCGCGGCCGGATCCGGAGACATCAGCGCCGCCCCGATTCCTTCCTGAGTACGACAACGTCCTGCTTGGCCATGCCGACAGGTCGCGGTTCTTCGTGTCGGGCGGACCGACGCCGCCCGGTTGGGTGGGAAGCGTCCTCGTCGACGGGGTTTACGCCGGTCATTGGAAGCAAGGCGAGGAGGAGTGGGTGGTCACGCTGACGTCGTCGGCAATGCCGGAGGTGGACGAGCTGGAGGCTGAAGCATCTCGGATGGCTGAGATGATCTGGCCCGACGCCAACGCAACTCTCGAGATCAGACCGCTAGAGCCGTAGATGAGCGGATTTGACCCGTATATGGGCTCGCGTACCCGGGGTTCGCAGTTTGGCTATCTGTCGACGTCACCCATCACCGGGTCCATCGAGGCGATGGTGGCGACGGTGTCGGCGACGAGGCTGTCGGCCATGGCGATGGGCAACCCCTGGAGGTTGTAGAACGACGGTGCCCGGGTGTGCATCCGATAGGCATTGGCGCCACCGTCCGACACCAGGTAGCAACCCAACTCACCACGGGGGGACTCCACCGCCACGTAGGTCTCTCCTGGCGGGACCTTGAATCCCTCCGTGAACAACTTGAAGTGGTGGATCAACGCCTCCATAGACTCGTCGATACGGGCCCGAGGAGGTGGTGTGATCTTGCGATCGGCGATGCGGACGTCCCCCTTGGGGATCGTGTCCATCACCTGTTCGACGATCTTCAGCGACTCGTGGATCTCCTCGACACGGACCCGGTAACGGTCGTAGACATCGCCCCGCTCGCCTACCGGAACGTCGAACTCGTATTGCTCGATCCCTGAGTACGGGAAGACCTTGCGCAGATCCCAGTCGACACCGGTGGCGCGCAGGGCGGGGCCGGTGATCGAGAAGGCTGTCGCCTCCTCAGCGGAGATCATGCCGACACCTTGAGTTCGGGCCACCCAGATCGGATTGTCCTTCAGGAGGTCGTCGTACTGGGCGAGCCGTTTGGGGAGGTCGTCGAGGATGGCGGCGACGTCGTCCTTCCACCCTGGAGGGAGGTCGGCCGCGACGCCTCCGGGGCGGATGTAGTTGTGGTTCATCCGCAAGCCCGTCGTCTTCTCGAAGAAGGCGAGGATCGACTCACGTTCACGGAAGCCGTAGATCATCATGGAGAGAGCCCCGATGTCCATGCCGTTCGTCGCCAGGGCGACCAGATGCGAGGACACCCGGTTGAGCTCGGTCATGAGGATGCGAATGGCGGCGGCCCGGGGGGGAACCTCGACGTCGAGAAGACGCTCGACCGCCAGTGAATATGCCAGCTCGCCATGCAGTGGAGCCAGGTAGTCCATTCTGGTGACGTTGGTGGGGCCCTGGGAGAAGGTCAGCTGCTCGGCAGTCTTCTCCATGCCGGTATGGAGGTATCCGATGATGGGCTTGGTCCTCCGGATGACCTCGCCTTCGAGTTCGAGCTGAAGACGCAGGACACCGTGGGTCGACGGGTGCTGTGGGCCCATGTTGACCACCATGCGCTCGTCCTCTTCGACCTCGTCGTCGAAGACGTAGTCGTCCTCGATCACCCGACCGAACTGGCTGGCGAGCCGGTACTCCGACTCCTCGGGACCGAACTCCTGGTCGCCCTCGTCGGTCGGTTGGAACTGAGGCTCTTCTGTGCCGGCGACCCAGATGTCGAGGGTGTCCTTCGTCTTGGTGTCGTCGGTCATCTCAGGTCACCTGATGGGACGCTTTGAACTGCACCGGGACCGACCCGACGCCGAAGTCCTTGCGGAGAGGATGACCCTCCCAATCGTCGGGCATGAGGATCCGGGTGAGATCGGGGTGGTCGTCGAAGACGATCCCGAACATGTCGTAGACCTCGCGCTCGGCGAACCCGGCTCCGGGCCAGATTGGGGTGATCGAGGCGACCCTCGGCTCCTCACGGCCGGCCGTCGTGACCATCCGAAGCCTGGTTTTGTGCTCCATGGAGAGGAGATTGGCCACCACCTCGTATCGCTCCGGCTTCGACCGGAGCCAGTCCACAGCGGTCACATCGACGCAAACCTCGAACCCGGAGTCCTTGGCCGCGACAGCGAACTCGAGCCAGTTCTCGGCGGGCACCTGAGCCACGTCCTGGCCGTGTGACTCCTCCCATGTCACCGACTCGAACCTGGCGGCGAGACTCTCGAGCAACTCGTTCATGAGACGTGCTGGACCTCGCGCTTGATCTCGCCGGACATGATCTTGTCGTGGAGATTGAGAATCCCATGCATCAGGCTCTGGGGGCCGGGGGGGCAACCGGGGACATAGATGTCGACCGGCACGACCTGGTCGACCCCTTGGACCAGGGCGTAGTTGTTGAACATCCCACCCGTGCTGGCGCAGGCGCCCATCGAGATGACCCACTTGGGGTCGGGCATCTGGTCGTAGACCTGACGGAGGACCGGGGCCATCTTCTGGCTGACCCGACCCGCAACGATCATCAGGTCGGCCTGACGGGGCGATGCCCGGAACACCTCCATGCCGAACCTGGCCAGGTCGTAGTGGGCGGCGCCGGTCGCCATCATCTCGATGGCACAACAGGCGAGGCCGAACGTGGCCGGGAACATCGACCGGGTTCTCGCCCAGTTGGCCGCCCTTTCGACAGTCGTCATCAACAGATTGCCCGGGGCGGTCGTCGCCATGGCTATGCCGCCTCTCCGACACCGGCTGTGACCGGTTCCTCTGCCGGGAGGTACCGGGCACGCCTGTGGACGTTCCAGTCGAGTGCGCCCCTCTTCCACACATACATGAGGGTCTCGAACACGAAGAAGGTGAAGATGAGGATCGCCACCACGCCGTACCACCCCAGCTGGTCCCAGATCGACGCCCAAGCGAACAGGAAGATGATCTCGACATCGAAGATCACGAAGAGCATCGCCACCAAATAGAACTTGACCGGGAAACGCTGAGACGGCTCCACCTCGGGGATGATCCCGCACTCGTAAGGCTCGAGCTTCTCGGGCGTCGGGTTGTTCGGCCGAAAGATCCGGGACACGACCAGCGACACGGCAACGAACCCTCCTGCCAGGACGAACATCACCAGGATCGGCGCGTAGTCGGCGAGTGTCACGAGGCTGAGAATAGGGCGGTGCCTGACTGTCGGGTAATTCCCCGGCCAGACAGTCGTAACGTGACGCCCGATGAGCAGCCTCCTCGACATCACCGAGATCAGATCACAGTTCCCCGCCCTCAGCCGTACCGAGAACGGCGTCACTGCGGCATATCTCGACGGACCGGGCGGAACCCAAGTCACCTCCGGCGTCATCGCCGCCATGTCGGCGGCCCTCACCGAAGGCGTCAGCAACCTGGGAGGAGGGTTCGGTGCCTCCGATCATGCGGTCGAGATCACCGAGAAGGCCAGGGTTGCCGCTGGAAGGCTCTTCGGCGCATCACCGGCGACGATCTCGTTCGGCCAGAACATGACGAGCCTCACGTTCGCCATGAGCCGGGCGATCGCCCGCAGCTGGAGGCCAGGCGATGTCATCGTCGTGACCAGCCTCGACCACGACGCCAACTTCACGCCCTGGACAATGGCCGCCGCTGAGGTCGGAGTGGAGGTCAGGACAGCCGAGTTCGACACCGAGACCGGTCTCCTCGACCCGGCTGCAGTCGTCGACCTGCTCGACGACCGGGTCCGTCTCGTGGCGGTGTGCCTGGCGTCGAACGCGCTCGGATCGGTCGTCGACGTCGCGGCCGTCAGTGCCGCAGTCCACGAGGTCGACGCCCTCGTCTACGTGGATGCCGTTCATGCCGCACCTCACCTGGCAATCGATGTCGCCGGCCTCGACTGCGACTTTCTCGTCGCATCCGCCTACAAGTTCTTCGGACCGCACACCGGGATCCTCTACGGGAGAGAGGATCAGATGGCTTCGCTCGAGGCCTACAAGGTCCGTCCCGCCCCCTCCGACCCGCCCGGTAAATGGGAGACCGGCACCCAGAGCTTCGAGTCCCTCGCCGGGGTGTCCGCCGCGGTCGAGTACCTCGAGTCAGTGGGCCATCAGGCGATCGCCGCCCAGGAGACAAGCCTGGGGCAGCGTTTCCTCGACGGACTGGGACAGATGGGTCACGTTCGGCTCTACGGGCCCCCGTCGATGGAAGACCGGGTCACGACATTTGCCGTGTCGGTGAATGGTCACGGCGCCGATGCGGTGGCGCGGGAGATGGCCGCCGCCGGGATCTACGTCTGGGCGGGCCACTACTACGCGGTCAACGTCATGGACCGACTCGGGGTACTCGACAGGGGAGGTCTCGTCCGCATCGGGTTCGTCCACTACAACACCCTCGACGAGGTCGATCGCACCCTCGACGTGCTCCATCGGCTCGGCTGACCTTCAAGCCCCCAGGGCAGTCGCCAGACGCTCGATGTCGGTCACCTGTCGCTCCGGAGGCGGCGCCGGCATACCCCAGATGGCGCCGGGTCGTTTGACGAACACCGCCCTGGCTCCGGCCGCCATCGCGCCTGCACAGTCCCAATCGTGAGCGGCGACGAGGACCATCTCGCTGATCGACACGCCCATCGTGTCCGCGGCCGCGTGATAGGGAGCCGGGTCGGGTTTGAACCTTCGCACGGTGTCGACAGACAGAACCGCCTCCAAAGAGTCGGCGATCCCGGCGTTCTCGATCTGGGCGGTGGCGACATCAGCGCTTCCGTTGGTCAATGCGATCATTCGCTTCCCCGCGGCCGCCAGACGCTGCACCCCGGGGACAACGTCGGGATGAGGGGGCAGGCTCGACATCGGCGCCAGCGCCCCCAGGGCGTCCTCGGCGCGAAGGAGAAGCCCACGTCGTGCCGCCAGGCTGATCAACGCCTCAGCGGCAATGTCTCCGAACGGCCGGTATTGATCAAGCGCGTTGGCGACCAATGAGCCGTGGAGGAGGCGGGCGAACCACTCGCCGATGGGTGGGTCTGACCCGAAGATGACCTCGAGCTCGTCTCGGATCGGCTCCAGGCTCAGCAGAGTCTCGTTGACGTCGAAGACGATCACGCTGGGCCTGGCCATGCCGCAGCATGGTAGGCCGGGTGGCGCCGGCGTCTCTAGGTCGTCGGGAGGGTTCGCACCACCGCGGCGAGCGCGTCGTAGACCCGCTCACCCATGTGCTTGTCGTCCTCGTCGAGGAGGTTCGACATGACCTTGAGAGTCCAGCCCATCAGGGGCTCGTTGCGCAGGCCGGTATGGGCGAGGGTGCGCATGACCGACGGGTAGCCGATCAACTTCACGAAGATCCGGGCCATCTTGTAATACAGCCCGTATTCGTCCTGGAGACGCTGCGGGTATCGGCGGAGCAGACCGGGATCGTCGACGCCGAGGGCCTGGGACACGTAGTCGGCGGCGAGACGCCCCGTCTCGTAGGCGTAGGAGATGCCTTCGCCGTTCCAGGGGTTGATCGCCCCTGCCGCGTCCCCGATCGTCAACCAGTTGTGACCGACCAGGGGGCTCTTCGAGTACGACATCGTGAGCTTGCCCCCCATTGGCTTGGAGAGCTTCGACTCCTCGCTGAGGCCCCAGTAGTCGGGAGCGGTGGCGACGTAGTCGTTCATCATGTTGGTGGTGTTGACGTCCTTCCACTTCTTGAAGGTGGAGAGGAGACCGACCCCCACGTTGACGGTCCCGTCACCCAGTGGGAAGACCCAGCCGTACCCCGGTATCGTGGCGCCGCTCGCGTCGCGCAGGTCGAGCTGGCTCTCCAGATACGGGTCCTCGGACCGCGGGGAGGCGAAGTAGCCCCTTGCAGCCATTCCGAGGGGGTAATCACGGCGACGCGACGTCCCCAGATCGCGACCGAAGCGGTTCATGGAACCGTCGGCGATGATGGTGACGCTCGGGGTCAGTACCTCCGAGGAGCTGCCGTTGGCCAGGGCAACGGAGGTGAGCCTGCCGTCCTCGATGACCGGGGTCGCCGTGGTCTTCTCCCGGATCCGGACCCCTTCCTTCTCGGCGAGACGGGCGACCTGCTCGTCGAGGTCGCGGCGTCTGATCACACCTCCCCAATTGGGGAAGCGGCTGTGCTCGGGCCAGGGCATCTCGATCATGAGGTCGTCACCGGCGTAGGAACGAAGCCCGGTGATGCGATGGAACTCGGGCACATCGAAGTCGAAACCCATCTCCTGCAGTTGGAGGATTGCCCTTGGGGTCAGCCCGTCCCCACAGGTCTTGTCACGCGGGTACTCCTTCTTCTCCACCAGGGTCACGTCGACACCCTGGCGGGCGAGCCAATAAGCAGCGGCCGACCCGGCCGGACCACCTCCGACGACTACGACTGTGGGTGAGGGCATGTCCGAGGAATCGTAAAGGCTCGAAAGGCGAAGCAGGAAGCCCGCGGTATCGTCGTCACACCATGAGCGGGCTGTCACGTGCCACAGTTTCCCGGATGCCCCGGTACCTGCGGCTGCTCGATGACATCCGCGAGTCGCAGTCGACGGTGTCGTCAGGCGAGTTGGCCGACGCCGCCGGGGTCAACTCGGCCAACGTGCGACGTGACCTCTCCGACCTCGGCTTTCAGGGAACCCGTGGAGTCGGCTACTCGGTGTCCGATCTCCGGGCGCGGATCAAGAAGGAGCTGGGCATCGACGGTCGCCGAAGCGTGGCGATCATCGGTGCCGGAAACCTGGGGACTGCTCTGGCCCGATACTCAGGACTGGGTCAGCGAGGGTTCGACGTGGTCGCGATCTACGACACCGACAAGTCACGAATCGGAACGAAGGTCAGCGACGTCGTGGTTCGTGATGCCAGATTGATTCATGCCGACCTGGGAGAGGGGCTGTTCGACATGGCCATCCTGGCGGTGCCGGCGGGAGCTGCCCAGGCCGTCGCCGATCAGCTGGTGAAGTCGGGCGTGTCGTCGATACTCAACTTCGCCCCGGTGAGGGTGACCGTCCCCGGGGAGGTTCCCGTCCGCCAGGTCGACCTCTCCACCGAACTCCAGATCCTCAGCTACTACGGCTGAGGAAACAGCGAACCCGGGGTTGCACAGCCCATATATGGGTCGATTCCGCTCAACAACAACCCCCTAGAAACGAAGACGCGTTGGTGACAAGTTCGGGTTGTGGGAAATTCGATTCGAAGCGTCATCGACTTCGCCCGGCGACACGGAGGCGTGATCACGACGAGCGAGGCCCTGGCCCTCGGGATGAGCTCGTCGACTCTGCAACGGCGAGTTGACGAAGGGGTCCTGATTCGACACCGGCCCGGCGTCCTCGTCTTGCCCGGGTCAACGGATCAACACCTTCTCGATCTGCATGTCGCGACGCGCAAGCTCGGGGCAGTCGTTTCACACCAGTCGGCCGCATATGTGCATGACCTCGACCGGCCCCAACATCTGAAACCAACAGTCAGCGTCGGTAGAAACCAGACCAAGGACCTCAACGGAGTCACCGTTCACCAGATGGCAGACATCACCTCTGAGCACCTTGTTGAAGTCGAGGGATTGATCGTGACTATCCCTGAACGGACCATCGTCGACCTGGCTGCAGTCCTCTCATCAGGGCATCTCGAGCGGCTCGTCGACAATGGCTTCGCCGCCGGCACTGTCGACATAGATCATCTTCATTCGGTGTTCAACGAACTGGGCCGACGAGGGAAGCCCGGGACCGCCAAGCTACGGAGGCTCCTCGAAGTGCGAACAGGGGATTACCACGCGCCTGACACGGAACTCGAGCGTCTCCTGGTCCGGTTGATCGACCAGGCAGGTCTCCCAACGCCTCAGCTGCAGTTCCGTGCATCCTGGTTACGCCGCATCAACGGTCGTGTCGATCTCGCCTATCCAGATCACGAGCTCGTCATCGAAGGCGATAGTCGTCGATGGCACATGCTCGCGGCGGCCTTCGAGACGGACCGACTGCGTGATAACGCTGCTCAGCTTGCGGGTTGGAGAATCCTCCGCTTCACCTGGGACGAGGTCACCAAATCGCCCGAGCGTGTCGCCGCGACAATTCGGCGAGCCCTCGAGCATGAGCGGTTCTGACCCATATATGGGCTGACGTACCCCGGGTTGCGGGATTAGGGAATGTGGCTAGCCGCCGGCTTCCTTGGTTTCCTCGTATTGGTGGAGGGCGACGAGGAAGACCAGGAAGAGGACTGCGGAGACGACCATGTAGGTGATGGGGATGATGCGGATCTCGAAGGCGTTCAGACCCTCGATGTTCTCCGGCTTGGGCCCTCGAGGGGCATAGATCACAAACAGCATCGATGTGATCGTGAGCCAACCGAAGACGGCGGCACCGGTCACCAGGAACCCGAGCCGCTTGCCCAGGTTGGTGAAGTTGAACAGATAGATCGACCCATAGAACAGCAGCACCGAGGCGGCGAACAGGATGATCCCGGTGACGAAGACATTCGCCGAGAGCAAGGACCGGAAGAGCTCACGGAAGAACATGGCTAACCGTCCTCTCCACTCACGGGCTCGGGCGGGTTCATCCCGTTGAGGTTGCCGGCCCTCAGGTAGGCGGCGATCAATTCGATGTCTGCCGGGTCGAGGATCAGCCCGAACGCCGGCATCCGACCCGAGCCAAAACCGTTGAGACCGTAGGGCGTCTGCGCCTCGGATCCGTTGATGATGAAGTCGACCAGCAGGTCGGGATCCTCCTCGGTCTCGGGCGCATCACCGAACTGGACCTCGGGACGACCGTCCCACAACGCCGGGCCGAACCCTCCAGAGCCGGCCTCTTGGGTGAACGGAACACCTGCGGAGAACGCCGACGTGTGACAACGGGCACAGTTGCCGTTGAACAACGCCACCGCTCGCTCTGCCTCCTCCTCTGATGTTCCCATCGCCTCGGCGACACCCGGGATATCGATCTCCCAGAGACCATCCTGCTGTGCCTCGAGGAGGAATTCGAGACCGGCTTGCTGCTGCGGCGCGATTCGATCCCGGTTGTCGACGGCCACACCGATATTTATCGCCGTGGATTCGAGCCCACCTACCAAGCCTGTCGCGGTTTCCAGGTCAGGTACGCCGGTGACTGTCTCTGGATTGGTCGGATCGAGTGTGACTAGTTGGATCCCAGCCGGGATGGTCGCCACACTGGCTTCCCCGAATATGCCCGAGATCTGCGTCTCACCTACGTCGGAGATGCCGTCTCCGTCTGTGTCAGGCCTGTCATCGTCGATCGTGTCTTCCTCGAGGGCCAATTCGATGCCAGCGATCGAGAGCAACAAGATGGGGTCTTCGTCAGCAGCTGCCTCCAGCGCGGCCAGGCCTTCATCGACGAGTTCGGCGTCCGGAACTGCAGGGTCGAGCGTCACCGGATCGACTGCGACGAAGTAGTCGAATGCCTCTGCGGAGATCTCGGTGAGCTCCACCTCTGCGGCATCCGAGAGACCGTCGGCATCGGTGTCGATTCCCTCGTCCGCGCTGCGGAGCACTTCTACAGCTCGATCGGTGAGCGGGTCGATGAACGCCCGGTCTTCCGGTGCCTGTGCGATCTCATGGACGACCTGGTCCTGGGTGATGATCGCAGCCTCCACCGTTGCGTCTGCGGTGGCGAGTCGGGCCAGCTGGTTGGTGATGACGCCGACGGTCTTGTCCACCGCCTGTTGTTGGGGGATCTGGATGCTGGCGAGGTAGGCGACGACGTCTTCGACCTGTTTCTCGTTCATCGGTCCACCGCCGGCGACGCCCCAAGCCGGCATCGGCGTGTTGCCACGGCCGTACGTGACCCAGAAGTTGACCTCGTCCTCGTTGTATCGGTAGAGGACGTCGTCGAGGGAGGGCGCAGCCCAGGAAACGGTCACGCCGGAACGCTGTTCCACGTACTGCGCCGAGCCACCGGACCCGAGCGGGCCGTGACACGAGAAGCACGCGAACTCCTCCACGATGTGCTCACCACGATCTATTTGCGCCTCGGAGAACTCCTCGACGAAGCCTTCCTGCCGGTTGGTCTCCCCGAGGAAATAGAGGGGCAAGGAAACGGCCAGGAAGGCGGAAAAGGCGATCGCCGCTTTCTGACCTCCCTCGAGACGCTTGGTCTCGAGCTGCTGGTCGTCGATCCCTGGTTTGAGGTTTGGCGCTACCTCCTCGGCGCCGCCTCGATTTCGCAATGCGGACACCAGCATCAGGCCGAGCCAGATGATGCCGGCGACGACGGCGATGACGATGATCACATCGGCGGTCATGGAGTCGACTCTCTGCTGACCATCAGATGCAGCTCGGCCCCTGGGGATAGGCGACGCTGGGGTTTGGGGCGCGCGGTGTCTCGATGATCTCCCCTGTGCGGATCACGAACCGATCTCCGTTCCTGATCTCGACCACGAACCGGTCGAGATTGCGGGGTGCAGGCCCGGCGAAGTACTCACCGATCGAGTTGTACTTGGAGCCGTGGCAGGGACACTCGAAGCCGATGGAACTGGCGCACCATGGGACGCGACAGCCCAGATGCACGCAACGTTGGAAGAGTGCCATCAGCCCTCCAGCCTCGACACTCCTGTCGGCGAACTGGACAGAGAGACTCTCGGGGGCCGGGACCACATACGCCCTCGCCTCAGGCACGAACACCGGCACGACCGACCCGTCGGGGTTCACGGTTTGTGCAAGGAGATCTTCGACCGGCCCGGCGTCGACGTCGGATCCGAACCCGCCGGTGAGCTTGGGCCAGAAGAAGGCCAATGAGTTGAGACCCATCAGGGCGAGAAACGAGCCGAACGTGGTGACGATGGCCCGGTTGAAGAATTGTCGTCTCGTGACCCCCGACTCTTCGGTGCTCACCTCGACGACACGTTGGGTCTCGACGACGGTGACACCGGCGGTGACCGGCACACGTTCCTCTGCAAGGTCTTCGATCACGACTTCGGGTATCGGCTCGGGTTCGGGCTCCGACGTGGCGATGGGGGCGACGCGCACGCCGGCGAGTGAACGATCGGCGCGGCGGGTCTCCTCGGAAACCCCTGCGGTGGGGTCGGGGCGATCCGATCGGGATCGGCGGAACGCAATGGTGAAAGCACCTAACGCACCGAGGATTGCGAAGAAGCCGACGCCGACGAGGATCCAGTTGGTGAACGTCATTCGAAGTGCACCCAGTCTTTCAAGTCGTCGAAGTAGACCCCATCCACCCACGGATAGGACCAGTTGAAGCCCTGGCCCCGGAAGAGGACGCCGATGATGGTCAGGGTCGCAGCCCCGGCCAGGAAGATCGAATAGAGCAGAATGGCGAACTTGCGATCACTCGGTCGGGTGGATGGGTTCTTGTCGACGTACGGGACCGCCATGAAGCCGATCAACCCGACGATGGTGGGCACGGTCACGCCGGCGATCTGGGGGTCGAAATAGCTGAGGAGCTCCTGGAGGCCGAGGAAGTACCAGGGTGCTTTGGAGGGGTTCGGGGTGGCGTTGAAGTTGGCCGGCTCCAGCAAGGGCGAGTGGATGATCACCGCCATGATGATGAGCAGACCGGTGATGGCGAGCAGGGCCCCGAACTCCATCAACATCAGGTGAGGCCAGGTGTTGACCTTGTCGGTCGGCTCGGCTTTGACGTTCTGGATCGCCCGGGCCTTGACGACGGTTAACAGACGCTGGGTGCGGACACCTTCGGGCAGACCGGCCGGCGGCACTGACGGGCGCGGTGAGACCACCGACGCCACCTTCCCGTTCCCGGAACCGTTCGACGACCCGTTCGACTCCGGCTGAACCGTGTCCTCGACGTCCACCGCCGGGATCGGCTCGTCTTCGGTCTCGACTTCCTCTTCGGTGGCCTCGGCCACAGCCACCGCCCCCGTCTCCGCGATCATTTCCACGGGGCTTTCCGGGCTTGAAGCCACCATGGCGGCCGGGGATTCCTCGGGTTGGGCCGTCTCCGCCGTCTTGGGTTCCTCGGGGGCCACGTCCTGGGAGGTGTCGGCTTCGATCTCGGGGGTCTCGTCGGGAGCGTCCTCGTCGGGAACCTCCTCGACGGCATCTGCTGCGTCACCGGGACCTTCGGCGGTGGCTTCCTCGGCCGTTTCCGGCTCGGCGGCGTTCTGCGGCAGCTCGACGGGCGGCCCTTCGCCTTTCATCTCGGCGAGGACCTGTTCCACCGGCACACCCAAGGCCTTGGCCTTGGCTTCTGCCGATCTCCTCAACAGGTCTTCAGGGATCTCAACCATTAGTGACTCCTAGAGCGGCCCCGAGATGCCGCCGTCCTTGCGGACCCTCCAGAAATGGACGGCCATGAACAGAACGATGATGAACGGGAATGCGAGAACGTGCAGGACGTAGAAGCGGAGCAAGGTTGCCGCACTGACCTCGACCCCGGCGAGCAGGGCGAACTTGACCTGTTCTCCGACGACGGGAACGAACCCCGCCATGTTGGTGCCCACTGTGACGGCCCATAGTGCCAGCTGGTCCCAGGGCAGCAGGTAGCCGGAGAAGGACAACAGCAGGGTCAGCAGGAGGAGGATGACCCCGACCACCCAGTTGAACTCTCGTGGCGGCTTGTAGGCCCCGTGATAGAAGACCCGGCTCATGTGGAGGAACACCGACAACACCATCAGGTGGGCCCCCCAACGATGCAGGTTGCGCACCAGCGAGCCAAACGCCACGTTCGTCGAGAGTGCCTCGATGTCGGAGTAGGCGAGCTCGGCGGTGGGGGTGTAATAGAACATGAGGAAGATGCCGGTGATCGTCAGCAGGATGAAGAGGAAGAAGCTGAGGCCACCCAGACAGAGCGTGTAGGAGAGCTTGACACCGTGCCGCTTCACCTTCACCGGGTGCAGGTGATAGAGCACGTTGTTCATCACGACGTATGACCGGTTGCGGGGGCTGTCGGAGTAGCCCTGCTTGAAGGGCGAGCCCGGTCGCATGATCGACTCGGTGACCTGGTTGTTCCAGAGCTTGTCAGTGCCCTCTTTGATCCGGTCTTTGAGCCCGACCTTGTCGTTGCCGTTGGCCATGAGCCTCTACGTCTCCCTACCAGCGCATTCCATACGAGTAACCGTTCTTGAAGTCTCGCTGCCCGGTGTCGAAGTCCCATGGACGGCGATCGAGACCGAGTTCCGCGGCCTGGTCGGCGAGCGATCCTTCGAACTTGCCCAACGATATGACACCGGTCGGGCAACGATCAATACAGAGGGCGCACCGGGTGCACTCGTCCTCGTCGACGATGAAGAAGCCGAAGTTCTGCTCGTCCTCTTCGGGATGGTCGACATTGACCCCTTCGGTGATCGCGTCGAGCGACAGATAGTGGATGCACTTCCAGGGGCAGATGTCGACACAGCCTTCGCAGAGGATGCATTCCGACTGGTCGATGTGGAGGAACTGCTTGGGGCGGAGTTTGTCGGTGAAGTAGTCACCCTCGACGAGTGCGAGCTGGTAATCGTCCCTGATCGGCGGGGTCTCATCGACGACACCTTTGGGCATCAGCTTCCCTTCACCAGAGGTCGACCATACGGGGAAGTCTTCTCGACGGGGGCGGCACTGGCCGGGCGCCCTTCCTTGATCTTCTGGATCTGGAGGCCGAGCACCACGGCGACACCGAGCATGACGAGGTGATAGCCCATCGAGATCGAGTCTTTGACCACAGCCCAGCTGATCTCGACGGTGTTGCCCAGAACCAGGATCGCCGGGATGACCACGGCCACTTTCTGGGAGGACCAGTCGAGGTCGGTCTGCGCGTAATTGAGCCACTCGGAGGGGACCATTCCGAAGAAGAAGACGAGGGCGAGCCAGGCGATCATGCCCGCAACCGTTGCCCGGGCCCAGGTCATCTTCTGGTTGAGCACCCACAGGAACGTGGCCCCGACCAGGGCGATCGTGGTTGCTCCAAGGACGATCAGATACCCGATCCCTTTCCAGAACTTGCCCCGTGGCCACCAGTTCAGGTAGTCGACCACTACTGGCATTTCGACGCCGTCGACAGTCTGGGTCAGGGGTATGGAGGACCAGTGGATCCAGATCACTCCGAGGACGAGCCCCAGCAGACCTGCGATCAGCATTCCGGAGCCGATCAGCTTGCGCCGGGCGTCACTCAATTCTCCGAGGCGGTACATCTTCTGCTCAGTCCTGCTGACCCATGGAAAGGCGTTTGCCAATGCGTTTCTACCACAGGTGAGGTCTCCGGACAGAACCAGCCGGGGGCATTCCCGCCTCCCCGCCGGCGAGCGGTAACACGAATTTGGGCTCTGGTCGGCCGAGACCCCTCACGATGCTGTGATCGAAGACCCTTCTAGTTATGCTCCCGCCGTCTCAGCTCGCGCGAGGAAGACGGTTGGCCGACACCCAAACTGCTGACATTCGAGCCCTGCTCGGCGGTGGGTCCGACGAGGACCGCATCGCCGCGACCCACTTCATAGTGGGAGCGATCTTCTTGGTGGTCGGAGGGCTCCTTCAGCTTCTCGCCCTGTTCGCCGTGCGCTTCGGCGACCTCTTCCCGGTGTCGTTCGGCCGAATCGAACCTGCGGCCAACCTCCTACTGATGATCGGGTTTGCCGCCGTGTCACTATTCGGAGGCGTCTACTACGTCCTGCCCCGCCTCACCGGCACCCACCTCGAGCGTCGGTCATTCGCCGGTCTCGGGTTGGCAGGGATGAGTGGCCTCTCCGTCCTCGGCGTCCTGGCAATCTTCTTCGGGTTCGGCGACGGCAGCCAGCCGTTGGGCCTCCCCTGGTGGCTCGATGTCCCCCTCGCCCTGGTCCTGTTCCTCCCTGCCCTGGTGACGATTTCCACGATCCGCAACCGAACCGAGGAGCGAAGCTTCGTCACACTCTGGTTCGTCATCGGCGGAGTGACCTGGCTGCCGTTGCTCTACGTCGCCTACCTCGTCACCGAACTGCCGTGGGTCTCCTCGGTGACCTATGCCTATGCCGAGGTCTTCTTCTCAGCCGGCTTCGTCACGATGTTCCTGATCACGGTGGGAAGCGGTCTCGTCTACTACACCATGGTCAAGGAACTCGACGTCCCCCTCGCCAGCCGTCAGCTGGCGCTGGTCGGTTTCTGGTCGCTCGGGTTCGCCGCCGGTTGGTGGGGAGCAGCCCAACTGCTCTTCGGTCCCGGCCCGACCTGGGTGGCCGGCGTGGCTGCCGCCCTCGGTCTCGCCTGGCCGATCGGCGCCCTGGCCAACGCAGCCAACGTCTCCCTCTCGCTCGACGGAGCCTGGGACGAAGTTGGCGAGAAGCCGGCGGTGCTGTCCGGGGTGCTCGGTCTATATCTGGCCGTCGGTGTGGGGATCGTGGCCGCCCTCGCCGGTTTCCGCTCGGTGGGCTCGGTCACCTCGCTCACCTCCTTCTGGGAGGCCATTGAATACGTGGCCATCACCGGCGTCGGGACACTGCTGGTCTCGAGCGTGGTTTTCGGGGCACTCCCCCGCGTGCTGGGACGGGAGCTGGAGACCGTGGCCAAGGCGCGTCGTTTCCAACGACTGACCATCGCCGGGTCGGTGGGGCTCTTGATCTCGCTTGGGGCGGCCGGGATCCTCTCCGGCTTCTCGTGGATCGCCGGGTCCAACTCGGGGACGTACGTCGACGCCGGAGAAGGGTGGGGCGCGGGCCTCGGCGCCACCTACGACACTCTCGTGCTGATCGCCCTGATATTCGGGGCCGTCCTGTTTCTCGGTGTCGTCGGGTATGCCTCGATCGTCCTGGGAACACTGGCCAGGGGCCGAGCGATCCCCCAAGAAGTCCTGGTCGACAAGGTGAGCGACGATGAGTGATCTGGCTACCGCCGCTGCTGCGATGGGTCTTCCCGAGGCCTTGGTGGAACGTTCGGTCCACGCCCGGGCGGCGGCGACCGGCGCATCGGTCGACGACCTACTCACCGAGTGGTCCGGAGGCGACGCCGCCCCGGTGGCCACACCACCACCCGCAGCCGAAGACGAGCCAGCAGCAACTCCCGCCGAGACACCCCCCGCCCCCCAGTCGACTCCGGAAGCGCCGGCAGAGATCGTCGTCGACGTCCCCCAACAACCGTCACCGGCATCGGTCGCGGCGGCGACCGGCCCCTACAAACCGCCGGTCCTGGTCGGTGCCAGGGACAACCCGATGACCGTCCTCGCCGGTGTCGTCGGCTTGTTCTTCATCGTGGTCATGGTTGCCATCGTCGGTCCCTCGATCCCCGTCGACTCCCCCGGCGCCCGCTCATCCGACCTCCCATACTCCGAGGCAGCGCTCGAAGGGAAGGGAGTGTTTCAATCGATCGGATGCGCCGCGTGTCACACCCAGATGGTGCGACCTGTTGTCGCCGACGTCGGGCTTGGAGCCGTGACCCTCAATGACTCCAACCAGGTCCTCGGAGCGAGACGGTTTGGGCCGGATCTGTCCGATGTCGGCTCCCGGCTCACCTCGGCACAGCTCGAGGCGACGGTCTCAGGACTCGGCGACCACCCTTCCCTCACCCTCGGCCCAGAAGATCTCGATGACCTTGTGTCATACCTTTCGGAGTCGGTGACTTCGGTCGCATCAGCCGCCGAGGAGGCGGAGTCGTGAGCCTGAGTGGTGCCGCCGCCGCATTGGGACTCCCCGAGGCCCTCGTGCAGAGATCGGCCGAAGCCCGTGCTGCCGAGACCGGCCAGAGCGTCGAAGACATCCTGGCTGCCTGGGCCGGAGGAGAGGCCGGGCCGACTCCGGCTGCTTCCCCAGCACCCGAGCCTGCGGCCATGGAGGAAGGTCCCGCCGAAGCTGACTCAACCGAGCCCGCACCGACGCCCGAACCCGCACCGGTCGCGGTAGTTGCCGACACTCCAGCCACGCCGACGACGACCCCATCCCGTGCACCTGTGCCAGCTGAAGTGAGCGTGTCAGAGGCGGCTCATCTCCCCGAGGTGGTGACGGTTCCAACGGCGGGTATCAGGGAGCGCACCAACTTCATCACCCCCAGATGGCTGTCTGCTCTGATGTTGATCGTTCCCATATTCGCCCTCTTCGCGTTGGGCGGGTCGTCGACCGGAGAGTGCGGCGAAGCGACCGAGTTGACCACGGACGTCATCACCGGTGACATCGTCAACTGCGACGGGTCTGAGTTCACCGGTGGTGGCGCCGGGGGCGGTGCCACCGATTTCATCGCTCTTGGTGGCGACCTGTACACGGGTTCGGTCACCGCAGCCGCCAACTGTGCGGGTTGTCACGGCGCCAACGGCCAGGGGAGCGCAGCGTTCCCTGCCCTAACCGGAGTCCTCACCACCTTCGGGGCATGTGCCGACCACATCGAATGGGTGCGGTTGGGATCAGACGGTTTCCGCTCGGAGGGCAGAGAGACCTATGGCGACACCAACAAGCCGGTGAGTGGCGGGATGCCGGGGCACGCCAGCCTGACCGATGAGCAGCTCGCATCCGTCGTTGCCTTCGAGCGGGTCCGATTCGGGGGCCAGCCCCAGGATGAGGCGCTGGTCGATTGTGGACTGGTCGAAGCCGAGGGCGAGGAGGGTGGCGAAGGCGAGGGAGAGACGCCTCCCCTGGAAGGCGGGGAGACACCACCCACTGAAACCACCGTCCCGGCCGAAGAAGCTTCGGCCGCGCACGCCGGCTAGATCGCCAGCGCCTTCTTGATATCCGCTTTGAGGGTTCGCTTGTCGTCGATGATGCCCTCGGCGATGACCCGATCGTGACTGGCCAGGATCACCGGGACCCGCAGACCCCAGAGCTTGGTCAGCTCGTCGTCACCGTCGATGTCGACCTCGTCGACCCGCAGTCCGATGTCGACCGAGACCGCGGCCAGGACTTCCGCGGCCTGCTCACAGAGGTGACAGCCGTCCCTGGTCAGAAATGTCACAGATAAAACTCTCAAGAAACCACTCTCCGTGACCGATAACCGCGTCGCATGCAGGAAGGATGGTTCCTCCCCTCGCACCTAGGGCACGTTCCCAAGGTGTGAACGGATAGCCTCCCAGCCCGCCCCACGGTGGAGAACCAACCTTCATGTAGCCGGAGCCCCCGCCACCATTCGGGGGCTCCGGCATTTGCAGGGCGCTTTTGGTGAAAGGCCCGATCAGCGGCATACGATCGCCTGGTGCGCCCGGCCACTGCCATCGTCATCCTCATCCTGCTGGCCATCATCGCGGTCGCCGGTGTCATCCAGCTGTGGATGATCTATTCGCCATGAAGCTCACGGCTACGCCTTCGGCGAGGTTCAGATCCTCCGACGCACTGCCCCCGCGGACGGCCAGAGCGAGAAGACCCACCGAATCGACGTGAACCAGGGCGTCGCCTTCCGCGACGTCTCCATACGACGTGACCCACGGGATGGAGTGGATGGTCGATCCGACCTTCACGGTCATGGTCTCGCCGGGGACCACTCCCACCGCATCCAACTCTTCGGGGGAGACATTGGTCTGGACGTTGCCGAACGCGTCGACCCACCATGCCTCTCCTGACACCATTCCCCCCTCGGTTTCCGTCAACGGGAGCAGCAGGGGGACCACCTCATCACCACCCACCTCAGGACCGAGATCCTCGAGAGTCGCATCCCCCGAGGCGAGGAGGGCCGCCGCCGGGGCGAACACGTCCCGGCCATGGAAGGTCTGTCCGGCGGACGGGATCATCGCATCGGGGTTCTCGATCGAGACGATGGCGGAGGCACCACCGACCATGGCGACGGCCGGTGAGAGCAAGCCGTTGTCGGGCCCGACGAAATGTCCCCACGGGGTGGCGGCGGCGATGGCCCTCCGAGACGTGCCCACCCCGGGATCGACGACGGCGAGGCAGACCCCTTCGGGCAGATACTGAATGGCTCGGGACAGGGCGAGCGCCGCAGCCCGGACGTTTCCCCGCGGGAAGCCATGTCCGACATCGATCACCCGAGAGTCCGGGGCGAGTTTGGCGAGGACGCCGTGGACCACACCCACGAACTCGTCGGTGTGCCCGAAGTCGGACAGAAAACTGACTGGAAGCGACATCTCCGGGGACGCTAGACCACGCACGCGACCAAGTCCCAAACCCGGCAGCCACCTATATTGCGCGGATGGCGGACCCACAGCACGAGGCCCTGGCCCGACAGGCGGCCGAGCCCGGAGTGACGATGCTCATCGGTGGGCTCGACACCGGCAAAACCACCCTGGCCCTCGATGCGGTCCGCATCGCCCTCGCCGCGGGGCGGACCCCGGTCCTCGTCGATGCGGACGTCGGGATCTCGACGATCGGTCCACCAGCGTGCGTGGGCATCAAGGCGTTCAACTCCGAGGCCGACCTCGGAGGTCTCGACGACCACGATGGGCTCCACTTCGTCGGTGCGATCACCTCGGCGCGTCTGGTACTCCAACAAGTCGTCGCCACCGCGGTGATGGTGGAGCGGGCCAGGCACCTCGGGGATGTGATCATCGTCGACACGACGGCCGTGGCCGCGGGTGTGTCCGGGGAGACCCTGAAATACCACAAGGCAGAGCTGTGCCGGCCTGACCGCGTGATCGCATTGCAGCGCGGTGAGGAGATGGAGCCCGTGGTCGGGATGTTGCGCCGATTTCTCGACCTCGACGTGATCACCGCGCCCACCGACCCCGGACTCACCCCCCTGGGTCCCGACGAGCGGGCCCACAAGCGAGCCGAGGCCTTCGCCAGGGCGCTCCAGCCACCACTGGAGAGGTGGAAGGTGCGCCCGACTGTCTTTGCCCCCACTTTGCCGGTCGGTCTCAACCTGGGCCGTCTCCACCATGTGCTCGTCGGAGTCCAAGACGCCACCGGAGGTTGCCTGGGTCTGGGGATCCTCCAGGTCGAGGACGAGACCGTCAGAGTCATGACGGGCGTAGGCGAGGGAATGACCGGACTCCGGCTCGGATCATTGCGGGTCGACCCCGAGACGTTCGAAGGGACGACGATCAATCTCCGCGAGTTGATGTTCGGGATCTGAGCTCGTTGGTCGCCACGTTGCTGTCGGCATGGGTCGCTCGACACCTAAAGGGACATCGCCTTCGGGCCGATATCTCCACACATGCTGGGGAAAACACGATGGCTATCGGCGGTCCTGGTGGTCGCTCTCGCAACCATCGGACTCGGCGCGTCCGCCGGTGCCGACGCGGGCAGCGAACAAGGTTTCCTCTCCGAGATCAATGCGAGTCGTGCTGCCGCAGGTCTGGGCCCGCTGAAAATGGACGGCGGCCTCCAGGCACACGCCCGCAAGCACACCGCCGACATGATTGCCAAAGGCGAGATCTTCCACTCGACCAGCGCCGAGTTGAAGGCAGCTGCCGGGTCGGGGTGGACCAAGCTTGGTGAGAACGTGGGAAGGGGAGGCAGCGTCGGGAGCCTGCACAACGCGTTCATGGACTCCTCGGGTCACAGGAAGAACATCCTCGGGGATTACAACTACGTCGGAATAGGCACGGACACCAGTGGTGGTGTCCTCTATGTCACGGTGGTATTCATGAAGAAGGGCGGCAGCTCCACTCCGCCCGCCACCACGAGCACCACCGCGGCGCCTGCTCCGGGGGACGACGGCGGATCCACTCAGACCACCACGGCCGGGACGTCCAAGCCCAAGCCCGAGTCAAAACCCGAACCAACGACAACGACCACCACCCTCCCCCCGACCACGACAACGACCCTCATCGTGGGGCCGGACAAGCCGGTCACTCCGGGTTTGACGTGCTTCTCCGCGACCCGTGACGGGTGGACCTGTCACGACTAGACGCAAGCCGTCTTCGATCGCGCTGGTCCCAACATCGATTGTGCAGAGAGGTGCCGCTGAGGCAGATGACCGCACAGTCGATGGCCTCGTCGGCAAATAACAGACGCCCCAGTGACCTTCCGGAGCCTCCTCCGCACTTCCCCGAACGGACGCTTCTCCGGCTTGCCTCTGGGGCGTCTGCCTGTAGGCGAATGTACGCACCGCCTGCGCCAATATCAACGACCCCGTCGATCCACGCTGTGACCGCTATCGATCGTTGACAACCGTTATCTCACCCTCGATCGACGGTTACCAACAGGAAACAGGGTTATCCACAGGCTTTGTCCACATGGGTGTGTTCACAAGTTTCTAACCCGATTTTTCGCGACCCGGGAAGCCGGCGCGGACCATCGGTCGGAAGGCCACCTCGATGGTTTCGAACACCTCGCCGAGCACCCGATCGAGCTCTTCGAGGGTCACCCGGTCGGCGCCGAGCCTCCCCCGAAGGACGATGGCGCCCTCGTCGTCCACAGCGAAGAAGCAACGCCAGGCCCGCGCGTTGCGGACGAGGGCCTGCCGGTGCACTTCGGAGGGCGCGGCGGGTGCCGGCATCACATACGCCTCGAAGCGGAGGCTCCTTTCCCCGACGTCGAACCAGACGGTCGTGGCGTCACGGGTCTCCTGCCGCATACGGACAGCCCACCGACCTTCGACCTCCTCGGCGTACTCGACCGACGACTCCTCATCCTCGAGCCACAGGGTGATGCGCTCGACGAGGACCGTCCTCATGAGAGTGTGAACTCCGGTTCCAGACGCCCTACTTCTCGACCGCCACCCATGACCGGTGGTCGCAGGACCTTCTCGAGGGCGGCACGCGGTCCATTCGGAAGGCGACCGATCTGGTCGAGAGCGACAGCAGCACCGAGATTGGCCACCGAACCGAGACCGTCCCAGGACTTCACACCGATGCCTCCTGTTCCCGGGACCGCCACCCCTATGCAGCCTTGTGCCCCTCCCTTGGCGACACAGTTGGTGGCGATGGCGATCTCGGTATCACCCTCACCATTGCACCCGATCAGCGCGGGATAGCGGTGCATTGCAGTGAACACCTCCCACAGTCGGGGCGTGGTAGCCAGTCGGGCGT
This sequence comes from Acidimicrobiia bacterium, assembly GCA_035762545.1. GTDB lineage: Bacteria > Actinomycetota > Acidimicrobiia > Spongiisociales > ZC4RG35 > JANQRA01. Next base: position 110,563 of record DASTOM010000044.1, read on the forward strand.
AGAGCGTTGCCATCGCCCGGGCCGTGGTTCTGAGCACCGGGGAGCCGCACCCGTCAACACCGACCGGACCCGCGGCGAAGTCGCCCAGCTCCGAAACGACATCGACCAGCCTTTCCTGCAGGGGGTGCCCCGGATCGAGGTAGTCGGCGATCGGCCACCCCGCCCCCACACACGCACGTAGGAAGCCGGCGTGCTTGCCCGAGCAGTTGTGCCATATCCGGCGTGGCGACCCGGCCAAGCCGGTCTCCGATGCGAGTCGGGATGCCACCGGTGACAGTGGCCAATCGGGAGGACACTGCAGCGCCGACTCATGGAGACCACCTCGTTCCAGGACCGACCTCACCAGTTCGACCTGAACCGGGAACCCGCGATGGGAGGCGCAGGCCATCGCCAGTTCCAGAGGCTCGAGTCCGGCCCCTGACTCCTGGGAGACCAGCGCCTGGAACGGTTTGGCGGCGGAGCGGATGAAGAACGGTCGGTCGATGTCTCCGTAGGCGGCGATCAGCTCGTTGTCAGCGCCCACAACCGCGACCGCACCGTCGTGGATGGTCTCGGTCAGACCCGAACGAACCTGCCGGGCCAGCAACGTCAGCTGCTGACCGATGCCTCGCCCTGCTGCGTGCGATATCGAGAGACCATCTCGTCCTGGAGGGTGTCGATGACCTGATGCAGCAGCCGGCGTTGCCCGGACAACTGGGTCTCGACCTCCCGGAGTCGCTCGAGCGCCTCGGCCAGTTCGGCGTCACTCAGATCGGGCAGATTGGCGAGGACCCCATCGTCCATGATCTTGTCGATGAGGCGACGCCCGGTCATCGAGGGGATCGGGGGCATGGTCTCGATGTGCTTCAGGGTGGGCTCCGAGCCGAGGATCATCCCGTTGGCGAGGATCTCGGGCAGGGCTTCGAGGATCGAACGCTCCTCCTCTCCGGAACGTCGCCGCACCTCGAAGTCGAGCAGGTCCATGCGTCCGTGGAGGAGCCGCCGGTAGTAAGAGATCTGAGCTTCGACGTCCTCGGCTGTGTCGCGGCGACGACGCACCTCATTCAGATCGAGATCGGCGAGACCCTCCAGATATTCAGGCTCGAGGACGACGTCGATGCGGCGGCGCTTGTCGGTCACGTCGTCCACGTTAGTAACAGGCGGCGCGGACCGTTGGGTAAGGGTTGACGGCGGATCCACCATTCGGCCTGATCTCGAAATGGACATGCGGGCTGCTGGCGGCAGCATTGCCGGTAGAGCCGTTGTATCCGATGACCTGACCCTGTGAGACCCGCTGGGTACCGGAGATGGCCCAGCTGTCGAGGTGGGCGTAGTAATAGCGATGCCCCGACGTGGAGGTGAGGTGGACAGACCGGCCGCCCAGGGTGTTGGTGCTGGTACGAGCGGTCCCCGCCTGCACCGCGTAGACCGGGGTGCCCCGGGCAGCGAACATGTCGACACCCTTGTGACGGCGCCCACCGGAGCGGGGGAATCCCCAGGAGTCGATGAACGAAGTCTGGCCGCGGGGCAGCGGGCAGATGAAGGAGCCCACCTGCGCCGATCCCTGGGCGGCCTGGCGGGCCCGTGCCCTCGCCTCGGCCTGTTCCCGGTCGTACTGCACCGTGAGGTCTTTGCAGCGACCGCTGAGTTTGGAGTAGGCGGCCTGCTCGGCCTCCATCGCCGACTCCTGTCGATTGAGGAAGTCGAGGGCCACGGCCTCGGCTTCCTTGAGGTCGTCGTGTACGTTCTCGAGGTCACCCTGGTACCGGGTGAGCTCGCCCTTGGCGGCGATCAGGTCGTTGATGGACTCCTGGCCACCCAGCGTCGCCGAGTTGAGGAACTCCGACGTGGTCATGACCTGGTCCACCGATGAGGCCGACAAGATGATCCCGGGGTTGTTGAAACCGCCCATCATGTACATCTGGACCGCCTGCTCTTCGAGCTTCTCCTGAACCACCAGTAGGTCTTCGGAGTGGGAATCGACCGAGGTCTGGATGCGATCCTGCTTTCGCTCCATGAACTCGACATCGTTGAGTGCCGATTCATAACCGAGAGCCGCCTCCTCGAACTCGGCTTGAGCGGCTCGATAAGCGTTCAGTTGCTCGCGCGAGTCCTCACACGCCGACTCGACCTGCGAGCGCGTGATGGCCCCTGACGGCATTGGAAAGAGAGAACCAGCCAGGGCGACGAGGGTGATGACGAGAAAGACGCGCCAGTGCGTCTTCTTTACTGTCATGGCTGTGAAATGGTAACCGTCGGGAAACCGTTTCTGTAGTCAGCGGCGAACGGACGTGGGCAGACTGTCACCACACCCCGCGGTCTACAGAACCAGTCGGATCAGCGGGAAGTAGATCGCTGCCGCCAACATGACCCCGTCGAGGGAGGCGAGCGCCCCCGGGGGACGCTCGGTGAGCACTACCGAGCCGGTCCTGAGCATTGAGGAGAGACCCTGGCCGGCCACCAACGCCACGGAGATCCCGAGGCCGACCAGCAGATAGCCGACCAGGTCGAGGTTCCAGATCGCGGCGGCGGCAACGGCGCCGATCACAGCTCCGATGGCTGTGGTCGAGAACCGATCGAGGAACGGCAGGGTGGGAACCCGCCCCACGATGGCGCCGAGGCCGACCCCGGCGATGGTGGCCACGAGGAAGACGTCGACCGCACTGGCGTCTGGAGTGAAAGAGGACCGGCTCAGGATCATGGAGGCTGCTCCCAGACCTCCGATCAGTGCCACCAGCATGGTGGGGGCGAAGATCTCGACCTGTCGATACTCCTCGAACGCCACGGCCCAGCCCAGGACGACAGCAACGGCAATTGCCACGGCAAGCCCATAGCCGGTCGGACCGAGGATGTGAGCCGAGATCGCTGCGGCCGCGACCACCGTCACAACCGCCAAAGGGGCGAACATCCGTCCACGGTTGGTGAACACCGAGTTGAGGTCCATTGCCCACAGCGAGCCGATGGCCACCAGGACGGCAGCCCAGATCGGTTGGCCCTGGAGGTTGGCGAATATGGCGAGGGCGACAATCACGAGGGGAAGGAAGGCCGTCAGATCTGCGGTGTTCAACGCCGCAGGCTGACTGCCGCCGGAGACAGGCGGGAGGATGACTATCTCGTCAGCGTCGCCAACCGCCACGCTGCGATCCGCCGCATCGCCGTTCACCCATATCCGGGAGGATTCGACCCCTCTCCCGAATTCCGGCCCATAGGTGGTCGTGATGCTGTCGATGGCCTCGCCGACGGTCGCAGCGGGAACTTCGAGACGGGAAGTCCCGGCGATCTCACGCAGATTTGCGAACAGTCGGAGCTTGGCCATGACCACAGGGTAAATCGGAAGAACCCGGGGAGGCGGTTGATGCCTACGCTCAAGCCATGGACGGTCAGGTGCTGGTTGCAGTCGACGTCCCCCTCGTGGGCGACGAGCGACACAAGAACTGGGCCAAGGTCGTGGAGAACGTCGACCCGTCGAAGTCGTCCGGCTGGGCATTCGACGGCTCTTTCGTGGCGGCTGGCGGCGTACAGGATCTGCCCGCCGGCGGCGTCTTGCTGGTCTACGGCGAGAAGGGGTCGAGGGCCAACCCGCAGAGCCTGGCGAGGGTCTACACGATCAACCCGGACGCCACGCTGACGTTCGAGACGGAAGCGAAAGGCCAGGCTTGGGCCCGGACACTGCGCGATCCGGTGGAGCGGCTCCTCGGCATCGAGCGTGAGCTCTTCGACCTCCGGCACGTGCCCGACGAGAAGCTCGCCGACGAATTGCGGGCCAGAGGATGGAAGGTGGATCACCCATGAAAGCGATAGTCATCGAGGCGACGGGCGGACCGGACCAGCTCATGTACCGCGAGGTGCCCGACCCCGAGGTGGGCGAGGGCCAGGTTCTCGTCGCCGTGGCCGCGGCCGGTCTCAACTTCATCGACACCTACCACCGATCGGGGCTCTATCCGATGGACTTCCCGCTGATCCCGGGGCTCGAGGGAGCCGGCACGGTCGTCGCCGTGGGTGCGAGTGTCTCCGGCCTCGTCGAAGGCGACACGGTGGCCTGGGCTCAGTCCATCGGGAGCTACGCAGGGATGAAGGTGGTGCCGGCCGACTCGGTGGTGTCGGTGCCCGACTCGGTCGATGCCAAGGTCGCAGCCGCGGCTCTGCTCCAAGGGCTCACCGCTCACTACCTGGCCGTCGACACGTTCCCGATTCGAGAAGGGGACACGTGCCTCATCCACGCAGGAGCCGGCGGGGTGGGGCGCCTACTCACTCAGATCGCGGCTATGCGCGGCGCCCGCGTGATAACCACAGTGGGCAGCGATGACAAGGTGGCTCTGAGTCGGGACGCCGGCGCCAGCGACGTGATCAACTACAACGAGCACGACTTCCTGGCGGCGATCGAGGACCTGGTCGGCCCTCATGCGATCGACGTGGTCTACGACGGGGTCGGACAGGCCACCTTCGAGAAGGGACTCGATGTCCTTCGGCCCCGGGGCATGATGGTGACCTTCGGCAATGCGTCCGGCCCGGTACCGCCGGTCGCTCCGCTCACCCTCACCCAGAAGGGCTCCCTCTTCCTGACCCGGCCCACCATGGCGCATTACCTGCGGACCAGAGAGGAGACGCAGTCCCGGGCCACAGACCTCTTCGACTGGATCGCCGACGGCAAGTTGGACGTCCTCATAGGCGAGGAGTTCGCACTCGAAGACGCTGCCGATGCCCACCGGGCGTTGGAAGGACGCACCACGACCGGGAAGGTGATACTGGTCCCTTAGGGATTGGCGGTGAGGGCCCGCACCGCGGCCGCGATGGTGGCCGGATCCTCCATGTGTGCCTGGTAGGTGGGTGACTCGAGGAAGATCAGACTGGGGATCTCTTCCTCCATGCGCTCGATGGTGTCGAACGGAACCACGCCGTCACGACTCCAGACGTAAGCCACCGGGACGGTTATGTCGCCGAGATTCGCCGGAGCCACAGCCGCATCATGGGTGCGTATGAACTCGTGGAGGGAGTTGGTGGTGTCCTCGATGCTCACAATGAACGACCTGAGACCGATCTCGTCGCGGGTCGGGCACCATCCCCCTTCGTCGCAGTAGGGCGACCAATCTTCGGTGGCAAACCGCCCACCGGTCTCCCAGGTGTACGTGGCCGCGGTGCCAACCCACGGCAAACGTTGCACCGAAGTCAGGAGGGAGCGTCCGGCCCAGAAGTCGACGTCGACCAGGACGACGCCGGTGACCAAATTCGGATATGTGTGCGCCAACTCGGCCGCGACCTCGCCTCCGAAGCCGACGCCCACAACCGGGACCGGGCCGTCGAAGCGGTCCTCGAGGACCTCGGCCATCACGTCGGCCATCCCGGCAACGGTGTGAACCTGAGACTCACGCGGAATCCGCTCGGAGTAGCCGAAGCCGGCCAGGTCGACCCGGACCCCGTGGTACTCCTCGGGAAGAGTCTCCGAGATGCTCCCGAGGACGAGACCGCCGGAGATGTCGACATCGTGGAGGATGACCACAGGCTGTGGGCCGCCCGCGTCGGCGACGACGTTGATCGTGAGACCGTCGACCTCGCTGGGGTCGGTGAGAGCGATACCTTCCGCCCGCGTGTCTTCCACCAGGTCGATCTGCTGGAGGACCACTGCGGTGTAGATGGCGAACCCGGCTGCGGCGAGGAGGACTACGAGAGTCACGATCCGGGCGACAGCCCGGCTCGGAGCATCCTGTTTCGGTGGGGCGGTGAGACCTCTCATCTGATCAACACGATGTGCACATGTCTCGGCCCGTGCACGCCAAGGTTGAGCTGTTGTTCGATGTCTCCGGTTCGGCTGGGTCCGGTCACGACGACAAGATTGGTCGTTTCGGTCGCCAATGCGGGGAATTCGTGGGCCCAGTAGGCCAGCGAGCGATGGATGTCCTTCGTCTCCAGAAGGGCGATGTGGATCTCGGGGACGATGCTTGCCATCCGCGGCTTGCCCGGACCGTGGGTCAGAACGACCGAGCCACTCTCGGCGAGCCCGGCGACTGCCCCCGTCACGCCGATGTCCAGAGAGCGATAGGTCTCGTTGTGGGCGAGGCGAGCCTCGTCGGGCACCTCGTGATCGATCCGCTCGAGGCCGTCGGAGACGAGGGCTGTGGCCACACCTGAAGCCGGAAGCTCATCCCAGGCCATGAAACGCGACGCGTCGTGCCCCCCGGCTATCCCCGCCACCGCCCGGGGCACGCCATGACGGCTCACCGGGCCATGTACGACCGCGTTGACCGCCTGGGCTCTGGCCCGGAACCGGGCCATGAGATCGATCGGATCCGGTCGAGGTAGGTCGGTGGAGACCAACGGCGGAGCGGGGAGGACCGAACTGATCGTGGCTCGACCCACCCTGGAGAGGAAAGCATCACGATTCACGGTTCGACCTCCACCAGTCGGCGAACGACTCCCTCGCCGGACGTCGCATGTCCCGGCTCAACGTCCAGCCTCGACCCGGTCCGGGGAGGCGCCTGATCCACCCGCCCGCCGAGAGTGGCCCGCTGAGCCGCGACGCCCACCGCTTGCTCCGCCGCCATCGGGAGGGATCGGACACCGTGTTGGCGTACCGGGACATCCCCTTCTCGAGCCAACCCGGCAGACGCCCTTCCCGCGCCGCTCTTTCCCTGAGGCGTAGCAGCATCGTCGGGATCTGGATGCGCACGGGGCACACCTCCTCACAGGCTCCGCACAGAGTGGAGGCGTAGGGAAGCTCCCACCACGGCTCCATTCCGTGAAGACCCGGCGTGACGATCGAGCCGACCGGGCCCGAGTAGACGGTGCCGTAGGCGTGCCCGCCCGCAGTGCGGAAGACGGGACAGGCGTTGAGACAGGCGCCGCATCGAATGCAGGCAAGTATCTCGGCGGTGTCTCCCGAGAGGATGTCCGAGCGGCCGTTGTCGATGACGATGACATGCATCTCCTCGGGCCCGTCGGGGTCACCTTCGCGACGGGGCCCGGTCACCACGTTCGTGTAGACCGACAGATGCTGACCGGTGGCCGACCGGGCCAGGGTCTCGAGAATGACGGCTGCATCCTCCCACCGCGAGACGATTCGCTCCATACCCATGAGGGCGATGTGCAAGCGAGGTGAGGTGGTCGTGTATCGCCCGTTGCCCTCGTTGGTGACCAGCACCATCGATCCGGTCTCGGCCACCGCGAGATTGACCCCGGAGATTCCTGCGTCGGCGCGGAGAAAGATGTCACGCAGGTGGGTCCGGGCGATCCGGTTCAACTCGAGTGGGTCGTCCGTGTACGGCACCCCCAGCTTCTCGACGAACAGCCGGCCAACGTCTTGACGGGTCATGTGCATGACGGGGGCGATGATGTGCGATGGCGTGTCCCCGGCCAGTTGCACGATGAACTCGCCCAGGTCGGTTTCCACGACCGTCAGCCCCTCCCCCTCGAGGTGGTGGTTCAGCTCGAGCTCCTCGGAGACCATCGACTTGGACTTGACGACGAGTCGCGCCCCGGCGTCCTCGAGGATCCCGGCGGTGATCCGGTTGGCCTCCTCTGCGTCAGCTGCCCAATGGACCGTGGCACCTGCCTCCCCGACCCGATCGGCGAAGTGGGCCAGCAAGCGATCGAGATGTCGGAGGGAATGAAGACGGATGGCCCGAGCCCGGTCTCTGAGCTCTTCGGCGATCGGGAACTCGGCGAACGAGCTCTCCCGACGCACCAGGAAGTTGCGTATGCCCGCCTCGACTGCCTCCGCCTCGTGGGATCCGATCAGGGCCTCGGCGCGGGAGAGGAACGTCACCGGCTCGGTCATGAGTCGTCGCCGAGAAGCTGGGCGATGTGCTTCACCGCGATCGAGGAGCCGCGACGCCGCAGCCCACCTTCGATGTGGAGCAGACAGGAGAAGTCACCGCCGACGACTGTGTCGGCGCCTGATGCTTCGAGCCGATCGAGCTTGGTGTCCATGATCGCCGTCGACACCGCCGGCATCTCGACCGAGAAGAGGCCGCCGAAACCACAGCACTCCTCGTCGCCCTCAAACTCGACCCGATTCACCGCGGCGAGAAGCTCATCGGCCTGGCCCCGAAGACCGAGTTCGCGTAGACCGTGACATGAATGGTGGAAGGCGACGGAGCACCCGTCACACCGCGCTTCGACACCGGCGGCGATGTCATCGACGAGGAACTGAGTCAGCTCACGGACCCGGCCACCGACCCGAGCGGCGAGGTCGGCATCCGGCGTCCCGTCGAAGAGGGCTGGATAGTGATGGACGATCATCGTGACGCACGACCCCGAAGGGATGACGATGGTGCCTTCGGTGGCATCCAGGACCTCCAGAGTGTGACGCGCCATCATCCGGGCATCAGCAGTCAGACCCACGTTGAACGCGGGTTGCCCGCAGCAACCCTGGTCGAGCGGGAATGACACTTCGCACCCTGCCTTCTCGAGGGCATCGAGGCTGGCCCGCCCCACTTCCGGGGCGAGCGCGTCGACGAGACAGGTCACGAAGAGCTGGACCTTCGGCCCCTCCATGGGGCGAGGTTACGCCCTACGGTCCTCCACGGCGGGCAAAGCCTCCAGGTAGCGCTCCACCATTTGGACGTACTCTTTGGTGTCGTCCTTGAAGTCATCGCCTGCATCACGGTGCCTGCCACGGAGCGCCATGACCGCGAACTTCGCCCCGCGGAAGTAGTGGGGCAGACCCTCGTAGGCCATCGCCTTCTCGCCCGCAACGGCTTCCCCGAGTTGGGGCGGCTCCTGGGTGGTGGGGTCCAGACCCAGCTCACCGAGCCGTTCGATCAGCTGATCCTCATCGGGTCGGTCGGCGTAGTCGCGCCCTGTCACGGAGAAGACGATCTCACCGCCCGGGGCCACGATGATCGTCCCGGGCCGGGAGATCTGCCGAGGGTCGTTCTCGTCGGCAAAGCCGAGTGGCGTCACCGCCTGGGTGCGATCGGGGTCGGAGAGGATCGGGAACGGAAGGGCCAGCTTGGCCACCATCGCCGTGTTCATCGGGACGGTGTCGGCACTGAGACCGAACACTCTGCCTCCTCGCTGCAGGAACTCCCCGTGCCGCGCCGCCATGACGGCCAACTGGCCGTGGCAATACGTTCAGAAGTCGCCGCGGTGGAACGTGATCACCGCCGCGGCGTCCAGATGGTCCGACAGAGTCCAGGGGTTGCCTGCGTTGTCCAGGACGGTGAAATCGGTGCTCATGCCCCCTTGTTAGCGTCTCGCCGCCATGTTCATCCCGGTAAGCGGCAGGAATCTGCGAAGACGACTCGTCCAGTTGGTCGTCGGTCTCGTGCTGTTCGGGATCGGGATCGGAATGATGCTCCAGTCCAACTGGGGTCTTCCCCCCTGGGATGTTCTCCATCAGGGTCTCGCCGAACAGTTCGGTCTCACGGTCGGCGTCTGGTCGATCATCATCTCTGCGTTGGTGCTTCTCGCCTGGCTGCCACTCCATGAGCGATACGGGATCGGGACCCTGCTGAACGCCATCATCATCGGCGTGATCATCGACCTGGCCGCCTTCGCGATCCCGGCGCCCGAGAGTCTGACCTGGCGGATCCTCCTGAATCTGGGAGGCATCCTGCTGATCGGGGTGGCGTCAGGCATGTACATCGGCGCCAATCTCGGACCCGGTCCCCGGGACGGGCTGATGACAGCCATCGCCCGACGGGGCCCCTCGATCCGTGTCACCCGATGGGCAATCGAGATCATCGTGCTCATCACAGGAGTCCTGCTCGGCGGCACCTTCGGGCCGGGCACGATCGCCTTCGCCCTCTTCATCGGCCCGATCGTCCAGTTCTTCCTCCCGCGCTGGTCCATCGACACCGGCCGCCCCGAGGACGCCTGGGACCACCCCGCTCGGTAGAAACCGCGACCCACGGCGGTAGACCCCGAGAGGCACTCAGGGGAAGCCTGTGGCCCAAACTGCGCGCCTTCCCGTCCTTTGAGGACCTCTTGAGAGGTCGCTGAAGACTCCCTGAATGGCGCTGATGAAAAGTGCAAGGAGTCGACAAGGAGAGACCATTGCTACGCAAGATGTTCGCCATCACCACAGCAGTTGCCGCAGGGCTGCTGATCGTCGGAGTCGCATGGGCGGGAACCGATGACAGCACCTCGACCTCACTCGAAACCTCGAGCACATCGCCCGGGCCGTCGATCGCATCTGTGGGCACACCCGACAGCACCTCGACGAGTCTCGGCGACACCACCTCCACTACCCAAGACGACACGACGTCGACCTCTCAGGACGACTCCACCTCGACCTCTCGAGACGACGACGACTCGACGACCTCGACCAGCGTCGCCTCAACCACGTCGACTTCGAGCGGCACTTCGACTTCGACATCGTTCGACGACAGCGACATCGCGCCTCCGGACGGAGTCAGCACATATGCGATTCTCGGTGTGGGCAGTGTGACCATCGAGGTGCGTAACGGATCTCTCCATCTCCTCGGCGTCTCCGCCCCCGGTTGGAACCACGAGATCGACAAGGCCGAGTTCGATCGCATCGAGATCGAACTCCACGCTGGCGATGCAGAGGCGGAGTTCGAGGCCCGCATCCACCATGGCGGCATCGAGGTCAATTCGAAGGTCGAATCAGACTGATCCCGAACCGAAGCCAACATGGACGACCGCCCCGCCTCCGGGGCGGTCGTCCACGCGCAGGCCGCCTCCGGTTGCTACCGCTGCCTTCCTGACGATGTCGAGGCCAAGTCCGGTGGACCCGCCAGGACTAACGCCCCTGCCGGGAGTGTGCCCGCGGAATCCCGGCCCGCCGTCTGCTACCTCGAGCCAGGGCCCATCGGGGCCGAGGCCGGTGGTGACGGTCATTCCCACGCCGCCGGGGGTGTGTGCGAACACGTTGTCGACGAGGGTGTCGACTACAACGGTGACCTCGTCCGCACCGAGCTGAACCAGGCCCACACCGTCGCCCAGCACGACCTCCATCGAGCGACCGCTCTCGTCGGCAAGCACCCTCCAGAATTCGGCGCGGCCACCGACGACGGCGTTCAGATCACACTCCGTTAGCCGTCGATCGCCTGGGGCGCGTGTCAGGGAGATCACCTGATCCATGGCTCGCTCCAGACGATCGGCGTGGGCCACGATCGCGTCACGCTCCTCGGGGTCGCTCAGCCGCTCCGCCTCGAGACGCAGCGACGTGAGCGGGGTGCGCAGTCGATGCGATAGGTCTGCAACCCCTTCCCTCTCCTCGGCCAGCAGGTGATCGAGACGATCAGCCAGGTGGTTGAACGCATCGCCCATCTCACGGAGCTCGGCCGGATCCTGGGGCTCGACTCTGACGTCCAGGTCGCCCTCGGCGAGCGCGTGGGCGGACACCGCCAGGTCTTCGATCGGACGCACCAGATTGGCTCCGAGCCGATCCGCCACGAACACGGCTGCACCTACTAGAACCACACCCAAGGCCCCGAGAAGCAACCATGCGGTCGTGACACCTTCGGTGAGCTCAGCCGTGGTCACGAATATGTCCACGACCGCAGAACTGTCACGGCCGATCACAGGCAGGGCGATCTCCCATCCCCCCTCGACGATCTGGGCGATGGTGGCTTGATCATCGCGTGCGGAGGCGACGAGCGACCCCTGACCGGGAAGGGGGTTGCCGATCGTGGCGCCACCCTCGAGGACGATCAGCTCACCATCGTCCAGCGGTCCGATCAGTCCTTCCAGGTCCTCAAAGGGTATCTCCAGGGTGAGGGCCAGTCCGATCACACTTGCCAGACCCTGCGCGTCACGTTCAGCCTGAATTCGGGCCGCGTCGGCGGCCTGTCTCGAGACCAGGAGGGCGAGAGGAATCAGTAGGGCGATGACCACGAGAGAAGTCGTGGCCAGACTCAACAGAGCGAGGCGTCGTCTCACGTCGTGGGGTCGACGAGCTTGATGCCGACGCCATGAACGGTTTGGAGATAATGCGGCTCCTGGGCCGTCTCTCCGAGTTTGCTGCGGAGCCAGGAGAGATGAACGTCGATGGTGTGATCCGATCCTCCGTAGGGCTCACGCCACACCTCGGCCAGCAACTCTCTCCGTGAAAGCACTTGTCCGACTCGTTCGGCGAGAGCGAGGAGCAGATCGAACTCCTTGGGGCTCAGGTCCAGTGTCTCGTTGTCGAGCCGGCAGACGCGACCCGCAGAGTCGATCTCGAGCCCGCCGACGCGTATGACAGAGACCTCGGGAGAGTTACCCCGTCGCAGCACGGCCCTGATCCGTGCGATCAGTTGGGACACGGAGAACGGCTTGACCAGATAGTCGTCAGCTCCCTCATCGAGAGTATTGACGACGACCTCATCCGCACCTCTCGCGGTGAGGACTATCACCGGCACGCCGCTCACGGCTCGGATCATCCTCAGCAACTCGGTCCCATCCAGATCAGGCAGACCGAGATCGAGCAACACGAGATCTGGCTTGCCTTTGATCGCCAGGTTCAGGCCATCCATCGCGGTGGCCGCCGTTTCCACGTCGTGGCCATGGCTGGCGAGAGCATCGGCGACCAGTCGCCTGATATCGAGATCATCTTCGATGAGCACGACCTTCGCCATCGCTGGGAGGTTATCGGTGCTCCGGAGTTCCGACCAGGCGCTTGATCAAACCTTGAGAATGCGTTGAGGGTGCTACTTCAGAACCCTGAGAGAATGGTGACATGCGCAGGTTCGGCATCTTCGGGATCTGGCTGCTCGTCGTTTTCGGGGCCACGATGGTCACCTGGCAGATCGTTAGTGCCGCAGACGACCAAGTGAGCGATCGTCCGGTGGCACCGCTCAACGTCGCCGCGCCGGCTCTTGCCGACACCACGAGCACCACCGCCGACAGCACGATGTCATCCCCGACCACCAGTACTGCGACCACTCCTCCGACAGACGCCACATCGACGCCGACAACCACCTCGCCGGCAGCAGGACCGACCACGCCCGCCCCACCATCCTCGTCATGGCAATCGCGGTCGATTCAGACCTCCGGGGGCACCGTCATCGTGCGGTACCGGCCCGGTGAGGTCGAGTACCAGTCCGCCACGCCCGCCCCGGGGTTCCAGGTCGAGGTGGACAAAGCAGGTCCACCCGATGTCAAGGTCGAGTTCGAGAGCGAAGAGCAGAGATTCGAGGTCGAGGCGCGTTGGAACGATGGCGGCCTGGACGTGAAGACCTCTGCGAGCTCCGAAGACTGATCGAGTCCTGAGAGGTTCTTGAGATCCGGCTGAGGCGTTCTTAGTACCACCGCGGGCAATCTGGCTCACAGTCGAGAAAAGGACACTTCATGGCCACAGTTTGGATAGATCCCGACACCTGCATGGGAGCGGGAACCTGCTCTCAGATCGCACCGCAGGTGTTCCAGCAGAGGGGTGACGGCCTGTGGGCCGTCAAGGAAGACGCCACGCATTTCGGAGAGACGGTCGTCTTCGATGGTGGGAACGCACCCGGTCATGGCCCTGACGGCCCCAATGGCCGCGCCCGGATTCCCGAGCCGCTCCTCTCCCTGGTGATGGAAGCCGCTGAGGAATGTCCCGGCGAGTGCATCCTCGTGGAGGTGTGAAATGTCATCGTCAGCCACCAACCGTTCCATCTCGGTCTCGCTCATCATTGGAACGCTGCTGGTCCCCATCAGTGCTCTAGCCGCGGTCTGGCTGAGCAGCGCCCGCGCCGACGGCGAAACGCCACAGACGACGGCGTCGGCTCCCTTGGACGCATCGGCTCCCGTGGAAGTCGTGTCGACAGGCCCTCCATCAGTCGTGACGACTCCGGCGGCAGCCGATCTCGAGGCTGCCTGCGGGCCTGAGGGAATGAAACTCGTCGCACTCGAGTCGACCGGCGCCATCACGGAGGTGCAGCAAGGTGCACTCGACGCACTCCGTCCCTTGTGCGGCCAACAGGGATTGGCGCTCCCCGCCGCCCCGACCCCGGAGCCGATCGTGCAAACCGTGCTGGCTCCGGCGGTCACTGCCGCGGCGACCGTCACGACCATCGATGACGACCGCTATGAGGACCATGACGACGACGAGTACGAGGACTACGACGACGACCATCGGGAGCACGAGAGCGACGACGACGATCACGACCACGATCGAGAGGACGACGAGTGATGAGCCCCGACTCCTTGCGGATAGTCAGCGGGATCGCGGTCCTGGCTCTCGGGATCGGCGCCGGTCTGGTCGTCAGCCGCCCTCCGGGCGGGACGGTCTCCGACCCCATTTCGCCACCACCCGCCGTCGCCATTGCCGAGCCCATTGGACCGATCCAACCCGCGAGCGATCTGCATCTGCCCGGGGTGCCTGACTCGGTCACGCGGGTCCTCGCATGGAGCGGCAACGCCGGATTCGCCGACGCTGCAACCACTTCGGAAATACCTCCGACCGTTGTAGATGCACTCACGGCCCACGGCCTGCCGATCGCAATCCCTTCGGCCGACGCCCCATGAGCCGTTTCGACAACAGACGCCGACTGAAAATCGCGGTCTGGACAGGAGCGGCCCTCGCATGGGGGACGACGGCAGCCATGACAGCGCATCGGACGGCGGATGCACAAGCGAGACAGGAGGAGAACCCTGCAGTCCCTGCCCAGTTGGTCACCGAGAAACTGGCTGCGGCGCCGATTCCGACCCTGCCCGAAGGAGGTCTCGTCATCTTGAGGTTTCAGCCACCACCAGAGGTTCCACAGGAGGTGAGGACGGTCCGTGTCCAGGCGCCCTCCCCACCGCCCCCGGTCACGTCGAGCACTCCTCGACCCAGGAGCAGTGGGTCATGAAGGCCCACAACTTCTCGGCGATGGGAACGACCATCGAAGCGTGGACCAAAATCGATGACGCGCCAGTCTCGCTGATCGATCTCTTCGAACTGGTCGAGGACGTCTGCAGCCGATTCCGACCCGAGAGCGAGCTGACGCAGATCAACCTGAGCGATGATCCACAGGTCACCCCCTCTCCATTGATGGCCGAACTGCTCGACGGCGCCGAACGGGCGCGGACAATCACCCAAGGGCTCGTCGACGTGGGAGTGGGTCGTTCGGTCCGCGCCTGGGGGTACGACCGCACCTTCTCGGAGATCACCGATCTCGACCGCGAGCCGTCGCCGATGACTCCCGGCAGATGGAGACTCGAAGACGGGGTGCTGACCCGGCACGGAGAGGTGGAGCTGGACCTGGGTGGCCTGGCCAAGGGGTGGACGTGCGACCGAGCCGTCGAGACGGGACTGGCCCCGGTGGTCGCCGCCGGTGGAGATCTTCGAAGCAACCACCCCGGGACCAGGGTTTCGGTCGCCGGTCCCGGCGGTGTCGTCGACGTGGTTGTCGAACTCGGCGTAGGCGCACTCGCCACCAGCTCGACTACTCGGCGGGCCTGGCGAGCGGGAGGGCGCAAGGTGAGCCACATAGTCGATCCGCGATCCATGCGGCCTGTTGAGACCCCGATCACTTCTGCCACCGTCATCGCCGACAAGGCGGCAGATGCGGAAGCCGGCGCCAAGGCGATCGTCATCCTCGGTATTGATGGCCTGGCATGGGCGACAGCCCAGCCCTGGATCAGAGGCGCCCTGGCGTTCTGGGAAGACGGCTCGCTCTTTGCCACACCAGGCCTGGAGCTGGCGGCATGAGCATCGAGTGGATGCTCATCAGAGGGTCGGGGATCGTGGCATTCGCACTGTTGGCCGCAGCCACCATCTGGGGTCTGCTCATCAGCACGAAACTGTTGGCTCGTATCGCCAAAGCCAAGCCGCTGACCTGGTTCCACGAGTCCCTGGCGATTGGAGCTCTGCTGGCCACGACGGTTCACGTCGTGACCCTCAGTCTTCACGACTACCTCGAATTCACCTGGCTGGAGATTCTGGTCCCGGGGGCCTCTGACTGGCGAGCCGGGGCCGTCTCTCTCGGCATCATGAGCTTCTACGGTCTGATAGCCGTAGCCGGGAGCTTCTACGTCAAGAGTCACATAGGGCATAAGGCTTGGCGGACCATCCATTTCGCCAGCCTCGGAGTGTTCCTTGCTGCCCTCTTGCACGGAATCACGTCAGGATCAGACACGAGAGAGCCGCTCGTCGCTGGCCTCTACTTCGGATCGGTGATCGTGGTGGCGGCTCTGGTGGGAATGCGAATCGACGGCGAGTCCCTACCGTCTGGCCCCCGAGCCCCGATGATCTCGATCGATGGCGCCATACCGAAACGATCCGAGGTCGATTGAAGGCACCCATCGGCTGATCGTGGCCCGCTCGGCGCGGACACGATGATTGGAGCGGACGACCTCCGGGCTTTTCAAAACAGCGGTCTCCAGCGAAGCCTGAAGCGTTAGAGACCCACCCGCCAGGGACGGTAGGTGACCCTGCCCAAGGTGGAGCCCCGTACCAAGGCCGCGAAAAGCTTGGAGCCAACCTGCTGGACGACCCCCGACAGCGGGTTTATCGTCTCCGACACTTCCCCCGGTGACCGTCACCGACCTCCACGACCTCCACGTGGGTTTCTTCCCCGCCGTCAGTGCAACCTCGATTTCGGCCTGTGGATAACGCCGAATTGGCCGGTCGGAGTGGTCCGACAATTAGTAGTTGACTGCTGACACGCGTGTAATTACAGTGTTGAAGTCCATACCAGATGTAGTGGACACTTCCCCGCAGACCACAACATCTTGTGGTTGGAGTTGAGAATAGACATCGTCTGCGACGAGATCGGATCGTCCGAATCTGATCGTCGTGGGCCGAAGTACTGCACACCAGCTGCCCCCAGCTGTGCGGAGGAGGAGATGAGGATGAGTAGAGGCCTGCGGATCGACCGCCGCTTCACCGAGGCCGGAGCCGACCCATACGACAAGTTCGAGTGGTCGCATCGTGATTCGAAGATCACCAACCCCGACGGTTCTGTCGTATTCGAGATGAACGGCGCCGAGATCCCGGCTCGATGGAGCCAGGTGGCATCCGACATCATGGTCTCGAAGTACTTCCGCAAGGCGGGGGTCCCCCAGTTCGATGACGCCGGCAACCCGATCCTCGATGAGGAAGGCAATCCGATCACCGGTCCGGAGCGCTCCTCCAAGCAGGTATTCGACCGTCTCGCCGGGACCTGGCGCGCCTGGGGCGAGAAGGGTGGCTACTTCGCCTCCACCGACGACGCCGACGCTTTCGAAGACGAGCTGCGTTTCATGCTCGCCGCCCAGATCGCAGCACCCAACTCCCCGCAGTGGTTCAACACCGGGCTCAACCACGCCTACGGGCTGACAGGCCCGGCACAGGGTTTTTGGTACGTGGACGATGCCACGGGAGAGCTGACGGAGTCACCCGACTCCTACGGCCGCCCCGCTCCCCACGCCTGTTTCATCAACGGTGTCCGTGACGACCTGGTAAACCCGGGAGGCATCATGGACCTTTGGATCCGGGAGGCCCGGATCTTCAAGTTCGGATCGGGCGCCGGCTCCAACTTCAGTGCCATCCGCGCCGAGGGCGAGCTGCTCTCCGGCGGTGGCAAGTCCTCGGGTGTGATGTCGTTCCTCAAGATCGGAGACCGGGCCGCCGGTGCCATCAAATCGGGCGGAACGACCCGACGCGCCGCCAAGATGGTCATCCTCGATGTCGACCACCCTGACATCGAGACCTTCGTCGACTGGAAGAAGATCGAGGAGGAGAAGGCGAAGGTCCTGATCCAGCATGGTGGGTACCCAGCGGACTTCAACGGCGAGGCGTACGCAACCGTCTCCGGTCAGAACTCCAACAACTCGGTCCGGGTCACATACGACTTCGTGAGAGCAGTCGAGGAAGACGGTGACTGGGACCTGATCAACCGGACGGACGGCTCGGTCCGGAAGACGGTCAAGGCCCGCGATTTGTGGAAGCGGATCGCGGAAGCCGCCTGGGCCTGCGCCGATCCGGGTCTCCAGTTCGACACCACCATCAACGAGTGGCACACCAGCCCGGCGGGCGGGCGGATCAACGCATCCAACCCGTGCTCCGAGTACATGTTCCTCGACGACACCGCCTGCAACCTGGCCTCGATCAACCTGGTCCGGCTCTATGACGACGCCTCGGGTGAGTTCGACATCGAGGGGTACCAGCACGCCATCCGGATCTGGACCATCGTCCTCGAGATCTCGGTGGCCATGGCCCACTTCCCGTCGAAGGAGATCGCCCAGGGCTCGTACGACTATCGGACCCTCGGTCTCGGCTACGCCAACCTCGGCTCCTTGCTGATGCGTCAGGGCATCGCCTACGACTCGGATGAGGGTCGCGCCATTTCCGGAGCGATAACCGCGATCCTGACCGGCTACTCATATGCGACCTCCGCCGAGATCGCCGAAGCGATCGGTCCGTTCCCCCGCTATGCAGAGAACCGGGACTCGATGCTTCGGGTGATACGCAACCATCGTGTGGCCGCCTATGACAGAGACGACTTCGAGGACATCTCGACGATCGTGATGGGGATCGACGCCGACCAGTGCCCCGAAGACCTCCTGACCGCGGCACGCACCTCGTGGGATCTGGCGCTCGAGCGCGGCGAGGCTCACGGCTTCCGCAACGCCCAGGCAACGGTGCTCGCGCCGACCGGGACCATCGGCCTCCTCATGGACTGTGACACCACCGGAGTGGAGCCCGACTTCGCTCTCGTGAAGTTCAAGAAGCTGGCCGGCGGCGGCTACTTCAAGATCGTCAACCAGTCCGTGGCACCTGCGCTGACCAGGCTGGGATACGCGCCGGACGAGATCTCCGACGTCGTGACCTACATCGTGGGCACAAGCTCCATCGAGGGCGCACCTCACATCAACACGGACAGCCTCCTCGAGAAGGGGTTCAACGACGAAGACATCCTGAAGCTCCAGGCGACACTCCCCGGTGTCTTCGAGTTGAAGCACGCCTTCAACGTCTTCACCTTCGGTGAGGACACGCTGCAACGTCTCGGCTTCACCGTCGACGACTACACGAGTTGGGACTTCGACTTGCTCAGAGCTCTCGGTTTCACCAGGGCTCAGATCTCAGAGGCGAACGACCACATCTGTGGACGTCAGACCATCGAGGGTGCCCCCCATGTGAAAGAAGAGCACCTTTCCGTCTTCGACACCGCCAACAGGAACGGCAAATACGGCGAGAGGTTCATCCACCACAACGGTCACATCAAGATGATGGCTGCAGCCCAGCCCTTCATCTCGGGTGCGATCTCCAAGACGATCAACATGCCGCATGAGGTAACGGTCGAGGAGATCGAGGAGGCCTACCACCTCTCCGGCGAGCTCGGGTTGAAGGCCATGGCGCTCTACCGGGATGGGTCCAAGGCGGCACAGCCGCTCAACTCGACCTCGGACGAGGGAGAGGAGAACGAGGACGAGGACGAGGCGATCACCGCTGCCGTCGAGGCGGAAAAGGCGATCCACTGGGGGAACCTGCCGGCGGGGATCTCCCCCACCCAGGCGTACGCCCAGGGGATGAAGCCACCGCGGTTCCTGCTTCCCGCCCGTCGCTCCGGTTTCAACCAGGAGGCAAGGGTCGGTGGGCACAAGGTCTACCTCCGCACCGGCGAGTACGAGGACGGCACCCTCGGTGAGATCTTCATCGACCTGGCCAAGGAAGGCGCCACCCTCAAGGGGATCCTCTCCTGCTTCGCCATTGCGGTATCGAAGGGTCTCCAGTACGGCGTGCCACTCGAGGAGTACGTGGATACCTTCACGTTCCAGACATTCGAGCCCCGCGGGATGGTCGAGGGACACAACAACATCAAGATGGCCAACTCCATCGTCGACTACGTGTTCCGGGCCCTCGGTGTCGAGTACCTGAAGCGGGACGAGCTGGCCCAGGTGCCACCGGATAGGGACAGCGACCTGCCAGCCCCGCCCAAGGGTCTGGCCGTCGACGCCGGGGTCCAACTCGACCTGACCGACGCCGCCGCCGACGCCGACGTCGATGCGGTGCGGTCGGTCGTCGAGTTCCTCGATGGGCCCGACGAGGACGTCAAGGCGCCGGAACGGGAGAAGATCGCCGTGGCTGCCGTAGGTGGCGAGTCGTCGATCGCCAACGCCGCCCTGTCAGAGAACATGGGCGATGCCCCAGCCTGCTCCAACTGCGGTCACATGACCGTCCGCAACGGCAGCTGCTACGTCTGCCTCACCTGCGGAGACACGACCGGCTGCAGCTGATCCGAAATCGTACGATGTAGGGATGTGCCTGGATGGCGCATCCCTACATGTCCGACCATCAGGAGACGCTTGCCGGTTCGGATGCCGAACTTGTCGCCACATGCTCCACGATCAACTCCGCTTCCCTGCCAACTGCAAGGAGGGTGTCTGAAAGCGGAGAATGCTGGAACTTGATCGCCACGAAGTAGAGACCCGGAATCTCGTCCACAACCCCACGCCGGTGCCTGACCCGGCCATCTTCATCGAATACCGGAAGATCCACCCAGTCGAATCCCGGACCAAAACCGGTGCACCAGATCACGTTGGCGACCTCGAGCACTGTGCCATCCTCGAGGGCGGGATATCCATCGATAACCCTTTCGGTCCGACCCACTCGGGTCACACCAGCTCGGACCAGGTCTTTGGGCTTCACCCGAAGAAGGGGAGCTGCCTTGTCGTACATCTTTTCCTTCAATCGTCGACCCATCGGTGTGCTCGTGCTCAAGAGCTTGTTCATGACCAGCGGCCCAACAACGGGCATGAGGACTCGGCCTGACAGCTTCTCTGGACGGAAAGGTTGTACCGCACTCGGCTCACCGGACAGGTACACGTCCCGATTGACCACCAACTCTCTGGCGATCTCCGCTCCTGAGTTCCCCAAGCCGACTACGAGGGCTGGACCCTTTCGTAGCTGGTCTGGGTTCTTGTAGGAGCCAACGTGGATCTGCACTATCTCAGGGTCCAACTCGCCGGCAAACTGAGGGACCTTCGGCTTCTGATATGACGCCATGGCGACGATCACGTGCCGGGCCTCGAACATGGAGTCGTCCGTTTCCGCCACAAAGCGATCTCCGTCCCTCGTCAGCTTCTCGACTCGGATCCGGTGGCGGATGGGCAGCTCGAAGTGCTCCCCGTAGGACTGTAGGTAGTCGGCCAACTCGTCCTTGGTCGGGAAGCCCCAGTCCTCACCCGGGATTCGCAGGCCCGGGAGACTGTTGAAACGGTTTGGTGTGAACAACCGCAGCGAGTCCCAACGTCTGCGCCACGAATCCCCGGTCCGTTCGTTTGCGTCGAGAATGAGGAACGGGACTCCGGCTCTTGACAGGTGATAGCCGACGGCGAGCCCGGCTTGCCCACCTCCGATCACCAGGGTGTCGATATGTTCTCTCGTTCCTGTCATGTCGATACCTCCACGAATCGTTGGATTGATGCAGACCTCAGGAAGCTGTAGATCTGGACGGCTGCGGATATGACGCATCCGGGGATGAACCCGATCTGGTCGGTCACCAGCGCGTAAGCGATCCAGGGAACCTGCACGAAGCCTCCGAGAAGCCACCCCCACCAAAGTCTCCGACCTGCAGACCAGAGAGCGACGACCTGAAGGCCGGTCAGGAGCCATGGCCAAAAGTCGGGTGCTCCCAATGCGGAGGCGTCCTGCTGCGCGGTTGCAAAGACAGCGAACGACAGGGCGAGGGCGGCCACGGCTGCTGATGCGATTCGCGGCCCGGCGGCTCTGTGGTCGGTGTGGTAGCTCCCCATACTCTCAAACGTAAGGGTGGATCCACGTGCTGTTAATACGGAAAACTCCCCATACGGGACGTCTACCTGGGGATGAACCCCTTCTCCGTGGCGTAGAGCGTGGCCGCAGCCCGGGAAGACACACCGATCTTGCGGTAGCTGTTCTGGATATGCCGGTCCACCGTCTTCGGCGAAATCTCGAGCTTTCGGGCGATCTGCTTGGTCCGAAGGCCCCTGGCGACCAGACCGAGGACCTCGACTTCACGGTCGGTGAGGCCGGCAGGACGCTCGAGCCGGGGAGAGCCTTGCCCCGCCGCCTCGACAACCGCTTCGACCATCACCGGGTCGAGGAATCCTTCCCGGGCCCTCCGGACGACGAGTTCGGTGGCTTCGGCATCTGACATCAGGTCGCGATACGGCCGAGGCTCGGTCTTGGAATGGAACGCGTCCGCAGCGGCCAGCAAGCGAGCTGACGGTGACAACGACGACGCATCCAGCCCGCGGTGGTATCCCGATCCATCCAGACGCTCATGGTGGGCCACGGCCACCCCTGCGATGTCGGACAACGAATCGGCTCGGGCCAGCACGCGTCCGGTGTGATAGGGGTGCAGCCTCACCTGTTCCCGTTCATCGGCGTCGAGTGGAACAGACTTGCCCCATACTTTCGATCCGATGGCGGTCCGGCCCACGTCGTGGACGAAGCCGGCCCTTCGCACGATCCTTGCCTCTTCCTCGTCGAAGCCGGCGAGCAGCGCCGCCGAATGGACGAGGTCCGCCACCCCGGCACTATGGCCGGTCAGATATGGCGAGGCGAGGTCGCTGAAGACCCCTATCGCTCCGAGAGCGCGGTCGATTTCGGATCCCTCCAACATCATCCATGGTTTGGGCTCGGCCGACTCGATTTCGGACCATGCCGTCGCCGGCAACGCGAAAGGACCCAGGACCTCGTCTGCGTTGCGCAGGAAGCACGCGACAACCTCGGGGTCGAACGCTTTGCCCGACCGCGCTTGGATCACATCCTTTACATGGTCGTCGTCGCCGACGAGACGCTGATAGGTGGCGTCGCGACCGACGTGAACGATCCTCACGGGCAGCGGGATCTCGTCGCCGCGAGCCCGTTCCAGGATGCTGGCGCCGTCCCAACGCTCGGTGAGCAGAGGGAACATCCCGCTGATCGAGTCAGGCATCCCCAGCCGGTGAGCCAGCATGCCCGCGACCTCGCAGAGGGCTGCGAAGTGCCCGGTCACGAAACGCGACGCCCTGGGCAGACCTGAGGCGATCTCGTAGATGCGACGAGGTGTCGAGTTCCGGGGTGACGGGAGGGACATGGCGACACCGGTGAGACTCTCCAACTTCGAGCCGAACTGTCGGTGGGTGTGGTACCGCGTCATGCTTCCCCCGAAGATCTCGGCACGCTCCACGGCATCCACGGTGCACCCGGCGTACATCAAGAGGGACGCGTAGAACGTGCGAACCCTCGTCTCGTCGTCGACACCCAGGGCCGCGCAGAGCCGCATCGTCGTGAGCGTGGCGTGGAGCCCATGCTCGAACGGGAAGCCCATTCCGAGGTCCGTCGCCAGACACAACGAGGCAATCACCTGTGCTGTTCGTATCTGGTCCGCTGGGGTGGGCATCACTATCCCTTCGACCAACCGTAGCCATCAGATCAGAATTGGCGGCTCAGTCCGCTCCGGCCCACTCCAACACCCGCAGGGCTCTCAGTGTGTTCCACCGACTCGGTCCGCCCTCGGGACCGTCCACCCGGAAATGGACCGGTCCCTGGTGACGATTCTCCAAGCGCCACCGTCCTTCTGAGTCTCGTTTCGAGACGAGCATCTCGACCGCCTCGGCACAGCGATCGTCGAACGGTCCGGCGAGACGGAAGTGGTCGAGCCCGCGGAGTATGTCGTGGTACCAGCGCACCGGGAACGAGAGCATCGTGAATCGTGGATCGACCGCCTGTCCCGTCGATTTCGAGCGGAACAGCGCCCGCTCCAACAGGTACTCCTCGCCTCGGGTGCGGACCGCTGCCACCTCTTCGGAAGCGTTGCCGGCCCGCTCATAGGCGAGAAGTCCCTCCACCACACAGATCGTGGTGTGGAAGGAAGAGACAGTGGAACCCGCCTCGGCGTCGCAGTTCCATCCGCCATCACCAAGCTGATCTTTCATCAGCTGCTCGACGATGGGGTCGACTTCCTGACCGAAGTAGGCCCCGACTCCCAGGGCGATCCCATTGATGCAAGGCTCCGCCTCGCCGTCGAAGTAGGGAGCGCCGTTGAACTCCCAGACGACGTTGTCGCGCACCCGCGTTATGGCAGTCACCACTCGAGGGTCCTCAGGATCGACGCCCAGGTCCCGAAGCAGTTGGAGCGAGTAGTGGGTTCCGGTCCAGGCGTCGTAGAAGGGCTTGTCGTCGTCGACCCAGCCGGGACGATAGGTGCCACCGTCCCACTGCCCGTCCTCACCTTGCAGGGCGAGAAGCTGCGCCCCCCAACCCTCGTCAGCGACCCTGGAACGTTCGGCGGCAACCGTCTCCGGAGCCTCATCAGTGAGCCCGGCCATCACCTGCCAGCGGATCGCCGGATCGGAGTCCAGCAGCCAGTCGATCACATCCACGTTCCAGCTTCCCTTCGATTGGATCGAACCAATTCTGCACGACGACACGAGGGCATGAGCCCCTAGGTACTTCTCGCCCTGGCGGCTCAGGCGAGGGGTCGAACCTGGAGGTCATCTAGGCTCAGCAATCCCAGGTGGACCTGTGTGTGGTGATAGCGACACAGCAGGCAGAGATTGTCGATGGCGGTCTCACCGCCATCGGCCCACGCCACGATGTGATGGACGTCGCACCACTTCGCCGAGCGGCCACATCCAGGTGCCACACAATGCCGGTCGCGGGCGACCACGGCGTGGCGGAGACCTGCGGGTATGACCCTCGTCCTGTGACCGACGTCCAGGACTTCGGAACCGGGCCCGAAGACGATTCGGGAGACCGAAGCGTCGCAGGCGAGCTGGCTGACTGCGTACGGGTCGAGGACGATGCCGTCTGAGGTTTCGTGGAGACCGCCGAAGCTTCCCCTGATTGCGGGGACATCGACATGGACGGTGATGTGCGGACGGTCTCTCAGCCGACGATCGGAGAGTCTGAACCTTCCAGGAAGCCCCGAGCGAGGTCACCGAGGGCGTCGGCGCGTCGTTGCGAGGCGGTTCTTTCCTCCCCGTCAGCGGGATGAGGCATCAACGCACCGACCGCGGTGAGCAGGCTCTCGCCTTCGAGTCCGGGGAGGGCGAACTTGCCCCCGAGCATGCCGTTGTTTCGTCTCACCGTGTCGAAGAACCGTCGGCTCTGCTGCTCCTCCGCATCCAGGGAATGGCGGGCTGCCTCCGAAGCATCAGATGCTCGTCCCGGTCGTCGACCGAGGCGTCTGCCGGATCATCGGGCGGGGAATGAATATCGGTGGCTTTTCGAAAACCTTCTTTCCTACCCCCATGACCAAAACCTACAAGGCGGGTGTGACAAGAAATCCCCATCACGTAGCTTCTGCTCGACGGACAGCAAGGAGTAGAACATGGCAGGAATGTGGGTAGTGCACATCGACGTGACTGACCCGGACGGGTACGCCGAGTACATCAAGGAATCGAGCCAGGTGGCGCCGGCGTACGGCGGTGAGTTCATCGCCCGCGGCGGGCGGTACCAGCAGGTCGAAGGACGGGACTATCCCCGCAACGTCATCGTCAGGTTCCCGACCTACGAGAAGGCAGTGGAGGCCTACGAGTCCGAGGAGTATCAGGCGATCGTCGGCGTCGCCAAGGAGTCCTCAGATCGACAGTTCACGATCATCGAGGTCGACGACTGATCAACACCGTTTCGGATGCCCGAGCTGCTGGGTACCTTCTTCCTGGAGAACATATGGCACACACACAAACACTCACCACCAGGATCGTCGCCGAGGACGCAAGGGCACTGCTCGAGTTCGTGCAGACCGTCTTCGACGCCGAGGTCACCGAGGTACACGACACCGGCCGTCACATCACACACTCGGAGGTGACGATTGGAAACTCGAAACTGTTCATTGCTTCGTCGACTGAGGAGTTTGGAGAGTTTCCCGCGATGTTGAACGTCTACGTGGATGATGTCGACAAGGTGCATGCGCTCGCACTGGAGAACGGTGCGGTGAACCTGCGCGATCCAGAGGACCGGTCCTACGGCGACCGCACCGGGGGCGTACGAGACGTCGAAGGGAACCAGTGGTGGATATTCTCCCACGTCGATGATGTTCGCCAAGGCGCGCATCGGCGCAAGATGGCGGAGCTGGCCGCCGGTTGACCGAACCGATCTATCACCTTGCGGAACCAAGGGACTGGGCCGTCAGCACCGACGAGTATGTCTGTGCCAGTCTCGAGAGCGAGGGGTTCATTCACTGTTCCACGGCCGCGCAGATCTCCGGCACTGCTCATCAGCACTTCACCGACCGTAACGATCTGATCCTGCTCGAGATCGACGCCGAGCCTCTCGGTGAGCTCGTCGTCTTCGAGGACCTCTACGGACTCGGTGAGGAGTTCCCCCACATCTACGGACCGCTCCCGACCACGGCCGTGGGCAACACCGCCCCGTACCTCACCCACCTCGAAGAGGGTCTTTGGCTCGACGAGACCAGGTTCGACCCGAGGTGGATGGAGATCGTGCTTCATCGTGACTTTGCCGGAGTAGGCATGTCAGGACGGTCTCACTCCCGGGAAGGGGTGATCGGAGCCGAGCCAATGAGCCTGAAAGCAGACCTTCCGCTCGACGGCTATCGCATGGACATCGTCGACGAGGACGTCGCTCTCGTCCGTTATGTGAGCAGGGACCGAATCAACGGCTCCCTAAGGGAGGCGGAGCGTTCTTCCCTGTGGATCAACACCAACGATGGGTGGCGACTGCGATATCACCAGGGGACACCTCTCGGTCAGGCCTGAGCGGGAACCTTCAACTCGGCGAGTAGGCCGCGGACACGGTCACCGATCTCGTCTCTGATCGGTCGCACCTCCTCGACTGACTTCCCGGACGGATCGTCCAACTCCCAATCGACGTATCGCTTGCCAGGAAACACGGGGCAGGCATCGCCACACCCCATCGTCACCACCACGTCGGCGGCCCGGATGATCTCGTCGGCCCAGGGTTGCGGGATCTCCTGAGAGATGTCGATGCCCATCTCCTCCATGGCGGCAACGGCGGCCTGGTTGACCTGGTCGGCGGGCTCCGAGCCACCGGAGAAGACGTCGACCGCCTCTCCTGCGAGGTGACGCATCCAGCCGGCCGCCATCTGGGATCGGCCGGCGTTGTGAACGCAGAGGAAGAGAACGCTCGGGTTCAACAGACTGGCGTCGGTCTCGAGACGGACGAGCGCTCGCAGCCGATCGCGCGCGAATCGCTCGGCGAGCAGAGGGATCCAGGCGCTGTTCTTGGCGCGTGCGACCAGGTGATCCAATGACTCGTTCATGAACCGCTCGATCGTTTCCGAGTTCAGCTGACCTTCGAAGCGACGTTGCAGACGAGCCGCCGCCTCCCGGATCTGGAGCTTCTCGGCCGTGGTCAATTCAACAGACATCGGTGCCTCCTAAACGTTTGCTGTCTGATTGCTGGACGTCGGGTAGAGAGTCCTCGCCGCCGCCGCGGCCAGTACCGCGGCCACCAATTGAGCCATCAGAAACGCAGGGACCGACGAGAGTGCGATCCCGGTGAAGGTGTCGGTGAGGATGCGGGCAATGGTGACCGCAGGGTTGGCGAACCCGGTGGAAGGCGTCGCGAAGATGATCACCGAAACCCAGGCACCCACAGCGATCGGTATCAGCGCCGGACGTCCGATTCGCACCGGGGCGAGGATCACGAGGACGAGAACGAACGTTCCCAGAAGCTCGGACACGACCAGTCCGACACCGATTCGATCGGTTGTGGCAGCCGAAGCCGCGGGCAGCCCGAATGCCAGGTTGGCGACAACCACACCTGAAACCGCCCCGATCAGCTGGGCGGCGGTGTAACGAAGGGCCCGATCACCCGAGATCGTTCCGTCGCGCCAGAAAGCAAGAGTCACAGCGGGGTTGAGGTGCGATCCAGAAATGGACTGGAACAAGAGGATGGTCACCGCCAGCCCCAGTCCGACGATCAGGGCGTGGGCGAGAAGCTGCACCGCCCCGTCGCTACTGAGCTCCTGAGCGGCGATTCCGCTACCGACTATGACGAACAAGAGCAAGCCGGTTCCAAGCAACTCGGCGACCGATTCCCTGGTCATCGTCTCGAGCCGGTCAGTCGGCCGATCCTCTGCGCAATGTCACCGAAGGCCGACCGGAAGGAGTCCAGCGTCCCAACTCGAACAGGGTCGGGGACGGACCAATGGAGCTGTTTCTCCGCCTCGGGGACACCCTCTTCGAGGGCTCGGTCGCACACACTGATGACGAGGTCAGGCCGCCACGGGATCGTGTCGTATCCAGAGGGAGTGCGCCCGGTGAGATCGACACCGTGCTCCGAAGCGACCCTGAGCGCCTTGGGGTGGATCACCGCCGAGGGCTCGGTCCCGGCGCTTGCCACCTCTGCCCCGGTGACTGCATGCCAGAGGGCGGCGGCGAACTGAGATCGCGCCGAGTTGTGCGTGCACACAAAGGCGACGGTCGCTGGGCTGACCAGAGGAGTGGGTGCGAGCGGCACGCGATCCCACCGCAATGTCACGTACTTCCTGCGACGGTCTCCTTCGGATACGTGACGCTCGATCAGCCCGGCAGACTCCAAGACCTCTAGATGGTGGGCCACGAGGTTGGACGGGAGACCGACCAGTTGGGCCAGCTCGGTGACCGCTCGATCACCGGAAGACAACTCATCGACGATCGCCAGCCGCCGACTGTCTCCCATGGCGAGATGTCGGCTCGCTCGAGTCTGAAGGTCCATTGACTCACAGTCTATTGACTCAAAATCTCTTGAGTCAAATTACCCAACAGATCGGCGGTACTCGCCTGCGATCCCGTCCCATGCCGAACCCACACGCATCACCCGGTCGCCGGCCCCATCCCCGAACACCTCGAATCCCGAGTTGACCAGTCGAACCCGAGTGCCGTCAGTGTCGGGGACGAAAGTAACTTCAACAGTGGTGGCGCGCTCGGGCTCGAGGAAGATGTACCAGGCGTAGCGCAGCCGTTGCGGTGGTTCCCATATCTCGACTTCTCCCCAGTCGTGCTCGGAGCCGTCGGCGCCGATCTCGTATATGCGACCACCGGCACGCGGCTCGAAGACCACCTCGAACCCGGACTGACCGGTCATCGAATGCGATTGCGGCCACCACCGGCTGCACTCGTCGGTCCACACCAGGAAGGCGCGCTCCGGCGGAGCACTCACGGTGAACTCGAGAGCGATCGGCTCGGTCAATCGGTGTTGTCCACGAAGAGGCGGAACCTAGCCACAGCCGTGCCCCAGGTCTCCTCCATGAACGCCCTGACGTCGTCCACTCCAGCGGAGTCGAGCGAATAGAGGTTGCGAACCCCATCCGGGCGGACCTCCACGAGACCGGCACTCTTCAAAACTCTGAGGTGACGCGACACCGCCGGCCTGCTGATGGTCATCTCGTTGGCGATCTCCTGAACCGACTTCTCGCCGTCGGCGAGGCTGCGAACGATCGCCCGACGATTGGGATCGCCCAGAGCGGCAAATGGGTCGGCCTCTCTCACATCGTTCTCCTCGATCCGCTATCGTAACCATTCAGTTACGAAAGGCGACAATGACGGCAGCAGAGTTCACCGGCTCGGGTACCGAGGGCGACCCGTGGATCCTCTACACCCCTTCATTGGGATCTCAGATCCAGATGCACAGGGACGAGGACCACGATCCACCGATCCTGGTCTGCACGGTCGGCAAGACCGTGCTCCACTACGACCTGCGCATCATCGATGACCTCCACCAGATGCTCATCGAGAGGGGTGACTGGGTCGAGTTGGGGAACGCCGACGAACAGAAGCCGGCCAAGGAAGGGACGGTCGAGGCCTGGGCCCGATCGGCGGACAACCCGATCGGTGGCTGGTACGGGTTGAAGAAGGGGCTGCGAGGCAGGGTCGGCAACTACGTCCCGCCGGTGCTCGAAGCACTCGGGCTGGCCGAAGTCGAGCACAACGCACGGGGCAACCGGATGCGAGCCATCTGAACCCACCTATCGTCGGGACATGCCCGCCGAGCTGCCCGAACTCCTGGTTCCTGACAGCGCCGCCCTTCGTGACTGGATGGTCGAGAACCATCGGACCTCTCCAGGGGTCCGTCTCGTGCTAACGAAGAAGGGAGGCACTATCACCACTCTCACCATTGACGACGCAGTCGACGAGGGCCTTTGCTTCGGTTGGATCGACAGTCAGGCGGGACGACGCGACGACGAGAGTTGGACCGTTCGCTTCACCCCCCGTCGCAAGAAGAGCGTGTGGTCCAAGAAGAACGTCGAGCGGGTGGAACGACTCGAGGCCGAGGGCCGCATGACCGAAGCTGGGCGGGCGGAGGTCGAGGCCGCCCGGGCCGATGGGCGATGGGAGGCGGCCTATGATGGACCGGCCAACGCCACGGTCCCCGATGACCTGGCAGAGGCCATCGCCACCGATCCCGAAGCACAGGCGATGTTCGGGGTCCTCACCTCACAGAACCGTTTTGCGATGATCGGCCGACTCGCATCGATCAAGCGACAGGAGACACGGGAGCGTGTCATCTCCGAGTACGTGGAGATGCTCGCCCGTCACGAGACTCCCTACCCGCAGAAACGAAAGCCGTAACCCGGCGTGTTCAGGTGGCGGCGAGCGTCTCGAACCTAGCCCGTCGTAGATGAGCGGATATGTCCCATATATGGGCTGAGGTACCCCGGGTTCGCGGTCTCAGGCCATCTCGGCGACCCCGATGGCGGCGACCACCAGGACCAGGACCGCGATGAAGCCCCACCGGACTCGCTTGTTGGCCTCCACCGGGTCGAGGCGGCGAGCCATGGTCACCACGGCGTGCACGGCGCCCACCGCGGCCAGACCGAAGATCGGATGGACCCAACCTTGCACGAACCCGAGACTCCAGCCGGAGTCGAACAGCCAGAGGACGATGCCCAAAGCCACCTGGATGTCGATGGCGACGGCGCTGATCCGATAGACCTTCTCCGAGGTCGAGGTCATCTCCTTCTGGAAGGAGAATCCGATCGAGAGGATCACGGCGGCCAGGGCCACGTACTGCCAGATCTGATGGGCGTCGAAGAAGAACTCGGTCATACGGCCACGCTATCCGACACGGTGTCGGAATCCGGAATCAGCCCGGAGCGGAGCGACCTGGACGCGGGAGAGGGAGGGACCAGCGGCCCTCCCTCTCCCTCTCCTCCGCCTGCCTCTAAGCGATAACGCCGCGCAGGACCGCCTGTCCGAAGTAGACGAGGAAGGCGATCGCCACCACCCACATCAGGGGATGCAGATCGCCCGCTTTGCCCTTGACCACCTTGATGAACGCATACATCACGAACCCGGCACCGATGCCGACGGTGATGCTGAATGTCAGGGGCATCAGGACTATGGCGAGAAGGGCCGGGAAGCCCTCCTCGAGGTCATCGAAGTCGATGCCCTTGATCAGACCTGCCATGAGAAAGCCGACCAGGATCAGCGTCGGGGCCGTTGCCTGTCCTGGGATGATCAGCGCCAGCGGTGACAAGAAGATCGCGATCAGGAACAGGATCCCGACCACCACCGCGGTCAGCCCCGTCCTTCCACCTTCAGCCACGCCGGCTGAGCTCTCGATGTAGCTGGTGTTGGAGCTGACCCCGGCTGCGCCACCGGCGGCAGCGCCGATCGAGTCGACGAACAGCAGCTTGCCGATGTCCTCGATCTTGCCGTCCTCGTCGGTCAACCCGGCCTGTTCGGTGATCGCGGTCGCGGTGCCCATGGTGTCGAAGAAGTCGGTGAGCATGAAGCTGAAGATCGTCAGGAGGGCCGCCACGACCCCGAGTTGATCGAAGACGTTCCCGAGGTCGAATGCGCCGAGCGTGTCGAAACTCGGTGTCACCGAGAAGTCCTCCGGCACAACGGCAACCTCCCAGAGCAACGCGACGACCGTGGTCGCCAGGATGCTGATGATCAGGGCGCCGGGGACCTTCCGGGCGTACAAGATCACAGTGATCGCCAGACCTATGAGTGTGACCCAGGCCCCAGCCGTGTTCGGGAAGATGAACTCGACCGGAACTGCACCGCCTTCGGGGATGCCGATGAGACCGCCGTTCACGAACCCGATGAAGAGGATGAACAGCCCGATCCCGACACCGATAGCCCGTTTCAGAGCCAAGGGGACCGCGTGCATGATCGCCTCACGCAGGCCCACCAGCACCAGGGCGGCGACGATAAGACCCTCGAGCACGATGACACCCATCGCGCCCTCGGGAGTCAGACCATCGGCAAAGACCAGGCCGAACGCGACGGCGGCATTGATGCCCAAACCGGCGGCCATGGCCAGCGGGACGTTGGCCACCACCCCCATGAGGATGGTGAGCAACCCGGCGACGAGGGCCGTGCCCGCGGCGACGGCGCCACGGTCGAACCCGATCTCACCAATGATGTTGGGGTTGACGAAGATGATGTAGGCCATCACCAGGAAGGTGGTGAAGCCAGCCCGTATCTCGGTGCCGACGGAAGTGCCACGCTCGGTCAGCTTGAAGTATCGGTCGAGACCTGAGCCGCCTCCTGTCGGGGGTGCCGGGGCCCGTTCCTGCGTGTCTGTCATTCGCTCCTCCCAGGATGCTCGGGGACTCTCGGAAATTAGACCTGATACGACCTGGCGCGTCGGCCGGATCGGGGGTTTTCAGAGCAAGGCGCGTAGACCCCAATAGACGGCCATGCCAACGACGAGAGTGAGGATGTGATTGCGCGTCTTGTAGGTGACGAATGCGCCGACGGCCAGGGCCGAGACCTCCGGGATTCCCACGCCAACCGATCCGTCGCTGTCGATGAGGAGTGCGATCACCAGAGCTCCCAGCACCGCGGGTGCGACGAACTGCAGCATCACCAGGACGGTGTCCGGGATCTTGCGTTTGGCCAGGGCGAGGATGAACACGGCTCGGCTCACATAGGTCCCGATTCCGACGATCACAGTGGCGATGAAAGCGGTCACCTTCGGACCCTCTCGATCACGGTGCCCGCGATCACACCGGCAAGGGCACCGACGAGGAGCCCGCTCCTGTTGGGAAGTCCGGCGAACAGAAAGGTCACCCCGGCTCCAACTGCTGCTGCCACGACCTTCGAGGACTTGTCGATACCGAGGACGATCAATCCGACGAAGAGGAGGGGCACGGCGAACTCGAGGTTCCACTCCTCGGGGACGATGGGGCCGATTGCAATGCCGAGGGCGGTCGTTATCTGCCACAGAGTCCAGAATGTGAAGCCGGCGCCCAGGTAGTAGTTGCGAAAGGTCTCCGGATCGGACCCGTCTGACTCGATCGTTGCCAGGGCGAACATCTGGTCGATCAACGTGTACGGGCCCAGCCAGCGAAACCACGTCGGCTGGTGCTGAAAAGCCGGAGCCATCGCCGCCGAGTACATGAGATGGCGGGCATTGACCACGAGGGCGGCGACGATGGCTGCAACGACACCCGCCCCGGTGCCGAGCAACGAGATGAGCGTGAGTTGGGCGGCGCCGCCAAAGATCAGCCAAGACCCCGACCACCCGGCAAAGACGTTGATGCCCGACTCCGAGATCGCCAGACCGATGACCAGGGCGAATGGCACCGCTGGCACATAGAGCGGAAGGGCGTCTGTTATCCCTCGACGTACGGCGACACGGTCCACCGACATGGACATGCCACATTAGCGTAATGAGCGTCAGGGTGAACACCCATTACGAGTTCGCGGGGAGTCAGCCGATATCCAGCTTGATCGCCTCCAGGGCGATCTCGACCATCTCGTCGAAGGTGGTCTGCCGCTCCTCGGACGTTGTCCACTCTCCGGTCTTGATGTGGTCGGAGACGGTGCAGATGGTCAGCGCCCGACCTCCATGCTCGGCGGCAACGCCGTAGAGACCGGCCGCCTCCATCTCCACCGCGAGGACACCCATCGCCTCCATTCGGGTGAAGGCGTCGGGGTCCGGGTTGTAGAAGAGATCCGCCGAATGGACGTTGCCGACCTTGACGGCGATTCCCTTGGCCGCCGCCGCCTGCTCGGCGGCCTTGAGCAGCCAGTAATCGGCGACGGCAGCGAAGTCGAGTCCCCCATACCTCACCCTGTTGACGCCTGAGTCTGTGCACGCCCCGATGGCGAGGATCACGTCCCGGATGTCGACCTTGTCGGTCACGCCACCGCAGGAGCCCACCCGAATCAGGCGCTCCACGCCGTACTCGTTGATCAACTCGGTGGTGTAGATCGAGGCTGACGGGATCCCCATCCCGGTACCCATCACCGAGACCGGGATTCCGTCGTACGAGCCGGTATAACCGAGCATGTTGCGGACCTCATTCACCTGCACCACATCGTCGAGGAAGTTGTCAGCGATGTGCTTGGCGCGGAGTGGATCGCCCGGGAGGAGGATGGATTGAGCGAAGCCGTCTGCAGCAGCGGAGATGTGTGGAGTTGGGGTGGGCATCGGCCTATCTAATCACACGGGTAGCGTGACACGCCCATGTCGAGGCCCTTCGAAGACATCGCTTCGGCCCTCCGTCAGGCCAGCGAGCACACCTTTCCCGGATTCGTCGGTCTCGAGCTGATCAGTCTCGGCGAAGGGTCAGCCGTGATGAAGTGTGAGATCCAGCCGCACCACATGGCGCCCAACGGATTCCTCCATGCTGGAACGGTCATCACGCTGGCTGACACGGCCGCCGGGTACGGGTGCGTGGCCAACTGGCCGGAGGGCGCCACAGGGTTCACCACCATCGAGCTCAAGTCGAACTTCACCGGGACGCTACGGGAGGGGACGATGCTGGCCGAAGCGGTGCTGATCCACGGTGGGCGAACCACCCAAGTCTGGGACGTGGAAGTCAGCGACGAGTCGACGGCGAGGAAACTGGCCTACTTCCGGGCCACCCAAATGATCCTCTACCCACGCAGCTGATCGAACCCTGGGTTCCGGGCGTCGATAGGCGACGCTGGGAACCCGGGCTGGATTCGCGGCCGTAGGCTCGGAGGTATGAACGACACGTACGACTTCATCATCGGGCTACGGGCCATCCGTGAGTACCTCGACGAGCCACTCAGCAACGAGGACCTGGGAGCGATCCTGGAGGCGGGAAGGTGGACCGGCAGCTCCAAGAACCGCCAGAACTGGTCGTTCATCGCGGTCACGGACAGAGATCGACTCCAGGGACTCGCCGAGCACGGCGACTTCACCCAGCCGATCCGGGACTCCGCAGCGACCATCGTCCTGGTCCAGGAGCCGGAGGGCTACGAGTTCGACATCGGCCGGGCTGCGCACAACATGATGCTCGCCGCCAAGGCGATCGGGGTCGCCTCGTGCCCGATCACGCTCCACCGGGATCGCGACGCCGCCGCCTACCTCGGCGTGCCGGACGACTCGGTCTCGCGGTACGCCATAGCCCTTGGCTACCCCGCCCCTGACGCCCAGCCTCGCAACTTCGGCGGCCGCAAGAAGGCGTCGGAGGTGGTCAAGGTAGATCTGGCCTGATCACTGGCCCGTTCGAGCCGATCCATCCGATCGGGTCGATGCGGAACTGTCACGGTGAACCGTTACCGTCAAGCGACTGATGACTGAGTCCCTCGTCACCGCCCGTGGTCTCACCAAGAGGTTCGGTGACTTCACCGCAGTAGACGCAATCGACTTCGACATACCCAAGGGAAAAGCGTTCGGATTCCTCGGACCGAACGGTGCCGGGAAGACCTCGACCATGAAGATGATCACCACCGTGTCACCGATCACCGAGGGGAAGATGACCGTCTTCGGGATCGATCCGATGGTGGACGGTCGTTCGATCCGGAAGCGGCTCGGGGTCGTTCCCCAGGAGGACAACCTCGACCTCGAGCTGACCGTCGCGGAGAACCTGTACATCTACGGGCGCTACCACGACATGAAGAAGTCGGAGATCAACCCCCGGATCGACGATCTCCTGGAGTTCGCTCAGCTGTCCGATCGTCGCAACTCTCAGGTGGAACCGCTCTCCGGTGGGATGAAACGACGTCTCACCATCGCCAGGGCTCTGATAAACGATCCCGACCTGATCATCCTCGACGAGCCGACCACAGGACTCGATCCCCAGGCCCGTCACCTGCTGTGGGATCGTCTATACCGGCTGAAACAGGGCGGCGCCACCCTCATCATCACCACCCATTACATGGACGAGGCCGAGCAGCTCTGCGACCGCCTGGTGGTGATGGACCAGGGCAAGATCGTGGCCGAAGGCTCTCCACGTGATCTGATACAGCAGTACGCCCCGCGCGAGGTGGTCGAGCTCAGGTTCCACGACGGCCAGAAGGACGACGCCGTCCTCAAGTTGGACGGTCTCTCACATCGCTCCGAGATCCTCGCCGACCGCGTCCTGCTCTATACCGACGACGCCGACGCCACCCAGGACGGGCTGCACCAGCGTGGGATCAACCCCGAGCAAGTCCTGGTCCGCCGATCCACTCTCGAAGATGTCTTCCTCCGGCTGACCGGTCGGGGTCTGGTCGACTGATGACCACCCTCTCGAGGTCGCTCCGGTACGCCGAGTCGGAGGTCATCGCCTATCGACGCACGTGGCGGGGAACGGTGATCACCTCATTCGTCAACCCGGTGTTCTTCCTCGCCGCGATGGGTGCCGGACTTGGAACCATGGTCGATGGAGGCACCGGTTGGAACTTCAGCGTCCCCTTCATCACCTTCGTCGCCAGTGGACTGATTGCGGCCAACGGGATGCAGAACGGAGCCGGCGACGGGTCATTTCCGGTGATGGCCGGGGTCATCTGGCGGAAGAACTTCTTCGGGACGATCACGACTCCACTGGGACCGACCGACATCATCTGGGGACGTCTGATCTGGGGTATCGGGCGTCTCTTCTTCACACTTCTCGTCTTCGCCGTCATCTCCTACTTCTTCGGAGCCCTGGAATTGGGCCCCGCCACCCTCGCCGTCTTCCCCGGGGTCCTCACCGGAGTCGCCTTCACCGCTGTGATCACTGCCTGGACCCTCACCCAGACAGACGGAAGGAGCCTATCCACTCTGTTCCGCTTCGCCATCGTCCCCCTGTTCCTCTTCTCAGGAACCTTCTTCCCTATCAGCGGCCTCCCCGATTGGCTCCAGCCTGTTGCGTACGTCACTCCGCTCTTTCACGGCGTCGAGCTGACCCGGAAGGTGGCGTTGCCTGGAGCGACTGACGTCGTCACCTCGATACCCGTATGGATCCACATCGTCTATCTGGGGGCGATGACAGCGATCGGGATCTATCTATCGATCCGGTTGCTCGACAAGAGGATCCGGCCATGAGCGCGCAGGCACCCAGTCGGATCACGCCGATCGGGAAGGTCACCCCCTTCCGGGCCCAGCGAATCTGGGAGAAGAACTTCATCGCCTACCGCCGCCTGTGGAAGGTGGTGTTCAGCGGGTTCTTCGAACCGGTCTTCTATCTGTTCGCCATCGGCATCGGGGTGGGCGCTCTGGTCGGAGATGTGGCCTTGCCCGACGGCACCGCCGTACCCTACGCCGCTTTCGTGGCCCCGGCGATGATGGCGGCATCGGCCATGAACGGCGCAGTGATCGAGACCACCTTCAACATCTTCTTCAAGCTGCAGTTCGACAAGGTCTACGAAGGGGTTCTGACCACCCCCATGCAACCGATGGACATCGCCATCGGCGAGATCGGATGGGCACTGCTGCGAGGTCTTCTCTATTCGACGGTGTTCATCGTCGTCATGTTCTTCATGGGGATGACCGAATCGTGGATGGCGATATTCGCCATTCCCGCCGCGACCCTCGTCGGGTTTGCCTTCGGGGCGGCCGGGCTGGCGGCGAGCACCTGGATGAAGTCGTGGCAGGACTTCGACCTGGTCACGCTGGTGACGATGCCTCTGTTCCTGTTCTCGGGGACCTTCTTCCCCATCGACGTCTACCCACCGGTCCTCCAGTGGGTGGTCAAGCTGTCACCGCTCTATCACGGCAACGAGCTCCTCAGGGGGTTCACCCTCGGCATCGTCGACTGGTCCATGCTCGGCCACGCCGCCTTCCTCCTGGGGATGGGTCTCGTCGGCGCCGCCATCGCCGCCCGCCGTCTCGACGGCATGCTCCGCAAGTAGCTTGACCCGGAGGCGTCCAATCCCGGATACGGGCTGTCCAACCCGGGGTTGCACAGCCCACATATGGGTCGAATCCGCTCATCTAGGCTCCCCACGTGCTCGACCTGACGTTCCCACTGCACGCTCCGCACGGCCCCGACCTCAATACCAAGGGTTGGCTGCAGGAGGCTGCGCTGCGGTGTCTCCTCAACAACCTCGACCCTGATGTCGCCGAGGATCCGGAGAACCTGATCGTCTATGGAGGGCGCGGCAAAGCGGCACGCAACATCGAGTCGCTGCACGCCATCGTCCGCACCCTGGAACGTCTCGAGAACGACC
Organism: Acidimicrobiia bacterium; assembly: GCA_035762545.1. Taxonomy (GTDB): domain Bacteria; phylum Actinomycetota; class Acidimicrobiia; order Spongiisociales; family ZC4RG35; genus JANQRA01. Next base: position 148,651 of record DASTOM010000044.1, read on the forward strand.
AGACCCTCCTGGTCCAGTCCGGCAAGCCGGTGGGCGTGTTCCGAACTCACGACCTGGCGCCAAGGGTCCTCATCGCCAACAGCCTGCTCGTCCCGCGCTGGGCGACTCTCGACCACTTCTGGGAGCTGGAAGCGAAGGGCCTGATGATGTATGGCCAGATGACGGCAGGGTCGTGGATCTACATCGGCACTCAGGGCATCCTGCAAGGGACATATCAGACCTTCGTAGCCATCGCCGAGAAGAAGTTCGGCGGGACCCTGGCCGGCACCCTCACCCTCACCGGCGGTCTCGGCGGAATGGGTGGTGCCCAGCCCCTCGCCATCACGATGAATGGAGGCGTGGCGCTGTGTATCGACGTCGACCCCCACCGGGTGCAGCGTCGGATCGAGACCGGCTACCTCGACGTCGTCGCCGACTCGGTGCACGCGGCCATCGAGATGGCCGCTCGAGCGAAGTCGGAGCGGACAGCCCTGTCGATCGGGCTCGTGGGAAACGCCGCCGACCTGTTCCCGGAGTTGCTCGACCGAGGTCTCGATGTGGACATCGTCACCGACCAGACCTCGGCCCACGACCCGCTGTACGGATACGTGCCATCCGGTTACTCCCTCGAAGAGGCGGCGCGACTCCGTGTCGACGACCCGGACACGTACATCAAGGCGGCCCGGGAGTCGATGGCCACCCAGTGCGAGGCCATGGTCGGGTTCCAGTCAGCCGGAGCCGAGGTGTTCGACTACGGCAACAACCTGAGAGGCGAAGCGCAGACGGCCGGGTATTCCGACGCCTTTGCCTATCCCGGGTTCGTCCCCGCCTACATCCGGGACCTCTTCGCCGAGGGGTCGGGCCCGTTCCGCTGGGTCGCCCTGAGTGGTGATCCGGCCGACATCGCCGCCACCGATCGGGCCCTGGCCGACCTCTTCCCGGAGAACGAAGCGCTGCTCCGTTGGCTCGCCCTGGCGAGCGAGAAGGTTCATTACCAGGGTCTTCCGGCGCGGATCTGCTGGCTCTCCTACGGAGAGCGCCATCTCGCCGGGCTCCGATTCAACGGGCTCGTCTCCTCCGGCGAGGTCTCGGCGCCGATCGTGATCGGGCGGGACCACCTCGACTCCGGGTCAGTGGCGTCTCCTTACCGGGAAACCGAGGCGATGGCAGACGGCTCCGACGCGGTGGCCGACTGGCCAATCCTCAACGCCATGCTCAACGTGTCCTCCGGAGCAGCGTGGGTGGCGGTGCACCACGGAGGCGGTGTGGGCATCGGCAACTCGATCCACTCGGGAGCCCAGGTGGTCGCCGACGGGACCGACCAGGGCGCATTTCGGGTGGAGCGTGTCCTCACCAACGACCCGGGGACCGGTGTCATGCGTCACGCCGACGCCGGATACGAGAAGGCGCGGACGGTCGCCCGCGAGCGCGGTGTCGACATCCCGATGCTCGATGCCGATCACTGACCCGGACTGGCCCCGCGCCGACGTCTGGCTCGCCAGCGAAAGCAACGACCCAGACGTGCTCGTCGTCGGGGTGCCCTCGTCGAAGGCAAGCCTGAGCCCATCGCGCGCCGACCTGGCACCACTCGTGGTTCGGGACCGCTTGCACCGGTTCTCCACCTATCAGGGCGAACTGGGTGTCGATTTCGCAGACGTGAGAGTCAGGGACGTCGGCAACTGGCCGGTCTCGGAGTTGGACCGGGTACCGCTGGTAGGCGAGATGATGCGTTTGGCGAGTGGACTGCCTGACGCCGACCTCACCCTCTTCCTCGGTGGTGACAACGCCATCACCCGGCCCCTGGTCGCATCCCAGTCCGATGACCTCGCCCGCGTCGGGCTGATCACCTTCGACGCCCATCATGATGTGCGGTCACTCGAGAACGGCCCGACCAACGGAACCCCGGTCCGCGGGCTGGTCGAGGAACACGGGCTTCCCGGACAGAACATCGTCCAGATCGGGATTCACTCGTTTGCCAACTCCGCCATCTATCGCGCCTATTGCGACGCAAACGGGATCACAACGGTGACGGTGGATCAGGTGGAGCGGATCGGGATGAAGGCGACAGTCGATGTCGCCATCAGCCAACTCAGCGCCACGTGCGAATCGATCTACGTGGATGTGGACATCGACGTCCTGGACCGGGCGTTCGCACCCGCCTGCCCTGGGGCGCGGCCGGGGGGCCTGACGGTCCGGCAGCTCACCGCGGGAGTGGTCCGCTCTGCCGCGCATCCATCGGTGACGGCGATGGACTTCGTCGAGGTCGATCCCGAAGCGGACATAGACCATCAGACCATGGACGTGATGGCACACCTGCTGCTGAGTGCGGTTGTGGGTTACGCCACGCGTTCCCACTGAGGTCTGGGCCACAGACTTCGCTCAGCGAGGTCTACAGCCCTGGGTCGCGTTGATCAACCCCCGCTGACTACTTCTTCGGCCTCCCGATCCAGCTGAGCCCCGTCCCGGTCGTCGAGGAAGCCGTGAGGGAGTCGGACGGGGCGGGGGCCGTGGCTGTGGCCGCGGACCATGTGGTTGGCCTGCTCGGGAAACGGGACGTCGGCATCGAGTTTGCCCACCAGATCCTCCAGTTCGGAGAGCGAGGAGACCCGGGAGAAGGCGTCCCTGAGGACCGGGCCGACGGGGAAGCCCTTCAGGTACCACGAGGGGTGCTTGCGAAACAGGTTGATGCCGAACGGATCGCCGAAGTGGTCGACCAGGAGCCGGGCATGGCGGATCATGACCGAACCGACCTCGCCCAGGTTGGGAGGGGCCTGCACCGGACGGCTGGCGAACACGTCGGCCAGATCCCGAAAGAGCCACGGGCGACCAAGACACCCCCGCCCTACGACCACACCGTCACAACCGGTCACGTCCATCATCCGGACCGCATCGTCAGCGGTCCAGATGTCGCCGTTGCCCAGGACCGGGATCGAAGTGACCGCCCCCTTCAACTGTGCGATCGCCTCCCAATCGGCGTCCCCCGAGTAGAGCTGGCGGGCGGTGCGGGCATGGAGGGCCACGCTGGCGGCCCCCTCCTCCTCGGCGATGAGACCGGTCTCGATGAACGTGAGATGATCGTCGTCGATCCCCTTGCGGAACTTCACGGTGACAGGCACGTCTCCCGAGTTGGAAACAGCCGCCCGCACGATGGACCGGAACAGGTCGCGTTTCCACGGCAAGGCGGCGCCGCCTCCATGACGGGTCACCTTCCCCATGGGGCAGCCGAAGTTCATGTCGATGTGATCGATCCCCTGCTCGGCGACCAGCATTCGCACCGCACCTCCAAGGGACGCGGGGTCCGTCCCGTACAGCTGGATGGACCGGGGGATCTCGTCAGGATCGAAGCGGGCAAGCGCCATCGTCTTCTCGTTGCGTTCGACGAGACCCCTGGCCCCGATCATCTCCGACACGTAGAGACCGGCGCCGAACTCGCGACAGAGCCGCCGGAATGGCGCGTTGGTAACCCCCGCCATCGGTGCCAGCACGACCGGAGGGTCGACGTGGAGGTTTCCGATCGAGAATGACATCGGCTCAAATGCTATTTCGTCGGAACCACAACGCCCCGGTGACACGTCAGAACGGTCGATGAGGAGAACAATCGCCGCGCTTGCGGTCTTGACATGGATGGTTGCGGCGTGCAGCACCCCCGACCCCCAGGCTGCCCCACCTCCCTCCGACGGCGTTCCCCTGTGCACCGACGTCCCCGCGATCACCGCCGACCCCGCTCTGTATCGGGACACGCCGAAATACGTCGCCAACGAGATGCCCATCGATGCCGTCTCGGCTTGGGCAATGGAACAACCCGGATATGCCGGGATCTGGATCGACCGAGACCACAACGGGTGGCTCACGGTCGCTTTCACCGAGAACGTCGATGCCCGCCAGACCGAGATCGAGACGTTGTGGCCCAACGACGGCGTGGTTGCAGTCGCCGTCGAAGCCACCGAGGAGGACCTCTCCGCCATCCAACAACGGGCCCACGAGGAGCTACCCGAGATCATTCAGGGATCGGGCTCCATGATCAACTACGGCGTTGTATCCCTTCATGTGGGGTTCCTGACCGAGGAGAACATCGCCGCAGTGGAGGAGGCGTTCGCCGGCGAGCCTGTGTGTATCGAAGGGGCCGACCCGGCGCAGGCGGTGCCGGAGGGTCCCCAACCGGAAGGTGGTGATGGCTGGCGGCTACTGGTCGATGAGGACGAGGTTGGATTGACTTATCGCACCGGCATCGCCTGGGACCACGACAGCCTGAACGATCTGATCGCCACGATTCCGGAACTCGACATCGAGCCGCCCGATGTCGAGTTCGAGACTGAAGTCGTGATCTGGTTCGGCGCCGTTCACGGCTCGTCCTGTCCCAACCTGCGTCTCGACGACGTCGTCGTGAATGGGTCCTTGGTCTACGCCGACATCGTCGAGACGAGCAACCAGATGGCCTGCACCAGCGACGCCATCCCCCACACTTATCTCGTGGCCGTGGACCGAGATCGTCTACCCGAGGCGCCGTTCCACATCCAGTTGGACTCCAACGACCCGCCCGCCGGTGTCCCCGAAGAGCGCACCGTCGTCGAAGCCGACCTCCGCCAGCGAGGTTCCATCGCCGAACCGGGCGAGGTTGGTTTCGATGCAAACCTGCCAGGCCCAAAAGTCGAGCAATCCGGGGCGATCATCGAGACCGGATTCCCGTGGTCGTACGAGATCGACCTGGCCTGTGGCATGGAGTGGCTCGGTGAGGTCAACTCCTACCGATGGGTGGCATCGACCGAACTCCCGCAGGCCTGGCTCGATGCGACCAAAGGGGCTGACTCCGTGGTGGTCGAGATCGTCCTCAACGAGGGTGACCCACCGTTCGTCGAGGTGACCTTCGAGGGGGACACGGTGACCTACATCCCGGGAGACGCGCCCAGCTGCTGACAACTCGGGCACCAGAAGGTGACCCGATCGTCGAGACTGGCCATCTCGATGGTGGTGCCACAGCGACGACACCGGTGCCCCCTCTGGCCATAGACCCAGGTCTCCTGACCGCGACCGGTGGAGCCGGTGGTGCTGCGACGCCGCCCCACATTGAACGCCAGCAACTCGCGAGCGTTCCGGGAGATCTCCCGAAGCTGGTGGTCGGTCACGTCGGCCGTTGACGTCCACGGGTTGATCCCGGCCAGGAACAGCAACTCCGACTTGTACACATTCCCCACTCCGGCCACCACCCTCTGATCGAGCAGGAGCCGACCCACAGGCATGGGGTCGACGGCACGCGCCCGACGGATGAAATCGTCCTCGTCGAAGTCATCCAGGAGATCCGGTCCAAGACGATCCAGCGCCCGGTCGATCGCAGCGGTCCGATCCACATCGACCGTGGGAGCGTCGAGACACGACACGGACCCAGAGCCTGTGGTCAAGCTGAGACGCGCCCGCGGTATCACCCCCTCCCTCCAACGACCGGTCATCCCGAGATGAACTCGGACCGAGTACCCACCTGACAAGTCGATCAACAGGTTCTTGCCACGGGTCCGGACCGAGGTGACTTCGGCATCGAGAATGCGGTGCGAGTTCGACCGGATCGCGCCTGCGGTGCCCCCGACAGCTTCGATTTTCTTCCCAACGAGGATCGGTCGCAACCTGACGGCGTCCCCGGCGATGCTGTCGCCCTCAGGCACGACGTCTAGAACTCGGTGGAACCGACGTTCTGCAGGCGAACCTGACCCTGGGCGACGAGTTTCCCATCGGCCTCTCGGGTTATGTCGACCTGCCAGAGTTGTTGGGTCCGGCCACGATGAATCGGTGTTGCCCGCCCCAGGAGGACCCCGTCCGTCGCGGGCCGGAGGAAGTCCGTCTTGTTGCTGACCCCCATCGCACCGGGCATGCCATGTTCGATGGCCCAGAGAGCAGCCCCGGTCGAAGCGAGGGTCTCGATCATCATGCAATAGACGCCTCCGTGCACCGCTCCGTATGGCTGGTGATGATTCTCGGTGATCTCGAGCCGTCCCTCGGCATGGTCGGCCGAGGCGTCGGTCAGTTCGAGTCCTGAGTAGGAAACGTACGTTGGCCGGTCCTCGAATGGGTTCTGCATCAGCTACCGCAGCCGGTCTGGAGGGCGATCGAAGGACCGATGTCGTCGTTCACGTACTCCCACACATTGACCCCGAACCCTTCGAAGTAGGCCGAGTTGGTCACGATCTCCATCTTCGAGTCCCCGTTGAGGTCGGCGATCGTGCCCACTATGTGGGACCCGGAGAACTGGTCGTCCTCGCTGAGCACCACCGTCTCCTCCAAAACTGCGGTCTGGACATCGCCTTCCACAACCTTTCTCAGGAAGAGGATCGAGTAGTCGCCGATCTCCATCAGGAAGCTGGGGTTGACCTCTTCAGCGACGACGATCACTTCGTTGACCCCGTCACCTTCCAGATCGGTCCGGATCAGCTGCTTGATAACCGGATTGGCGACGTCGAGCCCTCGTTCGGAGAGGAGGGCGGCGGCGAAGTCTGCATAGGTCGCATCGTCGGAGGCCACCTCGACCAGATGTGGGACCAACTGCCAGGGTGCTGAGATCGCCACCCCGTACGGCCCGGGGAAGTCACCGAGAAGATCGGGGTCATCGATCATGACACCGAGAAGCTGGAGCGGGTCACAGACAATGGCTTGAGGACCGGCGGTCGTCATCCCGAGCGACCCGAGAACCGTCACCTGGTAGTCCTCACCTCCGACGACAGGCAACGCCCCCTCGGTCTCCGCATCGAGCCAGGATGAGCCGTCCCACCACCCCAGAGCGCCGAAGTCGGTGGTCACCAGAGGCTCGTCCGCCCAATTGCCTTCGAGCAACGGGCTCGTCGTGGTCGTTCCCAGCGTGGTGGTGGTCGTCGCACCGGTGGTGGTCGTGGTCCCCGGAACCGCGGTAGTTGTGACTGCCCCAGAGGTCGTAGTGGACCCGAGTACGGACGTAGACGATGTCGTGGACGACTCGCCGGTCTCACCAGGGCTGCAGGCCGCGACGACGACAACGATGGCCGCGATGGTCTTCTTCATCCCGGTCACAAGTTAGACCGCCTGGCGAATTGCTCAGGAACCACGCCGACTTTTCGCATCAACCTCGGGATGAGGTGGATCGGGAGCCCGATCACCGTGAAGGGGCTGCCCGAAATCGACTCGACGAACATGCCTCCCTTCCCCTGAAGACCATAAGACCCTGCCTTGTCCATCGGCTCCCCGGTCTCGACGTAGGCGTAGATCTCGTCCTCGGTCATCGGGAGCATGCGGACCGCAGTGATGTCCACCATCGAAGCCGCTTCCCCGGCACTGGCGACTGCCAGCCCGGTGAACACCTCGTGCTCCGCGCCCTGGAGACTGGTCAGCATGGCGCGGGCCTCCTGGGGATGAGCGGGTTTCCCCAAGACCCTGCCTTCGTGCACGACTGCGGTATCCGCTGCGATGACCGCCACGTCGGGTACTGAGACCGAAACCGCCTTCTCTCTGGCGAGACGCTCCACATAGACGCCGGGAGACTCATCGGGGCGACGTGTCTCGTCGACATCTGCGGGGACCACCATGAATTCGAGATCGAGACGCTCGAGCAGTTCGGCACGACGCGGCGACGAGGAGGCGAGAAGCAGCTTCAATTGAGTCGTCCTAGACGAAGGATGTGTGCAGGGTGAGAGAGGACCCCGAGCGATTCCACCGGGTTCTCGGCGAACCAGACCGCGTCGGCCGGCTCACCGACGGCGAAGGAGGCGTCCTGACCCAGGGCGATCCGTGGCGAGCGAGAGACCGCAGCGACCACCTGAGAGTTGGACAGCCCGTAGGCCGCCAGGCGTATCGCCTCAGCCGCCACGTCGCGGGGACGTCCGACCAGGTCGGTTCCCGCCAGCACATGGACCCCGGCTTCGATCGCCAACGGGAGCAGACGACTGAGCCGGTCCCGGCCTTCGGCGAGCAATCGCCCGCCGCTGGACTCCACGCCCAACTGCTCGATCGTCGCCTCGACGCGCAGAACGGTGGGTACCCACATACCTGAACGAGCACCCAGCGGCCCGAGGTCGTCCTCCTCCAGGAACAAACCGTGCTCGATCGAGTGGACCCCGGCCGCCACTGCAAAACTGGGGACGTCCCGGGCCATGGTGTGAATGGCCACACGGGCGCCAACGGCCTCAGCCGCATCGACCGCCGCCCGGAGCTGGCCGGTGTCGAAGTTGGCGACCGGCCCAACCCCTTTGCGCGGCCAATCACCGATCAGCTTGACCCATCCCAGACCGGCCCGCGCCTGCCGTGTCGTCGCCTCACCGAGGGCGTCGGCGGTGACAACGCGGCCAAATCCGGGGTAATAGCCTCCGTCCACGGAGAGAATTCCGGCAGCCGCCTGCACGTCGGGGCGCTCTCCAGGGGGCACCGCTGCCACTGCCCGGATGGCGGTGTCGTCGTCCCATCCCTTGTCGAGAAGCAACGTGACCCCACCCCCGAGGGTGTCCCGAAGCCGCTCCAAGGCAGTGTCGAAGTCGCCTGGCTGGAACAGCGTGTCCGAGGCGAAATGAGCGTGGGCATCCACGAGACCCGGCGACGCCCACAGACCTTCTCCCACCTGACGGTCGGCACTGCCCTCGGGCTCGGCCCAATGACCGTCGACGACGTCACGAACCACGGTTTCACCATCCGGAGTCCTCAGATGTGCTCGCAACCTCACGATGGGGACGGTAACTGCCGATGAGTCCGCATAATGAAGTCTGTGAAATGGATCCTCCCCTTCGTTGCGGTCATCGTCGCCGCTTGTAACGGAGGGACCGTCACCGAAACGACGTCTCCGACCCCTGCACCAGAGGCGACGGCTCGGATCATCACCACGACAACCGTGCCGGCCCTCGAGGTGGAGACGCAGAACTGCGGTTCTCCACCTGTGACCTTCAGCCCATTGTGCGAGGTGTACGACCTGCTCGAGCAGTGGCATGTCGATGCCCCATTCGACCCCGGCTTCCTCGCCGCCGCGGCGGTTCGCGGGCTCAGGGCCTTCGAGCCCGAGTCCACTGAAGAGCCTCCCCGGACCCTCATCTGCGCCATCCCCGACGCCGCGTTCTCGGTGCTCTGTGACGAGCTCGCGAGACGGATCCAGGAGTCGCAGGTACCGGTGGGGCCTGCCGTCGAGGCGGCAATGTCATACATGATCGACGTGGGTCTCGACCCGTTCACCTACTACCTGCCAGCCAACCAGGCAGGGTCACTGAGGCTCAACGGGATCGTGAGTGGGGTCGGCGTTCTCCTCGATGCACGCGACACCGCTGGCTCGAAATGCACCGAGGTGACCGAGGTCTGCCGTCTCGAAGTTGTCGTCGTCCTGGAAGACAACCCCGCATCCGCTGCGGGACTCCTGTCCGGCGATGTGGTGACCCATGTCGACGGGGCGTCGACACTCGGTCGTGGTTTCACAGGGATCGTCGCCGAGATCGCCGGAGACGAGACCGGAACCGTGGTGCTGACGATCGATCGAGACGGGGAGTCCCTCGACATCCCGATCGTCCGCTCCGAGTTGACGGTCCCGACGGTCGAGTACGGCGTGCCGATCGACGACGTTGGCTACGTGCGGATACCGGACTTCGAAGCGGACATCCCCGACCTCGTCGAGGCCTCACTGGAGGAGATGGTCATCGAGGGTATGTCCACCCTGGTCGTCGATCTGAGGGACAACCCGGGCGGTTTGGTCGACGCGGTGGTCGAAGTCGCCGACCAGTTCGTCGACGGAGGCGTGGTCCTCGTCAGCGACGCACCGGACGAGCACCTGGAGTACGAGGCGGAGCCCGGTGGCCTCGTCACCGAACAGCGACTGCTGGTCCTCGTCAACCAGGGGACGGCTTCGGCCGCCGAGATACTCGCCGGCACGCTTCGGGACCGACGGGACGCCCTGATCATCGGGTCCAACACGTTTGGTAAGGACGCAGTCCAGATACCATTTTCACTACGAAACGGCGCCGAGTTCTACGTCGCTGTCGCTCGCTGGTCGACACCCAACGGTCTCAACGCAGCCGACGGCGGATTGATACCGGATCGAGAGCTGGCCTGGCCCACCGGGGCCACCGCCACCGAGGTCGTCGAACTCGCCCTGGAGGCCTCTTCATGAATCGGCGGAACGCTCAGAACGCACTGATCGCACTCTGCCTCGTACTCGCGGCCTGCTCGGGTGAGACAGCCACGTCATCGACAACGGTCGCCGATCCGAGCACCACCGCGGTCCCCACGGCTCCGACCACCTCCGAAGCGACGGCTCCGGACACCACGGGAAGGTCCTCGGGCCGCGATGTCGAGCTCGTGGACTGTGAGGAGCCGGCAGAGGAGGTGGCCATCGTCTGCGAGGCGTACGACCTGATCCAGACGCACTACGTCGACGAGATCGACGAGGGAGACCTCGCCGAGGCAGCTCGTCTGGGTCTCGAGCTCCTCGACGGGTCAGACTCGGAAGAGCTTCTCGTCTGTGCTGCGCCGGACGAATACTTCTCGACCGTATGCGATGTGGCAGGCGGGGCCGCCGACGACAGCACCGAAGCCGCCGAAGCCATGGTCGCCGGGCTGGCGACATTCGCACTCGACCCCAACTCCGGCTACTTCGACCCCCAAGCTCTCGACCTCCTCCAAGAGGAGCAGGAGGGCGAGATCGAGGGAATCGGAGCACTGGTGTCCCCCGAGGACGAGACAATCCCCGGCGACAACAAGCAGTGTGGGGTGATCTCGGAGACATGCCGCCTTCTGGTCGTCTCCACGATCGCGGGAGCACCGGCCGAGGAGGCCGGCCTGGTCAGGGATGACGTGATCATTGGTGTGGACGGTCAGCCGATCCTCGACTGGACGGTCGACGAGGTGACCTCGGCGGTTCGCGGACCGTCGGGGACGGAGGTGATTCTGACTATCGAACGTGGCGACGAGACTCTCGATATCTCCATCGAACGTGCTGCCGTCCTCATCCCGGTGCTCGAAGACGAGGTCGTGGGCGATGTGGGTTACGTCAGGCTCTACAACTTCACCGGTAACGCCGGACCGCAGTTCGAGGAGTCGGTCGTCGACATGCTGTCGGCCGGCGTCGATGAGTTGGTGATCGATTTCAGAGACAACCCGGGCGGCTTCCTGACCACTGCGATCGAAGTGGCCTCGGTGTTTCTCGAGGAGGGCGATGTCGTCATCACCGAAGGGCCGGGAGAGAACTTGAGCTACGAGGTGAACGGCAACGCCATCGTCCCAGACGACATGGATGTCACCGTAGTGGTCAACAAGGGCAGCGCCTCGGCGTCGGAGGTCGTGTCAGCCGTGCTCCAAGAGCGCGGCCGGGCGACCGTCGTCGGCGAGAACACGTTTGGGAAGAACACCGTCCAGCAGCGGTTCAGCCTCTCCAACGGCGGCGCCTTGAAGCTGACCATCGCCCGATGGCTGACACCGGGTGGTCTCGACTTCGGTGGCACCGGGGTCACTCCCGACTTGGCGCTCGACGTGAACGGTCTTGATTCGACGGAGTTGGTGGAGTCCCTCGGCTGAGCTGCGGGATAGACAGATAGACCGGGCCTCTCGCCTCGACCTGCACCGCGTCCCGCCCAGCGGATCAACATGCAGGCCCGATTGTGAGGTGTTACCCCAGCCCCGGATAGGCGATACCCGTGTTGGCGTGACAGTCGTAGCCCCAAGGATTCTTCCCGAGGTACTGCTGGTGATAGTCCTCGGCGAAGTAGTACTCGCCCAACGGCTCGATCTCTGTGGTGATGTCGCCGAATCCCTTCTCGGTCAGAACCGCCTGGTAGACGTCCTGGGATCGTTTCGCCTGGTCGAGTTGGTCGTCGGTGGTGGTGTAGATCGTCGAGCGGTACTGGGTGCCGATGTCGTTCCCTTGGCGATATCCCTGGGTCGGATCGTGGGTCTCCCAAAAGACACGGAGCAAGTCGTCGTAGCTGACCACCGACGGGTCATAGACCACCTGCACTACTTCGGCATGCCCGGTGCGACCGGAGCACACCTCCTCATATGTGGGATTGGGAGTGGCGCCGCCGGCGTATCCCGCGGAAGTGGTGTACACACCGGGGAGCTGCCAGAAGCGACGTTCGGCACCCCAGAAACAGCCCATCCCGAACACTGCCACTTCGGTTCCCGTCGGGAACGGGCCCTTCAGCGGGTTTCCGTTTATGAAGTGCTGATCAGGAACGTCTACGGATTCCGAACGGCCGGCAAGCGTCTGGTCGGTTGCCGGCATCTCATTGGTCTTTCGTCCAAACATCACAACCTCCTGTCGCCAGTCAACCGTCTAGGCCGTTAAGACAGCTTCAAGTTCCATCTCGACGACCCAGCGCGGATCGATCAATCCACCAACTACAACCATTGTCGCCGCCGGCCTTATTTCCGAGAAGACCTCGCCGTGGGCGGCGCCGACAGCATCGGCATCACCGGCGTCGGTGATGAACATTCGGGTTCGGACCACATTCTCGGCAGCACCGCCCGCCTGGGCCAGAGCATCGAGCATGATCTCGAGGCAACGTCGGGTCTGGGCCGCGGGATCGGGATCCACCGTGCCGTCAGGCCAGATGGGGGCGGTCCCTGCCACCAGGACCCGGTCGTCGACTCGAACCGCCCGGCTGAACCCGTATCGGGACTCGTAAGGAGATCCCGAAGACACATTGTTTCGCACCATGGTGGCCAAGCTACCCCGGTTCCACTTCTCGGAGGAGAGGGGTTTGGTTACGCTTTTAGGCACCCCATGCGGTTCGTTCGCCTCTTCACGGCATTTCTCGCTTTCACGCTCGTGGTCTCGTCGCTATCCACCGGTGCGCCGGCTGCTCGCGCCCAGACGACCGAACAGGCCGAGCAGGAGGCAGATGAGGCTCAGCATCGGGCCAACGCTGCTTCGGGGTTGGTCGACGAAGCAGTGGCCAACCGCGAGGACATCGAACTCCAGCTCGCCGATTCCATCTCACGGATGAACGAGCTGGCCGCCCAGCTCTCGATCGTCGGGGCGGATCTCGATCGGTTGGCCTCCCAGGTGGGGTACGCCGACGTCGAGCTCGCCGGGATCAAAGCCGACATCGAAGATCAGGCGGTGGACGCATACATGACAGTGGTCTCGTCACCGAGTGTGGCCGTCGTCAACACAGGCACCGTCGAGAAGGCCCTCGTCGCCAGTTCGGTGGTCGAGGACGTGGTTGCCGATGGACGGCTCACGGTCGACGAGTTGTCCGCCAAGCGGAAGAGTCTCGAAGAGCTCAAACAGACCTACCTCGCCGATCAGGAGGAGTTCCAGGAGCTCCAGGAGCAAGTCGACGCCGAGGTGGAGAACTACACGGCCCTGTACGAACAGGCCGACGCCGCCGTTGCCACCGCGATCCGCGAAGCTGACGCCGCCGAGCGGGAGTATCTCGCCGCGCTCAGCGCCGTCGACATCGCCAAAGCGAAAGAAGACGAGCGCCAGCGTCAGGAGAACCGGTCACCGGCGGAGCCCGCCCCCACCACCCCTCCACCACCCGGGACCACCCCGACCACGAGCCCATCCGGTACCAACCCCCCGCCCACCAACGCCCCGGATCCAACGACCACCAGTACGTCGGGTGGTGGTGGCGGTGGGCCCTGGAATCACCCCCCTTCGGTCGAGCAATGGCGTGGACTCGTCTCGCAGTACTTCCCCTCGAACCGTGTCGAGGAGGCGCTGGCCATCATCGATTGCGAGTCCAACGGCGACCCCAACGCACTCAACCCCTACTCCGGCGCGTCGGGGCTGTTCCAGTTTCTCCCGTCGACCTGGGCATCGACCGCACCGAATGCCGGATTCGGTGGCGCCAGCCCCTTCGACGCCGAGGCGAACATCGGTTCTGCGGCCTGGCTGGCCAACCGCTATCAGCAGCTGGGTAAGTACTACTGGCAGGCGTGGTCGTGCCGGAGGGTCCTGAACTGATCTGAGGATCAGGCTTCGGCGGCGTGAGCCACCAGAAGCGAGGTCGTCGAGGAGTTGGCGACAGCGGCCGTGGTCGAACCGACAACCAACTCCTTGATCCCCTCCTGGCCACGCACTCCCATGGCCACGAGGTCGGGACCGATGTCGTCGATGGCCTGGAGGATCTCGTGTGCCGGACGGCCGGAGCGATGCTCACGGACGACCTGGACCCCTGCACCACGCAGTGCGTCCTCCGCCTGTTGTCCAGCCGCTTCGACGTCGACCTGCCCATCGTCCACATTGAGCACGTGCACGGTCGCCCCGTCGATCCAGGGCACGGATACCAGACAATCGAGCGTGCGATGAGAGTGGGGCGAGCCATCGGCGGCGAACAGAACCTTTCGCACCGGGCCCGACCCGTGCGCGATCAGCAGGGGAGAGGTTGGCTCACGGAGTAGCCAATCGGCGGTGCTGCCGAGGTGGAGACGCTTGAGCAGTCCTGAGCCCTTGGGTCCGATTGCGACGAGATCCCAGTCCTTGGCGATCAGTGCGACTCTCGGGTCGATCTCGGCGTGAAGGTGAACGACCGAGCCGAACCCGGCCTCACCCGGATCGCGGGGTGTCTCCGGCTCCCACGGGTGCAACTCGGCGTCTTCCGAACCGGGACGCAGGTCGGCTCGCGGTTCGGCCGTGACGATTTCCAGGTCCCAGCCGTCCCATCTCTGGCTGGTGATCCACCCCCAGCACACGTCGGCTTGTGTGGATCGGTCGTCACCGAAGGCGAGCACTGGGCTCAATCCGAACCCTCGTCAGTTGGATCACCCGGAGGGACCCAGGCGGGGTCACCCGTCTCGATCGCCGGTGCAGGGTCCTCGTTGCGCTCGGCGCGCAACGAAGCCCAGATGGTCACGGCGAGCACGATGGTGATCACGGTCAGGCTGATCCAGGTGGGCATGTGGTACCACTCGGCGATCAACATCTTGACCCCCACGAAGGCCAGGATCACCGCCAGCCCGGTGTTCAGATAGCGGAACCGCCCCTGCATGCCGGCCAGGAGGAAGTAGAGGGCCCTGAGCCCGAGGATGGCGAAGGCGTTGGACGAGAAGACGATGAACTCCTCGCGGGACACGGCGAGGATCGCCGGGATCGAGTCGACTGCGAAGATGACATCGGTGGTCTCGACCAGGATCAGGACGGCGAACAGGGGCGTCGCCAGCAGACGCCCGTGCTTCCTGGTGAACATCTTCTGACCGTCCAGTTCGGGAGTGGACGGGACCACCTTTTGGACCAGCTTGAGGACGGGGTTGTTCTCCGGATGAACCTCGGCCTCATCGTGCCTGTAGATCCGCCATGCTGTGAAGAGCAGGAATGCCCCGAAGACGTAGAGGATCCAACTGAACTGCTCGATGAGGGCGACACCGGCGAATATGAAGATCGCCCGGAGGACCAGGGCGCCGAAAATGCCCCAGAAGAGCACCCTGAACTGGTATTTCCTCGGGATGGCGAAGTAGCTGAAGATCACCGCCCACACGAACACGTTGTCGACCGACAGGCTCTTCTCGATCAGATATCCGGCCAGGTACTCGCCGCCTGCTTGCGCCCCCTGCCACCACCACATCACACCGGTGAAGGCAAGGCCGATGCTGATCCACACGGCTGACTCGATGCCCGCCTCCTTGATGGAGATCTCGTGAGGGGTGCGGTGCACCAGGAGTAGATCCAGGATGAGCAGCACGCTGATCGCGCTGATCAGCGCAACCCAAGCCCAGACGGGGACGTCGAACGAGGCGAAATTCGTGCCGGAGGTTTCCTCGGCAGCCAGAAGGAAGGTCACTTGCAGGAGCAATGATATGACAGGGTTGGGGTCACGCAATTCCCGTCCGCGGGACAACCCCCTTCAAAACCGTCTATTCCCCGACGTATGTTCGTCAGAGGAGTGAAAGGAGCGAGATGACCGTGTACTTCAAGCCGGCGGTATTCCAGTTCCTCCGCGATCTGGAGGCGAACAACGAGAAGACCTGGTGGGAGAGGAACAAGCCCAGATACGCCGAGTTGATCCAGCAGCCGGCACTCGACTTCATCGAGAACTTTGGTGAGCGTCTATGTGACATCTCGCCACATTTCGTGGCGAGCACCAATCTGAACGGTGGGTCACTGATGCGGCCGTATCGCGACGTGAGGTTCTCCCAGGACAAGACGCCCTACAAGACCAACGTCGGCATCCAGTTCCGCCACGAGCGGGGCAAAGATGTCCATGCACCCGGGTTCTACGTCCACATCGAGCCCAGTCAGAACTTCGCCGGAGCCGGGCTCTGGCATCCCGAGACCAAGGTGGCGCGTCAGATCAGACAGGCGATCAACGACAACCCGACCGATTGGGGCAATGTGGCTCACACCCGTAGCTTCACCGAGACCTGGAGTCTTGGAGACCACGACGACGACCGGCTGCAACGTATCCCCAAGGATCTCGATCCCGACCACCCTTACCCAGACGACCTGCGTCTGAGGAGTTTCACCGCCGGAACCCGGCTCACTCAGAAGTCGGTCACCTCCGCGGTGTTCGCCGACGATCTCCTCACAACATTCAAGAAGGCAGCCCCTTACACCCGATTCTTGTGTGAGGCGATCGGAGTGCCTTTCTGATATCCCGCGCCCGGATCCCGGGTCGACACCGGCTCCCGAACCACCTAGTTTGTAACCGCCACCCGTCGGGGGATGTAGAGATATGGCCATATACGACGGTGTCGTCACACTTGCCGAGGACGACATCCCGGTGATCGTCGAGCTCGACGACGGTCACGTGCGTCTGTCTGCCTCCGGAACCGAGATCGGAGACTGGTCCGCAGATGAGTGCGAGATAAGCCACGTCAACGAGACCGTCTTCACGATCAGCGCAGAGGATGAGACCATCTGGTTCGTCCCCAATCAGCCGAGCAAGTTCGCCGCGGCCCTCAACGGAGGCATGTCACGTCCGGCGGCAGTCGCCCTGCCCCCCCAACCCGAGGCCAAGCCGACCACGCTCCCCGGACCTGGAGGCGTCGAGGTCCGCGAGGCTCCGGCACCCAAGCCCCTGACGATGGGACTCTTCTACGCTCTCTGTGTCCTCACCGCCGGCCTGGCCGTGTGGTCGCTCATCAGCATCATCTTCTGAGCTGTAGTCCGGGGGTTCTCGTCTCTCGGCGACGGAGCATCCCGGTACAGAGTGGATCGCTAGGTATCCGGAAGCTCCATCCATCCCCCGACCCGGTCGAGCAGGTACTCGCTGACCTCACGTGAGCTGTCGAGCACCTCGCAGAGTTGCTCCCGTCCCATGAGCACATCGACCAGGCTGACCTGGCTCTTCCCGGTGACCTGAAGTCTTCGCTCCGGGGCCCCGATGACGTCGGCGTACGAGTCGACGGCGGACACCTCGACCGGGAGGGTCATCCCACCCAAACCGGCGAGGTCGGTGGCGAGGACGAGGAGGTCCGGGGGATCGTGCAGGGGTGGGACCGCCCAGTTGAAGTACAGGTCGAGAAACCACTCGTCGGGCGGCTCCTCGAACTCGGACATCTCCTCGAGACGCTCGCGCAGTGAGAGCAGCACGTTGGGATCGACGTCGAGAGCAACATGGAGATCGATCGGGCCACCGCAGCCTGCTTCGGGGTGGACGTCGACCTCCCACGACTGGCGCAACGAGTAGGTCTCGACGAAATGGCGTTCGTCGTGGACGTGGAAACCGTGATCCGTGGCGTGTTCCTTGAAATCCGAGATGAACCCGGGGATGTCGATAGCCATCGGCGCTCAGGTTATTGACTCGTCACCGTCGGGGCGAAGACGATCAACGCCGCCGACGCCATCCCACGAAGAGCCCCGCGATGAAGGAAAGGAGAGCCGAAAGGGGCAACGGGGTGTCTGCCTTGTCGACCACCCCCGCCACACCGTCATCCCTAGAAGGGGTGGTCGGTGCCACTACCCCTGGGGGCCGTCGGTCCTGGGACAGGTAGATCGCGTAGCCCCGCGTCACGAGGGCGCCGAACAAGAACACCGCCGAGAAGATGTAGGCGAGCAAGACGATCACGAAGAGCGCCCCGGCGATACCCGCCGCACTGTCGGTTGGAGAGAGCCTGAAGTAGATGCTCGCCCCATAGGAGGTGATGAGGAAGGCCACGGTGGTGAAGAACGAACCCCACCACAGGGCTCGCCAGCGGACCTTGACCTGGGTGAGGGACTGGAAGAAGAGCACGAAGACGAACGGCAGCACCACCACCGAGACGAGAGGGGTGAGAAACGTGATGACCCGATGGGCTGGTTGGAAACTGGCCGGGAATAGGCTCTCGAGAAACTGCCAGATGTTGTTGAGCAGCAGCACCGCGATGACGACCAGGCCGAGTGATAGTGCCCACAGAAACCCGAGTCCACGCTTCCTGACCAGGTTGACGATCCCGGTGGTCTGCTCATAAGGGACCCCGAAGATGTCGTTGAGATCGTTCTGGAGCTCGCCGAACAGACTCGAACAGGTCCACAGCAGCAGGACGAGGCCCACGATTCCAGTGACAGCTCCAGTGCTGGACACGGACAGCACAACGGTATCCACGGCGTCGACGACCTGGGGGCCGGCTACGCGGCCAATGGCGTCGAGGATCTCGGTCAGGGCCTCATCACTACCCAGGACCAGCCCGACGATGTATACGGCGATGATCAGCAGTGGGGCGGCGGCGAACATGGCTCGATAGGCAACCGCTGCCGACATCCGGTTCACACGATCGGCGCCGTACTGCTTGCCGGCCCACTTGAAGATTGCGTAGGTGTCCCGGCCCGTGTCCTTCAATCGATCCAACATCAGGGCCCAGGGTATCGACGCATACACTCGAAGCCGTGAGCCACCCCTTCGAACCGCCGGTGGAGACGATGGAAGCCAAGGTCTCGGAGAAGTGGCCCAGAGGCGACTTCGTCTACGAACCGAAATGGGACGGTTTTCGCTCCCTGTCCTGGTCGGCTCCGGAGACCCGAATCGACTCCCGCAACCAACGTCCGCTTCTCCGCTACTTCCCTGAGCTCGAACCCGCCCTGGACCAGCTCCCAGCCGGCACCGTCGTCGACGGTGAGATCGTGGTCGTCGTCGACGGTGTCACCGACTTCGACACACTGCAGCAGCGGATCCATCCTGCAGAGTCGAGGATCAATCGCCTCTCGGAGGAGACTCCCGCCGAACTGGTGGCCTTCGACCTCCTCGCCCACGAGGGAGACGACCTTCGGGGGGCGCCTTTCGGCGAGCGACGGGAGCGGCTCGTAGCTCTCGCCTCGACCTTGGAGTTTCCCTGGCACCTGACCCCGCAGACGGCCTCGGAGGAGGTCGCCAAAGGCTGGTTTCACGAGTTCGAGCCGGCCGGATGTGACGGGATCATCGCCAAGGATCCCGGACTCGCCTACCAGCACGGCAAGAGGGCCATGATCAAGATCAAGCACCGTCGCACGATCGACGTCGTGGTCGGAGGGTTTCGGGAGCACAAGGACGGCGGGATGATCGGCTCGCTACTGCTCGGTCTCTTCAACGAAGATGGCGATTTCCACTTCATCGGGCATTGCTCCGGGTTCCCCAACGCCGACCGGGTGGAGCTCTACGAACGGTTCATGGAGCTTCGCTCCGACGAGAGTTTCGATGCCGAGGCGAGGGCGCCGGGCGGGCCGAGCCGATGGTCGGCAGGGAAGGACAGCGACTGGACGCCGGTCCGACCCGGGGTGGTCGTGGAGGTGAGCTACGACCAGTTGGAGGGTGACAGGTTCCGTCACGCCTCCCGGTTTCATCGCTGGCGACCGGACAAGGATGCCGCCGACTGCACGATGGACCAGTTGGAGCGTCCCGAAGGGGCCAGCTTCCGGGATGTGACCAAATAGGGACGAGTCCGGGTCATCCCTGATTTCTCACCTGTCCTGGCCATGCCAGACTGACCACGAATGGGTCAGGACAACATCGTCGAAGTCAAAGGGCTGACCCACGACTACGGAGAAGTCGTCGCTCTGCGCAACCTCGACCTGGCGATCCCTCCGGGCATCACGGGGTTGGTGGGTGCCAACGGAGCCGGCAAGACGACGATGCTCCGACTCCTCCTCGGGTTGCTTCACCCCACCAGCGGATCGGTCGACGTCATGGGTCACGATCCGGAGGTCGAGCCGCTCGCCGTTCGGGCGGTGATGGGCTACATGCCGGAGGGCCAATGCCTTCCCAAAGACCAGACAGCCGCCGACTTCGTCGCCTATGCGGCCCAACTGGCCGGGATCCCGCGGAGGGAGGCACGACGCAGGTCTTCAGAGACCCTCTTCCTGGTGGGCTTGGAGGAGGAGAGGTTCCGCTATCTCGGAGACTTCTCGACCGGCATGCAGCAGCGGGTGAAACTGGCCCAAGCGATCGTCCACGACCCGGATCTACTGCTGCTCGACGAACCCGCGAGTGGCTTGGATCCGGCGGGGAGAGCACAGATGCTCCAGCTGATCAGACGTCTCGGCGAGTTCGACATCAACGTCATCGTCAGCTCGCACGTCCTCACCGACATCGAGGAGACCTGCTCTTGGGTTGTGATGCTCGATGCCGGCGACCTACTCCGCTCGGGCCCTCTCGAGACCTTTGAGAAGCACGGAACGGTTCAAGTCGAGATTCTCGGTGACGCGGCCGCAGTCGCCCAGCGTCTGACCAACCGAGGCCTTGCCGTCATGCTCCAAGATCAGCGAATGACCGTCGGACCCGGCGACGAGACCATCGAACGGGCGATAGTCGAAGAGGCCGCTGCCAGCGAGGCCGGCCTGATCCGCATGGTCAGAGGCTCGGCGTCCCTCGAAGACCTCTTCCTCCATCCGGGGTCGACAGAGACATGACGGATCAGATCATCTACGACCGCGGTTATCGCACCTACGACGGCCCTCGAACCGGAACCTCTGGGGCCAGGAGAGCCGTGTTCGTCGATGGGATCAGACGAGTCCTCGCCCTCGGCCGCAAGGCGCGCCTGAAGGTATTCCCCTGGGCTCTGATCACGATCGCGGTCGTGGCCGCCGCCGTGTTCATCGGAATCCACTGGAGCATCGGCAACATCGACGAGAGCCTCCGGGAGGGCATCCCCACCTACGGTGGGCTCTTCGACTTCTACTCGGCGATCGCCCTTCTATTCATCGCACTCGCCGGGCCGCAGTTGCTGGTGCCGGACCGGACATCGGGTGCGTTGTCGGTGTACTTCTCCCGCCCGCTCACAGTCGACGGCTATCTCGCAGCGAAGGTCGGAGCCTTCGCCACGGTCGTCGGAGCGATCTACATCGTCCCTCAACTAGTGCTTCACATCGGACTGGGTCTGATCGCCGACCAGGGCTTTCTCCCCTACATGACCGAAAACCTCGACGTGCTGTGGAAGGTGCCGGTGACCACGTTGTCCTTCCTCGCCCTCCACGGTTCGATCGTCTTCATCCTCTCCGCGATCATCGACCGGACGGGGATCGCAGCCGCCGCCTTCCTGGGGCTGATTATCGCCGGGAGCGGGATCGCAGCGGCTGTAGCCGAAGCAGGTTTCAGCGGAGCTCGCTGGGTGGCCCTCCTCTCCATCGACCAGCACCCCCGGATCATCCGCGATTACCTGTTCGAGAACACGGTCACCTACCCGGCAGAAGCGGCTGGGTTCGAGGTCTGGGCTTCTGTGGTGCTGATCGGGGTGCTCACGGTGGTCGCGGTGTTCTTCGTGAGGGCTCGCTACCGGAGACTGGCATGAGCAACACCATCGTCGTCGACGAGCTCTCCAAGTGGTTCGGTCCCAAGGTGGCGGTCAGCGAAGTCACCATCTCGTTCCGTCCCGGGGTCACGGGGCTGCTGGGCCCGAACGGTGCGGGCAAGACCACTCTCATGCGGGTCATCGCCGGACTGCAGAAGCCGTCCCAGGGGTCGGTGACCGTGCTCGACCAGGACCCGCGGCGGGAGCCGTCGGTATACGCCCGAATCGCGCTCGTCCCTGAGGACGAGGCCATCTACGACAGGATGAGCGCTCGGAGATTCATCGAGTTGGCCGCGAAGCTCGCCAAGATCGACGACCCGGCCGGACGTGCCCGGCGTTGTCTCGAGACCGTCGGGCTCACCGACTCGGCCGACCGCAACCTCGGAGGATTCTCCAAGGGGATGCGTCAGCGCGCCAAGGTCGCCGCGGCGCTGGTCTCCGAACCCGAGGTGCTCCTGCTCGACGAGCCATTGAACGGCGCTGATCCCGTGCAACGGGCCCACTTGATATCTCTGTTCAAAGAGCTCGGTGCCTCGGGGCGCACAGTGCTGGTCTCCTCCCATGTGCTGGCCGAGGTGGAGCGTATGACCGACCGTGTCATCGCCATGGTCGACGGACGGCTTGCCGCGGTCGGCAGCGTGGCCGACATCCGTGCCGCGATGACCGACCGGCCCCGACTCGTCTACATCGAATCGAATGACAACCGAGCCCTGGCCAGCGCGCTCATGACCACCGGCGGTGTGATCGGCGTGCACATCGAGAGCAGTCGGCTCAGGGTCGAGGCTTCGGATGCCGGTGACCTGGCGACCCGGCTGCCCGGCATCGCGGTGGCGGCGGGTATCTCGCTGACCCGGGTAGAGCCCGCCGACGAGTCCCTGGAGTCGGTGTTTCGCTATCTCGTCGGGGAATCCTGATGACCCTGACCATCCACCTCTACCGCCGCGTCATGCGGCGGGGCCGATTGCTGGCGTTGCTCGCCCTCTCGTCCGTCCCCGCACTCGCCTTCTGGTTGATCTCCTACGACTCGGATGCAGCGGAGGCGGCAGTCCTCTACTCGGACATCATCGCCACCATCGGCTTCTCCTTTGCGATTGCGGTACTCATCCTCACCGTCGCCGTCCTCCGGGAGGAGAGGGATTCGGGCACCCTCCCCTACATCTACATGAGGCCGATGAGACGATCCACCATGGCGGCTTCCTCGATCGCGGCCGGAATATTGGCTGCTCTCACCCTCGCCCTCGGCGGCTGGGCGATGTCCCTGCTCTCAGTCCTGGCGGTGGGCGCGCCTGCATCGATAGCCCTCCCGGGTCTGGCGCAGTTCGCAGCAGCCGGCATCGGTTATGCAGCGGTGTTCGTCCCTCTGGGATACCTGGTTCCCCGTTCCATCCTGGTCGGCCTGGGCTACATCGTGGTTGTGGAGACCATCCTCGCCAATGTGGTGACCGGTCTGGCCCAGCTATCGATCTGGCGTATCGCCCTGTCGATCTATGCCGACATCGCCACCGACTTCACCGCCCCGGATGCGATCGCGGTGCTCGGATCGGTGACTCCGGGCGTTGGAGGCGGCATCGCCAAGCTGGCTGTCGTGCTCGGTATCGGGTTCGGGGTCCTCACCTGGGCGTTGCAACGCAGGGACGCTCTCTAGAGAGAAATCTCGGTCGAACTCGACGGCGGATTGGGCCTGATCCTCAACCAGATCTCGCCCAGAGCCGCCATCAGCACGAAAGCGATCCAGAAGGCGGCACCGAACGACTCCTCGATGCCGATCCCGAGGGCCTCACCCACGCCGATCACGACACGGATCATCCCAACCGCCACCCCAACCGCGAAGGCGCGGATCATCCATCGGCGATGGTCCCGCTCTCGTCCGCCCCGAATCGCCCGATAGGCAAACGAAAGCGCGGCGAGGAAGTAGACGCCGAAGACGAGGGACGCAGAGGTCTCGGCAAATCCACCAAAGGGCATGACCACACCGACGACCAGAGCCATCATCCCGGTCAGGGCGCCGGCCACGAGGAGGACTCGTCCGATCGATCGGTGCCTGGCGAGGTTGGCTTGGCGGAACCGTCTGGAGAGCTGGAACGGGGCACCGAGCAGATAGACGGCCCCCGGCACGATGTGGAGGTAGGCGATCACCGGGTTCTCGGCGTAGCGGCGATCGAACTCACCTTCGGCAGGCATCGTGCCCTCACTGAGGTTGGCCACATCACTGGACACCCTGATCACGATGAAGACCACGACGACGATGACGAGTAACCAGGTGAAGGTCCATGCGGCGATGGTGAGAGCCCGGCTGCTCTCAGTACTCGTCATCGGCACGCCGTTGCTTGGAGGGCTGCACCCGCGGCGGCTCACCCGGCATCTTGGGATAGTGCGGGGGCCACGGGGCGTCGCCGATCCCGTTCTCCTCGTCACGGGCGACCCACTCCATCAGGGTGTCGATTCGACCGGCTGCTTCGTCGATTCCGGCAGTCAGGTCGCCAACAGCTTCCCACCGGTCGGCGAACGAGCCCAGCGGGAAGTCCTCGATCTCGACGTCGCTCAACTCTTCCCACGTGATCGGGGCCGAGACATACCCGGTGGGTCGGACCCCGTAAGCCGAGGACACCGTCTTGTCACGTGCGTTCTGGTTGTAGTCGACGAAGACACCGTGACGCTCCTCCTTCCACCAGCTGGTCGTCACCAGGCCGTCCATCCGCCGCTCCAGCTCTCTGGCAAAGGCGAGGACGGCTCGTCGAGTTTGGAAGAAGTCCCAAAGCGGCTCGATGCGCACGTATACGTGGATCCCGCGGCTGCCTGACGTCTTGGGCCAGCCGACGAGCCCGATCTCCTCGAGAAGATCCCTGGCCCCTGCCGCTGCCTCTCTCACATTGTCGAATCCGATCCCGGGTGTCGGGTCGAAATCGAATCGAAGCTCGTCGGGGTGATCGATGTCATCAGACCTGACCGGCCAGGGGTGGAAGTCCAGGCAGCCAAGCTGGACGAGTCGAATAACGTCCGCCTCGCTGACGGGCACATTCATCCGACCCGGGCGCTGGGAAGGGAATCGGATCTGGACGGTCTGGAACGGAGTGTTCTTGGCGGCCCGTTTGTGATAGATCGGGTCGACCGTGACATCCTGCATGTAGCGCTTGAGCATCGTCGGCCGCCGCGAGATGCCACGAGCCGCCCCTTCGGAGACCAAGACGAAGTGGTTGACGACATCCAGCTTCGTCCATCCTCGATCCGGGAAGACCACCCGGTCCGGGCTGGAGATCCTGATCTCCTCCCCGGCGACGACGACCGTCGTGTGGTCAGGCATGGGTGCGTATCGTGACGCGGTTCATTCGACCGAGAGACTAGGTATCGCGTGACAGAGCAATTCGACACACCGAGCGACGAAGACCTCGCTCGCTGGGAGCGGGCTCTCGCTCCCCGTGCGTTCAACCGAACCTGGGAGCTCCTGGACGCCGAAGAGTTGAGTCGCGAGCAGGAGGAGGAGATGCTCGCCGCCAGTTTCGCCCAGCGCTACCTCTGGTATCTGGTCGGTGACGCCCGCAACCGGGCGATCGCCGACTGGCAGGTCTCCCGGGTGGCTGCCGTGCTGGGATACGCAGAGTTGGCGCGAAGGTTCGGGGAGCGATCCCTCGAAGTGTCGGTCGAGAACGCCCTCGACCCGTTCGTGACCGGCTTCGCCCATGAGGCAATCGCCCGCGCCGCCGCCGACGTGGACGACGTCGAGACCTTC
This sequence comes from Acidimicrobiia bacterium, assembly GCA_035762545.1. Lineage (GTDB taxonomy): Bacteria > Actinomycetota > Acidimicrobiia > Spongiisociales > ZC4RG35 > JANQRA01. The sequence goes on from DASTOM010000044.1 coordinate 173,957, forward strand.
ACCGAGCACATCGCTGCGGCGAGGGCACTCCTGGCCGAGATCGAAGACGACGACGAAAGGGATCTGCTGACTGTGGATCTCGCCGAGATGAGCGAGGAGTGAGCGCCTCTGCCGAGGTTGTGCCCATGGCGGAGGTTCCGGCCGACCAGCTCGGGGAGCTCGCTTCGCTCAAGTCTCTCGTGTATCCGGATCCACCGGAGAGCTATCCGGAATCGGCGCGGGAGTGGTCACCACCCCAGTGGGGCGTGTTCGTTCGAGACGGCCCCACCCTTGTGTCGTACACCGGAGTCGTGATCCGAGAGGTGGCTCTTGACGGCAGAGAAGTGCTTGTAGGCGGTATCGGCGGGGTTGCCACCCATCCCGATCACCGGGGTCGGGGTTACGCACCGTTGGGGATGAGTCGCGCCCTCGACTTCATGGTCAGCCGAGGGGTTGTGTTCGCTCTACTCGTCTGCCACCAGGAGTTGGTGTCTTACTACGAGTCTCTCGGGTGGAAGCCGTTCGGCGGCATCACCATCAACACCCAGCACGGTCGATTAGAGGTCTTCGACTTCAACGAGGTGATGGTGGGAGACGTCACAGGCGCCGCACCGGCGCTGGGCACCATCGATCTGCTCGGGCCCGCCTGGTAGCTACTTGTAGAAGGGGACCCACTTCAGGATCTTCAAGACCGCCCCGAGGATCTTGTGGTACATGGGGTAGGCCATCCCCTCGGGCGGGGCGAAGGCAGGTCCGATCTTCTGGATCGCCACCGTCTGCGCCTCTGTGTACTTGAGGAGTCCTTCCGGACCATGTCGCCGACCCTGACCCGAGGCCTTGAAACCCCCCATCGGCGCCGCGTACGTGGACCAGGCAGCCGCATACCCGTCGTTGACCCCGATGGTCCCGGCCTCGAGTCTCTCCGCGACCTCGAGCGCCCGGGAGGTGTCCCTACCCCAAACGCTGAAGTTGAGACCGAAATCCGAGTCGTTGGCCAGGGCGACCGCCTCGTCAATCGAGTCGAACCCGTAGATCGAGACCACTGGGCCGAACGTTTCGACCCGGCAGATTCTCATGGTCTCGTCGACACGAGCGAGGACGGTTGGCTCGTAGAAAGTCGGGCCGACGTCCGGTCTCGGCTTGCCGCCGGTGAGCAGTGTCGCCCCACACGACACCGCATCCTCGACATGGGAGTGAACTGCGTCGAGATGCTCGGGAGTGATCATCGAAGAAAGCGCTGAAGAGAAGTCGTAAGCCGCAGTGATTGGGAGGTTCTGGGTGTGCTCCACGAACCGCGCCGTGAACTCTTCGCGGATCTTCTCGTCCACATAGATCCTCTCCATGGCGAGGCAGAGCTGCCCACCGTTGGCGAACACCGCGCGCGACAGTCCGGCGACCGTCTTGTCCATGTCGGCGTCGTCGAGCACCAGGGCCGCGTTCTTGCCCCCCAACTCCATCGAAGATCCGATGAGTCGCCGGCCTGCCTGCTCGGCGACCTTGCGACCGACCTTGGTCGACCCGGTGAACATGATGTAGTCGACTTCGTCGATGAGAGTCGGTCCCACCTCCTCACCCCGACCGGTCACGACCTGAAGTACACCGCGAGGCAGGCCGGCCTCGTCCAACAGCCTGGCGGCGAGGAGCATCGACAGGGGCGTCTTCTCGTCGGGTTTGCAGACCACGGCGTTGCCGGCGAGCAAAGCCGGGATCATGTCCGAGATGGCGAGAGTGAACGGGAAGTTCCAGGGACTTATGTTTCCGACCACGCCGTAAGGACGTCGGTACTCGTAGGTCTTGGTGAACAGGGGGAACGAGACCGCGCGGCGCTTTCGGGCCAGGAGCGCCCGGCCCGTCTTGAGGTAGTAGTGGGTTGTGGCGACTGTGTCGTAGACCTCCTCGGAGGCCGGGATCCTCGCTTTCCCCGCCTCCAACTGGATCAGATCCATGGCCACGCCGTCGTTCTCGATCACCAGGTCGTGGAAGCGCGAAAGGATCTTCAGTCGATCTCCTATGGGTGTCCGAGCCCAACCGACCTGAGCCATGCGCCCTCGTTCAACCGCGGCCACCACGTCGTCGGGGGTGGCGTGGGGGACACTGGCGATCGTGGTCTGGGTGAACGGTGAGACCACCGTGATCGGTGTCCGCTCCCTAGGCACATCTACACGCGCGACGAGGTCGGTGAGCAGGGCGACGGTTATGTTCGGGGCGAGCTGACCTGCGGCTGTGGTCGTCACGTTCACCACATTACGTATTCGACTGCCGTTTGAAACAGTGTTCCCTATCGTGCCCCGATGGCCAGGGTCCATCAGATCAACACCAGCAAGGGCGGCGTACCCAAACTCCCCATCGAATCAGCGGTGGTCGGTGAGCGGGGCATCGTCGGAGACGAGCAGGCGGACAAGGTCCATCACGGGAGCCCCGAGCAGGCGCTGTGCCTCTTCTCCCTCGAGGTGATCGAGCGGCTCCAGGCGGAGGGTCACCCGATCACCCCCGGATCTGCGGGCGAGAACGTGACCGTGACCGGGCTGGATTGGAGCCAGGTGGTTCCGGGCCGAACGATGTTGCTGGGACCGGTCCGTATCGAGATCACTCACTTTGCGACGCCGTGTTCCAAGAACGCCCAGTGGTTCTCCGACGGCAGGTACACCCGCATCCACACCAACAAGCACCCGGGTGAGTCGCGGGTCTATGCGCGGGTCCTAGCAGGTGGGCCACTGACCACCGGCGACTCTGTGGAGCTAGTCGACTAACCGAGCACGGAGGAACTCGATCGTCGTCGACCAAGCCCTCTCGAAGGCTTCGGGATCGAAGGTCTCGCCGTCAGGCTCGCAGAATCCGTGTTTGGTCCCCGGATAGGTCACCACTTCGACCGGGAGTGACTCGAGACCCATGGTGGCCTCCATGAACGCCGCTTCGTCATCGGTGATGTATTCGTCCTCCTCGGCGAAATGGACGAGATACGAAGATCTCGACCCGGCGAAGTCGATCTGCTGGGTCCCGTAGAAAGAGACGACGGCCGTCACCATCTCGCCGAGACGGACTGAAGCCCACAGTCCCATCGAGCCGCCCATCCCGAACCCGACGATCCCGATGGGACCGTCGGTCGATTGCTCGAACACGAGCTGGGCAGAGGTGAGCACCAACGAGGCGAGACGGTCGGGGCTGGCCTCGCCGAGAACATCGATGCCTTCCTTCTCGGTCTCGGGGAGGGCCCCGAAATTGATGTCGGGCGCCAGGACGGTGAACCCCTCGTCAGCGAGTGAGTCACAGAGACCTTTCACCGACGACGTGAGCCCCCAGAGCGAGTGGAGGACCAACACCCCTGGACCGCGTCCGGTCTCCCCCTGGACGAAGTAGGCCTGGTCGTTTGGCACACGCCAAAGCTAGTTGGAGTGCCGGCCCGCCCTACCCTGCACCGGATGAGTTCGGCGGTCGAACCACTCAGATATCCGCACTTTCGCTGGCTGTGGGCCGGCAATGTGTTCTCCGCCTCGGGCACGTTCGTGCAGTCGGTCGCGGCCTCGTGGCTCATGTTCGAGCTCACCGGGTCGAACACCTGGGTCGGGTTGATCGTCGCCTCCTCGACCCTCCCGCTCCTGTTCTTCTCCCTGAGCGCAGGCGCACTCGCCGACCGGTTCAACCGGGCCAAGATCATGCTGGTTGCCCAGGGAGTCATGGGGGCTTCCGCACTGGCAATGGCCATTCTCACCTACATGGGCGTCATGACACCCGGCCTGCTCCTCACGTTGGGCCTGATCCTGGGAAGTGGCCTGGCCCTGAACATCCCGGCGTGGCAGGCCATCGTCCCGGATCTGGTCCCTCGTGGGCTCGTCGCCTCGGCCGTGGCCCTCAATTCGGCCGCCTTCAATGCGGCTCGGGCCATCGGCCCTGCGATAGGTGGTGCCCTGGTCGTTACCTATGGCGCCCAGGCCGGGTTCGCATTCAACGCCCTCTCCTATGTGGCCATCATCATCGCCTTGATCGCCATCGGTCCCCGGTTGACAGTCGAGACGAGTGACCCCAACCAATCGATGCGGGCGGCGATCTCCACCGGGATCAGGTTCGCCCGATTCACACCCGTCTTCCGCAACCTCATGGCCCTGGTTGCGCTGTTCGCAGTCAGTTCCGCGGTGGTCCAGTCGGTGCTGCCGGTACACACCGAGGTCCTCGGGGGCGGAGCAGCTGCCTTCGGCCTCCTCTATGGAGCGATGGGCTTGGGCGCACTCGTCGGCGCGGTGATCCGTCCCCGGATCTCCCGGAGGTTCCCCGGCTCGTGGGTCCCGTACACGATCAGCTTCTTCGGTCTGTCCGGCATCCTCCTCGGGCTCAGCCCAAACGTCTGGGTGGCCGGATTGGGCATGTTCCTCGCCGGGCTGTTCTGGTTGCTGACCCTGGCGACGCTCAACGCCACCGCCCAGTTGCTGTCACCGGCGTGGATCCGGGGACGGGCGATGTCGATCTACACCCTCGCCTTCGCCGGAGTGCTTCCGATCGGCTCGATCCTGTCCGGGCTCCTGGCCGATCAGATCGGAACCAGGGGATCGCTTCTCGTCTTCTCCACCGGCGCAGTGCTGCTGGGTGTGGTCACACCGCGTTTCAAGGTGCCCCACGTCGACGACGTCGTATCCCCCGAGTACACCGAACAGCCCCCGACCCCACACGACGACGCCTCGTTCGAGGGTGGCCCGGTGATCGTGCTGAACACGTGGACCATCGACGAGGGTGACTTCGCCGAGTTCACCGCGCTGATGAACGAGCTGAGACTGGTCCGGCTCAGCACCGGGGCCTACCGGTGGCGGCTGTTCCGAAACACGTCGGATCCGACCCGCCTCACCGAGTTCATGGCACTGCAGAGCTGGGAGGACCACGTCGCCCAGCACCGTCGCATCGACGACACCGCGGTGGCCTTGATACGAAGGCTACGGGAGTTCGACAACGGAGGCGGCCCGACGACCCGGCATTTGATCGCCATCGACGTGGAGGATCCTCCTGACTTCGAGGACCTCGTGGCAGCCCACGATCACCTCCATCAGGTCGACGGGTCGATCCCGTCACAGGATCAGGACGCCTGAGCGTATTTCATCTCGCGGGCGAACCTCTTCCAGTCGGCCGACTTGGTAGACCAGAGGACATCCGTGGCGATCATTGCCAGACCGGCGACGAGCAGCAGCCACGAGACCCAGGCGGGCAGGTCGGCGGCAACGGCCGCGGGGATCATCAGGAAGGGGATCGCCTTGGTGGCCAGGGCTCCAGACGCGTGCATCCAGGCACGTCGACGGGGTGGGGTGCGTAGGTACGACGCGTAATCGATCTTGATGCCGGGTTGGGGCTTGAGGATCTCTGCCACGAACCACCTCGTGAACCGGATTCCGAAGATGGTCCCCACCACCATGTGGGCCAGGGTGTGGGTCGAACCGAGCAACACGACGACACCCAGACCGAAAGCGACGATCGCGGCGAAACCGTCCAGGTAGTACGCCAGACCGACCAGGGCGAACCCGACGACCGTCACCAGGGCCGCCAGGGTCGTGCCCAAACCGAATGGCACCGTGATCATCGGACCCCAATTGTCGAACGCCTTCCGGTCGATCTCGGCGATGCGCTCGGCGTAGGAGTCGACGAGGCCAGGGTCCTTCTTGACTGCTCCGACCGCCTTCCAGAAGTCGGTTCCGTCGAGACCCGATCCGTCGTCGACCGCACGGTTCGCGTCGTCGAGGATTCGCTCGATGGCGGAGACTTCCACAGTCACCAATATAGGTACGGTGCCAAGGGTGCAACCGGATGACCCGGGTCGGGGTTCTTCTCACTGATGGATGAACTGGCTGCAGCCCTCGCCACCGACCTGGACGACGCGTTCCCCAAACTCGTCGAGAACTCCGGACAACGCGTGTTCTGGGGCCTGAGACGGATATGCGGGAACCACCAGGAGGCCGAGGACCTCACACAAGAGACCTTCATCAGGGCCTACCGGGCCCTTGGTGGGTACGAGCCGGAACGCATCAGAACGCTTCAGCTGCACCCGTGGTTGTGGACGATCGCGCTCAACCTGAGTCGGAATCATCTTCGGGACCGTTCCCGAAGACCGACGCCGGTCGAGATGACCGTCGAAGGTTCGACCGAGGATCCCGAGCCGGTCGACAGTGCGGCATGGGACCGGCGGATGGCGGAGTTGAGCCAGGCCCAGCGGACCGCGGTCGTACTGCGGCACGTGGTCGGGCTGAGCATCGACGAGATATCCATGGCCACAGGGCGAACCGCGGGAACAGTGAAAGCCGACATCCATCGAGGACTGGCCCGGTTACGCGCGACGATGGAGAAAGAAACATGAGCATCGAATCACAACTCGAAGGGCTCAGCGGCCCTCTACCCGATGGAATCACCGACGGCGTGGCTCTGGGAACCGGACTCGCCGATGGATACGACTTCTACGAGTCGGCGATCGGCGCGGTCGTGGTGACCTTCAACCCCGAAGGAGTCTCCTCGGTCGACATGGCCGAAGGATTCGAGGAGAGGCATGCCGAGCGTTTCGGCCGGGCACTCCTCCGCGCCGAAGCGCCCAGGGCTTGGGCAATCCACATCCCTCAGGCAATCGAACGAGGAACTCCCGGTTCACTGCCCCTCGACCTGAGATCGGTGACCGAGTTCCAGCAGCAGGTGCTGCTGACGACGGCGACGATCCCCAAGGGCGAGGTCAGGCCTTACGGCTGGGTGGCCCGAGAGGTGCATCGGCCCAAGGCGGTCCGGGCGGTCGGCTCTGCGGTGGCCCGCAACCCCGTCCCACTGATCATTCCCTGTCACCGTGTCATCCGCAGCGACGGGCACATCGGCAACTACAGCCTGGGCGGTCCCCACAACAAGGTCGAGCTGCTCGAGCATGAGGGGTCGATCGTCGGCCTGAAATTCGATCCAGAAGGCGTTATGTGAAACAGGACGTGTCGACCGACAGGCTTTGAACCGTTCTGGGCGCATTTGCCCCCCGTTTTCGCCGGGTAAATGCGCCCAGAACGAAGTGGGGGACGGCGGGCGGTACCCTCCCGGGCGATGCCAGACCACGAAATAGAGCAGTTGGCGGTCGACACGATCAAGGCCCTGGCCATGGACGCCGTGCAGGCGGCCAAGTCGGGGCATCCCGGAATGCCCATGGGCATGGCCGACATCGCCGTCACCCTCTGGGGCAGGTACCTCATCGTCGACCCGGACGATCCGGAGTGGCCCGATCGGGACCGCTTCGTCCTCTCCAACGGCCACGGATCGATGCTCCTCTACTCTCTCCTCCATCTGTCCGGTTTCCCGATCACCCTCGACGACATCCGCAACTTCCGGCAGTGGGGCCACCACACGGCGGGTCATCCCGAGATCGCCCAGGAGCTAGGGATCGAGATGACCACGGGGCCTCTCGGCCAGGGCTTCGCCACCGGAGTCGGGATGGCAGTGGCCGAGGAGCATCTGAGAGCCCGGCTCGGGGCCGACCTCGTCGATCATCGGACCTTCGGTTTCGTGTCCGATGGTGACCTGATGGAGGGAGTCAGTTCCGAGGCGGCGTCGATAGCGGGCAACTTCGCTCTCGGGAAGCTGATCTACCTGTATGACGACAACGACATCTCCATCGACGGTTCGACCGACATCACGTTCAACGAAGACGTGGTCCGGAGGTTCGAGGCGGTCGGTTGGCACACGCTGACGATCGACGGCCACGACAGAGGTGCTATCGACGAGGCGATCTCCGCCGCCATCGCTGAGGGCGACCGACCCTCGCTGGTCGTCTGCCACACCCACATCGGCCATGGCGCTCCCAATGCCCAGGACACCGCCGGAGCCCACGGGTCGCCCCTGGGGGAGGAGGAGATCAAGCTCACCAAGGAGGCGATGGGCTACCCGATCGACCCTTCGTTCCACGTCGACGACCGGGTCTACGGGTTCTTCTCCGAGGCCATGAATCGGGGACGCGAGGCACACGCCGCGTGGCAGGAGCGCTTCGACGCCGCGGACCGGGCCCAATGGGACTCCTTCTTCGCACCCGGGAAGCTGATCCTCGACGGACCGGGTTTCGAGGAGGGCGAGAGTCTCGCCACCAGAGCGTCGGCCGGGAAGCTATTCGAAGAGATCGCCGCCAAGGTCCCTGGATTCATCGGAGGATCGGCAGATCTCGCCGAGTCCACCAAAACGGTCATCGAGAAAGGGCGTCTCTTCTCGAGGAGCGACAGGGCGGCACGCGACATCCCCTTCGGCGTCCGGGAGCACAGCATGGGCGCCCTGGTGAACGGGATGGCCATTCACGGAGGACTCAAGCCCTACGGCGCCACGTTCTTCGTGTTCAGTGACTACATGCGGCCCGCAGTCCGGCTGTCAGCGCTAATGGAGATCCCTTCGGTGTGGGTCTGGACCCACGACTCGATCTTCCTCGGGGAAGACGGCCCCACGCACCAACCGATCGAGCACCTGGCGTCCCTTCGCGCCATGCCCAACCTGTGGGTGATACGACCCGCAGACGCAAACGAGGCCATCGCGGCCTGGGAAGTCGCTCTCAACCGGACGGACGGGCCGGTGGCGTTGGTCCTCAGCCGGCAGAATCTGCCCACTCTGCCTGCGGGCGATCTGGCGCGGGGGGGTTACATCGTCCGGGACGGATCGGACGTGACTCTGATCGCCACCGGATCGGAAGTGTCCACCGCGCTCTCCGCAGCCGCACTCCTCTCCTCTGACGGGACGGAAGCAAGGGTCGTGAGTCTCCCCTGCTGGGAGCTGTTCGAACGGCAGGACGCCTCCTATCGAGCCGAAGTCATCGGGAGTGCCCCGCGGGTGTCCATCGAGGCTGCCGCCACCTTCGGATGGGAACGGATGGTGGGTTCTGGAGGGCTCTCAATCGGCATCGATCATTTCGGTGCCTCGGCACCGGCCGAGGTCCTGGCCGAGCAGTTCGGTTTCACACCCGAAGCTGTCGCCTCCCGGGTTCGCGAGCACCTCGGCCGTTGACGTCCCGGGCCGACGTCGTCGTCATCGGCGCCGGCATCGCCGGGGTCTCCGTGGCTTATCACCTCGGGGTTCGTCATGGCGTCGGTCGGGTGGCGATCGTCGATCCGCGGCCACCGCTCACGCTCACTTCTGACAAGTCGACCGAGTGCTACCGGAACTGGTGGCCCAACGCTCCCATGGTCAGCCTCATGAACCGGTCGATCGATCTGTTCGAGGAGCTGGCCACCATGACCGATTTCGGGTTCAACAGCAACGGGTATCTGTTCGTCACCGCCGATCAAGAGAAGCTCGAGAGCATGAGGACCCAGGTCGATGAGATTCGGCCGCTCGGCGCCGATGCCCACGTTCTCGACCGGGCCGACCTCGGTGAGCGCTACCCCTTCGTGACCCCGGAAGCGGTTGGAGCCCTTTTTGTGCCTCGAGCCGGCTGGTTCCGCGCCCAGGACCTGGGTCAGTGGATGCTGGAACAGGGGCGGGACCAGGGAGTCGGACTCATCAACGACACCGTCACCGGTCTCGACTCAGGGTCGGTTCAGCTCCAGAGTGGAGAGAAGATCGCCACGGACGACATCGTGATCGCGGCAGGACCGCTTTCAGGACAGGTCGCCACAATGGCGGGACTCGACCTTCCGCTCTTCTCGGAGCTGCACCTGAAAGTTGCCTGGAAGGACCACCTGGGGGTCATCCCGCGCAATGCTCCGATGACCATTTGGAGCGACACCCAACGGCTCGACTGGTCCGAGGACGAGCGGTCGAGTCTCGAAGAGCTCGGTCGGACCGACCTTCTCGGCGAGATGCCGATCTACTGCCATTTTCGCCCCGAGGGTGGAGCGGATTCCCCTTACATCGTCGCTCTCTGGGAGTACCACGACATGGTGCTCGACCCCACATGGCCACTTCCGGAGGACGATCTCTATCACGAGGTGGTCATGCGTGGCCTCACCAAGATGGTCCCCCGCCTGTCGGCATACCTCGATCGTCTCCCAGAGTCTTTCGTCGACGGTGGCTACTACACCAAGACCACTGAGAACCGCCCCCTAATCGGTCCCACCCAGGCCGAAGGTATCCATCTCATGGCAGGGATGTCGGGGTTTGGAGTTATGGTCTCGGCGGGCGCCGCCGACCTGGCAGCCCGTCACATCGTGGGCGCCGAACTCCCGGAATATGCGGATGCCTTCCTTCTCAGCCGTTACCAGGACCCCGAGTATCTGGCCGGCCTCTCCGAGGTCGCCTCAGGCCAGCTCTAGCCACGCCTCACGTCGAACCTGCACAGCGTCCCGAAAAACGACCGGTCATGCAGGCTCTAGAAGCGAGCCTGCTCAGCTGAACTTGGTCTTGGGTCGCTCTTGGAGGACCTCGTCGACGTAGATGTCGACCTTCTCGTTGTAGAACGAGACGAGTCCCATGATCTTCTGCGATTCGGCCAGGGGAGTGTCGTAGCCCCAGACGATGTCGGGGTAGGTCTCGCCGCCGACGTTCGCCGACCAGTAACGGGCTGTCCCCTTGTAGGGGCATCTGGTCGCGCTGTCGGTCGGGGTGAGCAGGTCCATCCGGACGTGGGTCTTTGGGATGTAGTACCGGGTGGGGAGGTTGGTCTCGAAGAGAAAAGAGGCATTGGTGGTGTCAGCGATCGTCTCTCCGTCGATCTCCACCCTCACCCGGCGACTGGATGGCACGATGTCGATCCGGGTGTAGGGATCGCGGGCATGCACGAAAACTTCCTCGTCCTCCTCGAACCAGTGGTCCATCGTGTTCCACACGAAGACGTAGTGATCGGCCAGCTCGGCGAGTTTCGGGTCCTGATACGAATAGGCGCCGCCCTCCGACCCGTTGACCTTCACCGAGTACTGGATGGCTTCACCCCGGCTCGGGCTCTTCTTGGTCTCACCCTTATCGACGAGGAGGTCAGTGCGGACGTCGACAGCCGGAAAGTAGTAGGTCGGATAGTAGGGGACCTCCCAGACCAGCAAGGGGTTGGTCGTATCGGCGACGATCTCGCCTCCGAGCATCACCCGCACCCGTTTTGCAGACTTCTCGACTCTCACTCGCCCACGATCACTCATGCGACACTCCAGTAGCGGCTGATGATGCAAACGCGATCCGACGAGATCTGATTCCGGCGATCCTGCAGCGGCCTCAGTAGACGGCGATGGTGTCCAGCTGGCCGCTGATCGCCATCTGCCTCGCCTCCCAGTACTCCCCGAAACGGGAGGTCATGGCCCCCGGCTTCTCGGCGTAGACCCTGCGACCGAGGATCTCGGCCGCCACCTGAAGCTCGGATCGTCGTTGGAAGGCGAGAGCCCGAAACAGCGATCGCTCCCGCGGGTTTGGGCACAGGTCGGAGCGGTGACCCAGCAACGAGACGAGTTCAGCGACATCGTTGTCCTCGCCGAGGATCGTGCCGAGACGGTCGAGGGTCATGGCGGTGCCGACCACCACCTCGGGCCAGATCGGAGCCAGGAACTCCATCTGATGACGGAGGTCCTTGACCCGCTTTCGCCACTGGTGGAAGTCGCCGGGTGCGCTGCGCCGGTAGGACGTGACCATCCTGTGACGTCCGGTGGTATAGGTGCGACCCAGCCCGGGATCGATCGCGGCGTACGAGTCCCTGATTCCGTACCCGTACACCTCTCGGGCCTCCGGCTCCGTGGGCCAGGAGCCATAACGGTGATAGGCCCGTTCCAGACTGCGTACCACCCGACCGACCAGATGCGGGTCTTCGAGTGCGTTCAACTCGGTCAGGTCGCGACGTCGTTCCAGACGTTGGATCAGACCGAGGAACGTCTCGTCGGCGAGGAGGTCGCCATACAGGTCCTGAATCGAGAGTGCGGCGTTGAGGACGCCCTGGGCTGCTCTGATCTCGGAGAGGAGCCGTGCCGTGTCACGAAGCGATCTGTTCTCGAAGTCATAGACCTTGTCGGAGAGCTCACCCCGGACCAGACGAAGCATTGCCCTGACCTTCTTCAAAGACTTGCGAGTCTCGTGAACGGCCACGCCGAAGCCGCTCTCCGAGCCGAAGAATCCGGAAGCAGCCCTCTCGAGTTGCTCCATGGTCACCCGCTTGACCCCGACCCCGAGGGGTTCCGATTCCCCTAGCTGGAGACTCGCATCGAATACGGCCAGGTCCTCGTCGCCCGGCGCCTTGGTGGCCAAGACGGTCACATTGCCAGCGTAATGTCGAGGCCCGTGAGATCCGCGGGTCTTCTCCCATACCGGCTCGGCCACAGTCTCGAGGTGCTGATCGCGCACCCGGGCGGTCCCTGGTTCGCCAACAAGGACGCCGGTTCGTGGTCGTTGGTGAAGGGCATCGTCAAGGATGACGAGGGAGACGAGAGCGCGGCCGCGAGAGAGTTCGAGGAGGAGACGGGCTGGCCCGCACCGGACGGCGAGTGGGTGCCCCTCGGTGAGTCCGTCATGCGATCGCGAAAGACAGTGGTGGCGTGGGCGGTCGAAACGGATCTCGATCTCGATACTTTCGCCCCAGGGACCTTCGTGCTCTACGGCCGGGAATACCCCGAGATCGACAGGGTTGTGTGGATGACGCCGACCGAGGCTCGACGAAAGCTGAACCCCGCGCAAACAGTGTTCGTCGACCGATTAGAGAAGCATCTCGGTTTGAATGGACACAAAGGAGGAGTCATATGACCGATATGCCCCAGACCGAAACCGAGTGGCGCGACAAGCTGACTCCCGAGCAATACGAAGTCCTACGTCAGGGCGGCACCGAGCGTGCCTTCACCGGCAAGTACTGGGACTCCAAGGCCAACGGGATCTATAGATGTGCCGGTTGTGGCGAGAAGCTGTTCTCATCTGACACCAAGTACGAGTCACACAGCGGCTGGCCAAGCTTCTTCGCACCCCTTGCCGAAGGCATCATCGACGAGGAGCAGGACCGGTCCTACGGGATGGTGCGCACCGAGATCAAATGCTCGAACTGTGGTGGGCATCTCGGTCATGTCTTCGAGGATGGCCCGAATCCCACCGGACTGCGGTACTGCGTCAACTCGGCGTCGCTGGACCTCGACGAAGAATCCTCCTAGGTCCGAACCTCGTCGATGACCTCGAACAGCCCTGCCTCGTGGGGGTTGTGTGGCAGATCCGACAGTCGGATTCTCCGCTCGATGGTTCCTTCCAAGAGCTGCTGGCCGACCTCGATCTCGGCCAGCAATCGCTTCACCGCTGCATTGTCGGCGCGGGCCTCGAACCACAACTCCTCGACACCGTCGGCCCTGGCCACCGCCACGAGGGCGATGAGGAGGGCGGTGCCTACACCGATGCCCTGCATGGAGTCGAGCACGGTGATGGCGAACTCGGCAGATGAGTCGCTCGTGAGAATGTAGCGGCCGACACCCGCGGCATCCTCGCCGACCAAGGCTCCCCAGGCGACATGCGACCGCTGGTTTACGTCCGTCAGGTAGGTGAGCTCACGCTCACTGAGACTGGCGACACCTTGGCCGAACCTGGAGAAACGGCTGTCTATCGACATCTCGCGGAGGCCCTGCTCGAAGAACTGGCGGTCGGTCTTGAGGATGGGGCTGAGGGTCAAGGTCTGGCCGCCGGGCAGGGGGAATTCGTAGCGAGGGCGGTCTTCGGGAAGGACGATCTTCATCGGTGCCCAATTGAAGCCGGTTGGGCATGCCACAGCACATCAAGTCCGCGGGGGTAACTTCAGAGCCGATGGCAAGGCGGCGGCTGGCGACAGCGACCTCTGATTTCGGCTCGGGCAAGCGAGAGTCCCACGACTCGTCGTCGTTCTATGCGCGATTCAGCCCACCGCTCCTCTCCCCCGACGAAAGAGTCGAGCCCCCGGTGCAGGTCGACACCCTGTTTTGCGCCGACGCTCGGGATATGACCGACGATCAGGTCGCCGACCGGTCGGTCGCGCTCCTCGTCACCTCACCGCCCTACTTCACCGGGAAGGAGTACGAGACCGACATGGCGGCGGGTCATGTGCCGTCCAGCTATGTCGAGTATCTCGAGATGCTGCACGACGTGCTCGCCGTCAGCCTGCGGAAGCTGGAGCCGGGGGGCCGCATGGCGATCAATGTCGCCAATCTCGGACGCAAGCCCTACAGGTCTCTGTCCGCCGACGTCATGTCGATACTCCAGGACGACCTGGGAATGCTCCTTCGGGGCGAGGTGATCTGGCAGAAGGCCAGGGGCGCTGGTGGAAGCTGTGCCTGGGGCTCTTTCCGGTCCCCGCAGAACCCTGTCCTCAGAGACGTCACCGAACGCGTCATCATCGCCTCCAAAGGACGGTTCGACCGGGCAGTGAAACGGGCGATACGGGAACGCGACGGTCTGCCACACGAGGCGACCATCGACACCGACGAGTTCCTCGACGCCACCATCGACGTATGGGAGCTGCCCACAGCCAGCGCAACACGGATCGGCCATCCGGCGCCGTTTCCCGTCGAGTTGCCTCGCCGTCTCATCGATCTGTACACCTATCGCGGCGACCTCGTGCTCGACCCATTCGTGGGATCGGGGACAACGGCCGTGGCGGCCGTCGAGACGGGCCGGCGGTACGTTGGCTTCGACACCGAGCAGGAGTACATCGACCTCGCCGAGACGAGAATCGCCGGAGCCCGAGAGCGATGACGACTCGAATCCTCGCGGTCTGTGCCGGCAACATCTGCAGGTCCCCGGCCGCGGAGGCCGCCATCAGAGAGTCCGCCGAAGCCGCGGGAATCTCGGTGGAGGTCGACTCGGCAGGAACAGGTACCTGGCATGTCGGGGATCCGCCGCATGCACAGTCTGTTGCCGCCGGAGCCCGGGCCGGGCTCGAGATCACCGGACGCGCCCGCAGGATCAACAAGGCGGACTTCGATCGATTCGATGTCATCGTCGTCATGGATCGGGCCAACCTGAGGGACGTGCTGGACATGGCTCCCGAACTGGAAAGCCGGGCCAAGGTTCGACTGTTCCGCACTTTCGATCCCACGACCGACGCCGACGAGGTGCCGGACCCATACGGTGGCCCTGACGAGGGTTACGACCGGACGATCACCCAGGTCAGAGGGGCGGCGGCGGGATTGATCGACTCGCTGGTATCAACCGGTGTGAAGAACTCCATACCCCTGGAGTAGGAAGTCGAGGGCCCTCTCCACCGGGTCGGCGCTGTCGAGCAGTTCGCGGTATGGGAGGCTCGAGCCGTTGAAGGCCTCGTCGTTCCAGTAGGGGATTGACCGATCGATCTCCCCCCAAGCGGCAACATAGAGGTACGGCTCGTCGTGATGCCTGTCCCCCGGTGACGCCCCGTAGCTGGCGCGTCGACCCCTCTCCTGATCGCCCAACTCAACCGCCGGATCGAAATGCTCCGGCCAGAGTTGGACCTCGGATACATCGTCGGACTCGATTGCCTGCCCTTGCAGCTTCTCGAGGACCTCCCAGCCGTAGGCAAACCAGTCGGCGATGAACCCGGACGCGACGACTCCAACGGCGAGCGGAGCATCGGGATCAGCGGGCTGCAGCGGATCGCGGAACTCGGTGAACCAGCCGACCTCGTACTCGCCTCCAAGAAACCGGGCGGCCTCCCGGACAGTCGAGATCTCCTGGGTGGCGACACCCGCGGCTGTCTCGTGGACGAGGAGGGTTCCCTCGACCCGGGCCACTTGACCTTCGAACTCGGGAGTACCGAAGCCCCCATGTGTCGGGCGAAGACCCATACGTCCGACTTTCCGATAGCGGGCCGGGCTCACTGCGAAATAGGCGAGCTGGTGGAGCGCGTCTCTGGTGTGGACCAGGTCCGGTGGGGCCTCATTGAGAGTGGTCATTCACTCACCTCCGGTTTACGCCAGAAGACCGCCAGCTGGAGACCGGCGGCCACGAGACCCGCACCGTAGATCAATGCACCGGTGGCACCGGACAGGTCGATCCCAAAGACGTCGTCGAGGGACGCCGAACCGGGGCCGACGATGGCGATGGCCAGCGCTACCACCGCCAACGTCACGACGTACTCGTACCCCTCATCCGGTCGGTGGAAAACAAAGAAACCGGCGAATCGGTGGATCGACCAGAAGGCAACGACCATCGTCGCAGCGAGACCGGCGGCGGCAACCGATGTCAGGAGACCGGCGAGGAGTGCCAGACCGATCGCCAGCTCGTTGCCCGCCGACAGCAAGGCATTGAGACGCGGAGCCCGGAAGCCAACCTTCCGAAACCAGTTTGTAGTGCCAGGGATGCTCCTCGCGTGGTTGATGCCGTGGGCGATCATCACTACGCCGAGCCAGACTCGCAGGGCGAGCATTGCGAAATCGACTGTCTCCATAGATCCGTCCTAGGTCGGTAGGGATGCTGATTATGCCCTTGGAATCGTCAACCGCCCATCCGCCGGCTTCTCCAGGCGAGCACGCCTGCTGCTGCGACGAGTAGGGAGGCTCCGGTGACGATCAGTGCGGCAGGAGCCCCGGGCCCAGACCCTGTCGCTCCGGAGGCGAGGGGAATGGTCGTCTGAGTCGTCGGGACCGTGAACGAGGACCCGGGCACCGTGCTCGTCGAGGTTTCGATGGTGGTTGTGCTCGTGCTGGGTGGAGCGCCAGTGGTGGTGGTGTCGGGGACCGTGATCGTCGTAGTCGGGAACGACGTTGTCGTCGTGGTTGGAGGGAGAGTCGTCGGGGTAGTAGACGGACTTGCCGACGGGGCCGACCCGCCACGCGCGCTCTCGACATCAGCCATGAGCCCGCCCGTGACGTAGGTGTACAGGTTCGCGCCCGGGCAGCTGGTCTGACTCATGTCCCGATGCCCGGCGATGGTGGGGGTGGTCACGGAGGCACCGGACGGCCAGCGGTTCGAACCGCGAGACGTGAACGTGACCTCTGCACCGGCTGTGGTGGCCACCTGATAGCGGTCAGCGAGCCACCCGAGCACCGACACCAGCGTGGCGCTCGCCGCGGGGGTCGCCGGTGCCTGGCCTGTGTCCCCGATCACGCACACGAGTTGGGTGAAACCCTGATTGCCTCCGGTGGCCGATCCGGCGACCGGCCCGTCGAGACTGCCTTGCCTCCCCTCCCAGACCCCGCCCTCGGAGTCGATGATGAAGTTGTAGGCGATGTCAGGCCAACCCTTGTCCGGACCGGTGTGGAAGTGGTACCAGCCGCGGAGGATGTCGGGCACATCGGCCGCGTTGTGGCCGTTGTGAGAAGCCGAATGATGGACGATGAGGAATCGAACGTCCTCGGCGCTGAGCTCCCCCTTCGGGGGCAGATCGGCTCCCCAGGCTGAGCGAGGGTTGATCGTGAGTGCCCGTGAGGGTGTCGCCAGGCCGTTGCAGGCCACGACAAGCCCTGTGGCGGCACCGATGAACTGACGGCGAGTCAGGGGCGACACAGCCAAACCCTATCTTTGCCCCCAGGCATGTCTACGGTTCTCTCCTCATGAGGAATTGGACCGAGGGTGCCCTCGCCCTGATCATCGTGGTTGGGCTCGGAATCGGGTTGCTCTTCTTCTCCGGGCAGGGAATCGGAGACGGTGGGCCCGACACCACTCAGGCACCCATCGTGATCGACACCGACGCCGCGGCCCGGGGAGCCCTGGAAGCCGAGGCCCAGGGTTGTCTGCAATGCCACACAACCGACGGAACCCTCGCCTCCGGGCCCAGTTGGAAAGGGTTGGCCGGCTCGGTTCGCCCCTTGACCAACGGCGAGGAGGTCGTCGCTGACGACGCATACCTCTTCAACTCGATCGTCGATCCCGGGAATCAGATCGTCGACGGTTACGACGCCCTCATGCCCGAGTTCTACGCCGATCAACTCAACGACGACCAGATCACCGACCTCGTCGAATTCATCAAGAGCCTGGCCGCCTAACGCCTATCGGCGAACCCCGGGTTGCTCAGCCCATATCCGGGTGAAATCCGCTGATGTTCGCTCTTGGTTCACTTTCAGGCGTAGTTGAGCGGATATGACCCATATATGGGCTGACGAACCCCGGGTTGCGGGATTAGCACATGACTCAAACTTGATATAGAGCGACTCAAGTTGTACTATTGCGGGACACTCATAACCCGTGACTGGAAGGAAACAGAAGAATGGCACGTGCCGTAGGAATCGACCTGGGTACCACCAACAGTGTCATCGCCGTTCTCGAGGGCGGTGACCCCACCGTCGTCGCCAACGCCGAAGGTGGCCGCACCACGCCCTCCATCGTCTCGTTCAAAGACGGAGAGGTTCTCGTCGGTGAGGTGGCGAAGCGTCAGGCGATCACCAACCCCGACCAGACCGTCCGGTCCGTGAAGCGTCACATCGGAAGCGACTGGTCCATCGACATCGATGGCAAGGACTACACGGCCCAGGAGATCTCGGCCCGCATCCTCATGAAGCTGAAGCGGGACGCCGAGTCGTACCTGGGCGACACCGTGACCGACGCCGTCATCACAGTTCCCGCCTATTTCAACGACGCCCAACGTCAGGCGACGAAGGAAGCCGGCCAGATCGCAGGCCTCAATGTCCTCAGGATCATCAACGAGCCGACTGCTGCGTCTTTGGCGTACGGACTGGAGAAGGAGTCCGACGAGACCATCCTCGTGTTCGATCTCGGTGGAGGAACCTTCGACGTGTCCGTCCTCGAGATCGGCGACGGTGTGTTCGAGGTCAAGGCCACCTCCGGCGACACCCAACTCGGAGGCGACGACTGGGACCAGGCGGTGATCAACTGGCTCGTGAAGAGCTTCAAGGACGACCACGGAGTCGACCTCTCCGCCGACCGCATGGCCAGCCAGCGTCTCAAGGAAGCTGCGGAGAAGGCAAAGATCGAACTCTCATCGGTCAGCGAGACCGAGGTCAACCTTCCATTCATCACCGCCACTGACGCAGGCCCACTGCACATGCAGTACAAGCTGACCCGATCCGAGTTCCAGAAGCTCACCGAAGACCTCCTCGACCGCACCAAGCGGCCGTTCGAGCAGGCGATCAAGGATGCCGGCATCACCGTCGACCAGATCGAACACGTCGTGATGGTCGGTGGATCAACCCGGATGCCCGCGGTACAGGAGTTGGTGAAGGAACTCACCGGAAAGGACCCGCACAAGGGAGTCAACCCCGACGAGGTCGTGGCTGCCGGAGCGGCGATCCAGGCGGGTGTGCTCAAGGGTGATGTCAAGGACATCCTCCTCCTCGACGTGACACCCCTCACACTCGGTGTCGAGACCAAGGGTGGTGTCATGACCCGGATGATCGAGCGGAACACGACGATCCCGACCAAGCGTTCGGAGATCTTCACCACCGCCGAGAACAACCAGCCCGAGGTAGAGATCAACGTCCTCCAGGGTGAGCGGACCATGGCCAACGACAACAACAGTCTCGGCAAGTTCCGTCTGACCGGTTTGCCACCGGCCCCGATGGGCATCCCCCAGATCGAGGTCACGTTCGACATCGACGCCAACGGGATCGTCCACGTCAATGCCAAGGATCTGGCCACCAACAAAGAGCAGAAGATGACCATCACCGGTGGTACTGCCCTGGCCCAGGACGACATCGATCGCATGGTCAAGGACGCCGAGACCTACGCCGAGGAAGACGCCAAGCGTCGTGAGGCCGTCGAGACCCGCAATCAGGCTGAGTCCTTGGTCAACCAGACCGACAAGCTCATCGAGGAGTCGGGCGATCAAATGACCGACGACGAGAAGTCGAGTGTCGATGCCGCCAAGGACGCCCTCAAGGAAGTCCTGGCTGACTCCGAGGCAGACGCCGATGCGATTCGGGCCAAGATGGACGAACTGGTTTCGGCCAGCCAGGCCATGGCCACTCGTCTCTACCAACAGGCCGCCGAGCAGCAGGCGGCGGCTAGCGGCGGAGATGGTCAGGCGGACGACGACGACGTCGTCGAGGCCGAGATCGTCGATGAGGATGAGTGAACACACGCTGGAGCCGGCTGACGAGCTGATCGAGGCCGAGATCGTCGCGACTGCGGAGACGCCGACCCCGCACGATCTCGGACTCGAACTACCTGCGGATCAGGACCAGGCTGTGGCCGTCCTCCTCGGTGAGGTCAAGGCGGCGCGTGATGAAGCGTCGACCTATCTCGACGATCTCAAGAGGGTCGCCGCTGATTTCGACAACTACCGGAAGAGGACCACGAAAGAGCGTGCCGTGATGCTCGATCGCGCCACCGAGAAGGTGGTCGCGGGTCTGATGCCGGTTCTCGACACCTTCGATGCCGCGCTCGCATCCGAGCCGCAGACGGACACTGAGAAGCAGTTGTACTCCGGCATGCTCAACACACGTGAACAGCTGATCAACTCACTGAAGAACGAGGGCTTGGAGGTCATCCCGACGGTTGGAGAGCCGTTCGACCCAGAGTTCCACGAACCCGTCGGTGCGCCAGCGGGAACAGGGACCCTCGTGGTCTCGGAGGAGCTGAGGCGGGGATACCGTCTGAACAACAAGGTGCTCAGAGCGGCTCTTGTGGTGCTGGAGGCGACTCCGTGAACCGGGACTGGCTCGAGAAGGACTTCTACAAGGTCCTCGGGGTCGCCGAATCAGCAACCGCTGAGGAGATCAAGAAGGCGTACCGCCAGCTCGCCCAGAAGCACCACCCGGATGCGAACCCGGGCGACGCCAGTGCTGAGGAGAGGTTCAAGGAGATCTCCGAGGCTTACGCCACGCTGTCCGACGCGGAGCAGAGGAAAGAGTACGACCAGGTTCGTCGTCTGGCGGCCACGGGCGGTTTCCAGGGCTTCGGGGGTCAGGGAGGCGGATTCGGAGGCTTTGGCGGTCAGCAGGTCAGGGTCGAAGACCTCCAGGACCTCCTGGGTGGGTTCGGGGGAATCGGGGACCTGTTCGGTTTCGGGTCGCAACGGGGTGGTGGCCCGTCGCGTGGTGCGGACGTCTCGGCCGAGCTCACGATCGGGTTCGAGGACGCGGCCTTCGGAGTCGAGACCGAGGTCGTCGTCGAGGGACCTGCGCCGTGTTCGAGATGCTCCGGATCCGGAGCCGAGCCCGGAACGCCCGTGACCACCTGTCCGACATGTGGCGGGCGCGGGATGGTTGCCCAAAACCAGGGCTTCTTCAGCTTCTCCCAGCCCTGCCCCCAGTGTCACGGCTCGGGCAAGCTCATCGAAGACAGATGCAGTCAATGTCGCGGGTCAGGTTCCGAGAACCGACGCCGTCAGGTCCGCCTGCGCGTCCCCGCAGGAATCACCGACGGACAGACTCTCCGGCTTCGCGGAAAGGGCTCACCGGGAGCATTCGGCGGACCGGCTGGGGACCTCATGGTGAGGGTCCGGGTCGCTCCAAGCCGGGTTTTCGGCCGTCGCGACAACGACCTGACGCTGAAAGTCCCGATCACCTACACAGAAGCTGCCCTGGGAACGAAGATCGACGTGCCGACACTCAACGGAGGCGTCAAAGTCAAGATCCCGGCGGGGACCCCGACCGGGAAGACGTTCCGGGTCCGCGGGAAGGGGATCAGCCCCGAGCGAGGCCGCCAGGGCGACCTGTTGGTGACCGTCGAAGTCGCCGTTCCCAAGAAGGTGTCCAAAGACGAGAAGAAGATCCTCGAGGAATTGGCGACACATGAGACCGACGACATCCGGTCTCATCTGAGATGATGGACGTGACGAAATGACAGATTCGACCAGAGCAGTCTTTGTGATCTCGGTTGCGGCTGAACTCGCCGGCATGCACCCACAGACCCTGCGGATCTACGAGCGCAAGGGCCTGATCGATCCGTTCCGTACCCCTGGGGGGACGCGCCGCTACTCACAAGAGGACATCGAGCGGCTCCAGCTGATCCAGGACATGACCGCCGAGGGAATGAATCTCGAAGGCGTGCGCCGTGTCCTGGCTCTCCAGGAGGAGAACCGACGGCTCAAGAAGAAGCTCGACCGCCTACGCGACAAGATCGAGGAGATGGAGGAGGCAGCCGAAGTCGCGGGCCGAGCTCCCGAGATCGTCCTGCGCAGCCAGATCCGAACGATCTACGGGAGCCAGGAGGCGTGAGCGGCTCCTACGAGGGCCCCATCAGGATCTTCGGCGGTGACGGCGTCTTACTCACCACCGGACAGGCATTGCTCGAGATCGATCCCGATCACGGCAATTGGACCGGGATCGTTCAAACGCTGCGAGGAGCCGCAGTCGCCGGCAAAGCTCTCGTCGTCGAGCTCGAGGTTCCCGACGGTTGGAAGGCGCGAGCACAACTCACGCCGCGGGGCGAGGTCGGCGACCGGGCCCAGTCGAACGTCACCGGTTTCGGCGCACCTCCATTCTGATTGGCATAGGCTCGCCGCCGGCCCCACGGTTAGGAGACACGATGGGATGGAAGGACTGGTTCAACAAGGGCAAGAAAGCCGCCGCTGAGAACAAGGATGCCGTTCAGGGCGGCATCGACAAAGCGGGCGACTTCGTCGACGAGAAGACCGGTGGTCAGCACGCCGAACACGTCGACAAAGGCCAGCAGGCCGCCAAGGACTACGTAGAAGGCCTTCCCGAGGAGTAGCCACTCCCCACCGTCCGTTTAGCCCAGGGCTGTAGACGTCGCTCAGCGATGTCTACAGCCCTGGGTCGCGTTTAGAGGGCCTCCGACGATGCCCTCCTCTTCTGTGGTTGACATATGCTTATATACGAATATATTACTCCATCATGGCGAGAGCAGCCACCACAGCCGATGCCTTCAATGCGATCGCCGAGCCGAGAAGGCGCGAGATCGTGGAGCTGCTGGGCGATCGTGAGCTATCGGTCAACGAGATCGTGGGAGGCATGCCCCTCTCCCAACCCCAGGTGTCCAAGCACCTCCATGTGCTCAAGGAGGTGGGTGTGGTGCAGTCACGCAAGGACGGGCGACAGCGGCTCTATCGCCTCGATGCCACCTCGCTTCGGCCGATCCACGACTGGGTAAGCGGGTTCGAGCGTCTCTGGAACGAGCGTCTCGACAGGCTCGACAGCTACCTCGATGAGGCGCAGAGAAAGGAAATGCGATGAGGACGAGAATCGACCGCACAGGATCTGCGGAGATCAGCCTGCCCTCGGACACCGAGATCAAGATGGTGCGCAAGTTCGACGCCCCGGCTGAGTTGGTGTTCGAGGTGTGGACGACTCCCGAGCACGTGCGCAACTGGTGGGGCTACCCCGAGCATCCAATGACGGAGTGCACCATCGACCTCAAAGTCGGAGGCGAGTATCGCTACGCCGCCGACATCCCTGACTTCGGTGAGATGGCCTTCCGCGGCGTGTTCAAGGAGATCGACCGACCGAATCGTCTCGTGGCAACGGAGATCTACGAGGCCTTCCCGGACAATGAAGGGGTCAACACCTTGACCCTCACCGAGGAGGACGGAGTCACGACGATGGTCGTCATCATGGCCTACCGTGATCGGGAGACTCGCGATGCGGTGATCGAGTCGGGGATGGAGCACGGTCTGCAGGTCAGCCTCAACCGCGTCGACGCCGTGCTCGCCGGCTTGACCGAGGATGGTGCCTGATGGTGAACATGAGTCTCGAGGTCATCGTGCTCCCCGTCACTGATGTCGACCGGGCCAAGGATTTCTACGCCAACAAACTCGGGTTCAACCTCGATGTGGACCATGCGGCCGGCGATCAGTTCCGGGTGGTGCAGTTCACGCCACCCGGATCGGCCTGTTCGGTCACCTTCGGGGTCGGCCTGGGCGAGACCACCGCGGCCCCGGTCAAGGGGATCCATCTCTGTGTTGCCGACATCGAAGTGGCGGTCACCGAACTTCAAGGCCGAGGTGTGGAGGTCGCCCCGATCCGTCACATGGGTCCCAATGGATGGGAGGACGGCCCCGACCCGGAGCGTCGCAAGTATGGGTCGTACTCGTTCTTCACCGACCCAGATGACAACGGCTGGGTCCTCCAGGAGGTCGGTGCCATCTCGACGCGTGAGGAGCGACACACCGACTGATGGTGGCTCCCGAGGCTGATTCGGTTCAGACGGAGAGACTGCGTTAGACCCGGGGGCCGTCAGCACGATCCGGCGATCACTCCGACCTCCCACACCACTGCGCCCTCCTCTCCGCAGCCTCTCGAGGGCCCCCTTCCAACCCGACGTGCGAGAGGCCGTCGACCGGTTGCTCGCCGACGAACGGCCCCTCGATGCGAACACACCATGCAACTGCATCCCGGCGCTCGACTATCCGGAGACAACCGATGCGGAAGGCGGCAACTGGTATGACGACGACCGCATCGTGTTTGGGGTCGTCGTGGGGGACGAAGCGGTCGCCCTTCCCAAACACCAGATGGAAGTCCACGAGATGGTCAACCTCACTCTTGGATGGCGGGAACTGGGCATCCCCTGGTGTGGGGTCCGATCGGCTCGTGAGTCAGCTGGCCAGCCAATCCGTGGCCGCGTCGAGCTCGGACATCGGAAAGACCCTCACCTCGCCAGGCATCAAGAACCCGAATCCTTTGACGAGCCCTCGATACACGGTGTGGTCGCTGACCAATGCAATCTTGTCGAAGTCGCTCCAGTGGTGCGCTCCGAGTTTGGCATCGTCCATCGCCGCATCGGCGCTGTAGCCTTCGAACTCGTCGCCGAATATGAGTAGGAACTTCGCCTTTCCATCGCCCTCAGTCGCTTTTGAAACGGCGGGGATCAGTACCGACTCGTAGTCGTCCGCGGTGACAGTGCCACTGGCCTTCGCTCCGATGACGCCTTCCGGAAGGTCTGTGAGTATCTCGATCATGCCAGGAACCTACCTCGCCTAGCTGTCGCAGCTGCCTTGGAGCTGGAGCCTCTAGCGAAGCTCTGTGGGGTGGGGCGATATCGGCTGCAGTCCGAGTTGGGAGGGTCGTTCACGTCGGTCGGTTCAACCGCCCAGCCTCGGAACCACAGGCTCGCACGGCGATTTCGGTGACTTCGACCGCCCCGGCGCGGTCGAGCGTGTTGCTGGCAATCGGATACCCTTTCGGCGAGGCGACGGGACCTAGCGTCTCGCCCCGCTGCTAAGTGCAGGTGAAGGTGAAGCTGCCCTCACCCACGTCCACAGGCGACGGATTAGCGTCACCATCCGCGCCTGATGAAATCAGGAACTGGGTCAGCCCAGGTCGAGCTCGCCGTCGCTGACGGCCACCTTGATGGTGTCGCCATCTCCGAAACGCCCTTCGAGGATGGCGGTGGCGATCGGGTCGGCCAGGTCCTTCTGCAGGATTCGCTTCAGCGGGCGAGCCCCATACACCGGGTCGTAGCCACGCTCGGCCAGCAGGTCGAGCGCCTCGTCGGTGATCGCCAGATCTATGCCACGTGCTTCGAGACGCCCCTTGATCGATTCCATCTGGATCTCCACGATCTGTCGCAGATCCTCCCGGCTCAGCTTGTCGAAGACGATCACGTCGTCGATCCGGTTGAGGAACTCGGGGCGGAAAGCGTCCCGAACCGCGTTCATCACCCGCTCGTCGACCACCTCCTTGGGCAAGTCCGGGTCGATGAACTGGGAGCCGAGGTTCGAGGTCATGATGAGGACGACGTTGGTGAAGTCGACCGTGCGGCCCTGACCGTCGGTGAGTCGACCATCGTCGAGCAGTTGGAGGAGGACGTTGAACACCTCAGGATGGGCCTTCTCCACCTCGTCGAGCAGGACGACTGAGTAGGGACGGCGGCGGACCAACTCGGTGAGCTGACCACCTTCGTCGTAACCGACGTAACCGGGCGGGGCGCCGATCAGCCGGCTCACGGAATGTTTCTCCATGTACTCGGACATGTCGATACGGACCATCGACCTCTCGTCGTCGAAGAGAAACTCGGCCAGAGCCCGGGCCAACTCGGTCTTTCCGACACCGGTGGGTCCGAGGAAGAGGAACGATCCAACCGGTCGGTGCGGGTCGGACAGGCCGGCACGGCTGCGACGCACCGCATTGGCAACCGACTCGACGGCTTCGGTCTGTCCGACGACCCGCTGGTGGAGATGCTCCTCGAGATTGATCAGCTTCTCGGTCTCCCCCTCCATCAGCTTGGACAGTGGGATACCGGTCCACCGGGAGACGACCTCGGCGACGTCCTCGTCCGAGACTTCCTCGGAGAGCATCGACCCCTGCTCGTGCAGTCGGGCCAGCTCCGCCTCTCGCTCACCCAACTCGGCTGTGAGCTCGTTGATCGTCCCGTATCGGAGCTCGGCGGCGCGACCGAGGTCACCGGAGCGCTCGGCGAGCTCCGCCTCCCCTCTGGCTTCCTCGATCCGTCCCTTCAGGTCACGGATACCGGTGATCGCCTCCTTCTCGAGGTCCCACCGCGCGGTCAGGGCGTCTATCTGCTCGGTGAGATCGGCGATCTCCTGCTCGACACCTTCACGCCGTTCCGTGGAGGCTTTGTCGGACTCCTTCTTGAGTGCCTCCCGCTCGATCTCCAACTGGATCCGGCGACGGGTCAGCTCGTCGATCTCCTCGGGCATGGAGTCGATCTCGATGCGAAGCCTCGACGCCGACTCGTCGATGAGGTCGATGGCCTTGTCGGGGAGGAAACGTGCCGTGATGTAACGGTCGGAAAGAACCGCAGCGGCTACGAGAGCCGAGTCGGTGATGCGGACACCGTGATGCACCTCGTACCGCTCCTTCAATCCACGGAGGATTCCGATGGCTTCCTCGACGGTCGGCGGTTCGACCAGCACAGGCTGGAAACGGCGCTCCAAGGCGGCGTCCTTCTCGATGTGCTTGCGGTACTCGTCGAGCGTGGTGGCCCCGATCAGCCTCAACTCACCCCGGGCCAGCATCGGCTTGAGCATGTTGGAGGCATCCATGGCACCCTCAGCCGCCCCAGCCCCGACCAGCGTGTGCAGTTCGTCGAGGAAGGTGATGATCTCGCCCTCGGACTGCTTGATCTCGTCGAGGACGGCCTTGAGTCTCTCCTCGAACTCACCCCGGTACTTGGCGCCGGCAAGCATGGAACCGAGGTCGAGGGAGACGATCCGTTTGGTCTTGAGGCCCTCAGGCACATCGCCGTCGGCGATGCGGCGGGCAAGGCCCTCCACGATGGCGGTCTTCCCAACACCGGGCTCGCCGATGAGGACCGGGTTGTTCTTGGTGCGGCGGGACAGCACCTGGATCACCCGGCGGATCTCGTCATCCCGGCCGATGACCGGGTCGAGCTTGCCTTGACGGGCGACGGCGGTGAGGTCACGACCGAACTGCTCGAGGGCGTTGAGGGTGTCTTCGGGGTTGTCACTGGTGACTCTTCGGCCACCTCTCACTTCCTCGACCGCGGAGCGGAGAGCATCAGGATCGAGGCCGAGAGTCGTGGCCATGGCCAGGAGCAAATGCTCCACGGACAGGTACTCGTCTTTCATCGCCGCCCGCTGACGGTCGGCGTCGGTCAGGACGCGGGACAACTCATTGGAGGTCGTCACCTCGGCGTCGCCATAGACGTGTGGATGACTGTCGAGTCGGGACTCGAGCCCACGTCTCAGATCGAGCGCCGAAACACCCATGCGATCGAGCAATGGATAGACGATGCCCTCCTGCTGGGCGAGGATGGCCAGACCGAGGTGCTCGGGCAGGACGGCAGCGTGGTTGTGGTCACGCGCCAGGTTCGTGGCCGTCACCAAAGCCTCTCTGGTTCGTGCGGTGAGCTTTTCAGGATTCATAAGTACCCGACAGTGTAGTAGAAAACCTGAGTGCTGTCATATCAGATCACCCAACACGTCCAACGCTTTGGTTCCCAACGTCGGTGGAGGCGACGCCGGCAGCCAAAAGCTCACGAGAGACCCGAACCCATCGACAACCTTGCCTGGTTGACTTCCTGGCCGTTCAAGGTATCCTGTGTGGCATGGTACCTAAAGGTGCTATACAGAGCCAGAGAACGCAACTGCTTCACGGAGTACTTGCCATGTGTCTACTTTCGATAATCGATGAGGAGGCCTCGTACGGCTACGAGATGGTCAGCAAACTCCGTGAGCGTGGACTCGACCTGGCCAGCGAAGGGTCGATCTACCCCCTTCTCTCCCGTTTACAGAAGCAGGGGATGATCGAGGGCTACCTGGTTCAGAGCTCAGAGGGCCCGGCCCGCAAGTACTACCGAATGTCGGGTGAAGGGCGCCGGACACTCGAGCATTGGCGTGAGGAATGGCGTGGGTTCAGCTCATCCGTCGACGCAGTGTTGGACGGTGGTGGGAAGTGAACGACAGGACGCACGTGGTCAACCAGATCGAGCACTACTGGCTCGGGGCCGGCTTGCCTTCCGACGAGGTCGCGGAGATGAGGGCCGAACTGGAGCAGCACCTCGTCGAGGCCGAACTCGACGGTCGAACCGTCGACGACGTGATCGGTGATCGAGCAGCCTTCGCCGAGGGTTGGGCAGCCGCCCGTCGGGGAGGTCGGGTCGAGACCTGGAGAGACGTCCAGAGTGGGAACACCAGAAGAAGGAAAGAGAACCGTCGGGAGCTGATCCTGTACGGGACGGGGGCAGCAGCGCTCGTTGCTGCGGCCGCAGTCGCAACGCAAGGAGGTAGCGACGTGGACAATGAAGTTTGGCGCTGGCTATGGACCATCTTCGCGGTGGTCATGGGCATCGGTGAGATGTTCACTGCCGGGTTCTTCCTCCTGCCGTTCGCAGTGGGGGGCGCCGCGGCCGCGATCCTCGCCTGGATCGGGGCTCCAGTGATCGCTCAATGGCTGGTGTTCTTTGGGGTCTCGCTGGTGTCGCTGGCCTACCTGCGCCGATACATCGGCCGCCAGGACGAGGCTGAGCAGCCCAGGGTGGGCGCCAACCGCTGGATCGGGTCCGAGGGAGTGGTCCTCCAGGGGATCGATCCCCACTCGGGTGCCGGCATGGTTCGCATCCTCAACGAGGAGTGGCGGGCGACGGCCATGGGGAAGATCCCGGCCGGAGCGAAGATCGTCGTGACAGACGTACTTGGGGCTCGACTGCTCGTCGAGCAACTGGAGAACTGACACTGGCCTTCGGGTCAGAAAGGAGAAAGGAATAGTCATGGATCCATTTGTGGTCCTGTTTGTGATCCTCGCCGTAGGGCTGATCGTTGTCGCCGCCGCCGGGTTCAAGGTGGTGCGTCCCTACCAGAAGGGACTGATCGAGTTCCTGGGTAGGTACGAGAAGACCGTCGACTCCGGCCTGCGCTGGGTCATGCCGTTCGTGAAGCGGATCATCAAGGTCGACATGCGGGAGCAGGTCATCGACGTTCCCCCGCAGGAAGTCATCACCAAGGACAACGTGGTGGTCACCGTGGACGCGGTCATCTACTACGAGGCGACCGACCCGGTGAAGCTTCAGTACAACGTGGGGAACTTCATCCTCGCCGTCACCAAGCTGGCGCAGACCAACTTGAGGAACGTCGTTGGTGATCTCGATCTGGATGCGGCGCTGACTTCCCGTGAAGTCATCAACGCCAAACTCCGGCAGATCCTCGACGACGCCACCGACAAGTGGGGTGTGCGTGTGGTGCGTGTCGAGATCCAGCGGATCGAGCCGCCGGTCGACGTGACCGACGCCATGCACCGTCAGATGAAGGCCGAGCGTGACCGGCGTGCCGCCGTCACCGAGGCCGAAGGTCTGAAGCGTGCCGCCATCCTCAAGGCCGAGGGTGTGAAGGAATCCCAGGTGCTCGAGGCCGATGGTCAGGCCGAGGCGATCAAGCGTGTCGCCGACGCCGAGAAGTACCAGAAGCTCACCGTGGCCGAGGGCGAGGGCCAGGCCATCGAGCGGGTCTTCGGGGCCATCCACAACGGAGACCCCACACCCGACCTGATCGCGATCCGCTACCTGGAGGCTCTTCAGGGCGTCGCAGATGGGCAGGCGACCAAGATCTTCCTGCCGCTGGACACTTCCGGTGTCCTCGGGTCGGTGGCCGCCATCGCCGAGCTCTTCCAGGAGAGCCAGGACGATGCGGCGACCGGTCCCCGGCGTCCCGCCGGGCCGCAACCCCGCAGCTACGAGTAGCCGTCACCGAACCGTGTGCACGCGGACGCGCTGAGCGCGTCCGCGTGCCCGTTTAGTTCAAAGGCCACCGCCGAGTGTGCGACCAGGCGCGCTCACCGCGCGCCAGTGCACACTCGTCGG